>JAGVKB010000049.1 GCA_020050835.1 Candidatus Obscuribacterales bacterium | reverse complement strand
GGCAAGACTGCCTTGCCCAGTCGCCAATGCGTTGGAACCGTTCGCTACACTGCCAGCGCCCAGCGCTGAAGCGTTGTTGCCGGTGGCATTTGAGCCCTGTCCGGCCGCAACCGCATTCGAGCCGTTAGCCACACTGCCAGAACCCAGAGCCGACGCGTTGTTGCCAGTGGCACTGGAGCCTTGTCCAGTCGCCAGTGCGTTCGATCCGTTCGCTACACTGCCGGAGCCGAGCGCTGAAGCGTTGTTGCCGGTGGCATTCGAGCCCTGACCAACTGCGACCGCATTTGAGCCGTTAGCTGCACTGCCGGTACCAACTGCCGAGGCATTATTGCCAGAGGCATTACTGCCCTGTCCGGTCGCTGTGGCGTTAGTGCCATTGGCTATGCTGCCAGAACCGAAAGCTGATGCGTTATTACCTGTAGCGTTGGCTGATTGACCAAATGTCGCCGCATTCGTGCCATTGGCGGTGCTGCTGAATCCGTAAGTCGCGGCATTCGCACCATTGGCTACGCTGTCCGTGCCGGTGGCGATCGCATTTGTACCGTTAGCCAGCGCGCCGGCATCAATCGCGGTAGCATTCTCTCCCTGAGCGTTTGCGCCTTGTCCGATTGCCAAGGCGTTGGCTCCGTTAGCCGTCGTCGCATTACCTACGGCCGTCGCGTTGGACCCTTGGGCGTTGCTGCCCAGTCCGGACGCCAACGCATTGCTACCGTTGGCCAAACTGCCGGAGCCTAGAGCCGAGGCATTCGCGCCGTTGGCGGTACTCAACGAACCGACCGCCGAGGCATTGGCCCCTTGAGCATTAGCTCCGAAACCTGATGTCAGCGCATTGGTTCCATTGGCGATGCTACTCGAACCAAGTACAGATGCGTTAGCACCCTCCGCAAAACTGCTAAAACCAGCGACCAATGCATTAGTACCGTTGGCTCCGCTGAGCGAGCCTACTACTGTGGCGTTGTCGCCGGTGGCATTAGAACCGAAGCCAGTAGTCAGGGCGTTCGTACCATTGGCTAAGCTGCTCCGGCCGAAAGCCGATGCATTTTCGCCGTTAGCGAAACTGCCAGCACCGTAGGTAGATGCGTTCGTCCCGAGCGCCTGGCTCGACACACCAGACGACGTGGCAAATTCCCCTTGCGCACTGGCACCGAAACCGGATGCCAGCGCATTGGTGCCGTTGGCTTGGCTGAATGCACCTAACGCCGAAGCATTAGCCCCTTGAGCATTGGCCGAGAAACCGGTCGCTATTGCGCTGGAGCCGTTTGCCACGCTTGCGGCTCCAACCGATGTTGCATTAACACCGGTAGCGTTGGCGGATTCTCCGAATGTAGATGCATTGGTGCCGTTAGCTGTACTGCTGAATCCGTATGTCGCAGCGTTCGCCCCATTGGCTACGCTGTCCGTGCCAGTCGCGATCGCGTTCGTGCCGTTAGCCAGCGCGCCGGCATCAATCGCCGTCGCATTGGCCCCCTGAGCGTTCGCGCCTTGCCCGATTGCCAAGGCGTTGGCTCCATTAGCCGTTGTAGCATTACCAACGGCCGTTGCATTTGCGCCTTGAGCATTACTGCTCTGACCGGCCGACAATGCATTCGAACCATTGGCCAAACTGCCTGCACCGACCGAAGCAGCATTGGCACCATTGGCGACACTGCCCGATCCTACTGCTGATGCATTCAAACCTTGGGCGTTGCTGCCTTGACCGGTCGCCAACGCATTACTGCCATTGGCCAAGCTTCCGGTACCGATTGAGGAAGCATTCTCTCCGGTGGCATTGCTGCCCTGTCCCGAAGCCAATGCATTTGTACCGTTAGCGAGGCTGCCGGTACCGATGGATGAAGCATTAGCGCCGGCGGCGTTGCTTCCCTGTCCAGCCGCAAACGCATTAGCCCCATTAGCTAAACTGCCTGCTCCGACTGCGGATGCATTCTCTCCGGTGGCGTTGCTGCCCTGCCCGGATGAAAGCGCATTAGTGCCGTTCGCTGAGCTGCCTGTACCGATCGCTGAAGCATTCGTCCCTTGGGCACTGCTGCCTTGACCCGACGCGAATGCATTGCCACCGTTGGCGACACTATTTGCACCGACCGCAGAAGCATTCGTGCCGTTAGCTACACTGCCGGATCCGACAGCAGCCGCATTTGCTCCAGTCGCATTAGAACCTTGTCCGGAGGCCAACGCATTTGAGCCGTTCGCCGCACTGCCAGAGCCCAGCGCCGAAGCATTAGAGCCGGTCGCATTGGAGCCTTGCCCCGTAGCCAGTGCATTCGAACCATTAGCAACACTGCCCGAGCCTACGGCTGCGGCATTGTTGCCGGTCGCATTCGAGCCTTGTCCCGCCGCCAGCGCATTTGAACCGTTGGCCACACTGCCCGTACCAACAGCCGAGGCGTTGTCGCCAGTGGCATTGGAACCCTGTCCTGCCGCAACCGCATTGGAGCCATTAGCCACACTGCCTGTACCAAGAGCTGAAGCATTGTTGCCGGTAGCAAGCGAGCCCTGACCGGTCGCCAGGGCATTCGAGCCGTTTGCCACGCTGCCCGCACCAACAGCTGAGGCGTTGTCGCCAGTGGCATTGGAACCCTGTCCTGCCGCAACCGCATTGGAGCCATTAGCCACGCTGCCCGTACCAAGAGCCGAAGCATTGTTGCCGGTAGCAAGCGAGCCCTGACCGGTCGCCAGAGCATTCGAGCCGTTCGCCACACTGCCCGCACCAACAGCCGAGGCGTTGTTGCCGGTGGCATTGGAACCCTGTCCTGCCGCAACCGCATTTGAGCCGTTTGCCACGCTACCCGAGCCTAAAGCTGAAGCATTGTTGCCGGTGGCGAGGGAACCTTGTCCGGTCGCTACTGCATTTGAGCCGTTTGCCACACTGCCCGAGCCTAAGGCTGCCGCATTGTTGCCGGAAGCGTTGGACCCCTGTCCGGTCGCTACTGCATTCGAGCCATTAGCCGTGCTGCCCGAGCCTATCGCTGCGGCATTGTTGCCAGTGGCGCTGGAGCCCTGCCCGGTCGCTACTGCATTTGAGCCGTTTGCCACACTGCCCGAGCCTAAGGCTGCCGCATTATTGCCGGTAGCGCTGGAACCCTGTCCGGTCGCTACCGCATTCGAGCCATTGGCCGTGCTGCCAGAGCCTAAGGCTGCGGCGTTGTTGCCGGTGGCGTTGGAACCTTGCCCGGTCGCTACTGCATTTGAGCCGTTTGCTGTGCTGCCCGAACCTAAAGCTGCCGCGTTGTTGCCGGTGGCGTTGGAACCCTGTCCGGTCGCTACTGCGTTCGAGCCGTTTGCTGTGCTGCCCGAACCTAAAGCTGCCGCGTTGTCGCCGGTGGCATTACTGCCCTGCCCGGTGGCTGTCGCGTTGGTGCCATTGGCTATGCTGCCAGTACCGAAAGTTGATGCGTTGTTGCCTGTAGCATTGGCTGATTGACCAAAGGTCGCTGCATTTGTGCCGTTGGCAGTGCTGCTGAAACCATAGGTGGCAGCGTTCGCCCCATTGGCTACGCTGTCCGTGCCAGTGGCGATTGCATTTGTGCCGTTGGCCAGCGCGCCGGCATCAATTGCGGTTGCATTGTCGCCTTGAGCGTTCGCGCCTTGCCCGATCGCCATGGCATTGGCACCATTGGCGGTGGTGGCGTTACCCACTGCCATCGCATTAGCACCCTGGGCATTACTGCTTTGTCCCGAAGCCAAGGCATTTTCACCGTTAGCAGTGCTGCCGTTGCCCAGAGCCGAAGCATTCGTTCCATTAGCCAGACTACCGGCACCGTATGCAGAGGCATTCGTACCGGTCGCATTACTGCCTTGCCCGGTAGCTACAGCATTGCTTCCATTAGCCACACTGCCAAAACTAGTGGCAGACGCATTTGCTCCGGTGGCGTTGCTGCCCTGACCCGACGCGAAAGCATTGGCACCATTAGCGATAGCATTGGTACCGATTGCAGAAGCATTTGCACCGGTAGCATTACTGCCTGCTCCAACAGCCAACGCGTTTTCTCCATTGGCTTCGCTTTGCGCACCCAACGAAGACGCGTTTGCGCCCGTTGCATTACTGGTTTGACCAAGAGCGGTGGCGTTTGCTCCATTGGCTACACTTTGCGCGCCCAACGAAGACGCATTTGCGCCGGTGGCGTTTGCTCCCTGCCCGGCTGCCAGCGAGTTTTCGCCGTTGGCAATACTCATCCTGCCAAAAGTGCTGGCATTAGCACCCGTAGCAACAGTTCCCGCACCAGTGGCAGTCGCGCCCTCTCCATTAGCAATACTGCCTCTCCCTAGAGCCGTAGCACCTAGCCCGGTAGCATTGGATTGTGCACCGACAGCAGTAGCATTTGTGCCGTTGGCCACACTTTGCGCCCCCAACGAAGACGCGTTTTCGCCCGTAGCATTGCTGGTCTGACCCAGGGCGGTGGCGTTTGTGCCATTGGCTACACCCTGCGCGCCCAATGAAGACGCATTTGCGCCACTGGCGTTTGCCCCCTGCCCGGATGCCAGTGAGTTTTCGCCGTTGGCAATACTTTGCCTGCCAAAAGTGCTGGCATTAGCACCAGTGGCATTACTACCCGCACCAGTGGCAGTTGCGCCCGTCCCATTGGCAACACTGCCTCTGCCGACAGCCGTAGCAGCCGTCCCAGTAGCATTGGATTGCGCACCGACAGCCGTAGCAGCCGGCCCATTGGCTACACTTCCAACACCGACAGCCGAAGCATTTGCTCCGTTTGCCAAACTACCAGCACCGACAGCCGAAGCATTTGCTCCGTTTGCCAAACTACTAGCACCGACAGCCGAAGCGTTTCCACCGGTAGCATTGCTACCTCGACCATCAGCTAATGAGTTGGTGCCATTCGCGATGCTGCCCTGCCCAGTCGCCGAAGCGTTAGTTCCTGTAGCGTTGGCGCTCACGCCGGTCGCAGTGGCGTTTACACCATTTGCCACACTGCTCGCCCCACTGGCCGCAGCATTAGCACCGTTAGCCGTGCTTCCCCGACCGATGGCAGAAGCATTTGCACCGGTGGCGTTGGCGGCCTCACCAAACGCCGAAGCGTTAGTGCCGTTTGCCACGGAACCCAGACCAAACGAGGACGCATTCGTACCGCTAGCCAAACTGCCCTGACCAAAAGATGACGCATTAGCCCCGGTGGCATTACTCCCCGAACCAAAAGCCGAGGCACTAGCACCGTTGGCTATGCTCGCCTGCCCAAAGGCCGAGGCATCAGCGCCTTGAGCATTCGCTGCAACTCCTATAGCCGTCGCATTAGCCCCATTGGCGTTGGCGTTATTGCCTCCAGCCAGGGCGTTGGCGCCGGTTGCCGTCGTTCCGGAGGTGGCGGGGGTGGTGTCGATTACTTGCTGCGCATATGCCGGAGCGAATTGCAGAAAGATAGTATGCGCTGCCAGAAGCGATACAACGACTCGCTTCGGTCCGATTGATTTCGCCTCCAACAGAGACGCCGCCCAAAAGAGCTTCAGGTCGTCACACTTCTGGATTTTCGTTCGGTCTTTCAAACTTGCTCCAGACTTCAGAGCAGATACCTTGCGAGAAAAGCGTAATTTCATTTGTCTCTTCCTGACTTATGTTTGGGTGGGCTAAATACTTAGTAAAAGGACCGTTCTCTTGACAAAAAACGCGTGACAACCATGCATCGTAGTATCGAGCAATAGTACATGGCGAGGGGCAATACTCAAATACTTGACAAAAAGCCAGTTTCACACTGCAACAAACTTTGATAGATGCCAATTTTAGACAACACCATATACAGTGCGTACGCAGATAGGCGACACCCGCATATAGCGCTCAGCCGTTGCGACGCCGCAAATCCTTGCCGGCGAACGCTGCATATTTAATGTTGAGCAGCACACTTGGCAAGCAGTTCATTTATATATAAGCTTGGCGGTTTTGATTATCAGTTATAATCCACGGATTGCCAAGCAGTTCAGCATTACATTGTCCTACTTCTATATTGAGGAGCTTTGCGACGTCCGATGAAAATTGATCCAGTGATTGACAGGATTTTTGGAAACACTCGTGCGTCAAACTTGGTTGCAACCGGTTCGACAAAGAAGAGCTCATTGCGCGCGCGTCGGTTGACAGCGTTGTCAATGCTCGTTTGCGCAGTTTTGAATTGCCAACCGACTGTCTGGGCAGAAGAGAAGGGTAAGGACATGAGCTCCGCTGAAAGCCTGATCAAATCCGGCAAGTATGCAGCAGCAATTGATTTGTATAACAAGCAGATCGATGCCAATCCGAAGGTGGCTAAGACTTATATAGATAGGGCAGCGGCTCGCATCGCCCTTGGTGAGTATAAGAATGCCATCCAAGATTGCACTCAAGCCATCAAGCTGGATCCGAAATCGTCATCAGCCTATTCCTATCGAGCAACTGCACGCGTGAACATGGGCGAACCAAAGAAGGCGATGCCCGATTTAGAAACGGCTGTCAAGCTCGATCCTAAGAACATAGACGCCTACTTCCAGCGGGCTGTGGCATACAGCAAACTAGGAGACCAGAAATCAGCTCTGCAGGACTACACTGCCATATTGCAGATAAGACCAACCTCAATCGACACTCTTAACAACCGCGGAATGATCCAAATGTACATGGGCAACCATAGCGCGGCGATCGAAGATTTCTCCAAAGCGATTCAAATTCACCCGACCTATCCGCTCGCACTTAACAACCGTGGTTTAGCCCGCCGGGCAAGCGGCGATCAGCAGACAGCTGTCAAGGACTTCGAAAGGGCCATCATTATAGATGCAAATTACGAAGCAGCTCATTACAATCTGGGGCTCTCACATCTCGCGATGAACGACGCAAAGTCAGCGCTAAATGACTTTGATACCACCATCAAGATCAATCCCAAGAATGTCGAAGCTTACTTCCAGCGCGCCATGACTTACAGCAAACTGGACAACGGCAAAGCGGCCATCCAAGACTACACGAAGGTGCTGGAACTTCAGCCTACTTCGATAGATGCGCTCAACAATCGCGCGATGGTCTATCTCTATCAGGGCGACTATAAAAAGGCGGTCGAAGATTTCGACAAAGCCATCAAAGTTAATCCCAACTACGCGCTGGCATATAACAATCGCGGTCTAGCGCGCCGGGCAGCCAAGGACCAGACCGGGGCGATTGAGGACTTCGACAAAGCAATCCGGATAAATGCAAATTACGCAGAAGCTTATTACAACCGCGGTATCGCCTGGCGCTCGAGCCAGAAGAACGACCTCGCCATGGCCGATTTCGAAAAGGCACTGAAGATCAATCCCAGTTTCGAAGCATGCTTGCTTACCCGCGCTGAAATGCGCGGCTCGCAGGGAGATCGGTCCGGCGCGATCGCAGATTACGACAAGGTCGTAAAATCACATCCCTCCAATAGCGGCGCTTACACTCTGCGTGCCACCACTCAATACGAGCTTGGCAATCTAGCCGGCACCATAGCCGATTGCACGCAAGCAATTGCGGTTGCACCCACCAATGCCGGCGCCTACTATCTAAGAGGTAGAGCCTACTATGACAGCGCCAGTTACAAGCTCGCGCTCGCCGACTTGACCAAAGTGGTGGCAATCTCGCGAGGGCAAGGAGCGGCAGCACTTTATTCAGCAATTCTGGCTGCAATAGTCTATAGAAATCTCCACGACGAAAAATCGGCGGGCCGGTTGCTCTCCCAGATATCGGCAATACACCCGCAAGCAGGCTGGCCGGGACCGCTTTTGAAGTACCTTTCAAAGCAGATATCGCAAAGCCAATTGTTGGCGGCTGCACAAAACAATCCGCAGCTTGCTGAGGCAAGAACGTATATCGGATTCGACTTGCTGCAACAAGGCAAGAAAGAAGAGGCGAAAAAAGAGCTCGACTGGGTAATAAACTACGCTCCCAGAATCGCAGCTTATTACGATGCCAAGGCCGTCGTGGACAAAATGCAAACCGCAATCAGCAACAAATCCAATCCGGGTATGTAAGCGCCGCCTATTCTGGCAGACCCGAACGGAAACCGGACTGAATTGGCTTGGCCGGAACGCCAACCACCTTAACGTCGGCTGGGACATCCTTTATTACAACCGCACCGGCACCGGCGATCGTCCAGGCGCCCAACGCAATGCGCGGAATCACCTTGGTTCCTGCGCCCAAGAAGGCACCCTCGCCTACACTTACATTACCGGCCAGAACCGATCCCGGGGCGATGTGGACATGGTCGCCAATCGTGCAGTCATGATCTATAGAGGCGGAGGTGTTGACAATGCAGTTAGCACCAATCGTAGTGTCAATGTTGATTACTACTCCCGCCATAACTACACTACCCAAGCCAATCTTGACTTGCGGTGATAAGACGGCTGCCGGATGAATGATGGTGACCGGTCGGTAATTGAGAGACAGCAACTGATTGAATTTATCCCTGCGGGCTTGATTGTCCCCGATCGCCACCACAAAGCAATCGGCAGAGAACCTTCCAGCCTCGGGCTCGACCCGATAACCACAGAGTTCCGTTTTTCCGGTTACATCATCGACTAATCCAGCGATTGTAAACAGCTGTTCTTTTCGGTTAATCTGCTGAATCGCATCCAGAACAACCTTGGCGTGGCCGCCCGCACCAATGATTACTATCCGCTCATCCATCTGACGCCCTCTCGTTTCGCCAACTCAAGACTGGCTGGCATGCCAAATCGCTGTTCGCCACCAGCCAGGTCCAACTGCAATCGCCTCTTACCCGAACCGCAAGTCCGGTCCCCGCAATCACTATTACGATCATACCGTCAACTTGCCGCCATTCTTAGGCAAGCCAGAGCAATCAAGATAAAGCCGCCAGGGCATATCTCTGAAGTAGCTATCAGTTGATTAATCAACGCTTGTTAACTGGCAATATATAATCAACTCCTGCTCACAGCAAGCGGCAGGCATTGGAGCTTTAGATGACTTCTTTAAAATCGGTTACTCCGAGTTCAACTCCCCTCGGGCAACCAGTGGACCCGGCAAGTAGCGGCGAAGTTAAGTCGTCCGTACCGCTCAAACCAAAGTATGTGGTTGGCAAACCAAACATCTTGGACCGAGCGCTTTTCCTGGAAAGAGTGGAGCAGATACTCGATACGGCGATTCACACAAACGATGGTCCGTTTGCTCGCCGACTGGAAGACCTGGTTAAAGAAGAGCTGGATGTTCAGCATTGCATCGCGCTCGCCAATGCCACCTTGGCACTGGAACTGCTCCTGCAGTCGCTGAACAAAGTAGGTGAGGTAATCGTGCCTTCCTTCACCTTCGTAGCTACCGCACACTCGATTGTAAGAAGCGGCCTGACTCCAATCTTTTGCGACGTTGACGAAAGAGGATTGATTGACTGCGATCATGTCGAACGGCTAATCAACAAGTCCACCGCCTGCATCCTGCCTGTCAATGTCTACGGAAATGTCTGCAATGTTGCCCGCCTGAAGACCATCTCGCAGAAGTGCGACATTCCTGTAATTTACGACTCGGCACACGCTCTCGGGGTGAAGGAAAACGGTATACGTTTAGGCGGCTTCGGGGCGGCCGAGGTATTCTCATTGCATGCCACCAAGTTTATCTCTGGCTTCGAAGGTGGGCTTATTACCACCAACTCCGCTGAACTTGCCGACAAATTGCGGTCTGCTCGCAACTTCGGATTCGCCGGTTATGATGCCGTCGAGAGTATTGGCACCAACGCGAAGTTATCAGAGATTCATGCCGCAATGGCGTTGACTAACCTCGAGAAGCTCGAGCAGATCATTGCCCACAACCGCGATTTATTTGACATCTATAGCAGCCGTCTCAAGCCGCCACTTCAACTGATCTGCCCAGCGGACAGCGAGCAATCGAACTATCAATACGTTCCAGTGCTCTGCCCGCCGGAACTCCGAAACCACATCCTATCGGAGCTATTCAACAAGAGTATCTTCGCGCGTCGATACTTTTACCCGGGAGTGCACCGAATGGGTGCCTATCAACATCTCAATCTCCACCTGCCACGCACAGAGTCGCTCTCGGAATCAGTCATCTGCTTACCGACCGGATCGGCCATTTCCCAGGCAGACGCAGCGCTCATCGCAGAGACGATCAACCAGGCGGCCGGCTAGTACCTGATTGCACTGAAACCCGTGCGGTAGGGCCGACGCGTGCGTCGCCCGGGCTGGGCATGGCCCGGCCCTTACAGTGGACGGGTACTTCTGCAAGGTAGTACCAGCTCTTTGCACGTAATCGGGAAGGGGGCTTGACCTGGCACCAGATTTGGTGCCTACTGTTCGCCTCTGATTCTTGCGACTTGCGACTTAAAGAATCCATCCAAGAACTCGACGCATTTTGAATCGTAGAACAGAGCGTGCTTTCCATCCTTTATCTTTTCGACAAGCGCCGCTCGATACTGCCTGTCGATGCCGATTTTGGCGGCAAGCTCGACATACTCTTCCAAGCTGCCGACGATCAGCTCATCGACACCTAACGTCTTCAGAATTGAATAGCAGTGCCGGCTTCTCATCGTTCTGCCGGGAACCGTAACAACTGGACAATCCATCGCCAACGAACGCAGCGATGTAGTGCCACCATTCCACCCGACAGTGTCCAAATTCAGATCCAACACGGCTAGAAGTTGCAGGAATCTGGGTAGAGGCATGCGGGGAAGGATTTTGACATAATGCTCACTGTCGAGTCCAGCCTGAGCGAAACTATTTCTCAGTCTTTCGCGAAAGACTGCGGTGTATTGGGCCGACTCATTGGCGACGAAGACAAAGAACGCGTCCGGCACCTTTTTTGCAATAGCTGGATAAAGAAAGTCATACTGCGGAAGATACTTGAACAGAGATTGAACCGACCCATAAATTATTCGATTGTCCGGCAGTTCGAAATGCGCGCGAGTAAGTAATTCCGCCGGCACCGGCGGGTACTCGAAAGTGAAGCCCGTGTTTGGCAGACGAATCAGTTGCTCGCAGTATTGATCCTCGGAGTCTTCCGTCTCCATCAGCTCACTGCTCAAATAGTAGTCCATGTTGGCAGAGCCGGTCGTAATCGGATGACCAAAGGCGACGCACTGCACCGGCGCCATGCGCGTCAGTGACAAAACGTTGCTGGAGACCGTCATGCCTACGTCGGTAAGAAGGAGAACATCGAGATTGTCCTGTCTGATTGTCTCGAGTGAGCGCTGATAGTTCAAACTTCGGAAAGGCAACCAGCGATAAGTTCCCAGCGTCGCAAACTTCTCGGTGACGTGATCGACCTGCCCATTGAGTGAGTACAAGAAGAACTCATAGTCCTCTTTCGGCAGGTTAGCCAGCCAGCCATAAGCCCAATATGAGCCGTTGTGGTGTCTCAAATATTCGGAAGCCAGACCAAGCCTTATCTTAGGTCCGAATTGCCGTCCTCGCTCGAGAGCAAGGTACGGCCCGATATCGGCGGCCAGAATTTTGGTGGCAACAGTTGCGTAAGCCACCTGCAATTCCTTGTCATTTTTCTGCTGGTATCCGAGATAGAAGTTGGTGATTCCAAATACGATTTCGCGCAGCGCTTTTGTCTCTTGCTCAGTAAATCCATGCTTGCGCTTGGTCACTATCTGCAGTGCTTCTGCCAGGCAGTTGGAAAAGTTCTTTCGGCATTTGTCAATTTCCGAGGCATCTCTGTAGAGCGTCGGAATTCGCTTCAACTCCACCAGCAGCTCGGACAATCTTCTCGCTTCGGAATATGGTGGCAACGAGGCGACTCTTGCTTTGGCCGATTCGTGGTCGAATGATAAGGCTTTGTCCAGATCTCCTAAGGCATAAAAACAGTCTGCCAGGTTGCGGTAGGCCTCCACATTGTTCGGCGAAAGCTGCAACACCGTCTTATACGAAGCGATCGACTGGTCAAACTCGCCCATGTCTTTCAAGACAAGACCAAGGTTCATTATGGCTTCCGTATAACCAGGATTGATCTCCAGCGCCTGCCGGCACGAGGCTGCCGATTCACTGAACCTTCCGAGTTCCCGGAGGGCAACAGCAAGATTGTTGTGTGCTTCGGCATAGTCAGGTCTGATCGCCAGCGCCGCGTGATAACAGGAAATGGCTTCATCCAGCGCTCCCAGCGCCCTCAGGGCTCCGCCCAGATTGATGTGGGCTTGAGCATAGTTAGGATTGATTTCGAGGGCCTTGCGATAGCATTCAATCGCCTCATCAATATTGCTATGGAGAATGGAGTTGCCTAAATTTAGGTGCGCATCCAAGAAATCTGGTTTAAGCTCCAGCGCACTGCGATAACAGCCGATAGCGTCATCCGGCTTATTCAAAGCATTCCATACATTTCCGAGATTGTAATGAGCCTCAGCATAATCAGGTCTGATTGCAATTGCCCTTTGATAGCAATTGCTCGCCTCTTCCAATCTGCCCTGCTCAACCCAGGCTACGCCTAGATTCAAGCATGCTTCCGGATAATCAGGCTTGATGTCGAGAGCGCTTTGCCAGGAAGCGATTGCACCGGCGAAATCGCCCATGGCCTTGAGAGCGCAACCCATTTTGAGATGAACATCAGGATTTTTGTCATTGATTTTAAGCGCACAGCTAAGGTGTTCCACGCTCTCTTGATAGCGACCGGCGATCAAGCACTCGAAAGCGAGATCTGCGTAGTACAAGTCGCTGAAATCAGTTGCACTTATCCCAGCTTGATGCTCAGCTCCAGAAAGTTGACCGGATAGTTGATTACTGCATGAATCTTCAGCGGCAACAGTTTGAGATCTCTGCTCAGCAACTTTGTCCTTGAGAAATTGGTCGAGCTGGGCGACGCATTGCCGGTCGTTGAAAAGCTTGTGGCGGTTCTCTCGGATCAGGTCAACCATCCGCGAGCGAAACGGCTTATCCACGGCTATCCGGCAAGCAAGCGCGATGTATTCCTCCACTGTATCGGCAATCAATTCATCAGCGCCGATTACCTTGAGAATTGCATTACAGTGCCGGCCTCTCATGAATTGTGCCGGCATCGTAATGACGGGGCAGTCGTTAGCCAGTGAACTCAAGGTAGTGGTGCTACCGTTCCAGCCGATTGAATCTATATTCGCATCCAGAATTCTGACAAGCTGAATAAACCGGTTAAGCGGCATTCGAGGAAGAATTTTTACATGCCTCTCAAAATCGAGACCAGAACTCTCGAACGAATGCTTGAGCCTTTCGGCAAAGACCCCGGTAACCAGGTCAGAGTCGTTGCCGATGAAAACGAACATTGCATCAGGCAATTGCCTGGCGATGGCAGGATAGATGTAGTCGAACTGCGGGAGATACTTGAACAAAGACTGAACAGACCCGAACAGTATTCGATCGTCAGGCAGTCCAAAATCAGACCTACTGAGCTCGCTTTCCAGAACGAGCGGATTCTCCAGACAGGCTCCTAAGTTAGTGAGCCTAACCAACTGCTCGGAATAATGAGCATCCGCCTCCGGGCCTTCCATCAGCTCGCTGCTCAAATAGTAGTCGATGTTAGGCGAGCCACTAGTGATAGGGTGCGTGAATGCCATGAATTGAATTGGCGCCAATCTAAAGAGAGATATCAGCCGACCGGAAGCGGTCATGCCGACATCAGGAACCAGCAAAACATCGAGCTGGTCATCTCTGATTATCTCGAGAGATTTTTGAAGGCTACCTTCTCTAAACGGCAACCAGCGATACGTTCCCAGCGCGGCGAGCTGCTGCGTGACATCATCAGTCTTGCCGTTGAGGCAATAGACGAAAATTTCATAGTCGTCGCGAGGCAAATTAGTCAACCAGCCGAGTGACCAGTAGGTCGCGCTGTGCCGATTCAAGAGCTCGCTGGCAACACCGAATCTGATCTTGCGGCCCGCTGTAGGACCGCTTGCAGACCGACGGAGGAATTGCCCGAAGGCTGGTGGCAAGAGTGCAGCTACCAGGCGACAGTACTTAATCTGCAACTCTTTGTCATCTAACTGCTGGTATCCGAGATAAAAGTTGGTGATTCGGAAGAGAGTGCGCAGAATTATCTTCGACTCGAGCTCCGAGAATCCTTGTCCCCTTTGCGACACTAAATGTAGTGCCTCGTTCAAGCAATTCGTATAGTTAGCCCTGCACAACTCAAGCTCCGCAGAGTCTCTATACACAATCGGAAACCGTTCCAGCTCATTTAAAAGCTGGCAAACTTTCAAAGCCTGCGAGTCTAATCCCAGAGTCCTGGTCTGAATCTCCAGGGCCTTGTTTTGAGCTGCGATTGCATCGTTCGTTCGATTCTGAACCAACAAAACACTGCCTAGATTGCTATGGGCACTGGACATACCCGGACTAAGCTCGATCGCTTTGCAGTACGCTTCCGCAGCGTCGTTCAATCGACCGCTATCTCTCAGTGCAATTCCAAGATTGTTGTACGCTTCAGCATAAGAAGGTCTGAGCTCAATCGCTCTTCGAAGCATAGCGACGGCATCAACAAACTTTCCTTGAGCGTTGAAAAGGCTCCCCAGGTTCAAGCACGCTTCCGGATAATCGGGGCGAAGTTCGAGTGCCCGGGAAAGACACGCGGCAGCTTGGTCCAATTGGCCCTGAGAAGAGAGCGCGGCAGCTAAAGTAAGATAAGCATCCGGATAATTGGGCCGATATTCAATCGCCTTCTGATACGACGCTACCCCTTCCGCGTGTCTGCCCAAAGCGCAATACAAATTTCCAAGATTGTAGTGCGCCTCCGGAAAGTTGGCTCTCAGCTCAACGGCCATCTGAAAAAAGTCTGCGGCTTCGTCCCGCTTACCAAGTTCAAGATGAGCCACCCCGAGATTGTTGTACGCTTCCGGATAGACGGGATTCAGCTCCAACGCTCGATAGCACCGCTCAATCGAGCCTGAATGATCGCCTTTATTCTTCAGCCCGATACCGTAGTTGAGGTGATATTCAGGATTGCTGAAATTGATATCAATGGCGGATTGAAGCAGCTCGAGAGCCTCGTCCGTCCGACCGCCGATCAAGTAGACGATGGCGAGATTTCCCAAGGCAACATCGTTTCCAGGGCATTGGGCAAGATAGCCACGATACTCTCGCTCGGCAGCATCCAGCTGTCCGGCCGCATGCAATTGAATTGCTGTTTCAAGACTCAAAATCAGCTACCTCTTCTTCCAGATTTTTCAACTTCGGACTTCCAGAAATGGTCCAGAAACTCGATGCACGCTTTATCCTCAAACAACGCTTGCTTTTGAGAATTGAGCTTGGCCACTACCGAAGCTCTAAGATCCTTGTCGGTCCCCAGCTTGCTTGCCAGCGATATGTACTGATCGGCTGAATTGACTATTAGCTCCGGCATGCCAATCATTTCGAGCATGGCACAAGAATGGCGGCCCCTCATGAATTCGCCGGGAATAGTCACCAGCGGTAAGTCAACCGCGATCGAACGCATTGTCGTGATTCCGCCGTTCCAGCCGACAGAATCCAGATTGACATCAAGCACTGTCAAAAGATCAAAAAAGCGGTCCAGGCTCATGCGCGGCAGAATCATCACATGCTTGCCGAAATCAACACCCGCCTGATTGAAAATGCGTTCTAGTCGGTTGGCAAACTTGGCTGTTACATAACTGGAATTGCTGCCGACAAAAACAAACAAAGAATCAGGCACCTGCTTAGCAATCTCCGGATAGATAAAATCGAATTGCGGAAGATACTTGAACAGTGATTGAACTCCACCGAATACTGTTCGTCCAGAAGGAATGCCGAACTGATCGCGCCCAACTACGGCTCCGGGCAGTTTCGGATTCTCGAAGTACAGCCCCAGATTAGGAAGCCTGATCAGCTTTTCGGAATAGTGGTCGTCAGCGGATTTGCTCTCCATCAGGTCGCTGCTCAAATAGTAGTCGATAGCAGCCGAGCCGGTAGTGACCGGATGTCCCCAACCGACACATTGAATCGGTGCCAATCTAGCCAGCGAGATCACTCTACTCGACGCTGTCATGCCCACATCTGGCAATAACAGAACATCAAGTTGGTCTTGCTGTACCTTCTCTAGCGACCCTAGATAGCTGTCCTGCTGGAAAGGCAACCACCGATAAGTACCCAACTCAGCGAACTTAGCCGTAAACCAATCCGTATTCCCACTAAGCGAGTAAAGAAAGAACTCATAATCGGAAGCCGGCAGATTTCTCAACCAATCGTAGGCCCAGTAAGCCCCGTTATGACTCATGAGATTCTCCGAGGCAATCCCGACTCGTATCTTGCCACCGCTTCCCGCTGGTCGACTGACTTCCTGGTATCTTCCGATCTCCGGCTTCAAGATCTCTGTCGCCAAAGTAGAGTAGGCAATCTGCAAGTCTTTATCATTCTGTTGCTGATAGGCCAGGTAGAAATTGTTGACCTTGAACACCAGCTTGCGAAGGATGCTTCTATCTTGAGCCGATAGCGATTGCCTACTGCCAACCACCAGTTGCACTGCTTCCCTCAAACAAGTCGAAAAATTCTCTCGACACTCCAATATTTCGTCTTCACTGGAGTAGATAACCGGAATCCGTTGAATTTCGCAGAGCAGTTCACCAGCCCTTGCTGCAGCACTGCTAGCCTGGAGCTTTCCTGCCCCAACTTGCACAGCCTTACGATAAGAAGAGATGGCCTCCTCCTGCTTGTCCATCTCCTGATATACAATTCCCAAGTTGTTGTGCGTTTCGACACTGTCCGGCTGCAACTCAATTGCTCGCCGGAATGCAACGACGGCTTCGTCCAACCTCTTTTGGCGCTGTAAGGCTGCTCCGAGATTATTGTATTTCTGCGCGCAGGAGGGAGACAACTCTATTGCCAGCTCATAAGCCTCGACAGCCTCTTCCAGGCGTTGAGCACCTTGCAGCGAAATGCCAAGGTTGCTGTGTGCATCTGAGAAATCTGGTTTTAGCTCGATTGCTCTCTTGAGAGCTACGATTGAATCGTCCCACTTTCCCTGAGCCGCAAGTACCCGGCCTAAATTGTTGTAGGCCTCCGGACTGTCCGGAACCAGTTCAATCAACTTTTGGCAGCACGAAATTGACTCTTCATATCGCCCTAATGTGCACAGTGCCACTCCCAGGCTTAGATACAAACGCGGGTAGGCGGGATTAATTCCGATCGCCTGCTGATAGTAGCCAACCGCTTCCTCAACCTGTCCCTGCTCCTGCAAGACATTGCCGAGATTGAGATATGAGTCCAAATGCTCCGGCCGTCTCGCAATCGCATTGCGATAGCAAGCCTCAGCTTCGGCAAAGTTGCGCTGTGCACTGCGGGTGATGCCCAAGTTGTAATAGGCCTCACCGTAAGCCGGATTGGAGCTCAGTGCCAATTGATACTGCTCCGCTGCAGCATTAAAGTCTCCCATCGAGCTGTAGATCACACCCAAGTTAAGGTGAGCTTCCGGATAGCCAGGACGAAGCTCCAGCGCTCTCGCAAGACTCTGCTTGGCTTCTTCCGGTAAGTTCTGGCGGCAAAGCGCAACGGCCAAATCGTTATGGATTTGGGGAGAAGAGGGGCTGAACTGAAGAGCTTTGCGATAGTTAACGACTGCTTCATCTACTTGCCCGTTGCGATGATACTCAAGAGCGAGATTGTAATAATCAATCGACTCGGTTGGGGGTTCGCTCGAGGCTGCCGCTCTTACTCTTGCGACTTCTTCTTTTAAGAACCGATCCAGGTAGTCCGTACAGCACTTGTCCTCAAAGAGTTTATGCTTGTTTGCTGCAATCTTTTCGATAACGGCTGAACGAAATCGCCGGTCGGTCCCCAGTTTGGCGGCAATCGATACGTAATCATCAAGCGACTTGGTAATTGTTTCATCTAGTCCGATCATCTCGAGCATCGCCGAACCAGCTCTCTCTCTCATAGTCGGACCAGCCAATGCCACCACTGGACAATCCAGATGGAGAGATCGCATGGCGGTGGTGCCACCATTGAAACCGACAGAATCCAAGGCGACATCAAGCACTCGCAGCAAGCGCATGAAACTCGCCAACGACATGCGTGGCAGCACTTTCACATGATTGCTGTAACTCAATCCGAACTGCTCGAAACAGGCTTTCAAGCGGCTTTCAAATTCAGCTGTCACCAGGGCCGACTCATGCGCCACAAAGATAAAAAGCGCTTCCGGTGCCAGCTTTGCTATTGCCGGATACACGCAATCAAACTGCGGTAAATATTTGAAGAGCGACTGGACAGCTCCATACAACAATTTGCCGTCAGGTAGTCCAAACTCGGCGCGACTGCAATCTTCTGCAAGAAATTCGGGTTGGTCTAAAAAGAGCCCCAGATTAGGGAGCCTGATAAGCCGCTCGGAGTAACAGTCATCCGACTCGGCAGTCTCCATCAAGTCGCCGCTGAGATAATAGTCGATATTCGGCGAGCCGGTGGTGACCGGATGCCCCCACCCGACACATTGAATCGGCGCCAGCCGAGCCAGAGACAGAATCCTGCTGGATGCAGTCATACCGACATCTGGCAAGATCAAGACATCAAGGTCATCGTCCTTGATTGCGCTGAGGGCAATCTCATAGTTGATAGAACCAAACGGCAACCAACGATAAGTGCCGAGCGCAGCGAATCTTTCGGTGCACTGATCGGTCACCCCATTTAACGAGTAAAAGAAAAACTGATAATCGTCGGCCGGGAGGTTGGCTAGCCAGCCGTAAGCCCAGCTGGACCCATTATGATTTCTGAGATACTCAGAAGCCAAGCCCACCCTGATTCTCTTGCCATTCGACGTTGCCTTAACCAAGCCCAAGTATGGTTTGAGCTGCGGCATCAAAATGCTTATAGCCAGCTTGCAATAGCTTACTTGCAGCTCCCTGTCGTTGTACTGCTGGTAAGCGAGGTAAAAGTTGGTTATCCTGAACAAGATCTCCTTGATGATTGCGTACTCTTCGACGCTCAATGTCTCGTGATTGGTCTCTACCAGATTGAGCGCCTGAGACAAGCATTCGGTGAACTGCTGCCGGCATCTTTCAATTTCAGCTGCGTCCTTATAAATAATCGGAATTCTTTCGAGCTCAAGAAGATGTTCGCCCAGCTGCCTGACCCAGTGAGCAGCGGAGACTCTCTCGCATTTCATTGCGAACCACTGGTGATAAGCCGACATCGCCTGGTCGAGATTGCCATATGCAGACAGCAAAATGCCAAGATAGAAGTAGTCCGCATCATGGCCAGGTCTTAACTGCAAAGCTTTCTCGATGGAAGCAATGCCTTCTTCCAGCATTCCCATGTCTTTTAGAACCAACCCGCGATTCACATATGCTTGGCAGAAATCTGGTTTCAACTCGACGGCACGGCAGAAAGACTCAAGAGCTTCTCTCAACTTTCCCTGAGCTCGAAGAACCAGACCCATACTGTTATGTGCTTCAGGAAAGTCCGGGCGGATCTCTAAAGCGCGGGTCAAGCCAGTAAAGGCATCACCCAGGCGTCCCACCGCCGAATAGGCATTGCCTAAATTCAAATGAGCCGCTGCGAATTCCGGACAGATTTGCAATGCTTTTTGTAGGCAGGCGATCACCTCGGGAGTGTTATCGCTCAACGCATTACCCAAGTTGAGGTACGCATCAAGGTAGTCCGGCTTGAGCTCGATCGCTCTGCGCAAATAGGAGATGCCTTCGCCGCGATTACCTTGGCTCACGAACAGGTTGCCCAGGTTGTAGCAAACCTCCGGGAAGTCGGGGCGAACTGCCAACGCCTTTTGGTAGGAGTCGATGGCAAGATCCAGCTGTCCCAGCTCTCCAAAGGCAACTCCCATAAGCATGTGTGCCTGCGCGAATTGCGGATTCAACGCAAGACACTGGCGCCAGCTGGATAATGCTCGCTCAGCATCTTTTCCTAGCCAGTATGCCAATCCGAGGTCATGCAAGATCTCGACGTTAGAGGGATTTACCTGAGCTGCAACCTGCAACAGCTCGATACTTTCGGACAGGCGCCCGTCGTTCATACAGATAAGCCCGAGATTCCTCAGCTCAACATCACTGTTGAGTCGCTGGGCGATCAGACTGCGATATCCTTGCTCGGCTGCATCCAAATGTCCGGATGCATGCAATTGAATGACGCCGCTGAGATTCACAGCCTATCTCCCCTGAACCCTTTTGACTTCGTCCTTCAAGAATTTGTCGAGGTAAGCGACGCAGGACATATCATTGAACAACATGTGCTTTTGGCGCTTAATTTTCTCAGAGATCGAAATACGGATTTCAGTGTCTGAACCGAGCTTGCTGGCCAGCGAAACGTATTCTTCTACCGACCCGGCGATCAGCTCATTTACATCGATCATCTTGAGCATCGCATAACCAAGCCTTCCGCGCATGAACTCCGCAGGCATAGTGACCACCGGACAGTTTACAGCCAACGATCGGGCGGCGGTCATGCCACCACTAAATCCGATTGAATCCAAATAAATGTCGAGCACGCCCAGCAGCTTCATGAATTCCGGAAATGGCATACGCGGCAATATCTTGACGTGCTTCTTGTAACTCACTCCCGCTTGCTCGAAACTGCTCTTCAGTCGCTGCTTGAAGGCATTTGTAGTATCCTCAGCGCTGCTTTCAGCGAAAATGAAGATAGCATTCGGTACTTGTTTGGCAATCGCCGGATAGACAGAGTCGAACTCCGGCAGATACTTAAACAGCGATTGAACGGCACCGTAAACAACTTTGTTTTTCGGAATACCGAAATCAGACGGTGTCGCGGAATTCTCCGGTATGAGCGGATAATCGAGGTGCACACCAATCTTGGGAAGCTTAACGAGCTTCTCCGAATAGTGCTTCGCCGATTCTTCAGTCTCCATCAGTTCACAGCTCAGATAATAATCCACATTTGCTGAGCCGGAGGTAACTGGATGCCCCCAACAGACGCACTGGACCGGAGCCAGCCTAGTCAGCGAAAGTATCTTGCTGGAGCCGGTCATACCAACGTCAGGCAACAGAAGCACATCAAGTTCGTCTCGCTTGATCACCTCTAACGAGGGCAAATAATTATGATCTTTGAACTGCAGCACCTTGAATGTGCCAAGAGCAGCGAACTTTTCCGTAAGTTCATCGAATCCCCTGCCATTGATCGCATAGAGGAAAAACTCATAATCGTCTTTCGGCAAATTAGAGAGCCAGCCGTATGCCCAGGATGCACCATTGTGCTTCTTGAGGTTTTCCGAGGCAATTCCGACTCTGACTTTCTGTCTTTGTCGAGCTGTGTTATCCACTGACAGGTATGGTTTTAACTCGCTGTGCATAATGTCGCCAGCGAGCTTGGCATAAGTCTTTTGGATCTCCAGGTCGTCCAACTGCTGGTACACCAAATAGAAGTTGTTGACCCTAAACAAGATCTGGCGAAGAACGCTTCGTTCTTCGTTATTAAAAGAATCTCTGGTCGCAGCAGCCAACTCGGCAGCTTCATTCAAGAGCGAGATGAATTGGCGCCTGGAAGACTGCAACTCTTCGGAGTCCCGATAAATGACTGGAATTCTTTCGAGCTCGATCAAGAGAGTGGCCAACTTCTCAAGGGTCGGACTCAGCTTACGCACAGCCACCCGTGATTTCAAACCGGTCAAGAAAGTCTCGACGGCGTCACTCAAGCGACCCATCTCTTGTTGCGAAAGCGCTTGATTGTAATAGGCCTGATCGTATTGCGGATTGATCTCGAGAGCTCTTTTGTAACACTCGAGAGCACCAGCGAAATCTCCGAGCTCGCGCAATGCAGTGCCCAAATTGTTATGTCCTTCCGGAAAGTTGGGATTGAGCTCGAGCGTCTTTCGGTAGCAAGCCGCAGCATCACCCCAGTTGAGCATTTCTTGATGAGCATTGCCCATGTTGAGATAAGCCACCAGATACCCCGGACTATGCTCCACCGCCTTGCCATAGGCATGCACCGCCTCACCAGGGTTGCCAACTACGCGCAAGACATTGCCGAGGTTGTAGTAGGCATCCGAATAATCAGGTTTTGCAGCGACCGCCCTTTGATATGAGGCGATTGCCTTTTCGAGTTCACCGATCTCGCAATACATTACGCCGAGATTATTGTGAGCTTCAAAGTGCCTGGAATTGAGCTGTACTGCCCGCTGGTATGCCGCGATGGCCTCTTCAACCTTTCCTTGCAGTGCAAATGCCAATCCAAGATTGAACTGGGCGTAAGGTTGATTTGGATTGAGTGAAAGCGCTTTCTTGTAGCTGGCGATTGCGCCCTCCAACTGCCCCTGCTCGGTCAACACCATACCGATGCTGTAGTGCGCGTAAAACAAATTTGGATCGACCTCGAGGGCACGATGAAAACTGGCCAAAGCTTCTACCAGGTTACCCTGGGCCTTCTGGGCATTGCCCATGTTGTTGTGCGCCTCTGCATAGTTCGGGAAGAACTCGAGCGCTGTTCTGTAGCAAGAGATCGCCTCATCGAACCGGCCGCTGTCGTGCAAAGCATTGCCCAGATTCAAATACGCCATCTGATAATCAGGCTTGAGCTCGAGCGTCGCGCGATACGCCTCGACCGCCTCATCCAATGCGCCGACAACCCGAAGCACATTGCCCAGGTTGTAATGCGCTTCGACGAATTCATACTTCAGCGAAATCGCCATTCGGTATGCAGCGATCGCCTGCTCCCACTTACCCTGCTCGTAGAGCACTATTCCGAGGTTATTGTGAGCCTCCGGATAGGCCGGATTGAGCTTCAACGCTTCATGGAAAGATGAAACCGCCGCTTCCAGGCTACCCTTCTGTTGAAGAGCAATACCCAAATTCATGTGTGTTTCAGGATTGTTGGCATTGATTCTGATTGAAGTTTGAACCAGCGCTATGCCTTCTTCAAGGCGTCCCGTGCTCAGGCAGATCAAAGCCAGATTGCTGTACAGGTCGGCGTCTTTCATACGCTGCGAAAGCAGGGTTCGATACCCGCTCTCAGCACCGACTAAGTCCCCGGTGCGATGCAATTGGATTACCGCATCCAGATTCACGGAAAACCTCCTTTTTAGACTGTTTCGCAGAGACATCCCCAAGCGGGGACTGCAAACTTCCGTCCTGACACCGAATCGCTGGTAACCGTTCCGTCAGCGAGTAACCACCACGGCTAGAACCAGCTTCGACAGCGCTTGGCATTTTAGCATCAGTTGACTCTCGATTATCATAGAGCGCACTAATACAGCCTCTTACCAGTGGTGAACACTTGTTTCGCGAACCGAGTTGGCGGGTGATAAGTTTTTCATCGTGCCCCGGATAAGAAATGTCACAGCAAAGCACTGCGCTTCGGAAGTAACGCAGCGAGTTGAACTATTGCTAGCTGAAAAAATCAAGCGTTGATATCATTGACGAAATTTCGGTTGTTTCTCGGCATAGGCTAGAGCCGCTCGATGTCCAGTCCGTCTGCAAGAAAGCTATTGGTGTTCTCAGCTCTACTGAGCTGGGAAGACGCTGTCTTCATGCTTAGAATCTCCGGACCATGGCAGGCCGCCGGCTGGACACTCGAACGTGGCAACGTCAACGATCCCGCGGCTTCTGATTTCAGCCAGGCCGACGCCGTCATGATCCATCGAGATTTTGCAGCCTACACCACAAATTACAAAACGATCATTCAGCTGTGTACGCTGGCCGGCAAACCACTGATATATGAAGCCGACGATCTGCTGATCGAGCCGCCGGCCAATCACATCGGGCAACTCTTCTTTGCCCGGGGAAAAGCTGCCATTCTCGAAACAATCAGCATGGCCGATGCGGTTGTCGTTTCGACTGAACATCTCCAGCAACATCTCAAAGCCTGGAACGGCAATGTACATGTGGTCAAAAATTACCTGCACGACCAGGTCTGGCCGCTCTACTCTCCTTCAGTCGACGCTGAAAACGAGGTGGTGACAATCGGTTACTGCGGGCAAACTTCGCACAGAGAAGATATCGATCTCCTGGCACCGGCGCTGAAATTACTGCTTACGACCTACGGTCAAAAGATCAAACTCAAGTTCTTTGCGATCGCTCCGCCGGAAGATCTTCGCGCTCGGCCGGGAGTCGAGTGGAAACCGTTAACGGTCCAGAGTTACCCGATGTTTTCACAAGTTATGGCCCAGCAGCAGTGCGACATTTTCCTCGCCCCATTGGCAGACAGTTCGTTCAACCGCTGCAAGAGCACAATCAAGTTTCTCGAGCATGCGGCGCTGGGAAAGCCTGCTGTTTACAGCAATTTGCCTCCCTACTGCGAAACCGTCGAAAACGAAAAGACCGGCTTGCTTGCCAGCACAGACGAAGATTGGGTGCGGCAGTTGAGCAGGTTGATTGATAGCGCCGAGCTTCGTTTGCACATTGCCGAAGAGAGTCAAAGCTACGTAAAGTCCAATCTCTTGTTGTCGCAGAACACCGATGTGCTGGTCCGCAAGTATGATGAGATTTTCGCCTCAGCCGTCATCTCTATGCAGGACTTGTATGCAAGAAGCACCACCGTTCCGGAATTGACGTAGGAGAGATGTCCTTGGAAGCACTCGTATCGATCTGCCTGCCGGTAACCCAGGGAAGCCAGTATCTTGGGGAAGCGATAGAGAGCGTGCTCAGTCAAACTCATTCAAACCTTGAGTTGCTGATTCTGGATAACGCTTCGACCGATTCGTCTCAAGCGATTATCGAGGACTACGCCAGCCGCGACCGGCGCATAAAACACTGGCGCAGTTCAGTAAGATTGCCATTGAACGCCGCCTACAATCAATGTTTTGAGCGAGTAACCGGCACCTTCGCCAAACCGCTGGCACAAGAAGCAGTTCTACATCCGGAACTGATCAGAGAATCAGTCCACCGATTTTATGTCGCGCCCGGCTTGGTGCTGACCGCATCGGCATGCCAGCACTTAACTGCCGGCGATTCCGGGCAGGTCATGCCACCGACTTCACCGTTTCCGAGCGGCCTTGCAGCCGACCGGCACCTGGCCGGCAGTGAGATAGCCCGATTGAGCCTTTCACCCTTGAACAACATGATCGGCTGCAAAAGCTCGGTACTCTTCCCATCAAAACTAATCGGCCAAGGATTCGATCCCAATCTCACCCACCTAGGCGATCTCGAATACTGGCTGCGAATCATTCTTGACGGCTCGTTTCACCGCATTTCACACGAACTCGTCACTGTCAGGTCCACTCAAAGCAGCAAGCCCATCCCCAATACGCGCCCGCAGGAGCTTGCTCGCGAAGCGATTTATTTGGCTAACAAACACGAATGGATGCTGCGAGCCTTCGAGCTTACGCGCGACCAGTTTTTCCCACAGTCCAGCCCATATCTTTCCAGCCTGGCGACACCTTAGCCGAAAACCGAGTGCTAGTTGCGACGCGGCAAAGATTCTACAATTCGAGGCCAATCACAAGCGACCAGATTGCAGACTTGCGCTCGACCTTCCGGCGTCGAGGGCAGGCGAGTGTTCATGTACTGCTCGACAGTTGCGTCAAACAGCGCTTGATCGACGTTGAAGTCTGGGTCGAGATTTGTAATCAAGCACAGTCCGGTCGGGTGGACGTCGACCGTCCTTACCTCGAGACCGGGCTGCAATTGCTGCAAGGCTGGAATCATACGCCAAACGTCGCCAGTCCAAAAATCTGTGACTCGCTCCCGGCTGGAGGTAACCTCATCCCAGGCATAACAATCGTGCGCCGCCACCACAGAGCTTCTGGCACTGTGTTTTTGAACATTGAAGAAATCGCGCAGAGTGTACTCGAAAAGATGCAAGCCATCGATAAATGCAAAGTCGATCGGGCGTCCGGCGAAGATCTGCCCAAGATCCATCTTCGCAAAGAAGTCATCGCTGGTCATTTCGAAGACCCTGGCCTTGCCGACATCAACCTGAATGATCGGAGCGGGATCCACGCCTACCACCACATCGGAGCCGAGAGCCAGGTTGAGCGACTCGCCCTTGTATACACCTATTTCAATGTAATTACTTGGCCGCAGATGCGCATGCAACGCACTGAGCAGTTGATAGTAATGAGGCTTTGTTGCGGTCTGGCCGGCTAGCTCTGAAGCAATCATAAAAACTCTCCCGTTACTGAAAGAATTATCCATGCCAGCTGAGCGGCGCGCATTAGAGGATACACAAGTAGAGTCTACCGACCGCCGGGCTAACCGACCAGAACAGCCGAGAGCGAAAGCTTCTCGAGACACTCATCCAGACTTTCAGTGAGAGCATCAGTCAGCGGGCTACCTTCGGTAATTTGCTGACCGTCACGGTGCACTAGCAGGATGCCATCGGTTACCAGCTTGGTTAGCTCGAGCAATAATGCCTGTCTGTCCCGGCTGCCGTCGAGCAAGCGCAATAAATGCAGAGAAAAGACGTCCAAAGTCAGCGTCTCATGCAATTGATTAGTCACGAGGTGAGATTCCAGCGATTGACGGCGAGCCAGGTCGCTCGCCCTGGGCCGCTCGCTCAAAGTGGTGACGAAAGAATCCTCTTTCGTCCTGAATTCGACCATATTTACACCGAATGCCAGGAGGAGATCGTTGGCCAGCCTTTCTCTCAGCTCTTGGGTCCGAACGTCGTCCGGAGCAGATTCAACACCAGCAAATGCCTGGCGCAGCAACTGCTCAAACGGTTCGGCTTTCGGCCAGATCTCACAGAGATGGTACAAAGCCGCCTTCACGACCGGCTCGACCGACGTGAAATTGGCACCACCATTTTGGAACGACATTGGCTGGGCAGAATTAATCGCCGCCTTGTCCTCCACCGGCTTGGCCGGCGAAGCGATCAGAAGATTTGTGACGTTTCCCGGCGGAAGACTACGATCTAGCGGCAGCTTTACACGACACAGCAAGGTTTGCCTGAAACTGCGATTGCGCAAGAAGTCCATATACTGCTCGGTACGCACTATGTCATTTACGACCGCACTGAAGGCAGCTCGAATCGGCTCAGGGAAGTTGCCGACCAACATCGTTGCAAATTCGGCCTCCGCCAGATACTTCAGCCCGTGCTGCCCGGCTCGTTCGACAAACTGATAGAAGTAGAGCGGCTGATTGAACTCGCAGAGATGCTCGCTCATCCGTTCGACATCGAAGGTCTGTCCGATCTGCTTGACCTCCTCCTGAAGCGTGGCATCAAGCGCTTTCATGCCATTGTCGCTTGCCAACCCTTCGGTTTGCTGCGCCATCAAATTGACACCCTGACACATAAAACCAAGCAGTGCACCGGCTTGCTGCAGCTTATCTTGCGGTTCGCTGATGTTGTTGGTGTAGTACTGAACCATGCCGCGCACCGCACCACGGAAATGCCAGCCAGGATAAGTGTTATAGCTGATGCAGGCGATGCCCTTCTCGGTTAGATGCTTCTGACAGACTTGCAAGATCTTCTCTTGAAGTTCAGTGCTAACCCAAGAAAAGATCCCGTTGGCGATTATGTAGTCAAACTCACCGACATGAGCCGGTAATTCGAAATCCGCAAAATGCTTTATTTCAACGTTTTTGAGCCCAAATTCAGCGACTCTCGCTTTGGCTTCGGCCGCTTTTGCCTCGGTGAGCTCAACCCCAACGAACTGCCCGCCCGGAAGATTAGAAGCAATCGAAATAAGATTGGAGCCATTGCCACAACCGAGTTCCAGCACTCGAGCCCGCTCGACCGGAGTCGCCTTGACACCCTGGAGAGTAGCTAATGCAGCCATTTTGTCCGGGTTCGATTGGTTGAAAATTGAATCGGAATAGGGCAAGTCTGCATGCTTTTCGCTAGGCACAACAAACGAGGTCTGGGTGTTAATCAAGGATTCGGATTTCATAAGGCTGCTGTTCTCAATTAATCTGCGGAAAAGGACTCAAGCAAGTGCAAAATTCCTCCTTCGGGATTTATTCGCACATCGAGAGTTTAGCAAAAGGTTCGGGTCCAGTCGCATTAACCCGCCGTAAGCACAGAGCAATAAAGGAGCTACCTGTCCCGATCAAGCCCGCGTCCGGCGCGCTTTGACCGCCTCGTGGCACACAAAAGCTCTTCTGTTTCAGTTGCAGCCGAATCACTATCTCCCAGATAGCTTTCTCAACATCCGCCAGCGGGGCATGCTGCTCAATCTGCTTGAAAGTAAGACTTTCAGTTTCCGCCGACCGTTGTCTTTCAGTTATCTACCAACCTCTCCGCCTGGGCGCTGCAACTGTTCCAGTAACCGTAAGCCGGTGAGTCTGTGCCGCGGATCACTGAGCATTTTCAAAATGCGCTCGCCCTCACGGCGATCAGCCTCCTTCGAGCTGTTGAGATGCTGGGCAAGATTTCGCAGTGGCCCGAGGTCTCGCTCAAACAGATTATCCGAGATCGAATCGCCTAAAGACTCCAGAGCGAGCTTGTTTTCGGGCTTACAAAGGAAGTCCGCCAGCCGGGCATTTGGTCCGACTGCCGCCAGCACTTTGGTTAACGGTTTGGCGACTTCTGGGCAGCCCAGGGCCTTCAATACTTTTGCGCCGGCCTCGGACACTTCACGTTGCGGACTGGACAGCATCGCCAGCACCGCTCTTGCTGTGCTCACCTCCTCTGAGAATTCGTCGTTGGAAAGCAATTCGAGCAGAGTTTCAAACTCCTTCTGTCTCTGTGGATCGCCAGCAATATTCAACATCTCCTTTAGCTGATCCGGTTGCTTGAGGCCTGACAGCATGCTTTGAACGTATATCTGCTTCTCCGGGCTCTGCGACATCGCATGCATAGTCTCGATCTGCTTGTGATAAGCCGGATTGTTCAGCATGTCATTCAAGAGCCGGAGCTGTTCCGGCGACCGAGCGCAAGACAGAGCCTTCTTCGCCAGCTCGCTCGTGCGGGGATCGCCAAGCCTGGCGATCATCTCTTCTACTTCAAGCCGCTCCGGACGATCCAAGCTGGAGCCGATGCTCAACCTGGAATTTGCAAACAGACTTTGCACTCCGCTTACTTGCTCTTCCTTACCAGAAGCAAGCATATCGACCAGGACCTTTCCAGCCTGAGCGCTGGCGGGACTCTGCAACATCTCCATCACCCGCACGCAATGAGCCGGCTGCTCCAATCCGGACAAAACAGCCTTTGCTTGCGCCTTCGTGGCATGGTCGGACAACATTTCCGCCAATCTCTCGCCAACCTGCCTGACAGCCGGGAGATCGGAGCCGATCAGTGCAACCAAATTAGACAGAGCCTTGCGATCGCCATTACCTGACGACCCAGCCAGGAAAAGGATTTGTGCGAGCGCCTGCCGTCCGCCCTCAGTCAAATCATCCTTGCCGATCATTTCAACCAGTTTCTTAAGCGATTGCGGATCACGCGCGGTCTCGATCAGAGCTTTACCGGCTTTGACCTGCTCGGAGTCGCCTAACATCGCCAATAATCTCTCGGCACCGCGGCGCGTCGCTTCATCCTTGCTGCCTAGCATTTCTGCGACCGCAGCGAACTTGCCGCTCATACCTTCAGGCTGCATGAGCTTGATCAACTGTTCAGCTCCAGCTCTAGTGCGAGGGTTCTCGAGTGCTTCAACCATGCGCTTGACCTGCTCTGGATCAGTCAAATTGGAGAGAATAGCCTGCGCGACACCCCTGCTCTCCGGCTTAGCAAGCATGTCAAACAGGGTTTGACAAGACTTTTTATCCTGTCGAGCTGCTTCTTTCTCCTTTGGCTCCGTGGACTCCTTCTCTTTTAGATCGGCAGCATAATATCGCTTGAGAAAACTGGAGACACCATCCCTTGTTCTCAGCACCGCTTGCAGGTCCGTGTCGCCTTGATTCAACCCAACCACTAAATCGACGAGCGCCCGAGCCGACCTCTCACTATCAGGATTTGTCAGCAACGTATGAAGCGCATCGACTTCCTGCCATCCAAGTCTGGATTGCATTATCTTTCTTGCCGCGCCGATCAAGTCTTTGTTGGGATCGTTGAGCAGGTCCAGCAACTTTTCGCCGGCTTGTCTTTGATCTGGATTGCCGCTGGCAAGCAGCTCCAACAATTGCCCGCCATCACGCGCACTCATGAGACGAAGCTGCGCGGCCGCCTGCTTCAAGTTAGGATTGTCCAGGATCTCAATCATCTTTTGCATCTTAGCCGGTGCATCAGGGCCCGAGAAGGTTCTCAACATATCTGCAGCAAGCGGCCCGTCCTCAGCGCCCCCCAGCATCTTGAGCAGGCGGTGAGCGAGTTCCTTGTTTTGGGGAACTTTGGTGTCGTGCAACATTGTCACCAATGAATTACGCGCAACTGGGTCGTTTACACGCAGAAGCTGAACTGCCAGCTGGCGGTCATCAGCATTTTCGCTGCTCAACAGCCTGAGCAAGCGCTCACCATTAGTGGTATCAACCTCCTGCGGTTTGCCAAAATTGGGCACGGGTCGCTCCGCATCATCAAGCGCTCCCATCATATAGAGAACGGTACGAACATCACTGACATTTCGATAGTCCCGCTCCCCGTCTTTGAGCATGCCAATCATCTTCTGAGCCGCATCCTTGTATCTAGGATCATCAAGCAATTTGGCCATTTCAGCGATCTGACTCGGACCGGTTAAATGATGCAGCATCAAGAAGACTGTTTCTTCCTGATCGGGCTCCCCCAGCCTGTTCAATAAATTGGTCTTCAGCCCTCCTTGCACTCTAAGCAACGCCTCAGCAGCGCTGCGCTGCTGAGGCGTTCCGGTCAGGTAGTCGACCAGCCTCTCTACGCCGGCTTTGTTGTTTTCGGACTGGAGCATACCCAGCATCTCCCGCCGCTGGGCGCTGTTGAAATTGTCCAGCATTACACCGGCCAGCGCTCTCTCTCTTATGTCACCACCCAGCAAACGCAAAATACCCTCGCCGGTCTGGCTTTCTTGATTGTTCTTGTGACTGAGCGCATTGAGCAGCTCGGAGCCGCGCAGCCTGTCCTTACGGTTAGTCGATTCGGCGCAGTCCAGTACGCGCTCGATTCCAGGCTTCAACTCGGCATTTTGCCAGGCATTCAAGATTGCCCTGCGGTGCTCCATATCGCCAACCGAGTTCAACACTCTAAGAGCGAACTTGGAATCGGACGGCTCTGCGCTTTGCAGCAGAGCGAAAAGCCTCTGCCCGTCATTTCTCTCCACTTCGTAATCACTGGTAAGCAAGCCAAGCAGAGCGCGCCCTTGCCTTTCCTCGGCCGGCGAGCCAAGCATTTGGGCGATTTTTTCCACCGCCTTGCCCGCGCCTGCCTGCTCCAAAAGACCAACAAAGGCATGAATCTCTTTGGGGCAGTTGAGCTTTGACAGAGCCGTTTTTGCCAGTTGCTGCTCCTTCGGGTCGGAACCCAACAGCATGCTTGAAAGTTTTTCAGCATCGAGGGCGGACTGCACGTCTCCATTTGCCATCAGCTTGAGCAATCCGGAAGCCGCCATATTCAATTCCGAGTCGCTGGAATTGAGCATGGCAAGCAGCTTGTTGCCAGCAGTCTTCTGCCCTTCAAGCGGGCTGCCGAGCAAGCCGAGCAAGGTTTGAGCGCCACCGCGCTCAGTACTATTGGCATAACCGAAACCCAAAAGCATATCGCTCAAGTTCTGAGCAGCCACCTGCTGGGCAGGATTGCTCAGTACGTCGAGAAATGTGCTGCGCGCTTGCGCAGTCGGAATGTCTACGACGATTGCCACAGCAAGCTCCTTTTTCTCGGGATCGCTGGCCATCTCCAAAAGCTTGCGAGCATCTTCCTGCTGGCGCTTGTCACCGCTGTTAAGCATCGCCTCAATCCGCCGCCCGGCTAAGTTGTCCCGCTGCGAAGACGAACTCTTCAACTGGTCGAGCGTTTCGCGCTCTGATTTTGCCTCAAGTTTGTCCGCACCAGCCATCAATCGGACGTCTTTTCGCTCTTCGACGCTGCGTAAGAACTTGTCGCTCAGGTCCAGGAGAGACAGTCGTGCTCCGGTGCCGCCGTCTTGATTGGAGCTCCAATCGCAGACATACTGCACTTCTTCCTTCTCTTGCTGCTCCATTCCGCTCATGTCTTCTCCTTAGCACTATCAATCAAGGTTGCCCTCGCCTCGTCGAATGAAAACGCGCACGCTAAACTGTCCGCCAGCACACGGAATTCCATCATTTAAAAGGTTGGACTCGCTTCGGGAGAATAATCGCCCTAACCGTGCCTACTACTTTATGGAACAGCTGTGAGAAACCTGTGAGAGCGCCAGCCGCTGGCAGAAGCAGCTCACCTTACGGCTCGAACTTGTATCCAACGCCAAATACAGTCCGAATTTTCGACTCCTGCCCTTGCGTGTCAATCTTTCGCCGCAGGGTCTTCACATACGTCCGAACAACATCGGTGCTGGAGAAAGTGTCTGATTTCCAAACCCGGTCCAAAATCGCCTCTTGATTGAACACTTGATTCGGATGCCGCATGAAGAACTCCAGGAGAGCACGCTCCAACGGTAGCAATTGAATCTCTTCACCATCTTTCAAGACACGGTTCGCCTCAACTTCAAAAACCAGATTGCCAGCAATCAGCTGATTGCCTGTAAATTCCCTCGGCCGCCTCAACAGCGCTCTAATACGGGCCGACAGCTCCTTAGGCGCAAATGGTTTAGTGAGATAGTCATCAGCACCCGTATCTAGCCCAATCTCTTTCTCTTCGATTTCGGCCAAACCTGTCAGCATAATAATCGGGGTCGTGCCGCCGCCGGCTCGAAATCTTTTCAACACTTCAAGCCCGGACAATCCAGGCAGCATCCAGTCAAGCACGACTGCATCGTACTCATAAGTTTCAAGCAAACCAAGCGCATCTTCGCCGTTGGCGACAAGCTCGACAATATACTTTTCGTGAACGAGCCAGTCCTTAACCTTCCTTGCCAGCAGCGCTTCGTCTTCGACGACAAGGATCTTAGCCATACCAACACCTCACCCTGAACCGGCTAGTCCCTTGAATTATAAGGGACGAGACTAGGACTTTCCCGGCACCGTAAACCAAAATCGACTGCCCGGACCGGACTGCAATGACTCAACACCGATGCGACCGCCGTGCAATTCGACTATCTCTCGGCAGAGCACCAATCCCAGCCTGGTAGACCGGGGCAGGTCGCTGAGCGTACTATCCAGTCGTTTCACTCGGTCAAATATTACTGAGCCAAATGAGTCCGGTAATGCCGGTCCTTGATCGAACACACTTGCCTCGACCATACCTTCCTTTTGTTCGATCGCAATCCGAATTTCACTCCGCGGTGCCGAGACCCGAGCAGCATTTAACACGAGATTGACGAAAACCCGGCTCAATTTCTCTTCATCGACACAAGCTTCGAGATCAGTCTCTGGGACAGTAAGTTGAACCGCCTGTCTTTCAAGGGTCGAGCTAAGCAGAGCGGTGACTTTCCCCAGCAGCCTCAAAAGCGACACATTCTTGAACTTAATCTGCATCTTGCCTGATTCCAATTTTTCTACAAAAAGCAGATTGTTAATGAGGTCGAGCATCTGAGTCACGGCATCTTCAACTGCAGCGATCTCCTTTCCAGCACGTTCAGTGATCTCTCCGTACGCTCCCTCCACCAAAAGACCGGTAGTAAAAAGTATGCCGGTTAAAGGAGAACGCAAATCGTGCGTGACAGTAGCCACAAACTGCCTTTTCATCCGCTCCAGCTCTTTGCGCCTGGTGACATCGTGGCAAACACAGATGAAAGTCTGATCGGGAGCAGACCAGTGCATCGATAGAAGAATATCTATCAACGATTGATCCTGCCTGTAAAGTCGCAGCTCCAAAGTTGTGTCGGTCTGGTCAGACTTGAGCCTGTCTGTAGCCTGCTCAAAATTGACGCTGTCCTCTTTGGACACCAATTCAAGCAATCGGCGGCCGATTAACTCGTTTACCCCATAGCCCCAATTCATCTTAACGATCGGATTGATTCGAATGATTCGACCGCTGGAATCCAAAGAGCAGATCACGTCAGCAGCATTGTCAACCATTGTTCTTTCCTTGCTTTCTGCTTCTGCCAACTCTTCGGCCAGCTGGTGAAACGAACTGTCCAGTTGCGAAATTTCATCAGAGCCGGCGATGATTGTGCTAAGTGGCTCTTTAGTCACCAATCGCTTGCTGTTCTCTACCAGCACCGCAATCTTTCTGGCTATCTCTCGACTGAAGAAGTGCACCAATGCGACTGCAAGTAAAACGTTTAGCAACACTCCACCGTACAACCAGTAATCGACTACTGCCCGCGACTCGGTAGCAGCTCGCAAGTGAGTCTTTTTCTCCTCCTCTTCAACCACCTTAGCCCAGGCAGCTGTCCCTTCATACAACATCTCCGCTGTCTTTTCGCTTATGCTGTTGAGCATAAGAACAGCTTGCAGTCCGTGCTCGTCTATAGTTCTAGCGCCACTGTCGAAGTAAGCCAGAACTTTCTCTTGGCTCTTCACTGCTGCCTGGAAATTCTCCCGCTGAAGCGGATTATCCTTAATCAGCTCGAAGAGCGCTCTCTCTTTCTGCGGAACGGTACCACGGTAGTCATAGTAGGCTTGTCTAGCCTCTTCTGTCCGACGCATGCCATAGAGCAGCAATCGATTGAGAGTAGAGACTCCGGCGGCCGGGATGGCATGAGCGCTGGCGATAATCAATTTTGATTTTTCCGCCGCCGCCACTTCAGATTCCGCTTGATGCTTTAGCAAGAGAAAAATCGCCACAAAAGCGAGCTCGAACAAAAGCGGAACGGCTACCAGAATCAGCCCTTTGTAAACCAGCTTGAGGTTGCTCAGCTTTAGCATGACGAAAAAGACGTGGCCGACTTTCTTCCCGGCACCAATTCAAACTGATCGCCGGACTCAGGTATTTTGAACCAAAAGGTACTGCCGTTCCCGAGCGTGCTGTCGAGCCCGATCGACCCGGCATGAAGCTCGACAATCTCTTGGCAGATAGCCAGTCCCAGCCCGGTTCCCAGCTGCTCCTTCGTTTCATCCACACCGGCTTGCCGGAATCGCTCGAAAATAGTCTCTCTCGCCTGCTCGGAGATACCAGGACCGCGATCGGAGATTTTGACCATAACCATGCCATCACATCTGTCGACAGAAATGACAATCTCGCTCTCCGGCGGCGAGAACTTCAACGCGTTGGAGACAAGATTGAGCACCACTCGTACCAGTTTGTCCTCATCAGCCCGCACTAAAGCTTTGGTCGACGGCATGCTGAGTTTGATCTTTTTGAACTCAGCGACAGAGCGCAGCGGTCTGACCGACCGCTCCAGCACCCGCGCCAGGTCAACGTCTTCAAGATGCAGACCCAACTGACCGGTCTCGAGCTTTTCAACCTGGAGCAAATCGTCAATGAGCACCAACATCTGCTGGACGGAATCATCAATGGTGGCAAGCTCCGCTCTCCCCCTCTCGCTCAATTCACCATAAGCGCCCTCGCTTAGTAGCTCCGACGAGAACAATACTCCCGTCAGAGGCGATCTCAGGTCATAAGCGATCATCGCCCTGAACTCTCTCTTCTGCTTCTCGAGCTCTTTTTGCTCGGTTATGTCATGGACGACACAAAAAAGAGTTTTGTCTTTGGAAGACCAGTGTGCCGACCAGGAGACATCAATCACAATGCCATCAGTCCTGACAAAGTGCGCCTCCAGAGTAGCCACACCAGCGCCGGACTTAACATCATTGAGAAACTTTCGAACTCTCTGTATGTCGTCTTCAAGCACTACTTCGTCAATCGACCGCCCGCTCCAGCTGCCAGGCTCAAGTCCAAAAGACCTCTGCGCGGCCGGATTGACTTTGACAAAGCTGTCATTCACATCAAACGAGAAGATGGCGTCCACCGCATTCTCAAACAAGGCTCTCTCCTTGCGGCTAGCTTCCGCCAAGGTAGCCTGTGTTTCGTGAAATACCCTGTCGAGATAGGCAATCTCATCGCTGCCGGAAAGAAGCGGCGACAGCGGCTCCTGCCTGGACAATCGATAGGCATTGTCTCTGAGCAGCACCAAGCGTCCGGCAATCTGCTTGCTGAAGAAAACCGCCAGCGCCAAACTGAGAGCGACATTCAACCCCACTCCCCAGTAAAGCCAGGTATCTGCTTTGTTGCGCGCACGCAAAGCGCCTCCGGGATCGAATCGTGACTGCTCGTCCGCTATAATCGCCCCTAAGAATGTAGTCATTTTGAGCATGAGCTGAGCAGCAATTCTCTTCGATTCACCAGCCTCTAAGAGGTCAAACTTCGACTTCACTCCCAAGCTTTGATCGGCCTTCCTGATGTCCTTGATCAGCTCAGCCTGCACCGGCTCTAATCGGTGGAAGAACCGCTGTTGCACCGGATTGTCTCGAATAAGCAGCTTCAGATTGTTGAAATCAGCCGAGATCTCGCCGACCGTTTGCTTCAACTTTCCACTCAACTCATGATTACGAGTCAAATGCAGAAACATCAGTAGCTGGCATGCTTCGAGATTTTGCTGCAGGAGCATATGCGAAACTCTAATCAGCTCCTTGGAACGCTCCTCGCGCGTCGTCTCAATTTCTACCTGATGACGCAGAAAAACGAGTGCGGCAACAAAGAGAATTTCAAAAATGAGCGGAACTGAAATCAAGATCAGCCCTTTTTGAAACATAGTCAATTTATTTGCGCCCAGCATCGTTACTCAATTGCCTGGCCAAACTTTCACATCTATTGCTATCTACCCGCCGATTTATCACATCTCACAACTCAAGCGCAAGCGGCTCCGGCTCAGTTGTCAAACCCAAACAAATTGCCAGTCCCAGTACCCGCCCTCGAATGACAGCGCCTAGCGAGGCAACGACGGCGACGCCGTCGGCCGCCGAGCGTCTTTCCGCGCGGCGGGTCTGCGTCAGACTTGGGCAACTTGCCAGTCCCAGTACCCGCCGCGCTTATTTATGGATTAAACGCAAACAAAAACGTCGTCAAGAAATTGAATCCAGAGTGAGCGATGATCGTTGTGGTGGTATTCGTGTAGCGTTTGACTATCCCCATCATGGTGGACCAGCCAGCTACCTGAAGCAAAAAAACCGGCGCGTGGCTAAACTGACCGTGCAGCAGTCCGTGCAAGACAGCCGCCGGCAAGATTCCAAAGACCGGCTGGAGTGCGCCTCGAATCAGGGTTTCTTCTCCTACCCCAGCGCAAACCCCCGTAAACAAAGCCAGTATCAACGACGGGCCGAACCCACCACCGGCAGTGAAAGTACCGGCATTGTAGTTGGTGAGCTTTGAGGCCATTCCGGCGCCCATATTATGTGTATAGAGCGACCAGACATAGTCGTAGGCAAAGGTCACAAAGATCAATCCGATTGCCAGCCCGATCTGCGGCAAGGTTGGCTTGAGCCAGCCTACCCGAGCGAACGCCTCGAGCGGCTTGCGTCCGACAAAAATCCCTACTCCGCAAAGCGCCAGGGCCACCAAGCCGAGACCGTTATACGAAAACAACTGCTCGAGCGGCACCGGAAATGGAATCGGCAATAGCGGCACTTTGACGCTGGATGGGTCGACGGAGCCGAGCAAAAAGAAAGAGGTCGTGACGAAGATCCACAGTGCCACCAAATGCGGCATCGACCGGGGCTGGAATATGCTTTCGGTCAGGAAGCTCTTCCAGACTTCCTTTCGCCTGAACATAGCGACAAAGACCTGCCCTGACACGAACTGATTGACAACTGTCAATACGTAAGAGAGCCCAAATCGAACGTGATAGAACTGCAAAGCGCCTGTGCAGCTGCAGAGCGACGCAGTCATCCCGAGTCCCCACTGACTCGCGCTGATGCCCACGCCGCCCAGCGGACTGTTTACTTCATCCACCGACCAGCCCAAGCACATGAGCAGCTCGGCGATGAAAAAGATGGCGATAATCGTCCGAAGCACCCAGACCAGCCAGGTCTGACGCCGAGAGCCGTGGGCTATCAACCCGAGAATGCAACAAGCCAAGACAATTAATAGATCAAGTGTCAAATGTAGACTCCACCAGTGCCCAAATTTAAATTTCTAAGGGATTTTAATTGCAAACTTACGTGTTATTATATTGTCAAGGTCTCGCCGTGATGATACGTTCTATCATAGATGCTTATAGAGCGCTCTGCTTCACTGCTAAAGACTGGAAGTTCGGAGGTTTTCGTATGATCAAACGCCTACTAACTGCAGCAGCACTAGCTGGTGTTTTTGGACTCACCGTCTTGTCGACGGCTAGCTTAGCCGGTCCACTGATGTTCGGTCCGATAAACGCCCCGGTGCCGGTACCGAAAGTATTCGTCACACCGGTCAACCGTTCAGTGCCTGTCAATACACAATTGTTGAATACCTATCGTGAAATTCGGAGTTTCTGGCTCTCCAGGGCAATAGTCAGGTAGGGAAAGCATTCCCCCTAAACCTTCTAGACTTCCACTTTAGCCACCGCAATGCGGTGGCTTTTGCCTTCACAAAATCGCCAGCCGTTGCCCGGACAAGCAGGCTAGAACGTGTAATTGCGCGTAAAAGACCGCTTTACTTGCCGATCCGGACGACCACTTCGTCCTGTCCAGCCAGATTCAATCGCTCGCGGGCCAAGCGCTCGATGCCGCTTGAGGAGCGATAGCTGGTGAGACCTTCGCGCAGCTCTTTATTCACCTCTTCAGCTTGACTCTGTCCGGACCGCAGAGCCACAGCCTGATTATGGAGGAAAGATTGACGCTCGACGCTGTGAATAATAGACCGCGAGGCATGATAGATGGCTAGCAAAGTAACCACCATTATCAGGCACTCGCGAATCAACTTCGTCTTGGTCATGCACCGTCCAGGCTAATTTCCGTCGATAGTATCTCTCACCACTTCTACGAGTGTTTTAGCTATCGGCCGATGGCTGAATTGCATATGCATTCGCCTGGCGGCATCTTAACATCCATTTTTAGAAATTGTCTAGAAAAGTTGAGTCGTTCTAACGGTCATTTAGACTATCGTTGCTCTCAATTTCACCAGCCACTGCTGAGCGCTAGACGCCGGAGCCGACTTGAGTCGAGGCAGCCTTGCCGTTGCCGCTGTAGCGCTCAAGAATCCTTTCGACCTGCATCTGGAAATCCGCCATCACGCAGTCGACTCTTTCCGCCGAACTCCCTTCGAAGTAAAGCCGGATCAGCGGCTCGGTGCCGCTCGGACGGACCAGGAGCCAATTGAGCTCATCGAAGTAAAACTTTAGTCCATCACTGCGGTCTACTTTCGTCACCTTTTGCCCGCCGATCTCAGTAAACGGAGAGGCCTTCATTGTGTCCATCAAGCCGCGCTGTGTTTTCAGGTTGAGATCCAGATCGGCCCGCCGGTAGACAAGCTTCACTCCCGATTCTTCCTGTAAATCAGCCCAGATCTGAGTGAGCGGCTTGCGCTCGTACGCCATCATTTCGACGATCAGGAGATTGCCAAGGATGCCATCCTTTTCCGGGATATGCCCCTTGACGGAGATGCCACCGGATTCTTCGCCACCGATCAAAACATCACCACTCCGCATGTGTTCTCCGACATACTTGAAGCCGACTGGAGTTTCGGTCAATTCCAACCCGTAGAGCTCGGCCAGCCGATTAAGCAAGTGCGTAGTAGCAACGGTTCGAACGATCGCCCCTCTCTGCCCGCGATTCTTGACCAGATGCCTGGTAACCAGCGCCAACAATTGATTGGGACTGAAGAAATTGCCGTTCTCGTCAATCGCTCCAAAGCGGTCAGCATCCCCATCCGTCGCTAAACCGACGTCATGTCCGCCCGCTTGCATTACTTTGATCAAGCTCTTGAGGTACTCTGGCTTTGGCTCGGGCATATTGCCGCCGAACAACGGATCTCGCCAGTTGTTCATCACTGTTACAGAGACTCCCGAATCGATCAAGATCTGATCGAGATAGTCCCTGCTGGTAGCATAATTAGCGTCATAAGCCACTTTCAACCCGGACTTTCCGATCAAATTCAGATCGACCCGCGCTGCTAATGCCTCCAGATATGGTGGCTTGGGATCGAAGGTGGGAACAGCGACAGGCTCGACCTCAAAATCCGCAGGCATCCTGTCCAAGAAGGCGGCGATTTGGGCGGTGATCTCATTGGTGGCCGGACCGGCGAAATGCGGGATGTACTTCATGCCGCAATACTCGGGCGGATTGTGGCTGGCTGTTAACTGAAGCGCTCCGGCAGTCGGCTCGAGTGTGACGGCCCAGGCGATCGCCGGCGTCGGCACATCTCGATTGGATACTTTGGCTGGAATCCCCATCGTAATGAGGGTTCTGGCGGCATGAAAGGCAAACTGGTCGGCCAGAAAGCGGGTGTCATAGCCGATTAGAACCGGCAGTCGTTGTCCGCCGCTGTTTTTGTAGTAACTTTCGCGAATGTACTCACCAACTGCATATGCAACTCTTTGCACATTTGCGAAGGTGAACTTCTCAGCGATAATCGCCCGCCATCCATCAGTTCCAAAGGTAATTTCAGACATCGACTTCCCAGCGCTCCCCAATACTACTTCTCTACAACTTACAGCAGCAACTCCAGATACTCTTGAACTGACTCCCAGGCGGTTCCGGATTGCCTTTTCCCACGCCACTTTGATTCAACGCACATACTTGCCGGCGGCAAAACCTTGAGCGGGCTGACAACCACCAGCTCCTCCTCCGAAGCAAACTCGATCATCGATCCATCGCGCCCGTAAAATCGCAACGGGCTTACTTTCTCAGAATTGAACGCGGTCAGCTCATCTTCATCGATCAAAATCACGTCATGGAAATGAGTCGCCATTCTAAAGCCGTCATGGGCAAAAACAGCCGTCACGGTGCTCATATGACCGCTGCCATCAGGCCAGCGGCGGCGCTCGATATGAAGCCCGCGCACCAGATCGACGCTGACCATCTGTCCATCATGATTGTGCACAGACAGGCAGCCGTGCGGATCTACAACCATCGACTCACCGGCCGCTCTGGCGCGACCGTCGGCGTCACGAATCACGACTCCATGCTTGTCTTTCTTGCCGACGCTATGGGTACGACCTTTTGCGTCGTTGCGATAAAAAGAATCCAGATTGCCATCGCGGTCGTAATGCAGTGAAATACTCTCCCCGACCGAAGATCGAATAAAGAGAACCCGCCCGAGCTGGTCCTTGGTTATCTCAGAGCCGTCCTGAAACCTTTCGATGCGGAATCCCTCGGCGGTTGTCTCCGCCTCTGGCAGCAATCTCTGCCGGTGCTTTCGGATTAGATTGGCAACGGCATAGGGGGCCGCCGCCGGCCTTCGGGCAGCGGTGAAAGTCTGCCCGGCCAGTGCTCCCGGTCCGTCCAGCCTGCTCTCCTTTCGGTCGCTGGCCCGGGACGGGTCGGATCCGACCGGCGCATTTGCGCCCCCTTCCTTGAAAGCGACCACTCGAGCGAGCGCCCTTAAGAGCTCCTGCGGCGTCTGACTGACAGCCGATAGCCCGGGGGCCTGGAACAGACCGTCGGCGCCAGCCACCTCCGTAAGCAGGCATTGATTGAGCACCGCTTTGAGTTGAGCAGCCAGATCGCCGGAGGAAGCAGCTTGCTCCTCAATCGTGTCAGCCAGCCAGGAAAGCGGAATCGAAGCTGGCGCAGAATACTCAACCGGCGAAATGGCGGCCAATTCCGGCTCAGGCTCTGCCGTGAGACCCAAGCGCTGGTTACGCCTGGAAAGCCTCAAAAGATCAACCGTCTCCGACCGGCTGAGCCCAGTGCCTGGGTTCCCCCCGGTTTGCCATCGCGAGAGGTAACGGTGTGTGTGTCGTGGACTGTTTGTCAGGTCCATCTCGATGTTTCCGTGACTGTCCGGTACGGCAGACTTGCTCGGACGCTCGGCGGTTAGAGGCAGCTCGCCACCGCCGAAAAGTACCTGGGGCCTTCACAGACGCACAGGCTTCGCCGCCTCCAGACCTAGAATTCTAGCACTTAGTATCAGCTCTTCACATCATCAGAACGCGGGGAAACTTCGATGGGAAGCCATCCCCTCACCTGCAATGATTCTGCCATTCGAATACCGGATGTGCGCTCATCGTAGATGGCGACTTGAAATTGCGCCATTGAAATTTTGCCTTGCTCGAGCAGAAGCTCTGCTAATTTGAGAGAATTCATCTCTTGCTGAGTAACGTAGCCGGAATCGAGCACTAGTCTCTCGAGCGGAATCTCAGGCGCCAATGCCATTTGTGCGCTCAAAGCCTGGGTCTCCGCCGGACCGATGAACTGAGCTTCCTGCAGGAGCTGTACTAATTTAGGCAGCTCCGTCATCAGCGGTTGAGTCTTGGCGAGCTGGTCGGTTGCTTCACCGGCTGTTTCGGTCGCTTCCAGAGTGCCGTCTTCCGGAATAGCCTTGGCTTGCATCAACCACCGACGAGCCACGACCAAGTCGTGGCTGAGGCGCAAACGCGGCTTTCTTAATATGAAGCCGGCGTCGAGAATGCGGAAAAAATCTTCCTTTCGCTCTTTCACTTTCTCGGTGCGCAGAAACTTTTTTGCCGCCTGCAGATACGTTGCTGACACCAGATTGGGAGTGGACTGTTGTTTTAACCCCAACAAGTCGTAGTAATTGATAGCAAACTGCTCCTGGCCGGCCTTGGGAGGCGGCAGGAGATCTGGGAAAAGCTGGTAAAGCTCGCGGGCCGAGGTCAACACCCCTTTGGTGTCGCGCGAGGCCCAACTCTGCCGCAGCGCCGAGCAGAGCACCTGTGACTCAAGCTCAACTTTGTTCTTAGGACCGCCTTTGTCCTGCATTCTTTCCCGCACGCTCCGTCGCCGGCAAGGCTCTAATTCTTGTCTACCTCAAAGGTAAGCTCGGTGTGGCCGACGCGAACCTTATCTCCTGACGACAGCACCTGTCTCTTAACCACCGGGTGACCGTTCAATAGCGTGCCGTTAGTAGAGCCCAGGTCTTCCAACCAGAACTCACCATCCTCGTAAGTAATCCAGGCATGATTCCGAGAAGTAAAGGTGTCGTCCGGAATAATTACTTGATTGGAAGGACCTCGCCCAATCTTCACTTTACGACTTTTGAGCGGAAAGCGTTGGCCGGTTTTCTGCACCACCACACTGACGAGCCTGGGCAGATCCTCCTCATCATCAGATTCTGCGGTTTTCACATAATCTAATTGAAGGCTCTTAAGGTCGAGATCGGTGACCGTCGCGCAGAATACGCAGCGAGTATCAGTTGGTGTCGGCCTGCCACAAGTCGGACAGGGCTCAATAGTTTTTTCTATCATTCAGCTGCTACCGTCTGCTTCACGTCAATACTATCTTGTCTGACATTTATTATATAGTGAAGCGTTGACAAGACTTTGACGGCCCCAACCAAATTGCGAAATTGACAGAGCTGGCGGGCAACAAAAGTTCATTCAAGCCCGATCTCCCGCAGCACCTCGGGAGTCTCTCCGAAGAGCTTGCGGATGGTTGCGACTTCGTCCGAACTTGCATGACAGAGGAATTCTCGTACCGCCTCAATCTGTTCGGGATGCAAAAAACGGCGGGCGAATGTTACTTCGCGCGTATCCAGGTCGGTTGGATGATTGCGCCGGAGGTCTTCTTCTTGATTTTGCGATGACTCGTCGTAAGCTTTCGACAACCCAGTTACCCTTTCGGACCGCCCGATAAGAGTAATTTAATTGCCTTTGGACATTCTGTCAAATCCAGTGGCGGCCTAGCAAAAAGGTGGTTGGCGCCGGATCGGCCGGTGCCCCAAACGGCAGCGGTGAGCGTGAAAGTTGCCAGTTCTCCGGCTAGTTACAAAGAAAGAGCCTAATAACTAAGGCTCCTTCTGGGCATTGCAAATTTCTCGACTCGATCAAACCGCAAGGATGGCTCGATCGGATTCAGACTCCCCCTTGTTTTCCTGACTCTCCGCTTTTTTTGTCCTAAAACAATATGTGCAGTACACGGGTCGATAACCTTTTGGCTGGAAAGGAACCCGAGTCGGGGCACCGCATTCCGCACAATTAACTTCAGTTGTACGGGTGGGATCTTCTCCGCTGCGTTGAACTCGCATCAAAAGGCGACAGTTCGGACAGCGCTTCGGCTCGTTGATGAGCCCTTTGGCGCTAAAGAACTCCTGTTCGCCTGCTGAAAAAACGAACACTCTGTTGCAATCTCGACAGGTCAAATTTTTGTCCTGGAATGACATATATCCAAGGTACCTGAGCTAGGGACTTCCATCTAACAAGCCTTCGGTCAAACGCCCGTCATCGGTTTGATGGCTGAAAGGGCGCAATATTACTAAGGCTATGTTCGTCACAATAACACGCAGTTCTCTGGCCCGGAAGCAGATCTGACCGTTCTCTGGGGTAATTGCCATAAGAATATGGCAATTGCATGTAACCTCTTTCCTGCCCTAGAACGCTGATTGCACCAAGCAATTGTCAACGACCGGTTGGCTTGCATGACCGAATCGAACCAGGACTTCTGCCGCTGTGAATCCGTGTTTTCAGGACGTTTACAGTCTTCAGATCGAGCGGCGATTCAGCTTAGCTCTGCTTGCACAGCCGGACTTCATCGTTGGCGTGAATAGACACCAATATCCAGCGAAGACGGACTGCCACAAAAATGCGCGGCAGCAGCCACCATCGCCGCATTGTCCGTGCAGAGCGAGAGCTTCGGGAAATAGACCGGCACCGGTGACTGCGCTTCGAACTTGGCCCGCAACTCGCGATTGGCTGCCACACCGCCGGCCAGCACAATTGTCTTGACACCGAGATCTTGCTGGGCTTTGAGCGTCTTTTTCACGAGCACGCGCGTAACCGCTTCTTGGAAGGAAGCAGCGAGATCTGCCACCGGCAGCGGCTGCGAAAGCTTCTCAACCGTTCTGCTCACGGCCGTTTTCAGACCGCTGAAACTGAAGTCATAGCCGGGCACCACCCCTTCCGGGAATTTAAATGCACCGGCATTACCCTGACTGGAAAGTTTGTCTATCGCCGGTCCGCCGGGATAACCCAAACCAAGCAGCCTCGCCACCTTGTCATACGCTTCGCCGGCGGCATCGTCACGAGTTTGTCCGAGTATCTTGCCGTCGCTGTAACTTTCGAAATGAATGATTTGCGTGTGCCCGCCGGAGACCAAAAGCGCGACAAACGGCGGCTCGAGATCGGTGTCGATATAGTTGGCGCAGACATGAGCGAGCAGATGATCGACAGCAATCAAGGGTCGGTCCCAGGCCCAGCTCAGAGCCTTCGACGCAGACAACCCAATCAAGAGCGTCCCGACCAGCCCCGGACCGACTGTGCAAGCAATCCCGGTTAAATCCTTCGGGCTGACCGACGCAGCCGACATCGCCTCGTCGATCACCAGGTTGATAGTCTCCAAATGTTTACGCGCAGCCACTTCCGGCACCACGCCGCCGTACTGTTGGTGCACCTTGATTTGGGACAAGACCTTGCTGGACAGCACGGTTCGACCGTCCTGGACCACCGCTGCTGCCGTCTCGTCGCAACTTGTCTCCACTCCCAGATAAAGGGCCATCTTCTCCTCCTAAACTCAGCTCAGCTCGCTGCTTAAGGACAATCAAAACTTTCCGCAACGCGGCCAGATGTCCTCCTAATTTCAGCCGGTCAGAAAGTAACTCATACGATTACTCTCAGCCATACAGGCAGAATTAACCTGCCCTCTGGACCGCACCTATTGACAATCTACAGCATGACAAGTACTATTCTGCCAACTAAAGTCCGATATTGTAACGTTCTTTCGGAGAGGGCGCTGCAGAGCGGGCGGAAGGTCCGGGGTAATTGCTTCCGGATGCAGATGCTTACTACAAGATCAAGCTTGGGGACCGACCGGAAAGTCGGCGGATATCTCTTCATGCCAACGACTGACCGCAAAGTACTAGAACCGGTGCACTGCTCTACTCTACCGGCTCGCACCACCGCCAACTTGGCGGGCTCTCCGAGCCGGCGCCGCCAGCTCGAATTGATATCGTCGGCAGTGGCACCAGGCAGGCTCTCAGGATTCAGCCCAACCAGCACGGTCGCTGTTCTTCTCCTCGGCATAATTAATCTATTGCGAAGCCACCCGACAACGATGATAAAGCAATTAAAATTGGGCGAATTCGGGTATAAGTGGAATGGGCCCTTAACATGGGTTGCTTTCGTTTTTAATGGCGCAGCTGAGACTAACTAGTGAACTGGCTCACAACCTTCAGGTTATCGACAATGTTAAAGCATCAACAGACCACAATCGTATTTGTCATCGCTCTTCTGGCGGGAACCTCACCAGCATTTGCTCAAGGTTCGGACGCTCAGAGCGCAGGAGCCACAGGTGCGCAAGCGCGCCAGACCGACACCACCTGGCAGGACGTTCAACAAATGCCAGCCTACGGCAACTACGACCCGGGGCTCGGCAACACTTGGACGACCGGAACGCAAGGCGTCTACGATTTTAACGGACCGATGCTGCCGCCGGCGGCTACCACGCTCGAAGCTCCGAAGAGCGGCATGGCTGGCGGCATTCCGTCAGGTCAATTCAATTTCGGCTTTCCGAACAGCGGCTTTGACGTTTACCGCGGCGCCTATCAGGGAGCCGGCAATTTCGGCGGCTTTCTGCCACCGACATCAACCAGCAGCGTAGACATAGACATCACCGGACCGGTCAACCCTTTGCCTCCCAGTTCGAGCTTTCTCGACTCACCAGCGTCTGCACCCGGTTGGGGATTCCCTGGTGCAGATGGCGGCGGTATTCCAGCTCCACCAATTCCCTTTCCCCAACAATAGCTATGCCGGTGCGAAGTAACGTCCGATTTGATTGAATACACTTATAGAGATTCGCCTAAGAGAGATCCAACCATGTTAAAGCCAACAATCACCGCAATTGCACTATGCACTTGGCTTATCTACCCAGCGAACGCCCAATCGGGTGGACTGGGAACCGCAGGCGCCACCGGCGCTCAGGCCAGACAAACTGAAAAAACCGGTGCTCAATCAGGACAGGGGGCAGGTTGGACCCACCCGACCGGTCCACAGCAGGTGCAGTTGCCGCGCACATCGACCGGTGGTTTAGCGCCAGTCTTTGGCGGCTACAACGGATTACCACCGACCAGGCTGGATAGCTTCGTCCAAGAGGCAGGCGGACTCGCGTTTCAAATTTACGGCGATGAAGGAACGAGCGGCCCGCCGCCGATCAACGGCTTCGAGCGCGTCAACCGGATTGATGCCGGCATCCAGGGCAACAACGCCGGCTTGACGACTGGACACGAAAGCATGCTGCCTTCAGCCTGGGGCAAGGACGAGTTTATTGGCGGCCCGGAGATGAGCGTCTCGGGCGATCATGTCATCCGAAACGGGCAGGGACAAGCAGCCGGTTACCCGCTCGATCCCGGTGATGGACTGCCAGGCGGCTCTCCCGGCGGAGGCTTCTTTGACTTGAGCGGCGGAGTATTTCCAGGCGCCGACGGGCACTAATCCTGATCAATACCAAGGTCTATACCAAGTCGATACCGAAGCTGCCGATTCCCGCAACAGCTGTCTGATTTTTGCCGGGGCTGAGAGGCAAATCAGAATCGCAGGCAGTTCGCAAGCCGAAGCGCGCATTACTGTGCCTTCGGCTTACCTTCCTTGAGCGGCTGCTGGCTTATAATTAGCAGTCAAGCAACAACGTCAAAAGGAGAGTGAAATGGTGCAGGTAATATCGACGGAGAAGGCGCCCAAAGCGATTGGTCCTTACTCTCAAGCAATCGTTGCCAATGGATTCGTCTTCCTCTCCGGTCAAATTCCGCTCGATGCCAGCACCGGCCAGGTCAACCAGGGGTCTATCGCCGAGCAAACCAAGACGGTTCTAACTAATCTCAAAGCAGTGCTCGAAAGCGCCGGTTCAGACATCTCAAAGGTAGTGAAAACGACTGTCTACCTAAAAGACATGCAGGATTTCGAAGAGGTAAATCGCGTTTATGGCGAATTCTTCACCAGCAACAAACCAGCGCGAGCGACAGTTCAAGTGGCGCGCCTGCCGAAAGACGTCGGCGTCGAAATAGACGCGATCGCTTGTTGCGACTAGCGGGTTAGGCACCAACTATGCCACCACTTCAGCCACTGCACATTGCCAGCATAATAGTGGCAACAATCGGTGCGATAACCGATCTTCGCACGCAAAAGATTCCCAATCTGCTTACCTTTCCGGCAGCAGCTTGTGCTATCGTCTGGCAACTAGCGGTGTCCGGCTTTAGCGGAGCGCTGGTGTCCGTCGAGGGTTGGTTTCTGGGCGTCGGCCTGATGCTGGCCACTCGCATTTTCGGCTATCCGTTCGGCATGGGAGACGTCAAACTAATCGCTGCAGTCGGCGCATTTCTAGGTCCAGCCACACTCCTTTTGGTCTTTTTCTACTTCAGCCTCACGCTCGGTCTGGCCTCTAGCGTTCGCATGTTGATGGCATTCCCCTGGCGCCAGATAATCGCAGCTGCACCGTTGTTTCTGGTCGCTCCGAACCGGCAGATCTGGATGAGCATGGACTGGAGTAAGTTCAATCAGATTCGCAAATCCAAACTTCTGTTCGGTCCGTTCTATGCAATCGGCACTGTGTGCGCCATTTTACTCGAGCATCAAACTCTGGAGTTTCTAGGTTTTGCCAGTTGAACTTTGGCCGCACGGACCAGCTTGCTTAACACAACCGACCGGACAGGACCGCACGAATTGAGCCAATTAGCCGGATTCGGCATTCATTGCAATTGCAGGTTGTCACCAAGGGCGGTGCCAGTCGCGGCGATGGTGCCGGCCGGCAGTTCGAGGCAGGCGTTAGCAGACTTATAGACGGACGATACCCGGCCCGGTCCAATCGCTGTCACCAGACCGACCACGCAGAGCTGCTTGTCCAAGAAGACAGCGTCGATCGCATAGGTCATTCCAAACATATGGATGCAATTGCAATGGTCTAAAAACAGACCCTGCCCATTCGCCAATTGCGGGCGCCCGAGCAGTCCTCGTAAACGCAAGAAGAAGCTGTCGGCCATGAACGCTTTGTCGGCCAGAACATTGCCCCGGGTCGCATTGAGAAATCGGCGATATCTACTTGCCACCACTGCCGAAGACCGGTCCGAGCGAATTCATGATAGTGATGACGGCAGGACCCAACATCGGGCACAAGATAAGCGGCATGACGAAGAACATAATCACTGGCACCATTTTTACCGGAACCTTGGAGGCTTCTTCTTCCTTCCTTCTCTTCATCTTGTCCCGGAGCGCTTCCGCTTGCTGCCTGAGCGGATAACTGATATCGGAGCCTTTTGTCTCAGCTGAGATCAGCGCGCTGGCTACATTGACCAGCTCTTCGGCTCCGCAACGCTCTCCCATATCGGCCAGTGAATGCGCAACCGACTTGGCGAATATCTTCACATCGTTCATCAGCTGTCTCATCTCGCTGCCCAGCACCGGACAGGAATCTTCAACCTCTTTCGAGACTTTATCGACACAGCTTAAGAGTCCAAGCCCAGCTTGAGCGCAGACGATCAGGAGATCGATAATAGTCGGAAGTTCTCTTAAGATCTCCGCCTGGCGCGCCTTTACACGAGTGGCAAGGAAGAAGTTTGGAAGCATCCAACCGCACAGTCCAATCGGAACCGCCATGAGAATCCCGAGCGGATTGCCGTTGCCGACCGCCGACAGCAGAGCGACGAACACGGAGCCGAAAACAACCAGCGCCTTGATTCCGATGAAAATCGCCAAGTGTTGCGGGGTACGATAACTGCCTTGCTGCAGCAGGGCGACGGTGCGTTTGTCCGCCAGATTGGGCAGCACACTCAAAACCAATTCGCCGACGCTCTGACAGGTAGTAAGAATGGCCGACTCTTTGGGAGTCTCAGCAGCCGTACCTTCAGTCGTTTGTTTGCGCGACCGAACTCGGACTGCATAAGTATCGACATACTGGGTGAAGACCGGCTGCAAGGCCAGGAGCCCAACTGCTATAACGACGGTGAAGGTGAGAACCGCGACGATAACGCTCATATCCTTAGACCTCGAACGTTGTGATCTTCATCAAGATCCAAAAGCCAATAAACTCCCAGAGAATCAATCCGATAAAGACTAGCCTGGCAATCGGATGATTGAAAAATGGAATCATGTATCCGGGAGTCATAACATACGTGAGCGCAGTGATCCCGTACGGCAGCACGCCGATGAAGCCAGCTGTCGCCTTACCTTGAGCGGTCAAGCTGTTCATGAAATCTCGCAGTTTGAAACGTTCACGAATCGCTTCAGCGATTGTGGCTACCACATCGGCCAGGTTGGCTCCTACATCTTGGCTGATATACACGGCTTGCGTAAGCAACTTAAAGTCCGGAGTTCGAATGCGTGTCGACATCTCGCTTAACGCCTCGCGGAAAGACTTGCCGAGCTGCAGCGAGATGAGCGCCCGCTTAAACTCGGAGCGGATCGGATCGGGGGCCGTCTCAGACAGCACCTTGAAAGTCTCCATGATCGGAGAGCCAGCTCTCAATGCACTGACCATCGACTCCAGGACTTGCGGTAGCTGCTCGGTCATCTTATCTTGCCGCTGTTTAGCCAGACGGTTAAGGTACATGATGAACCCGGCTGCTCCGGCAGGCGCTCCTAAGATTAGCCCTAAAATGAGCAGATCCGGAGAAGCGAAAAAGGCCAAAATCATCAATGTAATGGCCGAGCCGATCGTGGTCATTATCCACTGTGTTTTAATTGTGTCGTACTTGGCTTCAAGACCAGCCTGCGCGAGCACTTTGGAGAGATAGTCAGCGCGCTGCTGCGCGAATATATTTTCTGTCCCGTCTACCGGCGCTTTATCGGAAAGCCGCTTTTGGTGCTTGGCTAGACGCTGCAATTCGTCAGCATGCCCGGATTTCATTGCGGCCAACAGCAACAACCCGGCAACTACGAAAGTTGCCATGATCGCCGCTCCAACCATTTCTTTGCTCATAGTCCGTTCCTTTCAGACTAACGTAGCCACTCGATCTTGAATGGTACTGCTTCTTGCTCTAGCTGTTCGAGGAACTTAGGCGGCAAGCCGGATCCAACGTGTCTGCACTTGAAGAATCCACGCGGATCGCGTCCCTCGCGCTCGAGATGGAAGAGTGTGTTGATCGCAATTACCTCGCCTTCCATGCCGGTTATCTCGGCAATTTCCGTCACGCGACGAGTACCGTCTTCCAGACGCCTAATCTGAATAATCACCTGAAGCGCGCTGGCAATCAGTTCTCGAGCCGCTCTCGGAGGCATGTCGACACCGCACATTAGGATCATGTTCTCAAGTCTCTTGGTGGCGTCCCGTGGTGTGTTGGCGTGGATAGTGGTCATTGAGCCACCGTGACCGGTGTTCATGGCCTGGAGCATGTCGAACGCTTCTTCACCCCGGCATTCACCGAGGATGATTCGGTCTGGACGCATACGAAGTGTATTGATCAAGCACATCCGCTGAGTGATCTGACCTTTCCCTTCGGTATTGGGTGGTCGGGTCTCCATCCGGATCCAGTGCTCGTGTTGCAGTTTCAATTCGGCGGCGTCTTCAATTGTAATGATGCGCTCGCGCGGGTTGATATGCGCGGACAGAGCGTTGAGCAGAGTCGTCTTTCCGGAGCCGGTACCTCCGGAGATAATCATATTGACCCGGCCTTTGACGCAGGCTTTCAGGACTTCCGCCATTGGAATTGACATGGCGCCCTTTTCGCAGAGCTGCCCCAACGACATGATCGCAGTGCCGAAACAACGAATTGTAAGCGTCGGACCGTCGATTGATACCGGCGGAATGGTGGCATTAACCCGTGAGCCATTGGGAAGACGGGCGTCTACCATCGGCGAGTTATCGTCGAGACGTCTGCCCAGCGGTTGGATAATCTTATCGATCGTCTGCCTGAGATGACGCTCGTTTTCGAAAACGATACTGGTCTTCTCTAAACGTCCGTGTCGCTCCACATAAACCGAACCGGGTCCGTTGACGCAGATATCCCCGATCGACGGGTCTCTAAGAAGTGGACCGAGCGGACCGAAGCCGAATACTTCGTCGAGGATGTTTTGCAGAAGGATGCCCTTCTCCATCATCGTTAGTGGCGCCGGATCAGAATTGACTATCTCTCTTATGCGGGCTCTAACTTGAGCTTGCGTATCTTCACTGATCTGAGTCATGCGGGAGGTATCGAGCTCTCGCCTGAGCTGATCGATGATCAACTTTTCTCGTTCGCGAATGAGCCCCTGGTTGGTGGAGAACTTACCAAGCTCCTGTTGAGGCTCGGACGACTGTTGTGGAGTAACGAACTCGTCACGCGCATCGACCCGGTCGATATCAGCCCTGGTCGGACCAGGTGCCGCTGCCGCCGCGCTCGAGCCAGGGCTGGCACCGGTCGCCAATCCGCCTGTCCCTTGCGGGCCGCCTGGCTTGGCGACCTGCCCGCCTTGTTGATTAACCGGAGCCACTTCACCGGCTTGCCGCTGCCTCACCAACTGCCCCATCAATGAAGACGTAGGACGGGCCGGCAGATTCTGATCTTTTCTATCGTCAGACATTTAGGAACTCACCACCTTTTACTTGCGCTTGCCAAAGATAGCCGGCAACCGGAAACCGCCTCCCTTCTCACCGGCTCCCGCCGTGAGAAGAAGCTGTTCGCCACCACTAATACGGCGAGCCAGCGAGTCGAGAGCCTTACCAAGTGCGGTGTGACCGGGAGCGATCTGCCCCTGGTTGTTGACCCATTTAGCAGTCTTGGCGTCGTTGGGAATTTCGGCAAAAACGGGATAATTCAAATTCGCCCGACACTCGCTCAGAACATCCTGAGGGAGCCATTCGGATCTGTTGATGCAAAGTAATAGCTTTTCTTGGTTGTAGTGCGCCTTAAAGGTGTCCAAACACTTACGCGCATTGAGAATCGCCGCCCAGTTATATTCAGTCAAAACGAGCACGTGATCGGCCAGATCTAACGTGGCGATCGCGCGCTCATCCAGCAAGTTCTTCGGCAGGTCGACGACCGTAAACCGGAACTCTTGCTTGGCGGTAAACAAGATCTCCTGCACCTGTGCAGCGTAGATGTCTCCGATGTCTTCGAGCTCCGGAGGCGCCGCCAACACGGAGAGCTTATCGTCATACTTTGTCATCAAGTTACGCAAGTAGGTGGCATCGAAATTGGTGTGCGAGAAATCGATGGTGCTCAAGCTGAACGAAGGCTCGAGATTAAGGTAGTGAGAAACCATGCCGAACTGCAAATCGAGGTCGACGATGCAAGTCTCACCATACTTACCCAGATAACCGGCAAGATTGGTGACAATGGTAGTTGCACCAATCCCGCCGGTCGGGCTGAATATGGCTACGCATTTACCAGAAGCAGTTGAAGTCGACTCCGACTGGTGCTTCAGCTGGATGCTTTGGACGGCGGCAGGTAAATCTGTCCGCCAGCGCTCGGCATCGAGGAAGTCCGAAGCTCCCAATCGATAGGCGGTGCGGATCAATTCAGGATCCGGCACTTCATAACTGACGAAGAAGTAGAGCTGCGGGAAAGTTTCCCGCAGCTCTGCAAGCAACGACAATCCGCGGACTGGAGCCGGTGACAGCTCGATCCAGACTAACTTTGGATGCAGGCTGCCGATCTGTTCGCGTGCCATTCCACCCGACACAGTTCCCACAAGCGCCAACGAAGGTTGGCTGTGGATTAAGTCTTCAATGGTCTGGCGTTTGTCCAAACCAGCATCACATACAAGCAAAGTAGTCAGTTTCATATCGGTCCTGAACTCCTATCCGACAACCCCTCTAGTTTTGTACCCAACGCAAGAAGGAAGATCACGCGGCGCCTATGATTTAGGTACCGAGATAACTTCTTTCTTACTGCCAGACCACACTTCGATCTCCTGCATAGGCGGAGGCGGAGGCGGTGCTGGGGCTGCTGATCCACCGTCCGGAGCGCCCGGAAGGGGCGGCGGCGGCAACGCCGGAGGCGGCGCAACAGCCACTTGCTGCGGTTTCGGTTTATCAAACATGGCGGTCACGTCCACCACCGCAACTGGAGTATGATCCTTGTCATTTCGCAATGTCAGGTAGAGCTTGTTAGCGGCGGCAACAGCTTTTATCAGCTTGTTGGAGTCCTCCGGCGTCAGCGCTACTGTGATGGAATTGGCAGGAACCGCAGCTCCGGCTGCTTGTTTCTGGAATTGCTGCCCGCATGCAATCACTTCGACATCCGAAAGAATCGGTTGGGCTTTGGTCAGAGCGCCAGATCCGACTACTCCTACGATGTCTACGTGACTGCCCGGTGCTACAAATCCAGCAACTCCGGTAGTACTATCTACGGCGAAAGTGACACCACGATGGCCTTCTTTGATTTTTGCTTCAAAGCCGACTTGTTGCATGGTAGTCGTGAAGTCGTGCGCGGTCACGATTTGACCGGCAGGAATTCCGTACTTAGCAACACGGCCGACAGCCATCGAAGTGGAGGAGAAAGCATCTACAGGCGCTTTGCCTGCATCTGTTTCCTTCTCTTCAAGTGCATCGGCGGAGACGGTTGCCCCTTCCGCGATGTCCTTGACCGTATAAACGACCTTCGCTTTTTGCTCATACTTAGCCTTTAACGCTTGCTCCTGCTCTTTCATCTGCTTTTCGGATTCGCTCATTTTGCCGGTAACCATCATGGTTACGACGACGGCCAATCCGACGATGATCAGCAGCATGACCGCAGGCGGCATGCGCGACAGGCTAAGGAAAAGTGCTCGTAATGGATTCATTACAGTTTCCCCTTCTAGAAGAGAAAGATTAACCAGATACTATTAACGCACATTGGCAGGGCAACCACAATGCTTGCCAGCTGGCTTTCTGCCAGTAACAGCTCGATTACCCGGGAAAGGCAGATCCCAATCCGCTTAACTTTGACAAGTGATGTGCGCAGCCAAAAGGGAGCTCTTGCGAGCCCCCTTCCGAAAGCCAATTCGGCTCCGCGGCCGAAACTAGTTAGATGTAGCTCCGCCGGTCTTAGCCAAGTTGTTCAACTGTCCTGCAACCGACGAGAACGCAGCCGATATCGAGCTTGCCAACGTTCCGCGTGTGAAGCTGAATACCAGTCCGACGAGTACGGCGACGAACGCCAGCACTGCACCGTACTCAGTGATACCTTGTCCGGATTCGTCCGAGATAAAAGTATCGATAAATTGGGCTGTCTTCGCTAACATAAAATCCTCCAATCCAGTCCCCCCAGGCAACTCCTTCTGAAAGTGTGTCGCACTTCCTACGAAATTGCACGCAATCATTCTAATTGCTCTTGAGAAAGACTAGAAGCTAAAAATGTGTAAAACTTAGTAAAGGTGGTCAAATGGTCCAGACTAATATAGCAAATTTTTTCTCTTAGCGCCCTCCTGCCTCGGTCGCTTACCTCTTTAATACCCGACTTGGGACCGGAAATAACAGACGTTAAAAAAGTTGATGAATTGGCCGAATTGCCAGCGATTCTCTCTGAAAGACGGCCGGTTGCAGCTGATCGATGCCACCATCGGTAGCGACGGTCTCAAACCAGCAATAATGTTTGAGGCGTGAGGAGAGTCCTGCCCGTGGCTATTAACGTACAGCCGATCTCGCGGCTACTCGACAAGCTGTATCTCCCGAACGGTTACGTACAGCTGATTCGACGCCTGACCGGACTCTGGCTTTTGGGCATACTGCCGATTGAGTTTCACTATTGCTTTTACGAGCTGCCCTATCGTGTACCAGGCTGGCGGTTCGGGCTCTGGACGTTAGAGCTGCCAGCCGCACCGCTCTGGTTGGATGGTTTCTTCTGGTTTGCCTATGCGCTCTCAGCGCTCTGGCTCATGTTCGGCAGCAAAAGCCGAATCATCGCTTTCGTGCCGGCAGCAGTTCTGTTTTACTTTGGCTCCCATGAACGGCTGGCCTTCGGCTGCTCCTACACGATCATGCTTTTCATTTATCTGGTGGCGCTCCTCTTTTACCGTGAGCCGCTCAGCTGCACGAGGCGGCTCATCCAGTTTGGCGTGTCGACCTGCTACTTCTTCGCGGCTGTCAACAAATTGTTTCCGGACTTTCTTTCGGGCGAGACCTTAAACGAGATCTTCAATCACTGCTGGATGCTCAAGCCATTCTGGCATCCATTTGCAGCCCGGTTTGAAACACCGCCGCTCATACTTGCCGCGCTGTCGCTGGTCACGCCGGCAGTCGAGGCGTTTATAGCGCTCGGTCTCTGGCACCGGAAGACGAGAATTTACGCGGTCATACTCGGCGTGTTACTGCACGCGGGCATCTTCATTTTCATTGACGACGTCGATGTTTTTGCTTCCGTGATGTTGACTGGTTACCTAGCCTTTTTTGACAAACGGTCCGCAGTGCATACTACCGGCGGCTTACCAGAGCAAAGTGGGTTCAGCTTGGACAAGCTGCTTGCCGCAGGCTGCCTGCTGATAATGCTCTGGCTGCCACTCCGCTTTTACATTCCGCTCGGTCCGACGGGCCGCCCGGTCAGTCTACTTTCCCATTTCGACCACGCTCCCTGGGGCTGGGGGATGTTTATGTTTCGCGAGCAGATCGAGTCGGTCAAAGCCGGTTTTTTAACTGCAGATGGACTCTGGCATGAGGTGGAATTGAAGGAGCGGATGACCCGCGCTTCTTCAGACGATGAAATGCTGGCCATGGCGCGCTTCATATTGCGGCAACAGCCGGACGCACAGGAAGCAACTGTCGAGATTTGTTTGCGCGTAAACAGCCGCAGACTTCTGATTAAGACCTGCCAGTATTCACGCTCGGACAACGGCGTTCGAAAGATCGAAGTACGCCAGCGCTAATCACCATCGGTCAGAGGCCCCAACCGATCGCCGACACGGCTGCGGTTGACTCGATTGCCGGTTATGCTAGTGGCCGGAAGTTGTTCGATTATAAAATCGCCGTCTGAATTGCAATCTAAATTGTAGGAAGTAATGCCGAAACCGGCTCGCATTGTACAAGCAATCGTATCGATAGTGGCAACGCTGTTATGTTGTATCGCCAGCTGGATATTCCTGACGCGTGCCTTGGGCAGCACTGACTTCCTGGTCTTCTATTCAGCCGCCAAGATGGCTGTAGCGGGACGAGGAGCTGCGGTTTACGATCGCACCAATTTGGACTCGGTCGAGCACGCGCTCAGCCCGGAGCTGCCACCCGGCGATTACTCCCCCTATCTTTATCCACCGCAAGCGCTTCTATTCTTAAGCCCACTCGGTTTTCTCGATGGACATCAGGCCAGAACATGCTGGCTCGGATTGATGATTGGTAGTTTAATCGGCGGCCTGTTTGTGATTTTGCGAACCTATCGCATTGAAGGCGCTGCACGAATTTGGTTTGTTTCGCTTGCCCTGCTTTCCGGTCCGGTCGTCTGGTGCATCTTAATCGGTCAATTCGGCACCGTTCTTTTGCTTGCACTTGCCCTTGCTGTCTGGGCGATGAAGCAGGGGCGTACTATTACAGCAGGAGCGGCTCTCGCAATTCTTCTAATCAAGCCGCACGAGGCGCTGCCGCTCCTGCTCTATCTGGCTGGCGCCCGCCGCTATCAGATTTTAAGCTCGGTAGCGCTCTGGACAGTAGCCGGTCTCCTGGGCGGACTCGCGCTCTTTGGACCGGCTTATTATGCTGGTTTTATCCACTCTACCTTGGCCAATCTGTCCAACAACGCAAATTTCATCAACTCTCAACTCGGTCCTACCTTCAGAGGTGTACTGCTGTCCATATTCGGACACGGTGCGCTGGTTTCAGCGATTGCCTTGGCGGCACTTTGTGCCGTGTATCTTTTCTGCTTCTGGCTCGGCCGGCAGATGGGTCAGACATCGCTCTGGTTAGAGGCCGGTCTCTTGGGCTGTATGCCGCTGGGATTTGCCTTTGCGCTGCATTTTCAGGACTACGACCTCTTGCTCCTGCTGCCCTCTGTCGCCCTGCTATTTTCACAACCGCTGCTCACTTTAATGCCAGGCGCGCTGGTGGCGCTGGCAGCGCTCGCCGGATTGCTGATCTCGACACCGATTTATCTTGAAGCACACACGAAAGTGCGCAATGACAAGATCGCCAACCCTTACTTTCTGCTGCTAATCGCCGTCCAGGCGGCCCAGCTCTGGTTTGTCAACCAGCATCGGCAGAGCTTTGAGCGCGATCAAGTCGAACCACAATGACCGTCGCAAACTTACTTGCTCTGCCCCCTCTGAGCGATAACTGCCAGCTCGTCTCGATAAAGCTCCCGCCAACCGGGAAGCGTTTTCAGCTCGGACGATAAACGGTCGGAAGCGCTTACGAAGACCAAATCAATCGCGTAACTGTCGACCAACTCCCGCCAATTGTCCGTAGCCGAGATGATGCGCAGATAATCAGCGATCAGGCGCTCACCATACATGTCGTAGCGGGTGTCGATAAAAACCGGCAGCTGCTTTCCCAACTGCCAGATGATCAGATCACCGAATTGAGCGTCATTGAACAAGCGGCCGCTAAGACCAGCTCGCGCCAGAAACTTCACAGCTTCAACCGGCGGTCTAAATGCCGAGCTAGACTGAGGGAGTCGAAGCGCCACCACATTGAGCGCCACCATATAGGCACCGAGCATCGCCAGCAACGGAACGGACAGATTGAATACCGCGCTGGTGGGATCGTAGTAGCGCTTCAGCGCCCTGCTCCAGCCACTCAGCAAGCAAGACAAGCTCGGTTGTCCTAGGCGCACGTTGGCCGGGGCAGCCATTTTCACTTGGCGATACATGCAGCTGACCGCTGCCAGCATCAGGAGCGCTGAAAATGGGATGAGCCGGCGACAACACAACCCGGCTGCCGCCCAACCAAAAGCTGTGAGCAGTGGAAACAAGCCGACCGACCGCCACCCGATCGAACGGCAGCGCCACAACATCAAAGAAGCAACCAAGGCCGTCAAAGCGATGTACGGATAGTAAGTAAACTCGCTCAAGTCAGCGACGGACAATGACCTTAGCTCGACGATTCGGCCGTTGAAAGGCATGAAAAACAGCTCGGGAAGATATCGCCACAGGCGCACTCCCCAGGGATTTAAGGCCGTCGCCAGCACCGAACAGCATAGAAGCTTGATCAACAGCGAAGCTTGGCTGCCCTTGCCGGCACCGGGCGCCGGCTTTGCCGTCAACCGGCAAGCGACATACACGACCAGGACTGTCAGCCCAAGGGCGAAGCCGGAATGAAAGTTACACCAAAGGATCATCATGAGCGCCGCCGCAGCAAGGATAGCCGGTTGGCTCTTGGGACCGCTATCTACCTGCAAGATCAGTTCGATCCAAAGCCCGAGAAACAAGTATGAGAAGATCTCTGGACGAGCCAAGAAATGAAAGCTGGTTGACAGAACGGTCAAGCACGTAAGCGCTATCGCCAACACGTCCGGAACGCTCGAACGGCGCAGCTGAGCCAGCGGCAAGCAGATGAACGCGTAAGCCAGCACAGCCGCTAAAAGCACTACCAACCCGGTCAGCCCGGAGAGCTTATGGACGAAATGGAAGGCCAACTCCGTCAACCACTGATAGAGCACAGGAGCCTTTCCCGGATGGAAGAGCGCATAAGTATATGAAAAGGGATCGGTTTGCGGCAGAGCACGATGCTCGGCAATCCAATCTCCAAGCGCCAAAAGCCAGCAGGTGTCGGGGTCTCTCAAACCCAATCCGGCAGCGAACACCCCAACAGTAAATGCAAAGACAAGCAGCGCTCCGACTGTCAACCGGCAAAGCCAAGCCAGCCTGAAACCGCACTGCTGGTTGTCTTCACTCGTGATGTCCTTTTCATTCACCGGCAGAGCTTTCCCGATTTGAGGTACACGAACGCCTGTCCTGATACAGCTTTCAATTCAACTGGCGCCGAGGCGCCTCAATCTAGTACTTTCCCTGCTCCTGATTCGACCTGACATAAAGCTCTCCGGCTTCATCCTGAAAAGCGCGCCGCCATTGCGGCGATTGCAATAAAGCTTGACCGAGCAAGGTCGACCGGGGAATCAATACATATTGAATTTTGTAGCGGTCGAGCCGCTCCTGCCAGCCAGCCTGTCCCATCAAAGTAGCTACATACTCCTCTAAAAACGGCACTGGATAGAAATCGGTCCAATCGTCGATAAAGACTGGGCGGCCAAGGCGCCAATGCAGATAGCCGCCCCAGTTGTCGTAAATAAATCCAAGCCCGGAGAGTTGGTGCTCGGCTATGTAGTCGACCGCCTTGACCGGCAGCCGCTCGGGATTGAAATCTTTGATCTTGAGCGCCGGCGTAAACAGAAAGAAAGCGGCCATCACTCCGAAAGCAGCAAGGTAAACCGGCGCCCCAAGTTTGCTTGCCCGCTCCTGCTTTTCGACCCGAATTTCCATCAACAAGATAGCAACCAGAAGTCGTCTCAACCAACCGTCCGCTGCTTTCAATCCTTCGCTTTCGGCGCCGGCAGATGCCGGTTGTACTCTTGCCAGGCTGGACAGAACCTTCTTTCGGACGAACAGCCAGGCCGGTCCCATCGCCAACAAAGCGGCGATTACCATATAGGGTATGAGTCGCATCGTATGCAGGCCGGCCAAGAAAAGCGCCGTGACCAAGAGAAACTCCCATAGGCGCGGGCGAAAGCCGGGCACCACCCATAATGCCACCAGGATTAGATAGACAAACAAGGCCGACCAAGTTTGAAAGCCCAGACTGAAATCGAGCGAACGCCACTCGTTGCTCTTCAAGAGAATCATCGGATGGCTGAGATAGCCAGCTACGTAAGTGTAGAATCCCGGGCCCCTTAAGTTAAAACAGATCGCCATGGCGGCAGCGCCGAGTGCGGTCAGGTCCCACTTCAATCTGCGCGCGCTCTCCTTTTCCCCCCAGGACAATTCAAGCCAATCGGCAACGAGCTTGACGCCGAGCACGAACAAACCGATCAAAAAGCTGCCGTGAATATTGACCCATAATAACAAAACGAGCGCCGTCAAAGCGGTCTTCTTACGCTCGCTCAGACCAGACATAAATTGCAGGTAAAAAAGCGCCAGGAAGCACAGATAACTAAAAATGTGACAGCGAGCCGACCAATGCATCGAACAGGCCGCCAGGCCAAGCACCAGCAGAATCGGCCCAACCACCGGTCCCAGCCCGCGCGCGCGCGCGAGCTGATAGGTCCAGGTCAGTCCAAGGACAGTTGCGGTAGAAGCCAGCAGCACTACCCCGTTTAACTGCCAGAGCTGATAGAACACCGCATAGGCGATATCGCCGAAGAAGGAGTGAGTCAAGCACGGGACTTTCGGGAAAAGCGCCGATACATAATTAGTGTCGGGAATACGAAGATGTTGGACGAACTCAACGCCGGTCTCCAGATGGCGGCACGTGCCACCATCCCAGAGCAGCAAAAGCGGTCGGGCAAACAGGAAGCAGCCTAAAAGCAGGAGGAAGAACCAGCCGCCCGGTCCGGGCAGGAACAATCGCCAGGATGAGGCAATCCCAGGACTCTCCAGCTCAGATGCGCTTACTCCCACTCAATCGTTGCCGGCGGTTTGGATGTTATGTCGTAGACGACCCGATTGACACCAGGCACCTCATTTACAATCCGGCGCGAGATGGTATCAAGCAGATCATAAGGAAGGCGTGCCCAATCGGCAGTCATTCCGTCCTCCGATGTCACCGCCCGAATCACTATTTGATTTTGATAGGTGCGTTGATCTCCCATCACTCCCACTGATTTTGTCGGCAGGAGGACGCCGAAGATCTGCCAGACTTGCCGATAAAGTTTATGTGATTTGATCTCCTCGCGAATGATCCAGTCAGCCTCGCGCAGCGTCTTCAAGCGCTCTTTCGTGACTTCACCGAGCACCCGGATTGCTAGCCCCGGACCGGGGAAAGGATGCCGGACTCGAATCCCTTCCGGGACGCCGAGCTCGAGGGCGACTTTGCGGACCTCATCCTTAAACAGTTTGGAGAACGGCTCGATCAATTTAAATTGCAGGTCTTCTGGCAGACCGCCGACATTATGGTGCGACTTGATTTTAACTGCCACTCGCTCGCCGGTTTTGGGATCTACTTTCGTACCGGCCGATTCAATCACGTCCGGGTATAGCGTGCCCTGGGCCAGATAGTCAAATGGTCCAAGCCTTTTCGATTCGTGCTCGAAAACCCGAATGAACTCCGTCCCGATTTTCTTGCGCTTCTCCTCGGGATCAGTCACACCGGCAAGCTTCTCGATGAAACGATCACGCGCCTTGATGAAGTGAACGTGAATATGGAAATCGCGCTCGAAAGTCTCAACCAACCATTCCGGCTCGTTCTTCCGCATGAAGCCTTGGTCAATAAACATGCAGGTAAGCTTGTCGCCGAGTGCCTTGTGCAGCAAGAAGGCCAGAGTGGAGCTGTCAACGCCGCCCGAGAGCGCCAATAAGACCCGCTTGTCACCAGCCTTCGCGCGAATGTCGGCGAGCGCTTGATCGATGAACTTATCCATCGTCCAGCTCTGAGTGCACTGGCAAACTTCAATCACAAAGTTCTTGATTATCTGCTGCCCTCCGACAGTATGAATAACTTCCGGATGAAACTGCACTCCAAACAGCCGCCGCTCCTCATTTGCAATCGCCGCCACCGGCGTATCCATGGTGCGCGCCGTAATTTCGAAACCGGGCGGCAGCTTGGTCACGCTGTCGCCATGACTCATCCAACTCTCGATCGCCGGGTCGAGCGAGTTGAACAACGGATCATGATGGATGATGGTCAAGGTCGCACGCCCATACTCGCGAATATCGGCCGGCTCGACGGTACCGCCCAAGTGCTGAGACATAAGCTGCATTCCGTAGCAGACTCCCAGAACCGGCAGGTCCATCTTCCAGATATCGCGATCTAATGTAGGCGCTCCCTCATCATAAACGCTGCTCGGTCCGCCCGAGAGGATGATGCCCTTCGGATTAAGCCGCTTGAGCTCCTCAGCCGTGGTGCTGCAGGGAAGCATTTCGGAGTAAACACTGACTTCGCGGACTCGCCGGGCGATCAGCTGCGAGTACTGCGAGCCGAAATCGAGAATGGCGATACTATCAGCCAGTGCGTTGTCCGGAAGTCTTTCAACTGCTTTGGCAGTTTGGGTTGAAGCCACGAAAATTACCTCACGAGTCGGTCCAACTCTTTGTTTGTAGCAGATTATTCTTGCCCCGGCCGACTGTCAAGCCAACCGTCTATCCGATTAACAAACAAAGATATCAAGTATGGATAACCGCTAGGGAATCCGGGAATCACCTCTAGTAGTTGGGGCCAGCAAAGCAAAGCGGGGCAGGTCCGATCCAATGCCAGGCTACCACCGATACTGACGACCGGAGCCACTGAATGTCGAGCGCTGAAAAGAGACTTAACTTCTGGCTGGTAGCCGCCTTGTTTACGGCATCCGGCTTCAGCAGTTTGATTTACCAAGTAGTGTGGACCAGACAGCTGGTGCTGGTCTTCGGCGCAACCACCTTCGCCACCGCCACCGTGCTCTCAGTCTTCATGGGCGGTTTGGCACTGGGCAGTTTCGTCACCGGCCGCCTGAGCAATCGGATCAATCGACCTTTCCTCTGGTATGGCATCTTGGAGGGGCTGATCGGCATCTGGGCGCTTGCCATTCCGTTTCTCTTCGATGCCGCCACACCCCTCTACAGACTGATCTGGCAGAACTTTCACCTTTCAATGCTGCCTTTCAGCTTGCTGCGCTTTTCAGTAGCAGCTGTCGTGCTTATCATTCCGACCACCTGCATGGGTGCGACGCTACCGCTATTGGCCCGTTTTGTCACTGAAAGCCTGGATTATGTCGGACGCCGTGTCGGCACCTTGTATGCCGTCAATACCTTAGGCGCGGTGGGCGGTGCAGCGACAGCCGGCTTCTTCCTCCTGCCAGCGCTTGGTCTTGCCACTACCACCGGTCTGGCTGCCGCCATTAATCTGATCTTGTGTGCCGTGGTAACAGCACTTTCTTACCAGATCGAAAGTAAACACCCGCAGGAAACGCCATCCCAGAGCGCTACCGACAGCGGCCAATTGACAGTCGAAGTCAAAGTTGTACTTGTGGCATTTTCAGCATCAGGCGCCATCGCCATGATTTACGAAGTTTGCTGGACCAGAGCGCTTTCGCTTGTGATCGGCTCGAGCACTTATGCTTTCACAATTATGCTTACCACCTTTCTTACCGGCATTTTCTTGGGCAGTTTGCTGTGCGCCAGACAGGTCGACAGAAGCAAGGAGCCGCTGGTTTGGTTTGTGCTTTTGCAGGTTTTTGTCTGCCTGGCCAGCCTGACAGCCATGTATTCCTTCAATCTCCTGCCCTGGTGGAACCTCTATTTCAATGCCGCTTTCCCGACGAATCAACAAGCAACTCTGCTGGCTCGCTTGCTCCTGGCCGGCGGTATCCTCTTTCCGATCGCCCTTTTGCTCGGTGCAGTCTTCCCGGTCGTAATTAAAATCTGCGCAAGAGATCTCAGCCGGGTCGGACATTCAGTCGGAACCGCATATAGTGCTAACACCTTGGGTGCAATCGCCGGCTCGTTTCTATCCGGCTTCCTGCTGGTTCCCTGGCTCGGCGTGGAGCAGACGCTGGTGGTAGCTTCCGTCTCCAACCTGCTGGTGGCATCGCTCCTCCTTTCTATCGCTCGAACAGCCGGACTGCCATTCAAACTTTGCGTGGCGCTGGTCAGTGCTCTGGCAGTTGTCGCTACCGTCGCTCACCCGTCAATCTGGGACCGCACAGCTCTTTTGTGCGGACAGGGCTTGAGGCGAATGCACCGCGACAGCGGACTGCCTTGGCATTCTTACGAAGAATGGCTGGCATTCATCCACAACGGCACCGATGTCGTCTTCTGGGGGGACGGCGCTTGCTCGAACGTGGGAGTGCTGTACCTGCCCGATCAATCCAGCCACTACACCTTGCTTACCAACGGTTGTGCCGACGCCAGCGACGGCGGTGATATGTCCGAGCAGATACTTTTGGCCGCGCTGCCGCTGCTCTGGCATCGCAACGCTGGCGACGTAGCGATCATCGGCTGGGGCTCCGGCGTTACAGTCGGCACCGCCAGCTTGTTTCCAGTCCGCAATATTACCGCCATCGAGCTAGAGCCCGAGGTGCTCAAGGCGGCAACTTTCTTCGATCATGTCAACAGCCTGCGCAAATCCGACCGCCGCGTCAAAGTCGAGCTCAACGATGGCCGCAATTACCTGCTGGCCACCAACGACAGCTTCGACGTGATCATCTCCGAACCATCGAATCCATGGCAGGTAGGAGTTTGCAATTTGTTTACGCGACAATACTTTTCGCTTTGCCATGAGCGCTTGAAACCGGGCGGAGTGCTGTCGGTTTGGCTGCAAACTGGCGAGATTCCACCGGCGCAGATCAAAGAGATCGTGGCGGCGCTCAACCAAACCTTCCACCATTGTCTGATTTTCGCATCCAGCCCGCGAGCGCTGGTGATTCTGGCCAGCGACGCGCCGCCTGTCATCAACCCGAAAGAGAGCAAAACCACCTTGTCCGAAAGGCGACGCAAGCACGAGCTGTCCCGGATCGGCATCGACTCGCTGGAAGCGCTGCTGGCCCGTATCCAGGCGACACCGGATGCCTGCCGCAAACTGTCAGCCTCAGCTACACCGAACTCCGACGATCGCAACGAGTTGGAATTTGCCGTCGGTATGACTTACGAGAACCGCAGCTATGCTCAGGACAATGCCGCGATGCTGGACAAAGACCCCGATCATCCAGCGGCGCTTTTGAGCTGGAGCGGCATCAGATTGGCGGATCAAGTCGCCATCCTGAACACTACCGCAGCAGAGGCGGCAAAAATCGGTCGCTTGACGCGGGCGCTCGACTGGTCCCAGTCCTCGCTGGCACTTAAGAGCAACAGCGCAGCGTTGCGCATTCAGGGTCTGGTCGCAGCGGCCCGCGGCAACCACCTCAAAGCCCAAGCATTGTGGCAAGACGCACTGTCCCTTCAACCGAACGATGTCGAGACTCTCGTGGATAAGGCGAGCGATTTAATCGATACGGAAACGATGACGGTAGCGCGCGCCGAGCTCAAACGAGCACTCCAGCTCGAGCCGGACAATCTAAATGCAGCGTACCAAATGGCTCGCTCATACACGATTCAAAGTTGTCCGGGCACTGTCACATCGCTCACTTCACCGGCACTGGCCTTGGGCTACCTCAAAGGTCCGCTGGCCGATACGAAGTTCATCGCCACCAATCCGGAGGTCTTGTATCTCGGCGGACTGTGCAATCACCAGCTCGGTCAGGACGACGAAGCCGAGCGCCTGTTGAGACGATACCTTAAGGCCAAGCCCAACTCGCCAATTGCGGCTCGAGCGCTGGCAAGCATTCTGTGGTTCAGCAAAGACATCACGGAGTCCAGCGCACTCTGGTTCGGCTCGCTTGTCAACGGCATGTCCGATGCCAAGCCGCTATTCATTGCGGTGCCGAAGCTGCACGCCGCCGGCAAAACAGCTCAAGCCAGGACGCTCCTGCGCCGAGCGTTCACGCTCTGGCCTGGTGACTCGACCGCACAGGCGCTCGCAAAAGATCTGCTTGCAGAAAGTACTGCCGCTTCGGACATGCAACAAGCTTTGCAGCACGTACCCAAAACATCCAGCGGTGTCGAGCCTCTTTCCAGCACCGAGATCCGCCTGCAGCTGTCCGAGTCAGCTGCTAAGTCAGCAATTCTGGCTGGCTCATTCTACCTGCTCTGGGTAATTCTCAAACGCTCGAAGAGCCGCCCGCGCTGACCTTTCCTTTCGAACTCTCTTTAGACTGCATCGTCCTTTTCGTCCAGCAAGAGCTCGAGCCGCGAGTTATGCACGAGAAACGGCAGCCCGACAGCAGCTACAAGCAAGATAGCGAAAATCGGATTAAAAGGACCTCCGGCCAGCAGATAGTCGTAGTGAATGTACTTGTAGAGCGGCAGCAATAGCATGGTCGAACCGGCGATGATTAGGAGCTTGACGGCTTCCGGCACTGTGGCGAGCAGATTCAGCTTGAAAACCGCCACTACCACTGGTATCAAAAGCAAAAGGTCATAGTCATGACAGTGCAGCGCCGAGACCAGTCCGGCTGGAACCGCTATTACCAGCCCGATTTCCAGCCATTGCCTGTAACGCGCATAGCGGCGACCAGACAGCCAGATGAAAGCCAGAACGGCCAGGCACGCCAGCGAGCTTCCGCCCGTCGCTAACCACTTACTTCCCGGCAGAAGCCGGAGCAGCTGCCCTCGCAATGTCGGCGTCAACTCCGGCTGCATATTGGCGGTGTTGCCGACTGAGTCAAAAAGCAGCTGAAAGTAGTTAGTGTATCCTTCCACTCCGACCGCCAAGAGGGAGAAAGCGACGAACACGCCGGCAATGCCGAGTAGCGCGGCAAGTGGACGATAACGCCGCGCACCGGCCAAATAGACCAGGAAGGGCAAAAGCTCCTGCGGCTTTATAAACAGGAAGCTCATCGCCAGAGCGGCCAGCAGACAGCGGTCTGCTCTCAATGCCGCTACCGCTGCACAGAGCGCCAGCAGCAGCAGTGGTGCCGGCTGACCGATTCGGATAGACTCATAAAGCGGACCAGAGATTGCCGCTACCGACCAGATGGCCAAACTTTGGACGAGATTGAGCTGAAACAGGCGGGACAGAATGGCGATCGCCGCGATCAAGGCGGCCACCAACAAGGTCGACCAAAAGGCAGGAACGATGCTGAGCGGCACCACTGATAGTGGCAACAGCCAGACGAGGGCCGGCGGCGGAACATAAAATCCGACCGCGCGCTCACCCATCGCGGGAAACAACTTCTGCTGCTCAGAGCCGAGTTGATCCAAGCGGTAAATGCCGGCGCCACGACTCGAGGCAGCCATTTTTGACGCAGCGTAATACTCCGGCAAGTCACTAATATGGGCAAACGAAGTTTGCGACGCAGCGATCATAACAGCTGGTATCACCGGAGCAAGAACGGCAAACAGTAGCCAGACTATATTTCGCCGGATTATGCTCAGACGCCTCGCAGGATCATGGCTCGGGCGATTCTCTCCATCGCGACGGAATAAGCAGCCAGGCGCATCGTCAAGCGGCGATCTTTCGAGACCGCAGAGACATTACGGTAGGCAGTCACGACGATTCTTTCGAGTTCTTGGCGAACTTGATCAATGCCCCAGTAATGATTGTTGAGGTTCTGCACCCATTCAAAGTAAGAGACGATCACCCCTCCGGCGTTAGCCAAAATGTCCGGCACCACAAACACGTCACGGTCAGCCAGAATCTTGTCCGCATCGGCTTGTGTGCAATCATTGGCTCCTTCGACGACGATTTTCGCCTTGATGCTCCGGGCATTCTTGACATTGATGGCGTCGCCCAGAGCCGATGGCACCAGGATGTCGCAATCTTGAACCAGGAGCTCTTCATTAGTCATCCACTCGACTCCACCGAAACCTTTCAGTCCCCGATTCTCACGGTAGTACTCCCAGGCGGCGTCGAGATCGATCCCGCCTGGGTTGTAAATGGCACCTTGCGAGCTGGACAGACCGACTATCTTGCCGCCCAAATCCTGCTCAATCAGCCTGGCTCCAAAAGATGCCACGTTGCCGAATCCTTGAAAGACCACTTTGGCCTTGCTCAGATCGATGCCGCGTTCTTTGGCCGCCTCGCGCGTCGCGAGCATGACTCCACGGCCGGTGGCTTCATCCCGCCCGACCGAGCCGCCGAGCTCGAGCGGCTTGCCGGTCACCACACCCCAGCATTGCCCGCGTTTCTTGGAGTATTCGTCGACGATCCAAGCCATCACCTGCGCATTCGTATTGACATCGGGAGCGGGAATATCAATCAGCGGACCGATATTGTCTCCCAGCAGATTGGTAAAGTTGCGGGTCAGGACCTCCAACTCTCTCGCGCTCAGCTGCTTGGGATCACAGGCGATACCACCCTTGCCGCCCCCAAAAGGGATATTGACGACCGCCGTCTTCAAGCTCATCAAGTGCGCTAACGTGCGCGCTTCCTTGAGATCGACCGTCGGATGAAAGCGTAAGCCGCCCTTGAAAGGTCCGCGCGCATCATTGTGCTGCACACGGTACCCCCGAAAGGTCTCATACTTACCGTTGTCACGACGCAACGGAACCTCCACGATAATCTCCCGCTTCGAGCGGGTAATCGCGTCGAGCAGATCGGGGTCGATTACCGACTGCATCCCCTTGAGCTGTTCAATAGCGCTCTGCGCATAGGTAGTGACAGCATCCTGCGTCAATGTAATGGTGCTCATGGAAACCCCCTTAAGTCAGCATACCCTTGCCTGTCACCGAACTAACTTCAAGGCCTTTGAGTATATTATGGTCTTCGGCGAGCGGTATTAAATCCTGGTGCCGGAGCTCAAATCTTCGCGCTGCTGACAGCTATGGACTCCAACGCGCTCAAAAGCGCGCCGACTTCGCTTTGCTTGTTGAACGGACCGAAGCTCACGCGCACGAGTCCGGTCGCCACAGTACCGAGCGTTTGATGAGCGACTGCTGCACAATGAAGACCGGCGCGCACCGCAATATCAAAGTTTCGATTCAAGAGATCGGCTACCCGGTCCGGCGTTATCCCCCGCATTGAAAACGACACTATGCCGGTGCGCCTCTCGGCATAGGCGCCCGGTCCATACAATTGAATATAAGGTCTTTCAGCCGCCCAGGCTATAAACTGCGCGGCAAGCTCGCGCTCGTGCCGGGCGATATTGTCCGGACCGCGCTCGATGAGGAAATCCACTGCCGCACTTAAGCCGGCGATCGCCGGGCCGGCAAGCGTGCCGGACTCGAGCCGATCGGGGAAGCACTTCGGCATTGAAAGCTCTTCCGAACCCGATCCGGTGCCACCGGCAACCAGCGGCGTCAACTCGACTTGCGGAGAGACATAAAGCAATCCGACGCCGGGTGCACCCAGCAGTCCTTTGTGACCGGGAGCACACCAGATGCTGACCCCGAGCTCCTCGATGCGAGACCTTACACAACCAGCCGACTGCGCTGCATCAACCAGAAGCGGTACGCGCTGGCTGCGGCAGACATCGGCTACCGCAGCCAGGTCGAGCAGATCGCCGGTAACGTTGCTGGCCTCAGCCAGCGCACACAATTTCGGACGTTCGCGCTTGAGCGCCTGCGCTAGCCGATCGCGGTCAATCACCGAACCGTCGGCATAGGGCAAAATAACGACTCGAATGCCATTGTCTCGCTCAAGCTGCCGGAGCGGTCGCATCACCGCATTGTGCTCCAGGGCCGAAGTAACGACAACATCACCTCTCTGCCAGGTCATTCCCTTCAGCGCCAGATTGAGAGAGAGCGTGCAACCGCCGGTGAAAACCAGGCGCGAGGCGTCACTTACACCGAGGAAGCCAGCCAATTTCAGGCGGGTGTCGAAAATCACGCCAGCCGAATCGAGTGACAACTGGTAGGCGCCGCGGCCAGGGTTGGCGCAAGACCGAAAGTACCTGTCCTGTGCCTGATAAACCTCTTCCGGCTTAGGGTAAGTGGTGGCAGCGTTGTCAAAGTAAATCGTCATTTTGCATGCCCTTAGGCCGGGCGGGCTTTACGCCCCCTTGCCGGCGCGGCGAAAGGCGCCTTTGCTATGCTAGCATTTTTGAGTCTAGCCCCTTGCTCCGGAAGACTTTGCTCAAATTCCGCCATCATCCGGGCAATAACCGGGTTCCGACAGCTTCGGAGCCTGATTCGGGCAGCTCAATTCTGCCCACCAAACCTTCCACCGCCCTCCAGGCAAGCTTAAGCAGCAGGCGGAGCGTCTCCCGGGTTCTGACGGCCGGAGCGCTCGCTGTCGCCTGCCTTTCTTGTGGTTGCGCCGGCAAGGATCAGTCCGGCGGCTCACCACTCAATCTGCTTAAGGTGCGCGCCGGCTCCCCGATGCCTTTTCAGCAGACTCTAGAAAACATCGGCCGGCTTTCGCCCGAAGAGTTGCAGGCACAGCTCAGTGCAACCATCTCGGCCGCCGGAACCAGCGAAGAGACCAGGCGCGAAGCCGCCTACGTGCTGGCTCGAAGCTTGCAGAAGGCTCCGGCTAATCCCGATCCCGAAGCAGCGCTGTCGCTTTATGCCGAGGCCGAGCAGGTATCTGCACTCAAAGAGCGCTGCCTGCTGCATAGCGCTGAGTGCGCAACCATGCTCGGACAAGAGAAAGTCGTACGTAAAGCGCTGAGCGACATCTTGGCTCTGACTCAATCGGACGAGTCGAGAGCGAGCGCCGAATACGGGCTTGCCCAGTCATTCTTGCGTGGAAATGAAAAGGTCAGAGCAAGAGAAGCGTTCAGCGAGCTGAGGCAGAAGTTTCCGCGCAGCAATTATGCGCTCGGCTCGGCTTTCTATTTAGCGGAGATGCACGCAGCGGAGCCCACCGAGCATGACCAGGCGTTGGCGCTGTACAGGGAGTATCTAAAAGCCAGCCCGGACGGACACTTCGCTCGCAATATCCTGGTCGAGTTAGCAGCTTTGAAGGACTATACGCCGACCGCTGCCGACAGAGTTCTTTTCGGCCAAGTGCATTTCGTTCATGGTGAATGGCAAGCCGCTCTAGAGGAGTGGACGAAATCACAGACTCCCGCGCATTGGTATGACCGAGCGGTCTGCCTGCTGAAACTAAATCGCACCGACGATGCAAAGCAAGCGCTGCGCGCCGGTATCTCCGCTCATTCTTCAGAAAATTCACTGCCGGCAGCGGCGCGCACACTCTGCCAGCTGCTCTCGCACGATGAAGCGGTAGCGGTCTGGAAGACCATCCTGGCGCAAAGCAAGCGATATGCCGACCTCGCTCTCTGGAACCTCGCCATCCGCTGCGATCCACCACAATCAGTCGAGTACTACCGCGAACTCCTTACGAAGTACCCACAGTCCGATTACGCACCGGAAGCATCTTGGTGGACGTTCTGGGATCAAGTTCAACACGGCAAGCTCGGCGCCGCCCTCGCTCAAGCCGAAGCCGCTGAAAGTCGGTACGCCAAGACACGTCCAGCTCCTCGTTTTGCCTACTGGATCGGCAAGTTGAACGAGCGTTTGAGCCGGAGGGAAGCAGCAGTTGCCGCGTATAAAAAGGCCGCGAGCAGCTACGCCGCTACTTACTACGGCTGGCGCGCGCACCACCGGCTGCAAGCACTGCGCGGCGGCAAAGACAGTGGCTGGGCAACCGCACCGGCCCGCAAGCATCCGGAGAGCCGCTGGACCTGGCCCAAGCCGCCCGAACTGGTGACTTACGAGCAGCTCGAACAGAAGGTCGGACCGACAGTTACCATCTTGATCAAGTTGCATCAATGGGAAGAGGCCCTGGAGCTCCTGCCGCCCGGCGCCAACGCGACCGCCAGATCTTTTCTCTTGGCGATGGAAAATCTGCCGCTTGATGCCATCAACGCCGCCGGCGTACAGCTCGCCGGCAAGCCCGAAAGAGCCGGTCGCTGGCAATTAGCCTATCCATTGCTCTATGCCGAGACTGTCGCCCAGGAAGCCGGCAAGGTCTCTCTAGATCCGCTTTTGGTGCATGCGCTGATTCGCGAGGAGTCGCGCTATAACCCGCTGGCTCTGAGCAGCTCGAATGCGCTTGGCTTGATGCAATTGTTGCCTGGCACTGCCTATGGTATCGCCAAACGGGTCGGCATCAACTTGGCGAGCAATGCCGACATCTACAAGCCTGAGAACAATCTGGCGCTCGGAATCAATTACCTGTCCTATGTCGTGAAGCGCAACCAGTCGTCCGGTCCGAATGCCGCGATGCTCGGGGTCGCGAGTTACAATGGCGGGCCAAACGCAGTCAGCGCCTGGGTATCGCGCATGAGAAGGCAAGGAGCGACCGACTGGGACACCTTCGTCGAAGGGATTCCGTTCAAGGAGACTCGCGACTATGTACGCAAGGTGTTCGGCAGCTATTGGAATTATCAAGCTATCTATCAGTCAAACGCCAGCAAGCGCTGACTATTAAGAGCCTTTCTAAGTTTCGCCGAGCGCCGGTCCGTCGTGACTGGAATCTTTATGTTCCTGCTCGGAGCCAGCAAGTCCCAGCCACTGATGCCAAAAACCTTGTTTCTGAACGACTTCCGTGCTGACGAGCTGATCGCTGTTGACGGCACGCGGCGCATTGATCGCTGCAATTTTGTTGCCGCAAGTCGAACACAGCTGCCGGTTGCTCGGGACTCTAAACTTGCATCGTGGGCAGAGTAAATATTGCATAAGTCCCCCGAGTATAACACAGCGAAGTCAAGTGCCCATCGAACTAATTGGCTGATTGACGAGTACACTTCTATATTGTCATACCCATGTTGGAATTGCGTTAACCGCCGGCAAAAACTATGCTTCGAAACTGGCTGATTGAGCCTGCGCAGGCAAATGCCTGCATCCCCTTACAACCGCACGTTCCTTTGCGGGCAAGAACGTGCGCCGTAGCGGTGCCAGTAATGTGTGCAGCTACCGGCTCAGCAGCACGCACAACGCAATCGCGCCGGAGCGCTGGCAGGAGCGGCCGGTGTCCAGACTGATCCTTACATTCGATACTCTTTTCCAGGTGCTTGCTGCCGACCGTGCCCTGAAGGCGACAGTCAAGATTAGACCGACGCCAACTCCTCCCGGTTTGTCGGCGGCAATCTGCGGCATGTCAATCGAGCTTTTGGAGCCAACCGAAGAGGAGACCGCCTTGCAATTGCTGCAGTCGGCAGCTTTGCCTCCAGCCGGCGTTCACCGGGTCGATTAAGCTGGCTGCGCTGCAGAATGCGCACGGCCGTGGCTTCTGCATGCGGATTCGGCGATCGATGCTGCCGTTGTTGAAGGCGCGGTTGAAATAGCACCACCGCCTGTCTCGATCATCCATATACGCAGGCAGACCGTAGGCCGAAACACTAGATATTCAACGCTGCTCTTACGATAGCTAGCACAGTACCAACATATTACTTCTTGATAAGAATCCAGTCGAAGCCAAGCTGGCAATAATCCCGTCTACCCGAAAAATTGCCCGGAAATTCCGTTTTTTTGGGAGGCGGTTGACTCGGTCCAAGTACATGCGGCGATTGAGATTACGGCTGCAAAGAACTTCTTGAATATTGCCTTTGAAAGAGCCTGTTAAGTAGCCTGAATACCTGATTTATTGCTCCTTCCCAAACAAGGCGACCGACAACCCAACAAGCAGATCGGCACCGGTATGCACTTTCCTGCATCGGCTCAACTCCCAATCGGGAGATGGTGTTTGTTCGGCTTCCTGTGAAGCTTCAGTAAACCCGCATATCGCCCAGACCGGGTCCGCCACCTTGCAGTCGCGGGCCCACTTAGCCATGGAATGGAGGTATCCAGTGTTCAAATACAACGCTCCGCTGATGGCCATCACCGACGGTGATGTCGTACAGCGGCTTGTGCACCCGGACGTCTTTCGTAAGCTGCGCCTGTCGAATCCGACAGTCATCGGCGGAGACCTTCGGTATCTTGATGAAGCTGGCGCTTCGGTAAGCGTCGCTCCAACCGTTACTTTCGTCGACTTCATCGAGACCAAGGTCTTCTCCTTTCCCACCGGCAGACTGATCATCCAACGTGACGGTCTGGAACTGTTGTCCGAAGTCTTCCACCAGGGCGCCGACGGTGAGCGCAAAGTCCTGCGCTGCGCCTTGCGAGACAGACTGCTGGACGGCACCCCCGCCAGCTCTCCGCTCTGTCCTTTCCCCAACACCCACGAAGCCACCAATCGAGCGCCCCACCCGGTTTTCAGAGCGGCCGAGCTGAGCATCTACTGCTACGACCCGGAGCGGTATCTGCCCGCCAATGAGATGCGAGACTTCATCGTCAGGTACGACGAGTATGTCTACAAGCATTTCGAGCCGGAGAAGTTTTTCCGCCTCTGGACGCGTGCGTTCGAAGCCAGCAATATGGCTCCCTGGCAGCCGTCTCCATCGATGAAGGGCGTCGCTCAGCATTTCGTCGACAAAGCCGGCGAGCTGTTGACTGCACACCAATACCATCGCATGGACGCCGTCTGCGGCTTCTACAACGTGGCGATGTTCTTCATCGACCGGATGGGTTTTGAGTTCACATACGGCGAGCATAAGGCAGCCTTTCAGGTGCTGCAGGGAGCTGTCCGCCAACTCGAATCTCGAATCGGACGACGCCTGAATCTGCGCGAGCAGGCCTGGGTGGTTGCCCTCCAGAACATCCCGGCTGAGTTCATTCCGCCTCAGCTCGCTCTGGGAGTGCGCTGGTTCAACAGCCCGACTGACACCAGCTATGTCTGCCGCTTGCACAGAGACCTCAACCGCTTTCCGCCCGACCCGCGCGTCGGTGGATTCGAGTTGCCGTCTTTGTTCTCGCCGGCAGCTTCGAGCAGCGCAGCGACGGTTTCGCAACCTGACACTGCAGACAGTGGCAGCATCATTCCGCCGCCGCCGGACAATCCGCCGGTGACCGGCGCGAAATAACTGCCTGGAGGGGATGAAGAACGACTGCTGACCTCTCCTTCCCCTCCGCCTCTCCAAAGGGCTGTGCGCTCACCGACATCAAAGATGTCCGGCTCAGAGCGCACAGCCCTTTCATTTCAAACGCACCCAACCCAAGCCAATCAGGTTGTTTTTTTGAGTTTTTTTACTGTATTTTATAGTATTATGAATCTCTACCGCTAGCCCAAAGCTCGGGCATGTACCCTAGCGAGATTTCGTCAGGCTCCGGAAATAGCTCAGCCCGGAAAGAAGCAGGATCGAGTCGATTACGACGAACGGATTAACCGAGGCCACGTGCCATTTCTGGCCGATATCGTAATAAACATACAAGCAGCAGCAGACGAACGGAGACAGCAGGATAGTCAGGGTCCAAAGCCTCAAGCTGACCGGGGAAAGCTTGACGGCAGCAGCCGGATTCAAAGTCGGCAAAGTAAGGGCCGCAGCTAAGACCAGAAATACACAGTCTTGATAATGCGAGTGCAATCCGGTCAGCAGGCAGATCACCAGCGTTAAAGCGATCGCCCAATCGACTGGCGAGACGGACTCCTTCCGATCCGAAGAGCTCCGCAGCGCCCGACGCCAAAGGCAATAGCAGCCGGCGATACCAAGCACAAAGCCGCTGATCGAAATGACGCTTACCGCCGGTCGTGGAAGAAAGAGCGACAGCAGCCCTCTCAGGTTGGACATTTTCTCGATGAATACGCCGTAGTAATCGGATGACGTTTCGACTTGCAGCAGCACTCTCGGATAACCCAAAACATTTTCCCAGCCGACAATCAGTCCAGCCAGGACAAGCAACAACAGCTCCACCACGGCAAAAGATGCAACCAGCTTCCAGCGCCGGAAGGCCAACGCCGGCACCACCAGCAAGAATACGTATTGCAGCTTGAAGGTGGTGAGCGCCAAGGCTGCACCAGCTGCGATATCACGCCGGCGCAGGAAAGACCAGAAATAGGCACAGATCAGCCCCAGTAACAGGAGCCCGGTTTGCCCCCAGAGAAAGTTGAGCCAGGTCGGCAAAAACACCAGGCTGCCGAGCAAAAAGAGCCGCTTGTCGACTTTAGAAAGCTCGGATCGCCTGCGCAGGAATAGACTGGCACCGATTAATAGCGCCGCCAGCGACATTACCGACCAAAGAATATAGGCCGGCTTGATCGGGAAGGCAGCAAACAATGCCATAATCAAGAAAAACAATGGCGGATATTCGACAAACGGAAAACGAGCGATCTGTGACGGTGCAATCAATCGATTAAAGAATTCCAGCTCGACCTGCCGGTCATAAATCAGATGCCGCTGCTCGGACAGCGCCAACTGGCCGCCCATGTAAAAGAGGGTGAAATCGACAAAGTGAAAGACTCCGTCGCGCTCGAAGTAAAACATCTCGCCGCTAGCATAAAGCTTGAACAGTAGATAGACGGAACCTACCAACCAGCAGCAGAGAAATGAGAGATAGGAAAATGAGAGAAGGCGCCACCAGTATTTGCTATCAGCAGCCATCGCCAGCCTCGACCTCAGCAGCCATTAAAACGCCATTCTAGCTGAATCTACACCTTCGGCGCAGTCGGCGCGACAGCCCATGTCTGATAATAGCCAGATCGTTTGCAAACATTCAAATCCGCGACCATTTGCTCTTTTGTTCTAGGATCCGAGCCGCAGGGAATATCTCAATCGGGTCCGTTGCCAATTTGAAAGTAGCACCGCCCAGGTCACTGTCGAGCAGCCAGGAGAAGAGCAATGCATGAGCAGTCCACCGTTATCCAGCTGGCTATTGTCGGCGGCTGCGGTCGGGTTGGACTGCCACTTGGACTTGCCTTTGCTCGAACCGGACGCGTCTGCGTCACGCTGATTGACATCAACGAGGATAAGGTGAGTCAGATCAATAGCGGCAGCAATCCATACATGGAGGATGGGGCCAGCGCTCTGCTGAAAGAGCTGGGCGGAAAGTCGTTGCACGCGACCTCCTCACCGGCGGGATTGAAGGATGCAGATTGCGTGGTGATGGTAATCGGCACGCCAATCGACCAGCATCTCAATCCGACCGTCTACACCTTCAAAGCTGACCTTGACCGCGTTGTCACTGAAATGAAGGACGGTTCTCTGCTGGTGTTGCGCAGCACCATCTATCCCGGCGTGACAAAGATGGTCTATGACACTGTCCAAGAGCTATCGCGGAAGATTCACGTAGCGTTCTGTCCGGAGCGAATCGCCGAGGGAAAGGCGCTGGAGGAATTAATCTCCCTGCCGCAGATTGTATCGGCGTTCGAACCGGAATCGATGCAGAAGGCCAAGGAGTTATTCATGCTGGTGGCTGGCCAGGTAATAGAGCTTCAGCCGCTTGAAGCCGAGCTCGCCAAGCTGTTCACCAACTCCTGGCGCTATCTGAACTTCGCCATCTCCAACCAGTTTTACATGATCGCCCAAAACAGCGGAGTGGACTTCTACAAGATTTACAAGGCGATGACCGAGGACTATCCGCGCATGCGCTCCTTTGCACGAGCAGGCTTTGCTGCTGGTCCTTGCCTGCTGAAAGATACGATCCAGCTGTCGACCTTCGCCCACAACAACTTCTTTCTGGGAACAGCCGCCATGCTGGTTAACGAGTCCATGCCCAATTTTGTACTCAATCAGTTGAGCCACCTCCAACTTTCAACCAAGACCGTGGCAATTCTCGGCATGGCATTCAAGGGCGACTCGGATGACCGTCGAGACAGCCTCTCATACAAGCTCAAGAAGATTTTGACCGTCTCGTGCCGCAAAGTACTCTGCAGCGATCCGTATGTTGATGATGCCAATCTTGTTTCACTCGAAACGGCGATCGCCCAAGCAGAGATCATCATCATCGGGGCTCCGCACACGGCTTACAGAGCATTGACCTTTCCAGCCGATAAGGAAGTAGTAGACGTCTGGGGCATCTGGCATTCGTAGCCAGCTAGAGTTGTTGAAACACAAAACTGATAGGACGAGCCAGCAGTGGCACCGCTTTGGCAAAAAACGGTTACTGCTTCTGAGCGGGAGACAGCCGTTCTTCCTGCTGTTGTTGCCGCCGGACCGGTGCCGGTATCAGCGTAAACGCAAACGGATCTGAAAAAGTTGAAAAATAGCTCTGATCCGGAAGTAAAGAGTAATGGCATCCGAAAAGTTGATTGCACAATACTCTAAAGGTGTTTACCGGCGTGATTGAGTCGTAGAACTTACTGTAATCTCGATCGGGCAGAAAGACAGCATAGAGGATCGGCATTCTTCCTTTCAGCATCTCGGGGTTTGGTGCACCATTGATCAGTTCGTCACTAACCAGAGAGCCGCCGTGATCCGACTGCAATACGATTACCGGAGGTCGGGGAGATCGCTTCAAAATATCACGTATAGCAGGAATCAAGCGCCTTTCGAGAAAGCTAGACTGTTCGACGTAGGCCGGGCGATCGAGCCAGGCCGTCTTAGTGTAGAACGGTGCCTTATCCTTCGTGGGCGCACCATCGGCTCGAAACAGATAAGGAGGATGAGGGACAAGCAAGTGAGCAAACACGAATTTCGGTCCGGGCCAGTCAGCCAATCGGTTTAGATCGGCAAAGACACCCAAGCGTTGCTCTCGCTTCACGGCCTGCAACCAATCTTGAACAGCGGGCAGCAGAGAAAGCGGACTCGCATTGGTCACCTCTACTACAAAGTCCGCAGACCAGACTGTCTGATTGGTGTATTTTGCTCCGAATGAGCAGTCATCGGGAAACTCGCCCGGACCGAGGTGAAAGTAGCTATAGCCAGCCGCGCGGAGCGCTGCCACCAGCTGATTTTCTTGCAGGATATGCACCAATGGACCATAGTTTCTGTATCCCTTGCCCAATCGCGCTGGGAGATCGGTAAGGTGACGCATATTGAAGGAGGACGCCAAAGATGGCGCGGTCATGCAGTAATTGCAACGACTCTGGCCTGCCACATAGAAGCCTTCGCGCTCCAAAGTACTCACAAACTCGCCGGCATCATGCTTGTATTCATCCAACATTACATCTGGACGGGAGTAGCCATCAAGAATTATGTAGTAAATGTCAGGGAACGTCCGGCCCGGTCCGCCGGACTTTATCGGCTCGAGCGGAGCCTGATTTGCGATCACCTCTTGCCACGCTAAGCGCCTCTGAGTCTCGTTGACCAGCACGCCGACGGCCGACATAGATACCACTGCCAGCGATACCACATTTAAGATTCGTGTCGGCTCGTTGTAGTCTCCCTTGACCCGCAAGACCAGCGTAACAGCCAAGGCAAACAAAGCCAGCCAAACGAAACAGGATGCCACCGGACCGATCTGATCTGACAGCAGCACGAGCACGTGGCGGAAAGAGAAGAGAACGAAAAGCAATGTCGATGACACGATCGCCGCTCTTTTGACATTTTTCATAATCAGAGCCAGCGCTACAAGCAGAACAGTACAAAAGGAGAGCAAGAGCGATAGCGGCAACCAGATCTGGTGCAGCAGGGCAAACTGAGAATTGCCCATGTAAATCGACAAAACAATGCAACCGACAATCAAAAAAGGATGGAGCGGCAGTGCCAGCATGAGGATTGCTTACTTCCTCTTCACGAGCAGGAAAAGCACCCGGTCAGACTCTTCAATCATCTCACGCCTTTCAATCTCGAAAAACCGTCCAAATGCTCGCAAAAACTCCTCCTCCCCATACTGATGCGTGAGGCCTTGCTTAGCCGCCAATAGGCGCTTTACCTGACTGTCTGCTGGTTGCACAAGCTCAATCACCAGCGCATTGGCTATCTGATGCAGATACTCTGCCACCAGCGACATCGGAATATTGCGAGTAATCACCAGATGATGTATCACAGCCAATAGCAGCACCAGGTCAGCCGGACCACGCTCCACCAGGGATCGTCTCTCGCGATGAGCCCAACCCAGTCCGGGCGATGGGCTGGCTATGTCCGCTACGAGCGGAAGCAGAGGTATCGAGTGATGCCTGGAATTATTGACATAATTGAGTTCTACGCAAATCGGATCGAAATCGAAGGCGACGGTATTTATCCCATGCTCGGCGGTCCGCTTGCTAAAGGCTCCGGTATTTGCTCCGATATCCCAGACTGTCTCCGGTTTTACGCGGGCAACGAATTGATCGACAAGTTGCTGCTTTTTCAACATCGCGGCGTCGGTGTAATTGTGCTGCTCGAGATAAGCGGCCCAGATGGAAGGCGTACAACCGGGTTTGAGCGACTCAATCGTCGAGCCGAGATTCTCCAACAACGCCAACAAGGACTTCTTGTTCAATCTCCTTGCCGCACCACTTTCGCCGCCAGCCGATTTTTCTTGCAGGAAGCTTTGAAATCGAATATGGCTGAATATGCCGAAATTAAGATTGGCCCGGACAGGCAGCAGCTTCATCGTCAAGTCCAGCGGCACGCCTTCGAAAAACGATTGAAGCAACTTTCCCAGTCGCAGATCCGAATAACTCATCAATGCCAGTGGCGCGAGAAACTGCTCGCAGAACTGTCGATAGCCGACCCATGGCTCTTCTTGATACTTTTCGAAGGACAGAGTATCGATCATGATCGGACTGCCATTTAGAAATTGAATGTTGTATGCGCTGCAATCCTTGAGAGTGGCACCATGCTCCATGGCTATTTTCTGCAACTGCAAAGTAGTTAACGCGGCATCTTTCAGTTGACTAAAAGACCATTCGTAAGGGTAGGAGACGAACGGCACCTTTTTCACACGTAGTATCTTATACGCACCAGCTTGATTCTCAGTCGCGCTGACATCTTCATGCTCGATCAACAAATTCGATTCGCATAGCTTTGCCAACAAGCCGGTGCTGGCAACGAACTCATAATGTTCTTTATATTGCGAGCTAACGAAGCGAAAGATTTCGCCCGATCGGGCAAAGACATATCCGCTTGGATCTCTGAAAGAGGCTGGATCGCGCTCTTCAGTATTGAGCTGCTCCACCCTTATTCCTGTCCCTTCTTTTTCGATTTCCTCTTACAGATTGCCTCGAAAATGGCGGTTTTGAAGCGATTGAAAGTCAATCCAAGAGCGAGCAAGCCACCGACGATGATTTGAGCCAAATAGGCGCCGGTACCAGGGTCTAGATATGCATAAGCAGGCAAGGAGAAAAAAAGCAGGCAGATTAAGTTAAGCCCAGCAATCAACTGACAACTTTCCATCTTTCCCATTTCTCGGGCGCCTCAATTTGTTATCCGCGCAGACCGGAATAATCCTAGTCTACCAGTTTGCCATCAGAGCGATTCGCCGAACTCGAGCAAAACCCGAGCTGAATTCAATCAACAAGACATCAACACCGACCTGAGCAAGCGCCGAGCCACTAGCTATCCCCCCCCCTCCTGGCGAGGACCTCCCTTTGCTGTCGAAGACACTCAATGCAATTGACTTCATTTGAGTTTTGTTGACAGTAAGGCAGGATCCGTTGCAGATTCTTCTCCAGCTCGTCTAATCGCTGGTGCTTCCAATAGAATGCAGAGAGGGCAAACACGGCGGCAAAAAAAGCCTGGTCCGGCCGACCGCTAACCGGCTCCAGAACAGCAACAGCCCGCTTGAGATAAGACTCGCAGGCGGAGTCAGAACCGAGCCTGCCAAAACAGTCGGCCAAACCAATCATGATAGTTGAAGCAATCTCTTTTGCATTTCCGGATTCTTTCTCGGCAATTGCGATCGCTTCTTCAAAAGCCGGCACGGCCTCTTGATAATGCTTGAGCGAAACCTGCGTGACAGCGAGCGCATAGAGTACCTGAGCCCGGAAGAGCTTGTTGCAATTCTGATCTTGTCTAAGTATTGATGCTGCTCGCTTGAAGGTATCGATTGCCAGCTCCGGTTGATTTTTGTGTGCGTAATAAATTCCGAGCCGATTCAGCACTTCCGGTGTGACATCCGGTTGATTCACTCTTGTCAAGACATCCTTGAGCTGGCGCTCGCACTCCGCAAACTTCTTCTCATCATGATAAATCTCGACCAACCTTATGAGCGAGACATCCCTGGCCCGGCCGCTCTTCTTTCTTTCGAGCTCAATCATTTGCTTGCAAATCTTCTCCCGGTTGTCCGTCACACCACCCTGTTCCATCATGTTTAGCATCTGCTCCAATGTCGGAAGCAGCTGTTCGAATTGCGTTCTGAGATCTGCATTCTTGTTAATTTCCACCACCTTGCTCATCATCTCAACCGCCTCTGCATACTTATTTTGTTTCGCATAGCAAAAGGCGAAGTTGTGAAAAGTTTGAGCTGTGTAAGCACTGGTAGGACCGAACCGCTCCAAGAACTGATTGCTGACCTCCTTGTAAAGACTTTCAGCAGCCTGCAATCGATTGGTTTCCCGGTAAACATCAGCTAGATTCAGAGCAGACCAGTACTTGTCCTCGCGCCTCGAAGCGCCGACGCGTTTGTGAAGTACTAATGCTTCTTCAAGAAAGACTCTTGCCTGCTCAAAGTCCTTAGCCCGGCTTGCGAATTCTCCAGCCAGCCCCAATGCCCTCGCCAGCAGGTCGTCTCTCGCCCTACTTGCCGAACCAGCCCGGGCAACCGGCAACAACTGTTGCAACAAAGTCGACACAGTTTGCCTCTGCTGATCAGTCGCTTTCCTGCCGGCGTTCTTCTGACAAATCTGGAATGCCTTGCCGCAGTACTCGGCGGCATCAGCTGAGCGTCCTTGGCAGTTATACACATTTGCCAGTCTAATCATCGCTTCAGCTGCAGCCAGGGAGGTCGGTCCTGAGCTGCTTTCAGCAGCGGCGAGCAGGCGCCGGCACAAATCTGCCGCCTCAGAGTAACGCTGCTTGCCCTCATCGAGTCTTTCCAATTCGAGCATGGCAGCAAGTAGCCTGGACGACTGCGCTCCGCCGCTCTGCTCAGCTAACTTCAACTTAGTCCAGGCACAAACGATCGGCAATTCTCCCGCCCAAGCCAAAAGACCGATCAAAAGCACCACAAAGGCACCACTTACTGCTATCGCAGCGGCTGCGCCTGAACGCCGGCTCGGCCTCGCCTTGCCCGCAGCATCGTTTTGCTGGCCGATGCTGGCCTGCTCATTAAAGATCGCTCCTTGTCCGTCACTGCCGCCCGCTCCAGACCGCTTGGACAGCTCTTCACTCAAGTCCGCCATCGACTGCCATCGTTTGGCCGGATCCTTCGCTAGACACTTTGACACTAGCTGCTCCAGCCATTCCGGTGCTTTCGACTCCGCCGGCAATAGACCGAGCGCGGGTGGTTTTTGAGAGAGTTGCTTAGAGATAGTCTCGGCAGCGCTATCACCGAGGAATGGTGGTCTGCCGGCGAGACATTCGTAAATCACACAGCCGAGGGCATAGATATCCGAGCGCTGGTCGACATTACGCCCGAGAATTTGTTCGGGACTCATATACGGCAACGATTGGCTTGCCTCAGCAGCCGGCAGGAGCTGCTCCGCTTCGGCCGGTGATGGCCGGGCGCTCTTTCCGACAGCGAAGTCGGTTACTTTTACAACCGGAAAGCCGCTGTCAGATTCGACCAGCACAATGTTCTTCGGTCTGAGATCGCGGTGAATGACACCATTCTTGTGGGCGTAAGCAAGCACTGAGCACATCTGCTTGAAGACGGATAGCGCTTGCTGCCAGGGAAAGGCACCGCTCTCATTGAGCCGATCTGAAAGGCTGCTGCCGCTTAAGAAATCAGTAACCAGATACGCCTCTCCACCGGTCGTCACGCCGAAATCGTGAATACCGACGATATTGGGATGCGTCAGTCCGCTTACCGATTTCGCCTCCTGCCTGAAAATCTCCAGGGTGTCTTGGTCGGCCGCCAGCTCGGCCGGTAGCATCCGAACTACCACAATCCGGTTCATCAACTGATGTTTAGCCTTGTAGACGACGCCGGTGGCTCCTTCGCCGAGCAAAGCGAGCACCGCATAACGTCCGTCGATAATCGCGCCCGGGAAAAGCGTAACCAAAGGGTCCTCTCGCAACACTCCGTCAAGACTAATTATGCCCGTCCACCCACCGGGCTGATACTGCTCGGGAGCCGGTAGACAGAATTTGCTCGGCGACGGTCAAAATTCGGTCAGTTAAAACAGGAGATTACAAGGGGCAGCTACGAGAGCAGCCCCTACACATGCTTTCATGCCAGTACTTGTGCTGGCGACTACTGGCCGGCTGTCGGTTTATACTACTTTTCATAGTACATTCCGATGGCAAAAAAAACTCGAGGACGGATCTCCCGGTTAGGAGAGATCCGTCCTCAATGGACATCACTGTTCAGTCGGGCAGCAGCAGCTTCCCTTGCTTCGAAGCGGGGCTCGAAGTCCGGCTTGAATGTGTGACTTGGCCTGCGGCGTGCAGAAGATGACGATCTCCTTCAACACCGGCGGCTCTTCGAGCTTGCGGCATTTCTCCTCGGTCACTTCCTTCAGGATGTGAGCTGTCCCTTTCAAGTTGAGGGTTGGTCCGGTCGTGCGGTTGGCCGGGAAGGGAACGGTCACGTGTTCGACCCCCAGCCGCAAAGCCTGGTCGATCAGCTCGCCGAAAACCTTGCAGGCCGCTTCGCGATCGAACGACTGGCTGGAGCCGATTCCAACCAGCAGAACATGTTTTTGCTTGCGGTCCGCCGGCTCAGAGTCGAGGTCGAAACAGATCGACTTGGCGAGCTCGCCACGGAACTTGCGCTGATCGACTTTCCGACTGATCAGCCCTTTGAGTGATTCGTCGACCGACTGCGGGCCGGGCCCGAGAGCCATGCCAGCCACTTTCGTCAACAAGAGCAAGTCAGTCGGGAGCTCGGCAACAGCGGGGCCGCCGGCCACGCCCATTTTGGCGAGTATCGTGAATTTTGGTGTCATGTGATTACTCCTTGAGCCATGGCAGTTTGACCTGCCTGGCCGAAATACTGACAGTCGAGCGGACACCACCGGTAGGACCGCTCATCAAAAATCCGGACGACCTGAACGGCCCGACCCCCCGTCGACATCGTCGGGGTCTGGACTGATCAAGCCGTCAATCTTGTCGCAAGCATCGAGAGCCTCCTGCACGACGTCAGCAGGCTCGAAATTGCTTTGCCAGATGGACTGCAGAAGCGAATACGGTGCATAGTCACCGATTTCACCGAGCGCGTAGATCGACGCCTTGCGGACGGCATGGTCGGGATCGTTCTTGGCCAACCGCATCAGGTCTGGAATGGCGAAGGTCCAGCCGGTGACGGTAAGCTGCAGCGCTGCATTGAGACGGATTTTAGCGCTCGGGTTGTTGAGGTCTGGTAAAAGCGCTCTTCCCTGCGATTCGGTCATAGTCCCTCCAATCGATACCTTTCAACGCGCCGGCAATTGAGTGGGCACGAACCGAAAGATTTCAAAAGTGGTGCGAATTCGTTTGGAGTTGGAATGAAGTCTTGGCTTTGCCTTGAAGCAAGTGTTTTAAGTAATGCTCAATCAACATAGAAAATGAGAGCTCTTTATCGCAATCGAAAGCGCTTTAGATCTCGCTCAGATTCCCTCTTGATGAGCATTTTCGCCAAGTCAAGCGATCGCCGCGCTCAACTCGACCGGTTGTTTTTGGGGCAGCTAAAAGCAGGCCGCACAACGACTTTGGAGTCAGGCGCCAAACGACAATTAGCTAGCGCAGTTGGCACATACTGAATGCAGCTGCGTCCATCAAAATTGGCCGTGACACAGCGGTTGTGAAGCAGTCATACGGGCAAAGAGTCTCTTGACTATCCGGTGTCAGACTAATTCTTCTTGCGAATCAGCGCTCGATTTTGCTAGGTAGAGATCTGATTCTTAGACTCGACGCTCACACCGGTCACGACCACCCTTCACCTGCAAGCAAAGCTTCACCTACAAAGCTCTTCGTCGTTGGCTCGCCAGTCTGAGCGCCAATTGAATTAGTTTCGTCGCTGGTGTGGTCCTTGGACCGCCAGCACCAGCAAAAGCATTGAAACCGGCTATGGCCGGTCTTCTTTTGGAGTTTCAAATGCAATACGCAAGCAAACTTTGCCAGGCCGAGCCAGCACAACTGCTCAGCCGACTGATCCACCGCTCCGTCTTCGACCTGATCGAGCTCAATTTACCGCTTTCGCTGGCAGAGCGCCAGGAAACCGAAGCGGTTCTGACACTTAACTATCGCGGCGCAAAGGGGCATTTGCTCTTCCGCTGCGACGGCATCCGTGTCTTGATCGAAGCGTTCTACGAAGACAGACCGATCTTGCGCTGTGCCTTGCGCGATCGGCAATTGGACGGGAGCGAACTCGGCTCAGCTCTGACCTTCTTTCCGAACACCGACAAGGCCTGCAACCGCCTACCGGCAAAAGGGTTTCTGGCAGCCGAGCTGTCCATCTACTCCTGGGATCCCAACACCTATCTGTCTGGACTTGATGTCGAAGGAACGCTCGGGCACTTTATCGCCGATCCCGATCACTACATCTGGAAGAGCTATGACGGAAAAACGTTCCTGGACCTCTGGCAACAGGTTTTCTTCCTGGGAAGAGCACCGTGGCAGACGGCGCGACCGATGTCGGGAGTGGCAACTTACTTCGTCAAACAATCAGCAGCACTGCTCAAGGAGCTCGGTTATCATCGGATCGATGCCGTACCCAGTTGGTACAACGTCGCTCGCTTTCTCAAGAAGATCGGCTTCGCGTTCACCTACGGCGAGCACGAGCAGGTTTTCGAAGCGATTGCGCGCGGGCTGAAACGGTTTCCGACCTGCGACCATGCTCAGCAGTCGTGGCTGGTTGCCCTGCAGAACCTGCCGGAAAGCGACATTCCGCCGGCGCTGAAGCTGCCCGCGCGCTGGCCGGTCACCCATACCAACATGTACTGGGTGCGCATGCACATCGACCTCAATCCGTGTCCGGCAGTAGCTCCGGACAGCAAACTGCTGGCCAAGATCGCCGAGATGAAAGTCTGCCGGCACGAGGCCGAGCAGCAGATCTTGCATACCGCGTCCAATTGTCCCTGCACCAGCACACTGGGCGCATCATCTCCGGCTGCAACCGGACCGTCCGCCACCGGACCTTTGACGACGCCGCCCGAGCCCAAATGACAAAGGCGAATTCGCAGCCAGCTCAATAGGACAGATCCAAGCGACCGGATCTGTCCCGCTAACAATGGTCTCTTCGGCGAGGCGAGGATAGTGGGCTTACTATCCTCGCCTCTGCCTTTGCAAAAAAACCCACTCTTGACATCCACTCCCTGAACCGGCCCCTCTTGTTGAAACAGCTGGCCGGCTAATAGACGGTGCGGCCAGCGAGGCAACAAACGGTATGCCTTTCTCTGGGCATCACCGGTAGTGGCTAGTAACGATTGTGAAGCAAGGCTCCGCTAGCGCCACTAGTCAAGCGCGCATTAATGTCCGACAATCTCTGCCGCCCGGCGGTTACCAAGAAGCACCAAAAATAGAAGCGGCGATCGCCGCATTTGTCGCCGCTCGCGATCACTTTACTTCAGGTAAATTTCGGGCAGGTAGGCGTAGGATCTGAGTAATTGCTAAAGTGCATGAACTCAAAACTCTCTACACATTGCTGGCTTCGAGCTTGAAGCTTTGATAGTTTCGCTACGTCCAATCAGTTACACACCCTCTAGCGATCCCGCTACTATCTCTTAACCGCTCAATACGCCACGCTCTACAACGTCAGACCCGGAGATTGTGAATCTCGCGGGTTGTATTGTCCTTTCAACCGCCCAATGGGCAGAACAGTCTTAACTGGAGGCAATCACATGTTCAAACAACGGCCGATGGCGTTCTTGATGCCATTGCTGGTGGTGCTCTCGATGCTGATCTCGACACCGGCGATCGCTCAGAGCACTCAAACGTGGATGCCGGAGAATTTCGACCCGGCGGTCCACAGCTACCTCGACCCGAAGCTTTCGGACTCGGTGGATCTCTCGAACTGCGACCAGGAGCTCAAAGATGCGGGTAAGGTCCACGGCTATGAGTTCTACTTCATCATGACCGAGCTGGATGCCGAACCAAACGGCAGCACCAACGGTCAGAACTTCGCCGCTTGGAAGCTCGATCAATACGTGCTGAAGGTGGCCAAGAATTTGCCCGCCAAGAATTACGTGATCGTGCTTGTAGTGCGTTCTCGCAAGAATCCGAACGCTCATTCGCTCGCAGCGCAGGGCGGCGATCAGCTGCAGAAGGACGGCTTCAACGCAAGCTGGTTCAACGCCGCCAACGGAACTCTGGTCAAAAACAAGACGACCTACCTGCCGACGAATCCAAAGGGGTTCATGCTGGCAGTCGCAGGCGACGTCAACAAGGCGACCAGCGACCTGCTGGCGGCCAGGCAAGCCGAAGAGCTGCGCAAGCAGAAGGAAGCCGAGGCCGCCCGGCTGAAGCAGGAGAAAGAGGCTCAGGAAGCCCAGCGCGCCGCGGCCGAAGCCGAGGCTCATGCCGCCTTCATGCGGGTGCTGCCGTTCTACATCCTGGGTGGGCTGCTGACCCTGCTGTTGCTTCTGTTCGCGGTCTATCGCCAGCTGCTCAAGTCCAAAGCGCTGGGGTTGGTTGCCGACCGCCGCAAGAAGCTCAAGAGCTCGAACGACTTCTACGCGCAGCTGCGCAGGGACTACCATGAGTTGCTGATGGATCGAAAGAACTGGCGGGACATGTTCACCCCCGCTGGTCTGACGTATCCCCAGTACGAGAAGGCGGTCGACGCATACTCCGAATTTACCGTTCGCAACGAGATCGCCAACAAGCTGGCGGACGATGCCGAAGCGGCAATCAAAGCCTGCCCGTTCTGGTCGTTCGGCGGGTACAAACAGGCGATCGCCATGTTGGAGACAACGCCGATTGTCGTCAGTGGAGAAGAGATCCGGCTGAAAGACGTGAAAGACATTTACGGCGGCAAATTTCGCACCACGACCTACCAGCCGTCCTCGCTGTTCGACTCCATGAAGGAGCTGTTCGATACTGCCAACACCGGCTTGGAGAAGATCTTCACTTCGTTCAAGGAGTCGGACCAGAACAAGCTCGACATCGAGCGGCTGTTCAACAAACTGGAGCAGACCAGGGACTTGCTTCAGGGCAATGACCTCGTCTTCGACCCGTACAAGACTCGTTACGACGAGCTGAAGGCAGCCCAGTCCCGCGTTCTCGATACGATCGACGCCGACCCCTTGGCCGCCGTCGAAAGCACCCAGGAGGTCGAAAACAACATCCAGGCGCTCGACCAGTCGCTCAAGAGCGCAATTGAATTCCGCCACAGGCTGACCACGGAAACCGAGCCGGCGATCGCTCAGAGCGAAAGTCGAGTCAAGGCTGCCCGCAGTCAACCGGTGCAGTACCTCTATCCGCTGGCAACCGGCGAAAGCGCGCCGGAGAGCCTGCGCGGTGCCGCCAGCCTGCTGGCGGAGGAGGGCGGCAATCCCGACCATCCTTTGTCCGATGCGGGCCGGCATCTGGCCGATGCGCTCACCGCCTTGCGGTCTGCCGACCTGGAGACCGCAGCCGCCAAGAAAGCCGCAGCAGAGCACAGCGCTCGCGAGGCGGCCGAAGTCGTGGACAAGGTGCTGGAGACCAAGGCGCTCGTGGAGAAGCAGTTGCCTCCGGTTCGCAAGGACTACGATACGCTGGCGGCCGCGTTGCCGGGTGCGTCGACGGCAGTGACCGAGCTGAAGGCGGAGTTCTTGCCGATGAACTACAGGGGCGAACCGGAAAAACTGGACACCGCCGTGTCGGTCGCCAACACCACCGGCGCGGAGTTGAACAAGCTGAAGCGAGCCTACGACGAGCAGCGCTATCTGGCTGCCCGCGACTTGCTCGAGAAGCTCAACAGCTCCATCTCCGAATCCACCGAACAGCTCAAGGACATCCATCACCGACTCAAGGAGCTGCGGCGACTGAAAGAGCACAGCCGCACCACTGTGGATGCTGCCATTAAGCTGGCCGTTACGCTTGCCGACAAGCTGAAGTTGAACAGCTTCACGACCGCGGCTGAAACCGACAGCGCCTACACACGACTCAACCCATCGCTCGAAAACCAGCAAGCCGAGGTGCAAAAGGACATCGCGGATTGGCCAGCAGCGTCTACCGCAGCCGATCAGCTCCTGGCTTCCTATCAGCAGATCGACCGTGCGGTCGACGAACAGAAGAGCTTGCACGCCAATGCCGAGAAGGCGTTGGAAACGCTCGTTTCGTCTGTCAACAGCGCAGCCGGTTTCGTCAAAGATCCGGCCGCGCTCCAGCCGTCGCTCGATCAGTTGAGCTCGGCCAAGCGGACTCTGTCCGATCTTCAGACGAAGATCGGACAGAAAAAATCCGACTGGGCTGCGCTCGCTCGGCGGGCTAATGAAGCGAACACAGTCGCCAACAAGGCCGAGCAACTGGCCAAGACCGACCGGCGCAACTACGATGATGCCTCCACGAGCGTTAAGGCGCTCGAATTGGCAATCGATAGTGCAACCGTCTACACCAGAAACCTAGCTGCTCGCCAACCGGCGCTCGACAAGCTGAATCTGGCCGAGTCCGCCTTCCGCGAAGCGAAGACGCAGCTGGACCGGCCCAAGTCCGATTGGGCGGCAATCGCTCGCCGCGCCAAGGACGGAAAGACGGCCGCCGTCGACGCCGAAAACCTGGCAAAGCAAGATCGGCTCGACTACGACCAAGCGGTGTCTGAAATCCGGTCGCTGACAACAGCTCTCAACAGCGCGCAAATTTCGGTCGACGACAGCACTACCCGCCAGCCGTCCATCAACAAGCTCAGCGCTGCCCGCAGCACGCTGAGAGATGTCCAGGACAAGATTCGGCAACCGCGCTCCGACTGGAAGCAGATTGCGAGCCTGGCAAAAACGGCGCTCACAACCGCAAACGAAGCCGACATGCTTGCTCAGTCGGATCGTCTCTCATACGACCGCGCGGTGGCAGCGATTAACGGAGCGTCGCAGACTGTCCGTCAGTCGAGGACTCAGTTCGGCAGTGGTGTCACGGCGGACCTCGGTCAGGCCAACGGCAAACTGCGCTCGGCTCGCACCGCTCTCGATGCCGGTAATTATGAGGACGCGGCTACTCACGCTCAATCCGTGGGCAATCTCGTTACGGTCGCGCTGGCAGCTGCTGCCGATGCGGTCGCTCAGATTATTGCCCGAGAGCAAGCTGCCCGAGAACAGGCTGCTCGTGACCAGGCCGTCCGTGAACAGGCTGCCCGTGAGCGGATGCTGCAAGACGCAGCCGAACAGGCCACCCGCAGCCGCTCGGTATCGCAGCCGGAGCGCCAGCCGGACAACGCTGCTCCGGAGACGCCTGCTCCAAACCGCGACGACAGCAGTTCCGGTCGAAGCGGTCCCGGAGTCGACGGCAACAGCGGCCGCAGCGGAAAAGGCGTGGGCGACTTCTAGCTCATCGCCAACTCAACTCCTCTCTCGCCAGCTCCCAAGCTGGCAACAGTCAGTTTTCTCGATAACGGGAGCAAGGATGCTCCCGACAAGTTCTGATGTCTACCGGCTCGCAGGTGACTGCGGGCCGGTGGTTCGCACAGAACCTTCGCCAAAATTCAATTCGGCTAGACCGAATCAAGGAGAAGAATCATGAGTATCACTCTTTTGCTCGTTTTGATCGCGCTCGGCGCCATCGGCTACTTCCTCTGGCAAAATCCCGACATCCGGGCCAAACTCGGCGCCGGCGCCCGCATCAATGCGGACAAGGCCGCCAACAGCCTGGCTACCGACCTCGAACGCGAGACCGACGCCATCAAGCAATTGGCCGCCAAGCTGCCCGAGCAGCAGCGGCTCGTGGCTAAGATCGGCGCCACTGTCGACGAGTTTCAGCACGACTACGAAAGCGCCGGCACCAGTCGCGATGCGGTCAAGCAAAAGTTCGACACGATGGCCGGTCCGAAGGACCCGGCGGTCCCGCTCACGTCGCCGCTCACCGGTGAGGCGCTCACCAAGGCGTTCCCGAAGGCTCGCGTCAGCCCGGATGCCCTGCTCAAGCTCGCCACCGACTATGCCGAAAGCAAGAAGAACGTGGCCGACCTCGAGAAGAGGCTGACCGAAGCGCATGCCGACCTGGCCGAGGCCGAAAAGGAGCTCGCCAAGTTCGAGCAGCAGATCGAGTCCGCCAAGCGCGACCTCAAGTCCGACAAGGGTCAGGCCGAACTGGCCACTCTGCTCGAAAATACCGCCAAGTTTCGGCAGGACATGAACTCGCTGAAGGACAGCTTCTCGACGATCGGCGAAGCGCGCTCCAACATCAAGCGCAAGCTCGACGAGAACCGCCGCCTGAACGACATGACCAAGGGCGACAAACTCTCTCGCGAGATCGACGACGCCGCCGACCGGCTCGATGCGGAAGCCGCGCTGCGTGACCTCACCGGCGACCTCGGCAAGTAGTTCGACTGCTGCCGAGATCGCTTGCGAACCATCGACAAGCATTACCTGCGGTGGCAGCCGCCCGATTCAAACCGGGCGGCTGCCTGCCGTTTCTCGATTACCCTCAAGACTCTGGGGCAGGAGGCAAACATGCTGAATCCGATCTTGCTATGCGCTCTCTTACTGGCGCTTGCCGCCTGGGGAATTCGTCTCACAGTCAGGCACCGCCAGCTGGCCCGCATGTCCGACTCGCCGGTCAAATTCTGCCCAAATTGCGGCAGGGTGGTCGAATGGCGGACGATCGGGGATCGACGGCGAATTGCCTGCAAGCGCTGCTCCTTCGTGCATTGGAACAATCCCAAGCCGGTCACCATCACCCTCATTCCGTCTGGAAAGGGGATTGTAATGGTGCGCCGCAAAAACGAACCGGCCGCTGACTCCTGGGCTTTACCAGGCGGCTACGTCGAAGCTCATGAGAGCCCGGAGCAAGGAGCTATCCGCGAAGTTTTCGAAGAGGTCGGACTGAAGGTGCAGATTGACAGGCTGATCGGGGCTTTCGTTCCACCCAGCGGCGCCAACGAAATCATCTTGATTTACCTTGCCAAACCGGTCAGCGAAAACCCGGTCGCCGGCGATGACGCCAAGGAAGCCGGGATTTTTACGCAAGACAAGCTACCAGAGCCGATCGTCTTCAAGTTACATCAATTCGTAATCGACAGCCATTTCGCCGGTCTTCCCAAATAGCCCGGTGAACTGGCTCACCATCGCGTACCAGCACCAATCTGTTTACCGCTTACCACCGGCAAATGGTAAGTCCACCAACTGCTGGCGGTAGCACAAAGTCAGTATCGAGGAAAGAAATGAACATCGTCACCGTTTGCAACCCGACAGCCGAACAGCCATTCGAAAGCTTCGTCGAGAACACGACGACCTTCGTCTGCGTCCCCGAAGGCTGCGATCGCAGCCTTTACTTCCAGGTGCGGGACGCCGGGGAGTTGACCATCGAGTCGGATGGAGAAGAGATCTTCAAACGCGAGATCGAACCCAAAGATCACCGGATCGATCTCAAGGAGATTCTCACCCCTTCCCAGCCGCCTGCATCCCTCTTTCGGAGGTCGTTCGGAACGCGTCCGAAGAAGATTCGAGACTTCAAGGTGACCGTCGCACGCGGCCGTGGACCATCGTCGATGGTGGCAGCGACTTTCGACTTCCAGCTGCTGTCGCCCGCCGAGTACAAACTGGCCTACGCCAGATACCTCGCCAACTGCCCGACCAGCTCGCCGTCATCCGTCTATCCGCATCGCTTCGTCGTCGACTGGGACGTGCCCGGTCAGAAGCAGTGTTGGAACTGCCGGGAAAACATCGCTGAGCACGCCAATCAGTGCACACGCTGCGGTTCTGAGCAGGACAAGGAGGGAAGCGCCCAACCATAGTCGGCGGCGGCTCCCCATGAATTGACTCCGGAGCGGCACGTGGCAGGAACAATAACCTGCACACGTGCCGCTTTGGAATCTTTCAAACCGCTTGGAGATCTAAATGCTGGTTGCTATTTCTTCAAAGCGATTCTATTACGCCCGCTAGTACCCTGAAATTTCACCGCCATGCCCACCCGGAGCAATCCCGCTAGATTAATGCGTACTTTTACGATTGACCGCATGAAGCTCGGGATCTAATCTTCATAGCTAGGCTGGACTCGAAAAATGAGGAAACGCTGCAGTTGCTGCCCACAAAGCGATGCGGTCGACAACTCCCCTGGAGGGTTTTCTAGAGATGGCCAGTATCAATTTGTTGGAAACAGAAAGTCCAACCAAAAACAGGCGACCGTTGGCAACGGAGAAGCTTGACGATTCAGTCAATCCACAGTTGAGAGATAAGCAAGCAGCAGCTCAACTTTATGAATCGGCTTACGCACCCAAGCCCGGGACCGAACAGCGGCAAGACAAGGCCTGCAACAATTACGGCGGCTCAAAGGACAACTATGGCGATCCCGCCCAGTATCTGAGCAGGTACGCTCGCCCATACAATCAATTCCAACCGTCTGGACACGGTAACTACATGCATAACCCAGCCTATCGGGGTTATGCACAACAATACATGGACAGCAACTGTCAGTCAGGCACGTTCCAACAACCGTACACCGGTTACACTCAACCCTATTTCGGCGGTTACAATCAAGCTTTCCGGGGCGGCTACAACCAACAGAACTTCAATCAACCCTACGGCGGTTACGATCAGCAAGGCTACAACCAGAATTTCGGCCGCTACAACCAGCAATTCCAGCGCGGCTTCAACCAGCCCTATGGCGGCTATGATCAGCAGGGCTACAATCAAAACTTCGGCCGCTACAACCAACAATTCCAGGGCGGCTGCAATCAGCCCTACGGCGGCTACGATCAGCAGGGCTACAACCAGAACTTCGGCCGCTACAACCAACAATTCCAGGGCGGCTACAACCAGCCCTTCGGTGGCTATGGCGGCTACGGTGGCTTCAATCAGCCTTTTGGTGGCTACGGCGGCTATGGTCGTGGCGGCTACGGAATGGAGAACATGCTGCGCAATCAAGCAAGCAATCTTCTGGGATCCTTGCCTTATATGGTTGGCAACAACAACGACGGTTGCGGTGGATACAACCAGGGTAGCTTCGGCGGCAATCTACTGCGCGGCGGCGCCAGCTCTCTTCTAAGACAACTGCCTTACATGATCGGTCGCAGCGGAAATCAAGGTCATCACGGGTACAACAATCAATTCAACCGCTACCGATAATCATTCCAAAGGGTGGCAGTGGCATAACCTAATTCGCTCGGCCAAATCTGAGACCGAGTAATACGAACATGGCAATGATTGACCCGCATTTCGAGATTTAAATTTCACGCAAAGGTCTGCGCTTAGGGAGCGATCGCCGCCCTGAAGAGCTTGTCCAATCGCTCCGAGGCTGCTTTAGCTGCCTTCAAGACCTCTTCATGCCCGTCAATTGCAGCATCGTCGCTCCAAACATTTGTTACAACAGAGATTGCAGCAGCTACTGTTTTTGTGCCGAGCGCCGTTTGCAGCTCCGGAACGGTTGACATTCCGACCGCATCGGACTTCAAACGTCTTAACATCTCGATCTCGGCCAGCGTCTCGTAGGTAGGTCCAAGCAGACCAGCATAAGTACCGCTCTTGAGCGGACGAAACCGCTGATCGCTCTTAGCTAGCTTCTCTCCTACAGCCCAGATGTGATTCGTCAACTCATTTGCGCAAGCGGTCGGAGCGCTCATCAAAGCCGGAATGAGACCGGTCTCTTTCCACTTCGGATTGAGATGATCTCGATAGCCGGTTAGCAACATCAGGTCCCCTACGGCGAACTCCTGATTGAGCCCGCCGGCGGCATTGGTCAGGTACAGATGGCGCACACCCCATTCGATCATCACGCGAGTCGGCAGCGTCACAACCTCCCAATCATGACCTTCATAGAGGTGAAAGCGCCCACGCATGACTGCCACCAGCTTGCCCTGCACTCGCCCCAGCGTGAGCGATCCGGCATGACCAACAATTGTCGGCGAGATGCCGAACACTTGATCGTATGAGAATGATTGCTCGTCCGAGAGCGCTTCCAGCACCTTGACGCCGGAGCCAAGAACCACCGCGGCTTCCGGTACGTCCTTAGAGACTTTCCGAAGAAATTCGACGGACTGGGAGATGGATTTGGTCGTAGTTTCTATCAAGATCAATTTCCTCCGCCATTATCAAGAGCACTCAAGAGAGTTGAATCGAGCTGGGCACCTTCTGGAACAACAATTGCCAGAACCCGATAGCGAGCATGCGCCGCCACAATCATAGCCGGCACCAGGTTATAGCAATAGAAGTCGGCCCCCAATGAGCGGATTAGCTTGACAGCATCATCTGAAGGTGAAAGTCCAGACTTTAGCCCGGCCGCGATGCCGCTCGGCAAGCCGACCGGCACATCGGTGACGTAAATGTCGTTGACCGAGGGAAAGCGTTCGCCGCAAGGATCGTTGGGACCGGTCAGCGGATTTCCGCCGGTCAAATTCAGATGATCGGACACCAGATGCGCGGTCGCACTGGGCAACCCATAAGCCCTGTCGATCAGGATCAATACCTTCGGTCCATTGTTGTTCCGAATTAAGGACACAACCGCGTCCCCAAAGGAGTCAATCGGCTCGAAGCCGGCGACGGACTTCGTGAAATCTATGCGCAGCGCTCCTTTTAATTTTGTTTTCGCTAAAACCATTTCAGCTCACCTTTGACAGCTCGGGGATAAACGAAACACCTGGACCATGCCAGTCGAGTCCAAACCATGCCGCCAAACTAGCGGCTATGTCTACAAATCCTTCTCTGATTCCCAACTGCCTGCAGACGGCAACATCCTGCCCAAACGCCGGCGAGTAAGTCAGAAGCGGCACGAACTCTCGAGTATGATCGGTGCCGGGCGCGGTCGGGTCGTTGCCGTGATCGGACGAAATCACCAGGACATCCTCGCTGCCCATCGCGTCCATGATCCGGCCCAACCACTCGTCAATCTCCACCAGCGCCCCCGCATAGCCTTCAACATTGCGGCGATGCCCGAAAACCATATCGGTGTCCACCAGGTTGGTGAATATAATTTGCACCGCATTTGGTGCAGCATCGCTCACCTTCAACGGCTCGAGCTCCAACCGGTTGCGCACCGCAGCTAGTGTCAGCTCCAACCCTTCTCGATTGAGCCCGGTATGTTTGGCATGTGTGACACCGTGCTTGGCGAAAATGTCCTCGATCTTGCCGATGCCGAGCACGCCGAGACCAGCAGCGGTCGCGCGATCGAGAAAAGTAGGTTCCGGCGGCGGAACTGCATAGTCGCGACGGTCTCCTCCCAGCCGGTAATAACTGCCTGGCTCTCCGGCAAACGGTCTGGCGATTACGCGCCCGACTCGGTACGGTCCATCTAAAATCTCTCGAGCGATCTCGCACCATTTATATTGAGTCGACAACGGGACAGTATCGGTATGACAGGCCAATTGAAAAACGCTGTCACCGCTGGTGTAGACAATCGGATAGCCGGTTTCTTGATGCTTCTGACCGAGCTCCTCCAGTACCTTCGTGCCGGAAGCTGGCTTGTTGCAGAGGATCTGCCTGCAACCGGTCTTAGCGATGAATTTCTGAACCAGGTCATCTGGAAATCCGTCCGGAAACATCGGAAAGGCGGTCCTGCTGATCAGCCCCATCATCTCCCAATGCCCGGTCTGAGTGTCCTTTCCGTTCGAGCGCTCCTTGAGCTTTCCGTAGAAGCCGACAGGACTTTCCGCCGGTTGAACGCCTTGAATCGGGTGGATATTGCCCAGTCCGAGACGAGCTAGATTGGGCAGATGCAAGCCGTTGACGCTCCTGGCAGTGTTGGCCAGCGTGTTGCAATCCGTGCTGTCACCGAATTCTTCCGCATCTGGAGCGGCACCGATTCCACACCCGTCAATCACTAAAACGATCGTCCGGCGCTTCTGTCCTTTGATCTTCTGCTCGGACACGACTGCCTCCTGGCGAAACTCGCCCGGCGAAGGGAACTACAGTCGCCTATTCTAGCGAAACTAAACGATCGAGATCTTGGCGCGGATTAGAATGCTATCACCGAACCAATCACCAGCGCGCAGCAAGAACGGCCAGTTGAGATCTTCAGTTGGTTTTTGCTAGCGTAAAACGATCCCTTTCAATCCTTTCACCCAAGAGAACCTCAGTCGAGCCCAAAATCAGTCCCTTCCAGCCTCAAGAATGCTTTTGCCCATCGATTCAGCGGGCAAGTGTAAATTGGAAAAGGCTTTAAAGGACGCGCGACTTAGTTCAAACCAGCGTCACATCCGCTCTTAGGCAGGCAAAAGAGTTCGACTTTCCACCGGTCGCTTAAGTCGCTTTCTCGGCAACGAATGTCGAACAGCTCCCGGGCATCGATTGTTTGTTGCACCAGCCATCCAGCCTAGCCACCGCTTGCCTGGATGCGCACCCATATTACAAAGCATTTGGCTCAACTAAGGATGGTAAGCCATGAAAAAGCTGACGTTCATATTGGCGCTGCTTCTTGCCGCGCTGTTCCTCGTTTTGACTCCGACTACCGCTGAAGCCCGCGGACATCGCGGCTACTTCGGTCAGCAGATGCGCGCGCGCTACTCCGGCTATTATGGCCGGCAACGATACTACAGTCGCCCGCGCTATTACGCTCCACTTCGCTACTTAGGCCGGCCGCGCTACTACAGCCGTCCACGTTCATATGCCTACCTGCCTTTCTACGGCAGGCTGCCATTTTTCAGCCGCGCACCCTGGTCTAACTACGGCTACGGCTATGGCTACGCATACGGCTACAACTGCCCTCCGCGACCGAGAATCAGGGTGGTACGCGAGCGCGTGGCCATCCCTGTGTACGGCTGGGTTTTCGACCCTGTCAGCGGACAATATGTAGCGGTTAAAGTCGATAGCAGGTGGCAAGTGATCAAACACAAAGTCACCTGGTTTCCCCAGTACCAGTGCTACGGCTACATCAGCTACTACGGAACATTCATCCGAGTGTATTAAACAGCTGATTTGATTGCCGACTGATTTCACCGGGCGAGGATGCCAGCGCCTTACGGCTCTCCTATCCTCGCCCGATCTCAACCTGGAGTTTTTTCGTTTCGCCGATTCTCCTATGCCACATAGTACAAAATCAGAGACAAAAACACATCCGGACCTTTGCAGATTCGTAACGCTTCGTAGCTATGCTGCCAGCCTGCTTGCGTATCACTGTACCTGCTGTTGGCTGCTTCTGGTCAGGGCGCCGGCAAATCAACAGCAGTCATGCAGCATCGAAAATGAACATTTCCAAACAAATTACCGAGATATATGTTGAGCTGGGCACGCAGGCTCTGTCTCTGGCCCAGGACGCACTGGCAGACCGGTTCCTGAAGGAGGCTTTGCGCGAGGCTGAGCGCTTGCCGGCGACGCCTAGCCACGTCGCCGAAACAGCCAGGCAATTGGCAAGAATTTACACTCGCAGTGAGCGCTTCGAAAAGTCGCTTAGCCTTTTGCAGAAGGCTTATCAGATTTATGCCAATATTCCTTCCTGCAACTCGCTGTCGGTGGCGGTGCTACTAGAGCTGGCTGAGCTTGCCGGCCGTTTATCGAGACCCAAAGGAGCGATGCAATACCGGCGCAGAGCGCAAATACAATCGAATCGAGCCAGTCGCTCTGTGACAAAGCGCAAGTCGTGAGACCGCACCGCTTAAAACGAGAATCTTTGCTCTCTTCGGATTGATTTGTCGTGCCTGACAAAGAATATGGGTCAGTTTCACTATCGCCGGTATCTCGCAGCACCCTTAACCAGATAGGTGGCAGCATCTGAAGTTATTGCCAACCCTACTGCAAAACTCAGGAACCCAACCCTGAGTTTTGTCCGCCTCCCTGGAGAAAGCAGCAGTAACGCCCTCCGTTTGGTTGGTCAACTCTCGATCTCGATCAGTCCTTCGGCAGCGAACTTCTCGATGAGCAGTTTGATGTCGCGGCGGGATGGACGCTCTTCCAAAATGGCGTTGAGGAGCTGGACGAGCTTGTCGTCATGGTCGTGACACCAGCGAACAAGATGCTCGCGAACTGTTGGCAGCGGGGCTAGAGCGGTAGTGGTGATCTCGTTGAGCTGGACGTCGAGCATGTAGTGCGAGAAAGTATCCAGCTCATGCAGAGAAAAGGCGTGGAGCATCAGATCGACCAGCTCCCTGATGTACCCAGGGGACAAGACGTTGACTGAACGAAGCACGCGGAGTTTTTGCGGTCCGGTTGGCATGATGAATGTCCTTTCGACTTAAGAAGCCTGTGAAGATCTATTTACCGTGCAACACCCAAGCCGACGTGGCTTGGGTGTAATATCGACGCGCAGAGCCGTGGCGGGAAAGCTGCTAGTGGTTGCACTTGCAGTGTGAATCCAGCCAGCGGGCGTGGCCGCGGATGGCGATGGCATAGACGGAGATGAGCACGCCGGCTCCGGCGGAGAGAGGTAAGTAGAGCTTCCACTGCCAACCACTCAAAAGTCCGAGAGCGCATCCGGCGATGACTGCTGCAGTAATCAACGCGATTGCAAGACGAAGCGATTTCATGCATCACCCGCTTTCTTTTGTGCATTGTAGATGGCGGTGTCGGCCGCAACCAGGGCTTCTGCCGGTGCCGGCAGCTTGAGACGCGTAAGGTCCTCGGCGAGGGACTGGAAGCGGTGTTCAGCTCGGCGGTTTTCGATCGGACTTACCTTTCGAACAAGCGTCGACTCGAACATGAATATCACCAAGACTGGTGACACTCATGCTCTTTTTAGGACTGGTTTCTGCTGATTCGCCAGGCTGCGTAGGCTGAGCCGACGCAAAAACCAAGCCACATCACCACTACTTCTCGCAGAAGTCCGCCGAACATGTAAATCGGATCTCCGCTAAGCACATCAAACAGACCAAACCCAAGGACGGTAACTCCCGGGTAAAAGACGAGCACCCAGAAGAAAATTGCCTCGTCCCAGATCAGAATCGCACCCACTTCCGCGGCGACAATGAACAGCGCCGCGAGCAGCAACAACGTGGAGATTTCCATTGATCATCCTTACTTAAAGGAGAAATTGGGAGGTTTACGGACGAAATTTTGGCGGTCCACCCATGTACTCGCCAAACAACCAGAGGGCCAGAGAGCCGCCGGTCAATTGACCGCACCAGAATGCCAGTACGCAAAAGAGCAGGGTTCGAGGTACAACCGGGAAACCCGATGCCTCCGCCAAGGCTGTGAGAGGCAAGAATACAAAGCCCATGTAGAAGGCGAACAGCCACACGTTCCAGAAATTCTTTTTGATCAGAATCACACCAAGCAAGACTGAACCAACAAAGATAACGGCCAGTTTGCAGAAGATCGCTGCTTCCATATTGACTCCCCAGATCTGTAGGTGAGAGAAACACCTGAGTATGACTGGCAGGCTTGTTCAGACACTTGTGGGCGGTCGGCCCAGACAGCACACAGCCGGATCGCATGGCACCACATGTGGTGCTCGACGAGGCGACTGTAGTGTATTCGAATTGCCTGCCGTGCTGGCTACCGAGCGAGTACCTGTACTCCGGTGTAAACTGCTGATGCATGTATTCTTACACTGCAGGTTTGAAGCTGCAAAATCAACCAGCACAGCTGATTCTCTAGATTTCTAACACTCGCGAATCTGAGTGTCGTAATTCCCGAATTTCGACAAGTTTCCGGAATCACTGATTGGACAACAGCCGGTAACCAGGCGCGCTCTTATCGCGGTTGGCGCTGATTGATTCCAAGACCGTTTTTGCCTGTGATACACACCTAGGGCTATCGCGTTAGCTAAGCAAAGCGTTTAGCCTGAACATTCAAAAAAGCAGTGGGGCAAGAAGCGCAAGCGGGAGATTCTCGAACCAAGCGCTCATTGCACGACAATTTCACAAATCTTCGGCAAAATACGGACTTCAAACGAAGTTGGGATCTCCCAGCCTCACCTTACTAGCCAATCCAAATAACAGATCCGAATGGCAAGCAACGCCTACGAGAATCCGAATCAGGGCAACGGTGGAGATAACTCCGCCGGAACGCTCAGCACAGCAAATGGTGATGGCAGCGCCTGGAGCTCGCTGGCAGCCGACGCGTACTTCTCCAACAGCACTGTCACCGAAGCTCGCAACAATGGCAATGATAAGAATGGCGGCGACGGGAAATCATCGCAAGCAGGTGAAGGCAAAGGCGCCAATGGGGCAGACGGCTTTAGCATAAACTTTGGCGACGGATTCAATTTCGGAGATACCTTCAAAGCCGGCGGCAAAGATGGTGACACTGAGAAAAATGGCGATCAGTCCAAGGAAAATTCAGATGGAAAGCCGGAAAGCGATCAAGACTCGCTTGACCTAAACGGTCTAAATGAGCTCTACGCCATGGCCGCGGCTAGCCTCCTGGGAGACGAGGGAAAAGACGAGGACGGCAAAGAGAAGGATGGTAAGGACAAGGACGACAAGGATGCCAGTGGTCTTGATGCTTTAGACACACTGGGGCTCGGGCTTGCAGAAGGGTTTGACCTGGATGGTTTCGGAGAGGAGGAGGAGAGCGACACCTGCCACCTGGAAGACGAGTTCGGCAACAACAATGAAGACGGCGACACCGAACAGGTCAAGAGTAATGCTTTGAACAGTGCGGCAATGGCCGCTCAAGCGGCGATGTCCGGAGACTTGAACACCGCCAACGGCATCAACCTCAATGCCGTCTACTCGCAGCTGGAAGGTGAAAAGTCCGAAGCGTTTGCCAACGGCAACGGCGCGGCGGCGGCCGACCTATCCTATGCCCAGAGCTATGTTACCGACGCGATCGCCAAGAAGGATCATGCCAACCAAATATCAGCCAACACAACCGCCGCCGGCGTTCAAACCAGCGAGCTTACGCAAATCCTTGCTGGAATATCGGCAGGAGACTCCGCTCAGTCTGCGATCAACCGCTCGAAGCCGGAATATTTGAAGACGGCCTAACTGGGCGAGAGTCTGGCGACGGTAATAGCCTTCCAACAGCTAGCCAGCCGCTTGACCTTAGAAGAAGGTGCCGCGCAGTGAGCCTTTCGGGATTTCGATGCGGGTTTCCCCAATTACTTTAGAGACTCGCTGAGCTGCGCTAGATTTTTGCTCTAAACTAGTGTTAGAGATTACTGCTCCGGGAGATATCAATGACGCATGCAGATCTGATGTCTATAAACAGCGTGGCCGCCAGGTTGGGGCTCTCAGTTCACCAGTTGCGCCGCTGGGAGCTGATGTTTGGTTTAGAGATAAAACGAGGCCGGGGTCAACAACGACAGTACCGGCCGGAAGATCTCACCGTGCTAGAGCGCATCAAAGAGCTGGTTGAGCAGGGCTGGCCGACCTCCCAGATCCGCCCGCAGCTGGAAGCTGAAGGTCTGATTACACCAAAGCTGATTGGGCTGCCGACACCACCAGGCAATCCCGAGGTGTTGATGGAGTCGATGATCGGATTTAGAAACTTCTGCGAAAGAAGATTCATCGATCTATCGAAGCAGATCGACGAGCTTCGGCACCTTTTGATCTCAATGAGCTTTAAACAAGATCTTCAAATCGATCGCCCGGTGCCCTGGCAGCCTCTGCGCGAAGAGCTGATTCCGCCTAGCAAGCCGACGCCGGCCCAGGAGATTTCAATCGGACCGGTCGGTGGGTCAGCACCAGAACCGGCAGCCAAGCTTCCGGAAGAGGGACTGGATCTGCCCGATATTACGGATCAAAACTACATTACGGTCTTAGGAAGAGCGCTTGATTTAGTGGGCTGGAGCGACGAGCTAGCCGATCAGTTTTGCGTGAAAAGCTTTGGCATCCCTCATTGGGACGTGCTCGGACGAAGTCAGGCCGAAAAGCTTGTAGAGCACCTACGACAGCTGCCACCCCCAGAAGCCGAACAATCCGAAAGCGAACCAGAGGATGCAACTACGTAATTTCCACACTGACAATGGAAACTTTCTGGTGTAAAGTACGTCTTAGCTCATACAGTTCAGCAGATATCGCAGGAACTCAAGTGAGAGAGACCAGGGATGGTTTCTTCCGCGGGCAGCACCGGACCTGCGACCAATTTAAAAGCGGCACCACTGGTGCCGCTTTTGCTCTTTAACCGGAACTTCCATCCGGCGAACTGAGCAATGAATCCAATCAAAAGCTGCTCGATGTTACCTTTCGCTAGCGAGCACCGCAATGTCGCGCAAATGTAAAGGCAACCTGACGCTTGTCGCAGCCTCATCGTCTTTGCACCCCAAAAAACCGTGGCGAACAATTCATTTTGGGCGAGCTGAAATCAGTACCAGAAACGGTGCGCAAGCTCGAACGTCGCGAGTGAAACCACAAAGCCTTTGACAGCAATGGCTTCCAGCGATCGCCACAACCAATACTTCCAGTCATGCTGATAATCGCTTGCTCATATCGGCGGCTATTGCAGTTGGAAAGATGCTTTTGTTAGGGTCAAATCAGATCGTTTCTTCCCACCTTTAACAGAATTCGCTAAACGCACCACTCTCAAACGCGCTAGCCAGCTTGAATAGCAAGAATTCTGACTCTTCGCGCGAAGAAGTGATGATAAATGTTTCTGAGACCTTCACCGGTCTCCTTTCAACCAGCGGTTCAGCCAACTTTGCAGGGGCTGAATCCGCTTTAACACACCTGCAAAAGAATGAGGTAATCATGCTGGGTTTGCGAACTGCCAAGCGGCGTCGCAACTTTGTCTTCAAGGACCCAGTAGTACGCCAACTCTATGCGCAAGGTGACGAGCTCAGCGCCAGCCAGACCAAGCACGATGAAGGGCACGCCTTTCAAGTACTCGAGGTCGGCACAGCACTGACTGCCGAAATTCACCGACGCGCTCCGCACATCTTCGACCGGTACACGCGAGAGATCATCATCCCGCTTGCACTGTTCCTGCATGATGTCGGACGAGCGATTGACGTGGACAACCACGCCAGCGCCGGCGCACTATGGGCCAAGGGATATCTGACAAAGCTTGGCTTTGACAAGACAACCGTCAACCGAATCTGCAAAATCATCGCCTGCCATCGCTCTGCACAGGTGCTCAAGCCGAGCTCCTTCCGCGCCGCCAACTACAAGGACGCGGCCTGGGCGATCGTGGTGATTGCAGATAAGGCGGTCGGTGATGAAGATCGTGTCCGCCCCGAGCCACTCAAGGAGCTCAAGATGCTTCGCAAGAAGCGTCGTATCCGCGAGTTTGCCGGCAGCGTTCACGATCTGGTTAACTACGCGATCAAGGGCTCTGCCCTAGTCGTAGACGGGCGAGAAAGAAGCCCGTCGGACCCCGGAGCGATCGTATTGAAGCTCAGAATCGACAAGCTGGTTTGCCAGCCGGTCGACATCTACAGCCTCTATCGGGATCGGCTCCATGCCTGCGGGAAGGCCGCACAGTATCTCGGCTTCCTTTTCCGCCTGGAGTTCAACGGCGTTCGCTACGCCTTCTCCAAGGAGTTGCAGGAATGGACGCCGGTAACTACCATTCCGGTTTCCGGAAAGACTCACTAGAGCGTTCCGAGAATGGCAGGGGCGGAGCAGCTACAAGCGCGAACAATCGCGCCCAGCTGCTCCGCCACAGCTCGAAACGCTTTTGGTTTTGCCCGTCTTTACTTCCTGTTATAGTAACTCCAACATCGGAAAGCAATCGGCTTTGCATTTTTGTAGCAATTGCCGCCTAGAGTTGTTGCCGATAGCCGATTAAACCACCCTTCGATGGGGCGGTTTAATCTGAGGAAGGTGGGTACATTCGATATCAGCGACCTTATTAAGGCGCCGACGGCGCTCCCAAAAGCGATTGTGTAATTTTGCCAAACGCTTAGTGGAAGAGCTATTTAATAAGGTGACTCAGGGGGAGATCATGAAGCTAAGAGTTTTTAGTCGTTCAATGAGCAGAGACTTTCGCGGACAGGGAATCGTGGAAGGCGTGGTTGGCACTTGGATGATAGTCACAGTTGGTATCATGATTCTCTTGTTGTTGATCAACGTTGGGTTTCTCTTCCTATATCAAGACAAAGCCAACCGTGCCGCTAACGAAGCTGCAAGACACATCAACCAAGGTCAGTATTGGTTGGGAATGGAGAGACCCGACTTTGAAAAAAATAGAGGCAAACTCGAAAAGGAAGCTAAGGGATTAGCTAATGCTACTCTTGCGTTCATGGGAATGCCTTCCTTATCAAATTGGAAGTGCGATACTCGTACAATCAAAATAGGAGAAGAAGGTGAAGCGAGTGTGATCACCGTGAGTTTTGACGTAAGCGGTCTGCGGACAGTATCAGGCTCGTTCTTCCCGCCGTTTCTTACCATCAAGGCAAGCGGAGTAGCGACAGAGTCAGCCACTCCGCCCTATGCAATGGGCATTATCAATTTTCAACAAACAGATACTTCTCTTCCAACCAGCCAACGATCAGTCCGCTTTCCGATTTACACCATTACGGCAAATCAAAATAATGCGGGGCACCAATGTAATTCCAACATCGAATCTGGCAGGTTTCCGGGAGGTCCGGTGTGGGTGGCCTATATGGGCATTCTTAATGCACTGGTCAAAGACCCAGCGTCACCGGCTGGACCAAATTGTAGACAGCATGACTTCACCGTAGAGGGGCCGGACCATCCGGCGAGGCAGGTTTCAGACGGTTCCTGGTAACTTGATTCAGATTCAAGTCTCCCCGCTCAGCCGTTCGCTGTCCGAATGTTTTAGAAGCAGCGCTATCGCAGCCGTCTACCAGGGCAGAAATCGCTTCCAGCTCTTTTTCTTGTCCAGCTCCTTAAGCTCGCGCTGCAACTCTTCATTCTGCCTGTACAATTCGGACAATTCGGGCGAGCTGTCTCCCAGGGATTCCTCAAGGATGCCCATCGCCCGCAAATAAAGCGGCTCTGCCTCGTGATGCTTGTTCAGCAAGCGGTAGAGCAAAGCTAAGTCAGCCAAGGTTCTGCCCACCTCCGGATGCTCAGGTCCTTTATCAGAATAGTGAATCGACACACGTCTAAGCGCAACCGGCTCCGCTTCCATGTACCGCTGTTGCCGATAATAAATCGCCCACAGATTGTTCAGGGCAGGCAGCAGAGCGCTGTTTTCCGGACCGAGACTGTCTTCGGTTATCTCCAGTTCTCGCCGGCAATAGGTTTCAGCAAAAAAGAGTTGGCCTTCTTTGAAATAGAGACTACCGAGTTGCGACAAAATCGGGCAAAGATTGGCATGGGTAAGACCGAGATGCTTCTCCATACCCTCCAGAGACCGCTTGAGCAAGTGCTCTGCTTCCGAAGATCGTCCATCACGCACGCAGATATCGGCAATATCCGCAAGCAGAGCAGCTGACTCAAAGCTGTCTTCACCAGAAATCTTTCCGACAATATCCAAAGCTCGCCGATAGACCGCTTCGGATTCAGCCAGTTTGCCGTGCGTGGCATAGACAGCCGCAAGTTCCGACAAAAGCGGCGCCAGAGTGGGTGCATAGATGCCGGCGGCTTTCTCTCGTAAAGCAACCGCACGCATATACAAGCTTTCGGCATCGACCGGGTTGTCCTGATTGACATAGCATCTGGCAATTCGGGCAATTTGCTCAGCCATCTCCGGATGCTCGACCGAGAGCGACTGCTCAATCACTTTCAAGGCCAACTTGTACAACGAAGCCGCTGCCGCATAACTTTTGTCCAATTCATGCAGCCGTCCGATTTCGTTTAACACTCCGGATTTAAGCGGATAGCCGGTTACATCATTTCGCTCGCACAGTTTCAATGCGCGCTGGATCATGAGTACCATCTCGGGTAGTTTGCTTTGCGCGCGATATAGCGAGGACAAACGGCACAACGCCACCAACTCCTGATCGGCAGGCGAATTTACGGAATCCTCGCACAATTTCAAGATACGTTTATAAGTAAGCATCGCTTCGGTAGTCATTCCCAAGGACTCATACAGTCGTCCCTGCACTACCAGCGTGGGTGTCAACTCAGGCTTCCGGTGACCATGTGGACCCTCCTTCAATTGAAGCAGCCGTCCGACTTGCTCCAGCGCTTGAGCGCTCTTGCCCTGCTTCTCCAAGACAAAGGAAAGCCCTTCTAGACCGGCCATCAAGCGATCCGGCGGCTGATCTGATTTCTCTAATTCCTTCACCGCTGAGTTATATAGGAGTTCGGCATCGGCATACTTTTCAACGGTCGCTGCTTCGTCGGCAGCTTGCAGATAAGTCTCCCAGAACGCCTGCTCGCTCTGCTTCTCTTCCGAACTCAATTTCTCGACCTCGACTACCGACCGGTTTAGTAAGCCTCAGCATCTTAACAGCGCTGGTCGATCGAAGCAAAACTTGCGGCAGAAACACCGCTCGATTAATCGGCAAGGACAACTACTCAAAGGAGTCCCAAACTCCAACGCAGAAAGCCGGATTCCAACTCAGCCGATCGACCGGAAGCCAGGGATCACCGTTGCATCTAAAATTACGATAGTATTGGTACACAACAACTGTTGGAAACGGGAGCGCTGATGACCTTCGGGTTGCCAAGCTGGCTTAAATCCAGATACAAAGACCTCAGCTCCGAGGTACCGGTCTGGTATCCCACTCGCGACCAGCCGGACAATCGCGAGTGGCTGATCACCAACGGGCTGGGCGGCTACTCCAGTAGCACTATCTCGAACGCGCACACCAGGCGATATCACGGACTGCTTGTTTCGGCACTCAAAGAGCCGGTTGCGCGGCACATAATCCTGTCGCGCGTACAGGAGCAATTGTCACTTGATGGCGTCGAGTATGACCTTTCCACTAATCACTGGGCATCAGGAGTGGTGGCACCCACCGGCTACCGCTACATCGAATCTTTTACGACCTTTCCAGCTCCGACCTGGATTTACAACATCAACGGCAGCTATCTCATCAAGCAGATCGTCCTTAAGCACGATGTCAACGAGCTCTATATCGGCTATTACTGGCTCCCGGACAGAGACCGCTCGTCAGGTGAAGCCACCTTTATAGTGAGATTTCTTACCGGCTTTCGGGACTTTCACAAAGAAGTAGGCGGGTCAGCCGACAAATCTTACCCTCAATCGATCGCCGGCAAACGAACCGAAATCCAGCTGGAAGAATCAGCGCACACACTGCAACTGACGTGGGACGACGGCGTGTATGAGCCGCAGTCGCAATGGTGGTGGGAGTACCACTGGCCGGAGGAAGCCTCGCGTGACATGCCAGATAGAGAAGATTTGTTCCTGGTCGGGCAGTTGACCGCCGAGTTGCTACCCGGTAAAGAATTGAACATCTGCGCCAGCCTGGACCGCACCGTAAATTCGCCATCCTGCCAACCGGTGGTCGAAGCAAATCTGCTGCGCCAGAACAAGTTGATTCAAACAGCGGCTTTGCCACGCTCTCAGGAAACCAACCTCCTGATCTTGGCCTGCGATCAATTTCTTGTCAACCGGCACAACTTAAATTCAGAAGGAACAAGCGTCATAGCCGGTTACCCCTGGCTCAATGATGCCGGCCGGGCAGCAATGATCTCGCTGCCGGGACTGGCAGTGTCGACGCGCCGGTTTGATGAAGCGAAGAAAACGCTGGCACTCTATTGCGACTTGGTCGAAGCCGGGGTAATGGCCAACCGGTTTTTAGATGAGTCGGACAAACCGGAACATCTAGCCGTAGACCCAACCCTCTGGTGGGCCTGGGCGCTCTATCACTATTACCGGGCCACCAAGGACAAAGAGTTTACTCGCTCTCAATTAGCGGCGCTCAAGCAAGCGGTGTGGCATTACGTAGAGGGCACTACCAATGGTATCAAAGTCGATCCGGACGATGGACTCGTTCGTTGCGGAACTGCCGACCTGGAATTAACCTGGATGGACGCCCAGGTCGCCGACATTCCGATTACGCCGCGGTCCGGCAAGCCTGTTGATATCGCAGCACTCTGGCACAATCTATTGGGCACGGTCTGCTTTCTATCGGAAGAGTTGGAGTCCGACGCCGATCAATTCAAAGCACTCTATGCTCTCTCGGAAAAGTCCATGCAAAAGTTCTGGAATGACTCGAGACAATGCCTCTACGACGTACTGGAACCGCCCTATAAATCATCCGACAAACCGGACGACACCGTGCGCGTAAACCAACTGCTCGCCGTTTCGCTGCCCTTCCGAGCGTTTACCAAGCTGCAAGAGAAATCCATTCTCACTTTGATCGACTCCGAGCTGCTTACACCGGTCGGACTGCGCTCGCTTTCTCCAACCGATCCTTCGTACCAGAGCCGGTATGGCTGTGGATTCAGTCGAGCCGATCAGTATCATCGAGATCTCTCATATCACCAGGGTACTGTTTGGCCCTGGTTGATTGGAGCGTATTGCGATGCTCTGATCAACGTGCACGGAACGCTGCCCGAGACCAATGCTAAGATCCGCATCTTGTTGCAACCGCTCCTGAACGATCTGGTTGAAGAGTCCTGTGTTGGCTCCATCTCGGAGATTTTCGACGGCAACGCGCCACATATGCCACATGGTTGCTTTGCACACTCGATGGCAGTAGCAGAGGTTATGCGAACTCTTTCCCGCGTTCTTAGAAGCTAACAATCGGCTCTTAGTGTCGGGCGAGAGTAGATTGAGCCAGCTGAGTTGCGGTTAAGTTGAGATAGTTGCCGCTAGCTCACGTAGCCAGTTTTACCGAGCGCAGTGGGACAACCACGCAGCGCCAACTTAATGCCTGCAAATCTGCTGATCCCTGTAAATTCAAGCACTATGACAGCCCGGTGAGCCCTTAACTGCTCAGCTGCAGAGAGAAAGCAGATATTTCTAAGCCTCTGATCTCTTGTAATACTCAAGAGCTATTCGCTAGTTTGTTTTTTATATCACTGAATATTCTCGCTCGGCAGAACTCGAACACTCCCAGAAAACTTACGGCAACACCGATTTAAGGCTTTTTCATCGCTTCACCAGGGCGCAGAAAACGCGTTGAACCATGTTGCCGATTCTATTCTACCGTCGGTCTGTCTAGCCGGCGGAGTCCTGGGCCGCTGATTCAGACTTCTGCCAACGAGAACGACTGCACCAAAACACTGGAGTAACAGACATGAGCGATCAGTCTATCGACTCATTCAGCGCACTGAATTCGGTGCGCATCTCTAAGCTACTCCGGATATTGAAAAGCGCCAGAATCATCTCCTTCGTCGACTTGGAGATGAGCGGCGGCAATCCGGAGCTACACTCGATTATCCAGGAAGGCGGCGTGCTTGCGCGTTTTCCTTCTCTACAATCCTCAAGCTGGTTCGAACAGAAAGTGAAACCGAGAACGCTCGAGGGCTGCCAATGGCGGGCCTTGAGAATCGCCCACTTCAGCTGGAAGCGCTGGCGCAATGCGATCCCAATCTTTCGGGCGCTCAAGATTCTCCGCCACAACATGGCGCACGCCATCGCCGCTTTCTGGGATCCCAGCCAGGACTTGAAGTTCATCTACGCACAATGCCAGCGCGAAGGCATGCCACCACCGGAACCGCTCGCTTACCTGGACGTCCAGGAATGGGCCCAGGATCGCTTGAACCTGCCCTACCGGCCGGCTCTCCAAACCGTCGCCGACATGCTGAAGATCCCGCGGCGTCGCAAGCACGACGCACTGGAAGATTCACGCGCTACTTACCACATCTTTCGCATGCTCTGGCTCTACAGCCCGGGCGAGCTGGAAGCGGTAGTTGCAACTCTCGATGCTAATCGCGAGTTGCCGACCGACTCAATCGTTTTGCCACCAGAAAGACTGCAGGAGCGTTTACGAGAGCTGGTAAAGTACATGTCCACCGATCCGACGGTGTTCATGCGCCACCAGAAGCCGTCTACGCAAGCTGAAGAGCCTGAGCAGGCACCGGACTTGAAGCGTCTCGGCTAGCATCTCTCACGAGCTGTCGGCACACTCTTGTACGCCCGTGGTGCATCATTCGACGCACCTGGAAGCCGTTTCGGACCGACTCAGGTCATCCGCCCGGCTGATCGAGAGGGAGCGCAATTGCGCTCCCTCTCGGTTTCTCCTCTGCTGCCAACAAGAAATTTTTCAAATTTGAATTTTCACTATGTTCTATAGTTATTTTTTACAAACAGAAAAACCCGGAGACAAGGCGAGTTGAAGTTCGCTTTGCCTCCGGGCAGACTTAGACAATTGGTTGCCAGGCTAATTTCCCAGCCGGCGATCACGGAGCGAAGAGATTACCCGGGTCTTCCGGCTGAGCCTTCTGCTTGCCGGCAGCATTCTCCGCACCATCGGTGTCGTCGAGCTTCTTGCTCAGCCAGCCGTTCACGAACGAAACGACCAGCCAGGCAATGCCGGCGGCGATGAAAGAGAGAACCCGCTGGAAGCGCTCAACACCTGCCAAGTCGATGAACAGCAACTTGAGCGTCAAGATGCTGAGCAGCGCCATACCGCCGCGACGAAGCATTCGGTCGCGAACGGCAAAGCCGAGCGCAACCAGGCCCAAGCCCTGGACCGACCACGCCAACGCCAGCATCTGCGATTCTAACAACTGCGCAAAGCATGCAGCCAGCAAGAAGCTAGCCGATACCGCGTAGCACTGTCGAACTGTCTCGGCCGCCGGGACCAGGTCGCTGCGCATGGACAGAAGCTGCTGATTTAGCCAGCCCTGGCTATCTTCCGGTTTGGCGCTCTGAACACGCACATACCAGAGATAGAGCGCCAACTGCATTCCGACGACCGGCAAGACGCTCCCCCAGCTCCAGCTAGACAGAGTCAGCAGGGAAGCCACCGTGGACAGGAGCATGCCACCGGTGCCCACAAGGCGCTGCGCCTTATCCTTGAGCGCAAAGCCGCAAGCAACAGTCAAAAGCGCCTGGCAGGCCCAGGCCAGCGCTACCCACTTGGAAGCGAGCAGCACGCCGAAGCCGCAACCGAGCACCACCGACGCGGCAGCCATGTATGCGGTGGCGAAGACTTCGGATTCGCGCTCGACAGTCAATTCGTCAGCATACCGATCCAGCTGGACAGCCGCCGCTGCGTCGGGCGGACAACCCAAACGGTAGCGTGCACTCAACGCCACGAGAATGGCCACAATCGGTAGAAGCGCCGACCAGCTCCAGAGAGCAGTCATGCCGAGCAGAGCACAACCAACCGCAACGAATCCAGCCGTGCCCAAGACTCGCATATAGCGCTCACGAAGCAGGAAACCAGCGCCAACGGAGGCCGAAAACTGGCAACTCCACACGAGCGCCAGCCACTTCGCCTCAAGCAGAACACCGAAGCTCGCGGCCAGCAGCAGCGAGAACAGAATGGCGTACGAGCGCTTGAGCAGCTCGTTTTCATCACCGCCGATGTTGAGAGAGTCCAGGAACGTGTCGGATTGTTTGTCGTCGGCCGGACAGCCGAAGCGGTATCGAACGTGCAACCCGAACAGAATGCCGACGATCGGCAGCACGGTGGGCCAAGCCCATTGCCCGTGCGACATCCACAAGGCGAATGCCGTCGGCAAGAAAACGAGCGTGCCCAGCCGCCTGATTGCACTGTCTTTGAGCAGGAAGCCGAGCATGACGATCAAGCCACCTTCAATCGCCCAACGCAATGCAAGCGGCGCAACGTTGAGGAACGTGTCGTGCCGGCTGTCGTAAGCTACCGTGGAGAGCGCCGTCATGATCAGAGTCAGGACGACCGAGCCGGTCACGTAAATGTGATGCCGGTTGCGCCGTTGACCTTCATCAAGCTCTCTGGCAGCCCATTTGTAGGTGAAGCTGGCCAGGTAGAACAGCCCGATTACAAGGCAGCTGACGAGCGGCTCAACCACGTTGTAGTTGAGCACGAGCGACGCCGCCGAAGTCAGGAAAGTCAATGCGGCCAACTCATCGGCGAGCGAATCCTTGGTGCGTGCCGCCAGCGCAACCAGCACCATCGCTTCGACCGCCCAGAACAGCGCCTTCAATCCAACCGGAGCCAACATAAACGGCACGAACCAGACGACCGCAGCGGTCAAGATGAGGTACACCCGATAGGCATACGCTTTCTCGAACTGGCTCTGGGACTGGGCGCAGCGGGCCGACTTGTAACACCAGGCGGACACTGCGTAGCAAACAGCGGCGACCGCACCGAGCAGCCACCGCCAGTCGATAGCCTGGCCAAGCAGCTGGAAATCATGCTGATTCACCAGGCCTGTCAAGTCGAAAAGCGCAAGCCGACCGGCGGTGAAGACGGCAAGGGCGCCGGCGAACCAGCGGAACGGCAACAGGTTGGAGCGCATTCCGGCCACGACCAGCAAGGCCACCTCCAGCAACCAGACGACGGAGACAGCATGCGCGTCGAGTTTGAGCGGAATTGCGGCCGTGACCAGCTGCAGTCCGAGCAGAAGCGCCAGCGTGGACACCTCGCGTAGCCCGCGCACCGTTGCCAGCATGGTCATACCGAAATAGGCTACGCCTGTCAACGCCAGGAACGCCCAGCGCAGCTCCGGATAGAACGTTCCCATCGAATACAGGCTCGGAGCAACGAACCCGATGGCATTGAGCGCAATCACGCCGAGGATAGTGTAGCGACGCTTAGCCGAACACTCCTTGGACGGTTTGAGCAGGAAAGCCACCGCGTTGAACACCAGCCAGTACAAACCGAGGAACGCCCCCGATAGCCAGAAGCCGTTGGCGGTACCACCCTGCACCGCATCAATTTGCGGCTGCGTGAACATGACATAGGTTGCATAGGAGCCGGCGGCACCCAATGCGTAAACCTTGAGCCAGTTCATGCGCACCACCACCAAAGCCAGCGCCAGACACAAAATCGCCGATGCAGCCACCGAGAAGAATCCCAACGGGCTGAGCGAGATGGTGACGAAGGCAAGCAGCGTCGACAACAGCGCGATCTCCTCGGACTTGCGCACCAGCGAGTGCGCCATACAGACTCCTGCCCATCCGAGCAGCAAGCTGGAGTCGATCAAAACACTGTCCAGAATCTTGACGCTCAAAACATTTTGCATGGCGTAGAGAACAAAGTAACCGAGGGCATAACCACCCCCGATCAAACCCATTCCCCACCACTTCATGCCCGGGCGGCGTCGCGCGACGAATTCACCGCCACCGACCATCGCCAGCCCGGTAAACATTCCGGCGCCGATCTTGAAGATGGGACCAAGCTCCGTCCAGCTCATGGCGATCAGCGAGCCGATACCGATCAAAAGCAGCAGGAGCCCGACGTAAAGCGCTCCGACCGTGCCGAACTTCAACTCGAACGAGCCTCCGATCGGTTGTCTGAGCACGGGCGCTGGTTGCTTCACCACCGGCTCGGGCAGCTTCACCACCGGCTCGGACGGCTTCACTACCGGCTCAGGCGGCTTCACCACCGGCTCAGGCGGCTTCACCACCGACTCGGGTTGCTTCACCACCGGCTCGGGCAGCTTCACCACCGACTCGGACGGCTTCACTACCGGCTCAGGCGGCTTCACCACCGGCTCGGGCGGCTTCACTTCGGCCGGACGTTCGCTCAGCGGGTTAGTAGCTTGAGAGCCAGAACCGGCAGAGCCGAGCACCGCACCGCTTGCGGTGCTTTCTTCAGCAGGCGACTTAATACCCAGCCTCGCTTCGACAGCGTTCAACCGCTGCTCCATCGAGCTGACGGAACGCGCCAGCGATTCCAGGTCAGCGGGAGTAGATTTCTCCACGATGCACCTCTCACTTGTTAGAGTTCTTTGGAAGAATGAAACAGTCGCCAACCTACACAGGTCAATGATTGTTTCAACTTCTGAGGAGCGTAAACCAATTGAGCCGCGCAGTGCGACTCTCATGAACAGTTAACCAACTGAGACAGAGCTCTCGAGAGGAGTTCCTCCGGCGCCTGTCTAAAAGAACGAAATGCCCCTTTCTCTCCCAGCTCCCTGCCACACTAATTGCAATTCGAGTGCTGGCTATCAACTCAGCGCGCTTGCACGAGAAGAGGAAGCTGAATTCATGGTGTGCTGGCTGGTTAGTTGCAGTCTCCTGAGGTTTTTTGAATAAAAACACAAACAACGCTAATCACTTCCGGACTTAAGAAACAAGCACTAATTAGAATTATTACCAAACCATCATAGAGCCCAATTAGAGCATGTTTTTTTGTGTTTTACACCGTCCGATATGAGCGATCAAAACAAGGTGCCAAACCGAAAGCCAGTTAGCGCAGGCTTTTTATTCCTGCGGAGTTCGCAGTGGATTTAGCCACTCACGACCCAAGATTCAAGCCCACACGATTTAGATTAGTCAGATCAAATCTATGGAAGCAAGCAACAAAAACTGGCTCAGCTAGGCCAAGTTGTCATTGTCACACAGAAGCAAAAGCGCTCGAGAAAGCGACTTAGACGAACACTAAGGGCTCGTAGCAAGAAGCGAATCTAAATTTTCATAGCGCGCAGCCGGAGCGAGTTGGCGATAACCGAGATCGAACTCATAGTCATGGCGGCGCTGGCGATCATCGGATTCAGAAGCAGCCCAACGAATGGATAGAGCACTCCGGCCGCAACCAGAATACCGATTGAGTTGTAGACGAAAGCAAGAAAGAGATTCTGCCGAATATTGCCCATTGTGCAACGGCTTAGACTAATGGCTCGAACGATTCCTCTTAAATCGCCCTTGACCAACGTAATTCCGGCGCTGGCGATTGCCACGTCGGCCCCAGTTCCCATCGCTATTCCGACGTTTGCTACGGACAACGCGACCGCATCATTTATCCCGTCGCCAGCCATAGCCACAATGTGACCCTGCTGTTTCAATCCTTCAATTACTTTCGCCTTTTGCTCAGGCAGCAACTCGGCTTCCACCTGCTCGATTCCCAAACGCTTCGCCACCGCTAACGCTGTGGTGCGGCTATCGCCAGTAAGCATCACGATTCGCAAATGGTCGGCTTTGAGCTTGGCGATCGCTTCACCAGTTGATTCCTTGATTTGATCGGCGATTATCAACATACCCATGGCCTTGCCGCCGGCGGCAACGAAAACTACCGTTTGCCCCTCGGAGCGAGCAGTTTCTGCGGCATCGGTGAGTTGAGAAAGTTCGATCGACAGCTCGTCAAACAACGCCTTGTTGCCTACTGTCACATTCTTACCTGCGACCGTTCCCGCAACACCCTTGCCAGTAATAGATCGAAAGTCGCTGGCCGGCTCCAGCTCAAGATTGCGTTCGACCGCACCGGCAATGGTGGCGGCCGCAAGCGGGTGTTCGCTAGCACGCTCCAGACTGGCAGCCAGGCTCAGCACTTCCGACTCGGCAACCCCTGCCAGGCTGACTGTCGATACGAGCCGCGGTCTTCCTTCTGTGAGAGTGCCAGTCTTGTCCAGCACCAGCGTGTCGATCTTCTCCAAACATTCCAGCGCCTCGGCGTCTTTGATCAGCACACCTGATTCAGCACCCCGTCCAGCCGCAACCTTGATTGACATAGGAGTAGCCAGTCCGAGCGCGCATGGGCAAGCAATAATCAAGACTGACACTGCATTAGAAAGGGCAAAGGCTAATGCCGGCGGTGGTCCGAATCCTAGCCAGACTGCAAATGTGAGAAGCGAGATGAGCAACACGGTCGGTACAAAAAATGCCGACACGGTATCAGCCACCCGTTGAATCGGCGCTCTGCTTCGCTGTGCTTCCGCTACCAGCCGAACGATCTGAGCCAGCATCGTCTCCTTGCCGACCTTCTCTGCTTTCATCAGAAAAGTCCCGGTACCACAGATAGTGCCAGCGATCGCTCTGTCTCCGCTTCTTTTCTCGACCGGAGTCGGTTCACCAGTCATCATTGATTCATCGACGTTGCTGGAGCCCTCCAAAACGATTCCATCCACCGGCACTCTTTCGCCTGGTCTTACTCTCAGCACATCGCCGACTTGAACCGAGTCTAGAGCGATGTCCGTCTCAGAGCTTGCGGTCACTTTGCGCGCCGTCTTGGGAGCGAGCCCGAGCAAAGCCCTGATCGCCTTTCCGGTCTGCCCACGCGCTTTCAACTCGAGCATTTGCCCAAGCAGCACCAGCGTCGTGATTACAGCCGCTGTTTCAAAATAGACACCGGTCATGCCTGCATGCGCGTTTCGTTCAGTGAAAAACACCGTCGCCGCCACACTATACAGATAGGATACGCCGGTGCCCGCCGAGATGAGCGTAAACATGTTCATGCTGCGATTGACAAGCGATGCCCAACCGCGCTCAAAGAACGGCTTTCCGCACCAGACAACCACCGGCGTCGCTAACAGAAGTTGAATCCAGCTCGACCACGAAAGCGAAATCACCTGTTGCACCGCCGGACTCATCTCGAACATCGAAAGCAGAAACAGCGGAGCAGTGAAGATGAGCGCTATCCAAAAGCGCCTCGTCATATCTTCCAGCTCTGGGTTTGATTCCTCGGCCGCGCTCAAATCCATCTCTTCCGGCTCGAGCGCCATTCCGCAGATTGGACAGGGGATCGGCCGATCGGATCGTACTTCCGGATCCATCGGGCAGATATAAACCGTCCCTTGCGCAGCCGGCGCAGAAGCAATCGAGACCGGCTGCCTCTGCAGTATCTGGCCATCTGCCGAGACATAGCGCCGGGAGTCCAGTTTAAAGCGCTCCAGACAACGGAGATTACAAAAGTAGTAGACGACACCGTTTAAGTCGAAACTTCCGGCCGCCGTCTCTGGATTGACCGTCATGTGGCAAACCGGATCGATAAACCGACCTTCTATTGCAACGGCAGCTGCAGTTGTACAACAGCTCTCCTCTTCGGAGGATTCAGCCTGAAGGACGGCAAACGGTGCCTGACGGCGCGGCGACGAGATTGAAACTGCCACTACTTGTGGTTCAGGCTCGGAACGATTCAGATATCCCTCCGGATTCTTTTCAAACTTGCGCAGACACCCGCTGCAGCAAAAGTAATACTTGACTCCGTTGAAGTCGCAACTGCCGGCAGCTCTCTGCGGGTCTACCTTCATCAGACAGACCGGATCTTCGTAGGCTCCCTCGTTTCCGGAAGCTGCTCCGCAGCACTCCCCTTTACTTCCCATCAAATACCCGCCCATAGCTGCCCGGGTTGACCCGGCTCCTGAACTGCAAACCGAAAGCTGTCGGCTGGCAACCGGTCGGCAGTGAATCAACTCCTATTCTGCTATAGATCAAGAAAATCCTTTCGTCTTTTCGCTTGGACGTAACGTAAACATTCGCCAAGCCTGTGGCAGCCTGCAAAACGAATACCGCTTGACGAACATGTCAGCCACTTAAGGACCATTTTCTACTACTTCCTCTAGCATTAGCAACGAAGAAGAAAAGACCGCGGGCGCCGAATGCCAGTTTCAGACAGCCCGCGATCTTCTTACCAGGGGATTTTTAACCTTGCCATCCGCGCCCTCTGCGCATTACTCCGCAGGGAGGCCGGCGGCAGGTTTTGTTTGCTGGTTCTTCACCCATTCGGCAAGCGCCTCTCCATCAGGAGAGCCCCAGCCGGTTGGATGATCCCAATGCAGCCCAGCCGAAAAACCGGCGCCGCGACCGTCTCCGTTGTCGCCTTGAGTGACGTCGAAGAAGACCTTGTTGTACTTTGAAGAGCGGCCTATTTCGTAGACTATCTCATGAACGTGACCGACTCGGCCACCGGCTGCCTCATCTACCAGCGCCCAGAGCCCAGCCCAGGCCGGTGCCCCGAAGCTGGTACCACCACCGGTGTCCCAGACGCCTTCGAAGTACACCGCGTAACCAGTCCAGGGATCGGCAGCAAGAGAGACGTCGGCGCTGTTGCGGCGATCGTTCTTTGGTAGACCTTTTCCAGTTTGCCAGACCGGACGCGGCCACTGATCGGAGGCTCCACCTCCGGAGCCGGTCCAGGCACCCTCGTTCGAGCGGGTGAAGTTGCTCTTCAAGAAGAGGTTGGTACCACCGACAGCAACCACACAGGGGTCCGATCCGGGGTAGTCAACGGCAGGCATGACTTTAGCCGGCGGCTGCCCCTTGCCAGGAGTTTGGACCGGGTCGCCGTGGTGATGCTCGCCATCGGGCTCCGGCTCCTTGCAATCATAAGCACCGTCGTCTCCGCTGGCAGCGAAGATCGGAATGCCCTGGGCCGCCGCTTGCTTGAAGATGACATGCTCGGTGTTCATCTGCGCGACACCCGTGTCGCGCTCGCAGAGTCCCCAACTGACAGAGACCACGTCGGCCTTGTTGTCGGTGACGATCTGATTGAAGACAAGCGCGAAGGTGGAGAATTCGGGGTCGGCCCCCATATACATCAGGATGTCCGCCCCGGGGGCGTGCGCTCCGGCTTGTTCGAGATCGAGCGTCGTTTCGCCATTGGCCTGCGTCGCCACTCCACCGACATGAATGTTCGTCAGCTGCCCGGTGCGTGTGATACCACAGACGCTCCAGAACGTGTCGACATCGGATCGATTATAGCTGTAGGCGGTGGCAATCGCAATTGTGACACCCTTACCGCTGTAGTTGTTTACAGCGCGAGTGTTGCTGGCATTGGGGAAGTTGTAGGCGGTTGCCACTTTGGCCGGTGTCAACCCGAACGGTCCCAACTGCTTTGCTACACCCGGCACACGGGGTCCAGGCATGTTCTTGGCGCGAAACTGCGCGAAGCTGTTAAGCCCGATCACCGACTGAACGATGCCCTGAAGACTGGTCGGAATCTGGGGATCGCTCGCATTGCTCAGATGCTTCATGCCGCGCCAGCGGTACTGGTTGATCGTTACGCCGAAGGCCTTTTCGAGCTGCTCGACCGTGCCCTCGGCACCGATAATCAACCGATTGGGAACAACGATCGTCACCTTCAAGCCCTGACTCTGCAAGTAAGCTACCACTTGATCGTAGTCAGCCTGCGTCGGAGCATAGAGCTTGGTGAACTCGTCGGGTGTCAGGTACTTGCGAAAGTCGGCCGAGGCGGGATCAGCCTGACGCGCAAGCAGCGCATCCAGTTGAGCTTCGTCGCGCAGTTTGAGCCCGACGACGATCTTGACCAGTTGGCCGGGGTCGCTGTGTCCAACCAGTTGGGCGCTCTTGACCGTCAAAGGCGTATTGCCGGTCAAGACGAATCTGCGTCCAGCAAGCTCCGAACTGCTGGAGCTTCGCGGCCCAAGCAGCCAGAAGAATAGAAATAAAACCAATACGCCAAAAAAAGTTAGAGCTATGACCTCAGCTCTTGTTCGTTTTCTCATGGGAGTGTCCTTCCTCACCGTGGTCACCAGCGTCAGTGGACGCCGGTGCCTGCTTTGCTCGCAATGCGAGAGAAATCGGGCGATCGGGAATCCATTCCCAATCGCCCGCTCGAGATCCGCTCAGTCGCGCAAAACGCCCCAGCCGGACGGGTCATCGAAGTCCGGCAGCTGAGAGAGTTCGGCACCAACTTGCTCGTGAATTCCCTTGGCGTCTTCGAAGTCTTCCGTCTTGACCACCTTGCCGGCGGCGTCGTAAGTCTCTTCCTTCTCCAGCGTCCCGCCGCTGAGCCGGAAGTACTTGACCGACTTTGTGCCATCGGCGTTGTTGGTGGTAAGCTGCTTCAGGGTCCTGCCGTCGCTGAAGTATTCGTACAACTTCTCGACAGTCTTGCCGTCAGCTCCAAACGCTTCGACAGAATCCAGCGAGTAGGTCTTCCACCAGTAACCGCCTTCATGGCGCCACTTCTGGTGAAATTTAGCCGACGCCGGTGCGCCACCGTAAATGGTGACGTCCAGGGTAGAACCATCCCAACTGAGCTGCCGCTTCTGGGCCAGCGTGCCGTCGGGATTGTAAGCCTCGACTTCGCGCTGGTCACCGTTGCGAGTATTGATCTTCGCCCAGACGGTCTTGCCGTCCTGACGATAGTAAGTGGAGTCCTTATTCTGGTAGGACGTAGACTTCTCCACGCTGAAGAGCCGTTTGCCATCTTTGCGAAAGTTGGTAGTTTCGCGGCTCGAATCGGGGTTTAAGACCTCGATACTGTAGAGAGTCGTCCCGTCCTGCTGGAAGCGCCTCGTCTCCTGGGTTCTGTCCGGGCGCCTGAGCACGATGCTCTCCAGAGTCTTGCCGTCCCGTTGGTAAAGCCTGCTCTCGACCGTACCGTCGGGCAGCTTCAGGCGCGTGCTCGCCAGCTTGGCGTCCGAGCGATACTCCTCCTGGGAGACAATCTCCTGTTGCTCGCTGTAGACGGTGTGGGTTCGAACAACCTTGCTGCGGGCATGGGTCTCGGTCGCTTCCTTGACCTTGCCTTTGGCAGGACCGCTTGTGAACAACACTTCCATCAAAGTGTGCTCGTCGCTGAACTCGGTTTCACGCGCCTCAACCGTGACGCCGTCGGCGGCGATGAAGTGGCGCACCTGGCGGATACCGCTGCCGGGCTTGCCGAAGGTCACCTTGACCCTGGTCTTGCCGGCATTGCCTCCCGGTGCGTCGGCGGGATCGATCTCCGCTTTGTTGGAGTTGCTGCAGCCGCTGAGCAGCAGCACGAGAGCCAACAGCGGAACAATTAACAAAGCACGAAGTAGATTACTCATGTTCATGAGAATTAGCCCTCAACTACTTTCCTTCCGAAAGGCCGGGGGCCGGCGTTATGCCGGCTCCCGGTGCGATTCAATGCAAGTAACGAGCTGATTCGCTGGCGCGAAATCCACCGCAAGCGCGGCTTCAATCCGGACAGGAGGACGCACCGAATTCCAGGCTGGAATTCGGTGCGCTTTGCCCATGTGCGGATAAGAGACCACGGTGGCAGCACCTCCGTCACGGGCGGTGGGTGTTTCGGCGTTTAGCGAACCCGATAGCGCACGGTGTACTTCAGAGTCACCTTGCCCTTGGACGGAACGGTCACGCGAGCGAACTGGGCAGTCTGGCTCTTGCCCTCGAACTTGTGCTCGCCTTCGACCTTCACCTCCGCCTGGGCCGGGAACTCGTCGTGAACGGTCACCGAGACCTCGCGGTCGGACTTGAAGTTGTGGATGTTCACCGCCCGCACTTCAGTGCGGTAGAGCGGCTTCTCCTCCTCTTCAGATTCCTCGCCGGAGATCACATCGTGACGGAGCAGGTCGTGCGGATTGCGCGGCTTACCGACGTCGGGGCCACCAAGCGGGCGAAGCGGGCGGGGCGGCTCGGGTCGCTTCTGCTCGGGCTGGTCCTCCTCGAAGCTCAACAGACAGCGCTCCGCCTTGATGTCGCCGGAGGTGCCGAGCGAAAGCTCGAACCGCTCACCGTCGGCGATGTGTCCGAGCTGGGCAGCTCCGGTAAACTGCGGGCTGCCGCTGGAGTCCAGCTGGAAGATGCTGACCCGACCGGCGGGCAGCGGCTTGCCGAGCCGGGATTCGGCGTTGTTGACCAGCTTCAGCTTGACCGAGACGGGCTCGAGCGCTTCATCCTCCGAACCATGCTGGCGGGCCACACCGTAAGGCAGGTAATACTCCTGCTCGACCGGCACGTCGGTAGCGGCGAACAGCGGAATCTCCTTGTTCTCGCCATGGGTCAAGCTGACCTTGCCGTCGACCGGGTAGAGCTTGTGCTCGCCGACGCTTTCGAACGACTGCTGGCGAGACTTGGCGGCGCGACCGCCGGCCGGAGCCGAGGCGGCCATGAACATCACTTCGCGATGGGCGTCCTGCATCCCGATGTCGCCGGCCAGCAGCTTGAGCTGCGCCTGCCCGAAAACGGTGCCGGAGTTGTTGAGCACGCCGACTTCGCAGTTGAAGCGGCGGAGCAGTCCGGCCTTCTCGTCATAGACCGCCTGGTGGAAAGCGTTCCACTGGAGACCGCCGGCGAAGTAGAGCAGCTTGGCCTGGTAGACACCGGTGGTGGTGGCGTCAACCTCGACGTCAAGCGCGGAGTTGTTGGTCAGCCCCTGCGGCAGCTCGCCGAGCTCCATGTCGTCGGTGGCGTTGCCCATCCAGGTGCGGCCGTTCGCCAGCTTGACGATCAGCTTGTTGCCCGAATAAGCCAGCAGCTCGCCTTTGATAGTCGACTGCTTGCCGCCGCCGGAATGCAGCCGGATGGTGATGTCCTGCCCGACCGACTTGGACAGCAGCGCGTCGGGCGTGAGGTTGGCCGGGCGAAGGCTGCGCTGCACGACCGTCAAATCGCCCTCACCGGTGTACTCGAACAGCATCAAGCTGTTGGCGAAGTACGTGTGAGGCATGCCGTCGATCAGCACCTGGTTCAAACCCTTGCTCAAGTCGAGCTTGCGCCATTCCTGAACCACGGCAAACCCGTTGCTGTAGACGGTCAGCTCGCGCTGAGCCGGGGCGGGGGTGTTGGTGAAATGCGACTTGGGACCTTGCTTCTTCTTTGTCATGTGACAATAGCTCCTCGATTGCCCAGGCGGCTTGTTGCGAGCACCGGAGTTCGGCAGTTCGCCGGCAGCAGCCTGGTTTCTACTGGAAGCAGCGACCGATTGCCGTTGCAACCGACAGCTGACTAACGGCGAGCCGAGCAGATTTGCTCAGCCCATTACCGATACGAACAGGCGATATCCTGGCTTGACGACAGGATGACTCACGCTAGTCCACCCGCAGGCGAGCTGCGCTTTGATAAGCGATGCACCGCGGGGGCATGGGCGCCAAGTCCGCTCTGATCCGGACTGGGTGCCCACGCCCCCGCAGCTTACCGCCTAGCTCGGCAGCCAAAACCTGCGGTCGGCAAAAACTTGCCGCAAGCGCGATGTTACTTCCGCTCGCAGGCGCCGCCGTTCATCTTCTCCAGCTGAGTGACTCGGTCCGCCACCGGCGGGTGCGTCAGATGCAGGTCGCGCCAGATGCGCTTCACCCACTCCCGGACGCCCTTCGGCTCCGGCTGCACTTCCAGCGAGTCGTAAAGCGGGTCGATCGTCGAGATGGTGCGCATCACGCGCCAATAAGCATCCTCACGGCCCGCTTTGGGCGGATTCTCGCGATTGCGCTTGACGAGCGTCTCGAGCGCCGTCACCAGATCGCAAGGCTTGCCGGTCATCAAAGCACCACCGGCATCAGCACCGGATTCGCGCGAACGAACAACAAAGTACTGGATGATCTGCGTGACCTGACCAACCAGCCAGAAAATGGCGTAGAAGATGAGCGAGGTCACGATGCCTGGCACGAAGTTCTCACGCTTCTCCTTGGGCAGGAAGATTTTGATGGTAGCCAACCAGGCATTGACGCCGGTCTGCACCACCATGAAGAGAACCGAAGAGATGACTTGCAACAGCGAGTTGATTGCGACGTCGTAATGTTTGACGTGGCTGAGCTCGTGGGCAAAGATCGCTTTGATCTCATCGTCTGTCAGGCCGATCTTGAGTAGACCGACCGTGAAGGCGACGACGGCCTTGCGGTGTATGGCGCCGGTGGCGAAAGCGTTGGGGCGCTCGTCCGGCGAGGCATAGACCGGCGGTTCGGACTTCAGACCGCTGTCCTTCCAAACTTCGTGCACAAGATCGATCACTCGCTTGTGCTCCGGATTGCTGGGGTCAGCCGGTAGCGCTTTGGACATCGCCAGAGCAATCTTGTCGCTGAACCACCACATCACTACCGGTAGAAACACCCAGATCAGCCCAAAGCCATAGATGGCGCTGAGCGACAGCTTGAAGAAATTGAGAGCGAGAGCTACCAGACCGCCCATGGCGAGGTAGCCGAGAATCGTTTTGATTGACGTCCAGAAGAGCCGCCGGCGAATCGCCGGGTACTTGGGATCATCAGGACCGATGACACGTTGACGGGCCATGGTCAATCTCCTTGACTCGCAGGCTTGAACTGCGAAAGATTGCATGAGGTTCGTCGCCGACCCCGGGGCCGTTCGACACGCGCAGTCAGTGCACTCCAGCGCCGCGTGATTGAGCGGGCAGAAGAGCGCCAGGCGCGAATTGAAACGAGCGGTAGCCACTATCAGCAGTGCCAGATATCGCACCAACAAACCTCGACCAGAAAGCTCTGGTTTAGGCTCGAAATTAGATAGGAACGTATCTGGCTTTTGAAGGGATAGGGTTGCGATTCCGCTCAAGTAAAAATGCTTAGTGAACACCTAGAAGCTACTGGTTTCAGCTCTTTGAAAGCAATCAAGGAAACTTGAAAAGTTGTTCTAACTCGCAAAACAGCGCTCCATGAGGTTTTAAGCGAATCGTTGCCAAGAGACCGCGTCGCCGGGATAATGGGCGCAGCAGGCATTTTGGCGCAGCAAAACAAAAACCATCACCATTGTCAAGCATCCGACAACTTCTAATAAGTAATTAGCGGAGCTAGATAAAGAGCTCCTGAACTTGTGAAATTTGGTGCTCACGCAACAGACGCGAGCTTATCTCACGCTAATGCAACACAAGTTTTCAGGTTCGAATCAGTGACGCAATCAGTTAGTAATAGCCATTTATTGCCGCTTTAGAAACCTGGTGAGCCGGTTGCCGTTCCCAAAGCTGTATTGTCAAAACTTGATTTTTCGCTTGTAAAGAGAGACCACTTGTTCTTAGTCTAGTGACTGACAACCAATTCTCCACCTCGATTCCGGTACTAGAAACACCATCCAGTAATCATCCAGCACCATCAATCGCTACCGCCGCCACCGTACACCAATTAGGGCGGTGGCAGCAGTCACTTTCAGGTATTGTCTGCCGCTCCGGTGCAGTTGATCGAAGACAGCGGGCTCCAATCTTCCCCTTGCCTCCCTCGTATGTGCCTCAAGGAGTTAGTCATGAATTCCTCTGGACTCGAGCCGTCAAGCACGACCGTTCCGGATATCTATCAGCCGGCCTTCGTAATGCGCCTGTTCGATGAGATGTCTCGCAGTTACGGCATCGTTAACTACGTCGCCTCCTTCGGTTTTGCGGAGCGGTGGCGCCGGCAGTGCGCAAGCAAGCTCAAGTTACCGGCGGGCGCCTTCGTACTCGACCTGATGTCCGGCATGGGCGAGCTGTGGCCGTCACTCTTCAAGAGAAAGAACGGCAACATCAAAGTTGCAGCGGTAGAGCTTTCGCACGAAATGTGCAAACGCTCTACTCAAAATACGCACCGTTATCAGGTCAGCGTTCTGCAGGCCGATGCGCTGGCCTTGCCGATCGCCGACGGCTCTGTTGACGCAGTCGTCTCGGCTTTCGGGTTGAAGACATTCTGTCCGGCCCAAAAGCAACAGCTGGCTCGCGAAATCGCCCGAGTGCTCAAACCCGACGGGCAGTTCTCTCTGATCGAGATCTCATTGCCCAAAAGTACGCTGCTAAGACTGCCGTACATGTTCTACGTCAACTCGGTAATTCCTCTGGTCGGGCGCCTCTTCATGGGCAACCCGGACAATTACCGAATGCTCGGCGTGTACACCGAGCGCTTCGGCAACTCGGCGACTACCTGCCAGTACCTGCACGAAGCCGGGCTCGAGGCTCGCTTCGAGAGCTACTTTTTCGGTTGCGCCACCGGTGTCAGCGGTCGCAAACGATAGGCGCCCGCGGGCATCTATCGCTTGCAATTAGCGGTGAAACGCTCGGCGGTCGACTGTTTCACCTTTGCACTCCGCTGCCGGCAGGCAGCAGACCAATCCCAATCAGGGACCTGTCCGGCACACGGCATTTAAGCTAATGCAGCTGGCCAGGCAAGAGAGTTCGATCCAATGGCATTCAAATCGCTGCAATCCGGCCTACCCGGTCAATCGCTGATCGGCTACGCTTTCAGCCTCTGTTGCGACGCCGAGCGTTATGCCCTGCAGGGCTCTACTTCCGAATCACACCTCTGCTACAAAGCCGCCATCGGCATCTTCGAGTGTGTGTTCGGAGCGAAGCATCCGCTCGTAAGCGAAATTCAGACAACGCTGCGCGCGGCCAAGGCGCCGGCTTGCCGTGTCCTCTGCACAGCCGAACGGTTGTCGCAAGGGATTGTGCGCCAATCTCTGCTCTTCGAGGGCAGCCGGGTCGAAAGCTCGCTCAGATACCTGGCTCAGCTCTACTACGACAAGCGCCAGTTCGACAGGGCGCGGCCGCTCTTGGAGCTCCTGCTATCGCTTGAAGATTCGAACCACCCCGGCGCTACGCCGAATGCCGCCAATACCCTGGAGCTGCTCGCTCACTGCTATGAACAAGCCGGACGCTGCTCGGAAGGCGCCAGTGCAAAGCAACGCGCCAAAGCGATCTGGGCAGACGGGATGCCCGTGTTCAGCTGACGCAAGCGTTCCAACCTCGAACGACGAGCCGCCGAGGGCGGCTGCCATTGCTTCTATCTGAATCCATCAACCAATTTGTCTGAAGGACACCAAAATGTTCAAGCGAATCACCACGAGAATCGCCAGTCTCTTCAGGAACAACCTGATGGCTCAATCGCTGGCGCACTTCTTCCTGCTGACGACGGTGACACTGGTCTTCGTCTGGCTGAGCAAGGACGGCTATTTCAGCCGCGCCCCGACCTACGTGCCGCCACCAGAGTACTCGCGCCTGAAAGAATTGAGCTCCGTCGAACTAGAGAACCAGCTCAAGTCCACTCCGCCGGACATCGTCGGACTGGTCTTCTTCGATCGCACCAAGACCGTAGCGGTCATGCGCAAAGGTTTCGAGAAAGACCGGATAGTGCTCGATGCCGACCTGGAAGAGATGAAGGACCTGTCCAACAAAGCCTCCGTGCCGGTCTCGACCCTGCCGAGCAAAGTCAAAGGCAGCTTCTTCGACAATGTGCATGGCTACTGGTACCCCATGGCGATCGCGCTTTTCGTCTGGTTGGTGCTCTTCCTCTTTCTCAAACGCGAGGAGTTCATTCCCAGCCGGGCGGTGGCGACATGGCAATTCAGCCAGGCTTACGTCGACAACCTGGTCGAACGAAAAAAATGGCGCAAAGGGCCTTTTTACCTGACCGTTTGGTTCATCGCCCTGGCGGTCGTCGTTTTACTCAGCGCCTCACGCCTCTTCCACTATGCGCCCACGCAACTGGTGCCGACCGAATACGACAGCACGCGCATGCCCGGCTGGCAGGGGGAACGACTGGTCGCCAAGTCACCGCGCGACATCGACCGCGCCGTAGTGATCGACGGTGCCAATGCCGTCTATCTGATCATCCAGGTGCCGGCAAGTGAGCTTGCCGATCCGGCCACTCCCGCAGCGGCGCCGGCACCCAAACAGCCGGTGGAGCAACCACCGGTCAAAAGGCCGGCCGGAGAAGTGCAGCCACCGGCCGCGGTGAAAGAACCGGTCAACGACGCCGGCGGCAAGGTCGCGCGCTTGGTGGTGTTCGGTCCCGAACGGCCGGAGCAGGAATCGTTCACGAATTTCGTCGCAACGCTCAAATCGGCCAAGATTCCGACCAAGAGAGTGGAGTCTGTCGTCAAGGACAGCTGGGTCGATACGATGCCGCTTATGCTGGCGCTCGCGCATGTGATCGCCACCGGCGTGCTTCTCTTCAGCTTGTTTGCGATCTGCGAACAGTGGAAACACTGGGAGGAGCAGGAAGCACCGAAGAAGGCGGCTCGCGGTGCCACCGTCGGCGGCGGCGTTGCCACCACCACTCTCGGCAACACGAAGGTAAAGAAGGAGGACGTCAAAACGCTCGATGACGTAGCCGGCTGTGAAGAGGCGGTCAAGAAGTTTCGCCTGGTGGCCGAATGGCTGCGCAACGCCAAGGCGTACAACCACTTCAACGCAAAACTGCCCAAGGGCGTTCTGCTTTCCGGCCCGCCCGGAACCGGTAAGACCCTTCTGGCGCGCGCACTGGCCGGCGAAGTCGGCGGCAACTACTTCCAGGCCTCCGCGTCGGAATTCATCGAAATGTACGTCGGTGTCGGCGCCAGCCGCGTACGCGATCTGTTTGGCAAAGCCAAAGCAGCCTACCGCCGTACCGGCCGGCCCTCGATCGTTTTCATCGACGAAATCGACGCAGTCGGCAAGCCTCGCAGCGAAACCGGCACATCGGGCGACGGCGAGCGCGATCAGACGCTCAATCAGCTGCTCACCTGCATTCAGGGCTTCGACCCCAACAACGGTACGCTGGTGATCGCCGCCACCAACCGCCCTGAAACGCTCGATTCAGCCCTTACTCGTTCCGGCCGCTTCGACTACAAGATCGAAGTGAGCAAACCCGACCGCAAGGGTCGCAAAGCGATCTTCGGCGTGCATGCTCGCAACGTTGAACTGGCGCCCGGCGTCTGCCGCGACGCGCTCTATGACAAGCTCGCCCGGCGTGCTCACGACTTTTCCGGCGCCGACATCGAGCTGGCCGTCAACCACGCCGTCACCCGCGCCGCCGAGCGCAATGCGCCCAGCTTCGTCGGCAAATCCGACGAGGAAATTGCCGCCATGCCTAAGATCGTCCTGGTCGAAGACTTCGATGCCGGCGTAGACGCAGTGCTCTACGGCGAGCTGATCAAGTCGAAGGTTCGCACCGATAAGGAGCGCAAAGCGACGGCGATTCACGAGATCGGCCACGCCGCCATTCCGACGGTGCTAAACGGAGACCCGGTCAGCCGGATCACGATCGTGATGACGACCAAGTCGCTCGGTCTGATGGAGAGCTATCCGGAAGAGGATCGCTACGGCTGGTCGAAGGAGCAATTCCTGCTGCGCATCAAGACGATGCTGGCCGGACGTGCAGCCGAAAGCGAGCTCGGCGGCGAGGTTTCGACCGGCGCCAGCAACGACTTCGAGCGCGCCAGCCAGCTGGCTCGCATGATGGTCGGCGCCTACGGCATGTCAGAACTCGGGCCGATCTCGCTGCCGCTCGATCAGCACGGCTTCCCCCGAACCTTGATCGGCGGCGGTCTGGAAGCCGAGTTCAACGCGGCCTGGCGCAAGATCATCTCCGACTGCAATGACGAGACGATTCGCATCGTCAAGGAAAACGGCGAAAAAATCACACGCGTGGCCGCAGTTCTGCTCGAGGAAGAGACGCTCACCGGCGATCGCTTCCGCGAGCTCTGGAGCGAAGGGACGACCGCACAGCAGTAACAACGTCCTGCTCCCTCTCATCGACCGGGGCGACACAGTCCGGCAACGGGCTGGCGTCACCCCGGTCGATTGATAAATGCCCCGCCGGGCTGGAACGGTTGACTTTCCTCAAACGCCAGAACTACTATGCTTTTTAGTTATGGGCGAAAAGCGGTAGGCAGTCGGTGAGCAATAGAATCGCCTTAAAAGCAGCATCGCTTGCATCAGAAGCGAGCAGCAGCGCTGCCGTTTTCAGTTCGGTCCGTAGTTGCCACAGTTGGACATTAACTGATAGACCGCGTCAAACTCAGATTGCTGGAGATCCGCACTACCCGATTTCATCCATTCCGGTTGGGTGCATGTGCACGGACAGTCTGTCGGGCGAGAGTTGACAGTCCAAGTACAGCCGGCATTGATGAAGGATCGCAATTGAAGCTCACCTAAAAGTCCATTACTACCGCTGCCTGGCATAAAGGTAAGCATGTCCCAGACCGGAACATTGACCAATGTCATCTCGCCTGTCGAGTTATTGGTCCAGATCGGATTAAAGCCCCAGTCTCCATTAGCGAAGAGCGGTCCTTTCGGGTCGAGCATTCCACGCGGGCCCACGAAGGCGACGGAGTTGGTGCTTTGCTCGAGCGGATTTTCTGCGAGATACACAGACAGAGGCTGCACATCAACCGGCGCAGCAGCTACAGCTCTAAGCCAGGGCGCTAGACTGTCAACTCTTGCATCGGTTTCGAGCAGGCAATGCATGTGATTGTCATTTCCCAGAAAGATCAGGGCCGTGCTTCCCATCGGAATCACAGCTTCAGACAGCAATGCCTCGAGAGAGGCGGGATTGAAATCAGGCTTAATCTGAAGAATGCGATACAAGAGCCGGTCAATTTTGATCGAGGCAAGCATCGCTTTTGCTGCCAGGGCGAGATCCGGTCGATCAAAATTCAAGAAATCAGATAGAGCGCCATCAGTTGCAAACAGAACCGGGTTGGGCGGTGCATTTCCGCCTTGTCCAGTTCGCTCCGCAGGGAGCTTCATCATCCCGGTAAAGAAACTAATCCGCTTACCTTCATGACGAGTGGTCATCATAGACCCGCCGTAAGTTGGCACTATATTTGGTGGCAATTGAGAATAAATGTGCGGACTTGTTCTACCTCCGAATACCAAGGGTTTAGTTGGCTGGACCCAATCACTCGCCTGCAGCTCCGGAGGTCCGAGCCCATTGGTACGCGACAGAAGCAACTGATGATTCGCATATTCACTTACATGCAGCCCTCGAGCCGGAAAGACTCCGATGGACGCCACGGTGGCGCCGTGACCGACCGTCTGCTCAGCGAAGTCCCCCTGCGAGACCCCCGGCAGATTTACGATGCGGAGGAAAGCGTGCGGCTGCGAGCCGACCTTGCGGTGCTTTCGCTCACTTGATTGAGATGCGGTCTTGGCCTCACAGCTACTCGTGACACAGCCACAGGCAAGAACGAGGGACAGAATGGTATGCCAAATCCCTCGACTCTTCAATTTCGCCATTAGTCCCCCTCCCATTTCATGTGTCTGCTCGTAGTATGAAATCTCCGCCCACCCTCTTGGTCGATGCGACCAAGAGCCGCACAGTACAAGAGATTCACCTGGTCAGTCCAAATGAATTCGAGACAGTGTAGATGTTATACTACCCAGGCAGTTCATGCCACATGCTCGCATGGTTGCATTCAGTCAACAGCGAGCCTGGATTCTCTTCTTTGAATTTGAACGATGGGAAGCATTATCGCCAGATCTGAGCTAGAAGAGCTCGCAAGAAAACTCAAATCCGAAGGCAAACGGATCGTCACCACCAATGGTTGCTTCGACCTTTTGCATGTCGGGCACGTGCGGATATTGAAAGCAGCACGAGAATTGGGAGACGTGCTTATTCTCGGGCTGAACAGCGACGCATCAGTACGCAAATTGAAAGGTCCGTCCAGGCCAATCACGGTTGAAAACGATCGAGCGGAGATACTCTCGAGCCTTTGGGCAGTGGACTATGTGACAATTTTCCCCGAAGATACACCAGACGAGTTTCTCAAACACGTCAAGCCTGACATTCACGTCAAAGGCGCCGACTACAAACCGGAGCACCTTTCCGAGACGCCGATCGTTGAGAGCTTTGGCGGCGAGGTGAGAATTCTTGCGCTGGTTCCCGGACGAAGCACCACCCAGATAGTGGAGCGCTTGAGCGGCGATCAGTAGATTGACCGAGTAAAGTTCGCAAAACCCCGACTGACGCGCCTTTTGCACAGTCTAAGTAGTAATTCCACCATCGACTAACCTTTTACAACCGGCTAACCTAGCCGGTGGCTCAACCAATTTGCGCATTCCAATTCGAGGATACCAATCTCCCATGAGCGACAACAACTCTTATCGGCCCTGGCCGGCAATTATCGGAGCAAAGTCAATCAAAGAGGTAGTCTCTCGACTGGTAGCCAGCCACGTCTGTCTGACCGGGCAGCGTCTTTGCGGTTTCGATCTCTCCGCCGTCGATCTCGAGCGGGCGCAGCTCAGCGCCGCCAATCTGCGCGCGGCCAATCTGTCCGGCTCCAATCTGCGCTGGGCTAACTTGATGGAAGCGAATCTCAGCAAGGCCGACCTGCGCAACACTGATTTCGTCAACGCCAATTTGCATTGCGCCGACCTGAGCGGCGCAGACTTGCGCATGGCCGACCTGCGCGGCGCCGACCTGACCGGTGCGAACTTGTATAAAGCCGACCTGCGTGGCGCAAAGCTTGACGGGGTCAATTTGAACAGCGCCAATACCAAGCGAGTGGCGACTGCCTGGTTGCGCCCGTCGGCTGACTTCACGAACTTCAACTAAACAGCCAACCGATTAAAGACCGGACGAGGCGGAAGAAACTCCCGCCCCGTCGATCGTGCTATTGAAGAGATAGCCGATTACTTCTTGCTCTTCTTGCTTTGGCTCAAGAATGCCAACCGTTGGCGAGCGTCTTCACTGTATTCCGAATTGCCCGAGACCTTCAAGGACTGACTGAATTGATCGGCCGCTTCGGTCAGCCTATGCTTGCGCTCCATGATCAGCCCCATCCGGTAATAAGCTTCGCCGAGCCGATAATCGTTCTTCACGGCTTGTTGATAGGCCTCGACCGAACGATCGTACTCCTTTTGAATCTCATAAGCGGTGCCTAAATTGTAATAGGCAGTAGCCAGATGCGAATCGAGAGCGACAGCGGTCTGCCAGTTCTTGATTGCACCGATCAGGTCCTTCTGCGCGCGTAATGCTGCGCCGATGCCATTATAGGTGATGGCATCTTTGGGATTAATTGCCAGCGCCTTGCGGAACTCGGAAAGAGCTTGTGAATAGTTGTGTTGCTGGTTGTAGATTAGCCCCAGATTGCTGTGGGCTTCAGAAAGATTGGGATTGGCTTGCAAAGCAGCCTGGTACTCGGCAATCGCCTCGCTCAACTTGCCGGAAAGATGCGCCTGGACAGCAGCATTGTAGCGCTTGACAGCATCGAGCGCACTACTCTTGCTGTCCGCCGCCGGTCTGGTTTCAGCCGGAGCCGCGGGCTGGGCTGCAACCTCCTGCGCCGGAGTCGGGGGAGCAGCTTGAGGAGCCGCCGGGGCAACAGCTTCGGGTACAGACTGAGCAGCGGCAATCGCTTCAGTGGCCGGAGCCTCCGAAACCGGTGCTTCGGCCGCCGGCGTCACTTGAGGAGCCGGCACGTCCTGCGGCTGTGCAGCGACAGTGTTAGTTTGATCTACTTGAATGGGCGGCTTCAGATCCGGAACAGGGCTGTCAACAGCCGCCGGAGCTGCTGCTTCAGCAAGAGTCGGAATAGCGGCAGCCGGCTGTTCTTGTACTGCCGGTTGAGCTTCAACCTCAGGAGCGGTTGCCACCGCCGGTACCGCTGCTGGAGCTGAGTTATCGACCGGGGCGGCAGCGGCCTCAGTCGCCGGTGGAGCAGTATCGGTGACTGGCACGCCAGCCGGCTGAGTTGCTTGTTGCCCGGCAGCCGCTTGACCAGTAGTCAGCCAATCCCAGCTCTGCCCGCCATTTTCGGAGCCTTCAGCCGGTGCTTGCGCTGGCTGAGCGGCTGCCGGTTGAGCGGTCGCACCAGCGTCGGCTACCGTCTGAGCATCTTCTCCGAGGCTGACCGCGACTACCCCATCTTCGACTTTTACCACCTGCGGTTTAACCTTGACCGCCTCCGGCAGATCCAGCACTATCCTCGCCGTTGGCTTGGCAGTATTAGAAAGGTCCGCAAAACGAATTGATTTGACGTACGGCAGAGCCTGCGTCACCTGAGCAGAGACCTGATCGGCAGCCGGCAAGCTGGATTGGTCGAGCGTGGCGCCAGCGAAGTCGATCACGACTCGATGATTCGGTCCTGGCAGGTCGAGCACGCGAGGCGCTTGTGGAAGCCCTTTGTCGCCGAACTCGACAACGACTTGCTTGGATCCATCAACCCAGATCTTTTTGATTGGCAGCGCTGAACCATCTTCAGCCAACGCGAACTGGGCGGTCAAGATAGACGCAAGTCCCGCTACTCCCAGGTATCCCCGAAGATGTTGCCAACTCATGCTTGATTCACTCCATGTAAGGTCGCTTCGATACTAATTTCACTGCGCCAGAATCTCCGAACGCATCACCGGCGCATATGCTCTGGGATACCAGCAGATGAGGCTTTCCCAAGCGCAACAGTTTACTTTACTTCTGGCAACCTTCAAACGGAAACATTTTAAGATTGGCGGATCTATTGATTGAGCGAAATAGCCGGAAGGGGCGTATTATGAGAGTGGGTCAGCAACGCTGTGTTTGCCAGCACGATTAATGAGCGAATATTTACTCTAGAAACGAGGGCTCCTGTGCATCCGGCTCTTCACCCCGATCGAAACCAATCCCAGTGCGGACTCAAGCCGCTGACAACCTTCCGGAGATCCGCCACATTCATATTCGTTGTTGCGGCATTGCTGCTCGCAAACTCCGGACCGTCTCAGGCCAAAGAGAGTATTCCCAACCGCCTGTTCGAAGGACCTCAGGTACCGAATGAGGTACCGCGCAAGGTCGCTCAACAGCTCAACTACCCGCCGGCCCCGGCGCCAAGCAAGGACAATATCGTCCCGCCCGGTGGTGAGAATCAGTACTATCCGATCAGAAGCGACGGTCAACCGTACATGCTGATACTTGACAAGACTATTAACATGACCGAGTCAATTAACCGCTTCTATTACGACCCAAAATGGCGGGGCGAGTTGTGGGTTCCAGCCGACCCGCTGACCTATCCGGAAAAAGCCACCAGACTGATGGCAACCTGGCAGGAGTACGATCAGCAAAACATCTATCGGGTCGGCAACGGCATCGCTCGCTGGATTGAGAAAGTATCCGGATTTGGTCCGTAGTGAACGGTCGGGAGAGAGCAATTGCCTGAGCCTAAAGGGCACGAGAATTGCGGCGGCGGCCGCTTGCGGATGGATCATGTGGCGATCGCCGTGGTGAATCTGGAAGATTCGCTCAAGTTCTATCAAGAGCAGTTCGGTCTAGAGTGCATCACAATCGAGGTGGTGGCCGAGCAGGGCGTCCGCGTTGCCAAGCTGGATGTCGGCAATACACATATCGAGCTGCTCGAACCGCTATCTCCTGACAGCCCGGTGGGCAAATTCCTGAGCCAGCGCGGACCGGGAATTCATCACATCTGTATCGGAGTAAGCGACATCGGCTCCGAACTGACAAACCTCAAGGAAAGAGGCGCACGGCTAATCGATCAGAGTCCGAAAGTGGGAGCAGGCGGTGCACAAATTGCCTTTGTTCACCCCAAGAGCACTGGCGGAGTCCTGCTCGAGCTTTCGCAACCGCGAGCCGGCGAGCACTAGCGCCAGTCCATTAAATAATTGAGGTTTTCTGTCTTTTAACCGGCTCAGCCTGATTCAGCTGATAGCCTGAGTAAACTTGGCTTTCAAACACACGGAGGGCAGAAGACACCAGTATGCCAGTAGCCACTGAACTTTCCGCAATCGAAAAGGCCCTTGGCAACAAAGCCGGCTTTTTCCTCAATCACAAATCGACGACGATCCCACAAGAGACCCTGCACCTACCCGGTCCAGACTTCGTGGATCGCATCGTTTCGATCAGCGACAGACCGACGCGCGTATTGCAAAGTCTGCACACTTTGCTCAATCACGGCCGGCTAGCCGGCACCGGCTATGTATCGATTCTCCCGGTGGATCAGGGGATCGAGCATTCAGCTGGAGCATCATTTGCCAAAAACCCGATTTATTTCGACGGCGAAAACATCGTCAAACTGGCAATTGAAGGCGGCTGTAACGCCGTAGCTTCGACGCTGGGAGTGCTTGGCTCAGTTGCTCGCCGCTATGCCCACAAGATTCCCTTCATCGCAAAGATCAACCACAATGAATTCCTGAGCTACCCGAACAAATACGATCAGATACTGTTCGCCAATGTTCATCAGGCATTTGAAATGGGAGCGGTCGCGGTGGGCGCCACCATTTACTTCGGCTCGGACGAATCCGACCGGCAGATTCAAGAGATCAGCCATGCATTCCATGAAGCGCACGAGCTGGGAATGGCGACCATCCTCTGGTGCTACCTGAGAAATTCCGCCTTCAAGCAAGCTGATACGGACTATCATGTTTCCGCCGACCTAACCGGCCAAGCCAATCACCTTGGTGTCACGATTGAAGCGGACATCATCAAACAGAAGCTGCCGGAGAACAATGGCGGATATAACGCCTTGAAATTCGGAAAGACCGACTCCCGTGTCTACTCCGAGTTGACCAGCGATCACCCGATCGATCTCACCCGCTATCAAGTAGCAAACTGCTACATGGGCCGCGCCGGACTGATCAACTCCGGCGGTGCTTCCGGTTCGAACGATCTAGCAGAAGCGATCACAACTGCCGTCATCAACAAACGAGCTGGCGGTATGGGATTGATCTCCGGTCGTAAGGCCTTCCAAAAGCCGATGAAAGATGGCATCGCACTGCTCAATGCCATTCAGGACGTCTATCTCTGCAAAGACGTCACCATCGCATAGAGGACCTCAGCACGGGGCGGAGCAGCAATGCTCTACCAAAGAGAGAGGGAAGCCAGGCTCGGACTGACTTCCCTCTCTCTTTGCCCCTAACAAACCCCAAAAATCTTACTGCCTTGCTCCACTGCATTCATAAGCCAGATTTCTCGAATCTTCCGACTTTAACAGTGAAGCGCCATCCCCTTCATTCCGCCTTCCACACTGGATACTTTAGCGGGCAATTGTTACAAAGTTGCAAAGACTACTTACCCCGTGACATAAACAATGTCGGCAACACAGCAAAATAATCACCCAGCTTAAAAGCCAACTCATTACTAGCCCCGCGCTTACCAGTCAGAAAATCAGAAATATGACTTTGTGGGTAACCAATAACCTGCGACAAAGCCAACTGCGTCAATTGCTGCTGCTCCATCAAATACTTCAAAGCCTCAACAGGCGACACAGGCTCATCCAAAAACGAAGGCACCTGCTCCTCATAAGCAGCCACCAACATAGCCAAAACTTCCATGTAGGTCTGCTCACCCTCAGACAACTCACTACCCTTCGCAGCGAGCCAACCAAGCTCGTCGGAAGCCTGCTCGTAAAGCTTCTCAGAATCAACAGGCACCAAAGGAAACTTCTGCACCTGACCAAAATAACTCGGATCAATCTTTCTCTTAGCCTTCATCACTTACACCACTTCACATACTCATCATGTGTAAAAACAAAAACTACAATCACCAGTTGCTTCGCAAAATCTACTCTCGCCACCAAACGAACCTTGTTATGCATCACATCAAAAACTATCAACCCACTAGCTAAATAATCAGCAGACGGAAAAGTCTTCCTCAAATCAACCAAACTACTCCAAACACCAGCCTTCGCATTAACATGCCACGTAGTAAGCGAACTCTTCGACCAAGCATGCCTCTTGGCAAAAGCTTCAACAGGAGGACGATTAACAACTTTCATGTGATTCAAACTATAACGACTACAACCGCTTCAGTCGCCCTCCACAAATACAAATATACCACTACGGTATATCACGTCAAGAGTCCATAAAGTCCCTTGCGCGCTTGCCGTTTCTGAAGTAGACACACAGACCCGACTGGGACTGCGCTGAAATTACTGGCGATTTGCAACGATGACGTTAAGGGTCTCGTAAAGGTTGTAGCTGTTGCTGATGCTTACAAACGCAAGAGAAGTAGGCAAGTTCAGTCCATTGGGTAAGTTGTTAGATGAGAACCTAGCCGCCGCTTAACGACTTTGTAACCCGAAGCGATTAGGATGCCTGAAGAAACGACAACGCTTCGGCTGGGAGGGAGTTACTATGACTAGTTGCTTTGAACGGCAGAGGAAGGGGCTCAATCTCATTTTGTGGTTCTTCTTCCTCGAATTAGTATATTGCGCATTAGACCATCGCTTTTGGCGCTTAACTTCTGAGACCCAACGTTTCCTGCAACTATATCTGTCACACAGCCCGGCTCGGCAGTCGCTTTTGCATTTTGCAATCGATCAGTTTTACCTCCTGGCATTGCCAGTATTTTTCCTCTGCTGCCTAGTACTGGCATTTCACTTAGAACCGCTCCAAGAGGAGCGGATTGTAATTGCGCTCGAGCCGCCCTTCCTGAGAACCACCTGGATTCGCGCACTGGTGAGGTGCTTACGCCTGATTGCTCTGTTAGTCTTAACAGTCATGTCGCTTGCCATACCCTACATAGGCGCGGACCTACTACTGACGCCCGCACATGACGTAGCGCTCTCGGCATTGACAGGTTTACCCCTGGCATGGAACGGGCGCGTAAGTATCAATGCTTTCTCCACCATCTCCTCATTAGCTTTGACTCTGACTTTCACCATAGTGACTATAGCTGGGCTGTATGGCATATGTAGCTGTATTAGCGGGAGAACGATAGCGATCTCAGAACGCGGCATTTACATCCTTCCAAGCCTGCCAAAGCCGCTTTATACATTTCTGGAATGGAATCAAGTTCGCGCCGTCCAGTTCAACGCCTCAAAGCCGACCAGGAACGGCAAGGGCAAGGATGATTCAACACGATGCATCTTGATCGAGTTCCTCCACCGTGCTCCCCTGGTCCTCACTCCGTCCGAGATGAAATCTCAGGACTTGCAAAAACTCTCGACTGCGTTGAAGCAGTATCTTCCCAAGGATAAACTCCAACTTGACTGATCGGCATTGACACAGCCAACTGAATAACTTGACCGCACTTGCAGCAGGACCTTAAAGGCAAACTATCTCAATTAGCTGACCGAGTAATTATTTTATGGATTCAAACTTTGAAAGGAACAAACCAGAAGATACGCCGTCCCGGTCGGAGCAGGACCGATGCAATCAAGGCGATGAGGCGGAGAATTTCTTGGCGCAGCATGTGGCAGACCTGCTTTTCGCTCACCGTGGCCAACCGGGAAAGACAAAGGGAGTGAGACTTCCCGATTCTACTGAGAGCGCGATTAGTTCAACTACAACAGAATTTACGTCCACATGCGATCAAGCGAACTGGAAAACAACCATCTCAAAAGATGCAGGCAAGGAGATCATCGTTCATGACAAAAATGGCACCATCGTCGAGCAGTGGCAGATTACCAGATCAGATAGAGCTGAGATTCTAGGACTAAGCCCGATGCTTGCATCGGATCCCAGGCCGGATCCGCATGGACTTTCCGAGTCTCGCAAAGATCTCTTCAAACTGATCGAACAGAAGTATTCTAATCCGCTGGACAGGCTGCAGATTGCCCAGGCAATGCAACAGCTAGAGCAAGCTGCCCGCGATGGGCAACTCGGCAGCCAACTCCCTTGGGTTCGTGCTCATGTTTCTGCCACCTACAATCACGCACTAGATGTTCTAAAGGACCACCAGAACTGCAGCATCGATCTTATGCTACGACTGCTTCAGAAAGAAAGCCCCGTGACCGCAAGCCACCATTATGATGCCGCAGGCATGTACGCAAATGGTGGGCAACTGGATAAAGAACAGGAGAAGCTGGAGAGGCGAGAACCGGAAATCTGGCAATCATCGATAACTCGAATAGCCGGTAAATCAGATTGCGCAATTGTCAGCTGCCATCTAAATGGCAAACCGATTGAGTCATGGAGCGTCACCAAGCACCAGGGAAGGGTAGTTGAAGTCAGCCCGATTAAACACGTAGATCCAATGGTTGACGATAAGGCTGACCTCAAAGAATACCGTCGAGCGCTGGTGGCAGCAATCGAAAACTCCAATCTCAATGACACCGAAAGAGTCGAGTTTTACAAGGACATGATGCATTTAGAGCACAGGGCCAGATGCGGCGAAATGGGAGTAGTTCTAAAAGACGTCCGGTCGGAGCTGGCAAATACTTACAAGCACCTGCGCCAACTAATTGAGACTCCAGCCGGACTGCCGGCAGAGAAAAGATTGACAATCGCACGACAGCTCGCGCACCAGCTCGCCGACACCCAGGATATAGACCAGGGACAAGCCAGCGACGCCTGCAGGATGTCTGCAGTCGAATGCCGTCTTTCGGTGCGGCGTCCCTCTCTAGTATCGGAGTTGGTGGCAAGTGTTGCTCTAACGGGAACAGCCGTGATTGGCAATCCCGCTCAAAAGATCGATCTGGATCAGCGTTCACTGCGACCGGCTTCTAGCCAATGTCTAAAGGTTCCCTGCGCGGAGAACGAACGCTCCTATGCAAGCCAACTTTTTCAACTGACAGTGATGAACTTTCTCGGAAAGGATCCGATCGTCTGCCGCGAGCACCATTTTTACTTGGAGCAACCGTTGAACGCACCGCTAGTACCTTCGCTACGGTTCGAGCAAGGAGCCGAAGAGCGCGAAGCAGATGGCACCCTGAAGAAACGGAAGAACGGGTTGCAGGTCTATGCGAGCCTGGGAAACAGAGAGCTATGCCTGACGAAATGGAACAAGGAGAGTGACGGCACCAATCAGATACTCCTGCAGGCCTACCAGGCGCAAAGAATTCTCGACGCGCTGGACCCGGGCAAGCATGACGGGGTTGTAATTGCGCATAAAGACTTGACGCTCTACGTAAGAGAGCAGCTTTTCGAGCAAGACCACAGCCAGGGCAAAATAAGACTGTTTGATGATAAAGATGGTCTTGAGAGCATGCTCAAGAATGCCAAACTGAAAGGCAGCTTCCCGCTGATTATAGCCACTCGGGACGAGCGTCCCGCTCCGGAATCAGACAAACCAGTCAAGGTCGAAAGCAACGAGGGCAACCATTCCATTACTATCCGAGATTACATCCCGGCAAAGAATGGCCCGGACGGCAAGGTAATCGAACCGGCAAGAATAGTCACAGACGACCAATTCGGCAAGAAAGATGACCGCCGACGCATGAATATCGATGAGCTATGGACTCTCACCGCGCCAAAACGGTAAGGAGTCTCGGTGGCTCGATGACCACTCTTTAGGGCGGCTTGAGTGGTCGAGGCTGCGCGGAGCACTGTTGCATGAGCGCCAAGCGAAGCACCGGCAGTATCAAGTCGCAGGCTCTTGAGCTTGCCTGTATCCTTTGCACTTTCGTAACAAGCGGTCCATAGACTCTTCGCAATTCGAACTCGGCTGCGGCCGGCGACTAAACGAATTGTTTTTTGGAGCTAAGAATGGACTATTTACTAGAGAATACCGGGAGTCAAATCAACGCTCCACAAGCGCTTGATTGGGGCAGAGACGACCGTCCCTCACGTAAGTCGCAAGCTCCATACACCACGCCGGACCAGACGCAGAACGGCCGCCTGCCCGATGCCTGCCCCCCCCCGTACGAAACCATTCTCCAGAGACAGGCATTTGAACTGATCGCCCAGACCCAGCAGACGCGAACAAAGGAAGTCGCCAAAGTAAACGACTACCGGAATCAGAGTACATACGACAACCCCTACAGGCACCTGAATGAGGCGCACCAGCTCGCCAAAACTTCTGGCATTGAATCCGCTCTAGACAAGTACGCTCGCGCTATCGAGGCCGCTGAAACAATTGACTATGATGCAGTTAGACGACACAAGGTTCAGGTGGAGAATCTGCTGGTTGAAGCCGAGTCCAAGCTCAGAGAATTTAAGAAAATCAATCCGCCGGCGCAGCTGGCAGCCGATATCCAGAAGCAGCACCAACACCTTGCCGCCCAGAAGCAAGCGCTCACTGAGATCTGGCTGGCACCGTCCACGTCGCGTGCCAACTGCGCCTTCGCCTGCATTAACAGCGGAAAACCGGAAATCGTCAAAATCGGTGAAACGCTTTTGCGCGAAGCCTGCGCGATTCGTCCTGAAATCAAATCGGATCCACAGTTTTTGCGCCATTATCGCGAAGCATATCTGGAATTAGCGCGCAAGTCCGGAAAGCCAGCAATAATACCACCACTACCTGGCAGCACTGACACCGGCCCGGTGGTAGATTCGCTTACCTATCCGCCATCCGCCAAGGCAAATCCCCTTTCTGTTCCGGTGCCGAGAGAAACCACACCAGCACATCCTCCGGCCCAGGACAAGGTGAGCGATACACCACCGGTAGTGGCTCCACTCCTAAATGAATCCGAGCAAAAACCGGATGCCGCCGAAGGAGACACCAAGGGGCAAACGACCACGCCGGACGGTGACAATGTCGATTCCACTCTTCTAAACAAGCTTATGGATAATCCGATCGCTTTATTAACACTGGCAGCTGCCGGTGGGGTGCTCGTCAAAAAGGGTGCCAACTGGTTCTTTCAACGAAAGTCAGTAAATGGCCGGGATGAACAAAGCGAGCAGGAAAACGGAAAGGAGAAGAGCCAGGATGGTAAGCCGACAGGCCAACCGAAGAAGGAAAACAAAGTCGATAACACGCCGGCTGGACAGGAGAAAACTGGCAAGGAGCTGAGCGAACCAACCAAAACAGCGACTGCTGCAGAATCCGCGTCCTCAAAGCCGGACAGCAAGTTAATCGCCAGCGCCGATACAGAGGTTGATGGAAAAAAGGTGTCGGTCAAAGTCAAAGACAAGCTCGGGGCTGATGGAACAATACAGCTCGACAGTGAAGGAAGGCAGATCAGACAGGTGGTCTATGAGGTCAACGGGAAGCCCTACATGCTCGAAGGCAGCTCCTGGCTTCAAGCACCATTGTTTACCACCGGGCAAAGTGATGTAAAACTGCACGTCACAACGATTAGCGCAGGCGATCTGGCGAAAGTTCAAGCAACGCTGATTCCCGATCTGTTCGAAGCTGCACAGCCAGGTGGCCCGCTTCACGGAAACCTCAGCACCTTCAAAACACTTGACGTCACGCACGGAGTCGCGCCGAAATCGATCTCCTGGTTCGCGATTGCGCCCGGCCACAGAGACCAAAACGCCAAAGGATTTACCTTATACGCAAAAGATGAGATAGCCGCAAAAGAGATCTACAACTGGTTAAGCGCGAAACTAAAGGAAAGAGGCCTAACGCTCGATGGACATGGAGATACGAGAAACGTTGGGGACAAGACTCGCGATCGCACCGCTTCAAATCGCGTCAGCATCGATCGCGATCACTTTGAAAAGGCTGACATCAAGATTGGAGACCACACGGTTACAGGGGCTGTTCTAGAAGATAAATTGGCCGAAGGAATGAAGCGATATGTTCTAAAGCGTTCAGCTGATAAGGCGCCAGGTTGGGATTTCTCGGTTTTAGAGCAAGACGGCAGATTGACCAAGAAAGCACTTGAACGCTTGCTGAAAGAATGCGAAGTAGACGGTCGTTGTTGCACCCTGGACTATGAAACTAAAGGAGCGGCGAACCAAACTCCTCGCCTTGTCTTCGTCACAAACGGCGATGACTCAGGACCGCGCGGACAGAAGTACTACCTCGATGAAAGCAATGCCTGCAAGAAAGTGCTCTACCACAGTCGCACCGGTGAGCCAATCTCCTTACTAACCGGACGCCCGGCATATTACCGCATTTCAGAGCAGGTCGGAAAGGAGATTGGCTCCAATTTAGACCCAGCGCATCTTGCATATGAACGGCTCAGCCAATCAGAAAAGATTTTGGAGAAACCCCAAGTCGCCCAACGGGAGATAGAAATTCGTGGACTCCGAGTAAAGGTCGGATTGGAGGCAACAGTCAGCGATACAGCCTGGAAAGTCGTAGGACAAGATGCCGTCGACGGGCATGTGATCGTGCTTAAGCTCGGCAAGCCAATCGATGTGACGGGAAAGACCTTGAAATCACTCGATGATGCAAAGTTTCACAAGGTGACCATTGAGGGAGAAAAGGGGGAATTCTATCGCCGCAAGGATTCAGACGAGATCTACAAAGTGGTGGAGGTCGCGCGAACATTCGGCGAAGAGGCCTCACCGGCAGCCAAGTTCTTGGTTCAGATTGATGAAGTTGTGGTCAAGGGCCCGCGGTCTCCAATTATCTCCAGCTTATACAAAGAAGCGCTAAAGACTGCGACAGCGAGCGACAACACAAGCGACAAATCTACTCAACCGCATTCCGGTTCGACCGAGTCAATCAAGCAAGCAAGCGAGTCAACAAACACAGCCGACGAATTTGCTCGCAAACTAACAGAATTAGCCAAGAGCGGAACGATATATCAGGCCCTTGTCGATTGCAAGGTTGACGAGATGACAGCCAAAGATCTGGAGTCTCGCCTTACTTCTCCGGACGAGCGCGCTCGCAAGAAGGCTTGGGAAGAGGTAAGCAAGATTGGCAAAACCCGTGACCTGGAATCACGATTGAAGGCAAGGCCCGGTGGCGCCGGTGCCTGGGCCTTGCTCGCGGCACCATTGGCACCACTTCTGTTCGAGTCGCCAAATTCACCTGCTGCAGGCAAAGTCGGTTCTGCACCCTGGGTAAAGTAGACTTCCAAACTAGGACTAAAAATAAGTGAGCATTGATGCATCTTTGATGAATTCCAGATCGGCGGCCAACCGGCAAGAGGCTGGCGCGAATGAAAGCGGCTGGCTGTCGCAGGTGCAAGTAGATGTTTCGAACTACTGGAAAGAGCTGCAGAATCAGCACGGAAGGAAATCATTGCTGCTTGCTAAAGAAGAGGCAAAAGGCTTGCTTGTCGCTCTGGAAGAGACAACCGGTACTTGGACTGTTCAGGACGAAAGGCTCGCAGGCGGCTATGCCCAGTCCATGGCACAACGAGCAGAAGCGCTGAAAGGTCTGCAGGCAGCCGGGCGGAATGTATGGCATGCCGACTTTGTACTAGCGG
>JAGVKB010000153.1 GCA_020050835.1 Candidatus Obscuribacterales bacterium | reverse complement strand
TAATCTTGCGCGAACGTTTCATAGTTTGTCTCGATAACGTTGCCTCAGCCGTGAGCCGACTGCGCTCAAAGCCCATCTCGAACCTGGAAGCAATGAGAGTGGGTAGACAGGCAGCAAGAGTGGGAGCCTGCAAGCAAGCAATCTCAGCAAATGTACGCCGGTCAACTGGCGGTTATTGCTTGCGAGTCCGGAGATGATAGGACCGCTGGAGGCTGCCTTGGTCTGTTCTGTATCGTGAAGAACGGATGCTAGCCCTGTCAGTCGGATGTTGCCAAAAACATCCAGTCTCCTGATTGTCTCCGCCACTCGGCGCGAGAGATCGCTTTGCTCATCAAACAGTATTATTGCAGGCGAACCAAACAGGCGCGAAGCGAAGCGTTTAAACAGATTGATCGCTCTGGTCAGGTCGGCAGGAGCGATGAAGGTAATGTAGCCTGATACCATAATTGGTTGCAACAACGGAATGGAAAGTGAAAGCTCCATGCCGGTGTGAAAGCAGAGTCCGAGCATGAGCACCGGGTAGCGGCACTCCCTGATCCAAATGAGAGTAATCAACATGAATTCCAGAACCAATGTCGACCAGCTCAAGATCTGGCAGAGCCAGAGCCGATCGAATAAATGCAAGTGAGCGAATTGGAGCTGTTGGAACATCATGGAATGTGTGGCATAGTAAATGGCCGTACCGTCCATCCAGGTGGTGCCTTGCAGCTTGCTCGAAAAGGCTCCCCAGTAGATCAAGATGAGTTGGAGCTGGATCAGCCTTTGACCGACTATGCTGCCTGGTTCGGCTGGCCCGAATTCGGGATTGGTGCGGCGCCAGATGCGGAGCAACCGGTCGAAGGACAGAGCATCACCGCCGCGAGAGAACGCCAGACAAAGCGCCATTAAGAACAGCAGCTCGAGTATGTTGTAGATAGCTAAATTATTCTGGCTTTGAAAGGACAAAAGCAGCAGGTAGACAGCAAATGCGCTCACTTTGGAGAAGAGTCCCACTGTCAGAAAAAGGGCGGCGGCGACCAGCAGCCAGTAGAATGTCGAAATGCTAATCGCGGGGAAACAAGAGAAAAGATTGAATTTCGCCGGTCCGAACCAGGTCGCCGACGTCTCAGCGGAGACCATCGCATTCGGTCCGAAAAACGGTATGACGTCCGCTGAGATTCCCCAGCAGAATTGAAGCACCAGAAAGCCCACTATGATTCGAAACAACGCCACCGGAATTGGTGAACCATCTGCAAACCAGAAGCGGCTCCAAACCTGCCAAAGCTGCTTGAGGCTCATTTGAGATCCTCTGGGCTGACTGCGTATTCAAAGAAGGTCTTCTCTTCGCTTCGCTCGGTTTCGGAGCGGGTTGAATTCGAACCTGGCACAACAATTGGAATGTGCACACTGGTCAGTGCAACTGAGACAGGCAGACTACTCTGATTGCGGTGCAGTCTGGCCACATATCTGGCGGCATCTTTCCAGAGAACCTGATCTTTTGACATTCGATAGCAGTAGCAGTCCCACAGATGTAAGTGCCACATCGTGCTCATGCATCGAAAGTGATCGGCCAGTTCGGATGGCAAAAGTAGGCTCATGTTAGGGAAGGTCCAGGTCGCGGTGGAGCCGTCGGCAAATGTGACGTCAGCTTTGAAAGTTTCATCATAGGGCCGAGGATCGGGCGTGAAGGGGCGAAAGGCATAATACAAGCCGGCATATCCGAGCACCGGTTTCATCAAGTGTGAGAAATTCTCGGTAAACGGCGATGGAGGGGAGTAGACGATCAGAAGGCAGAGGAACAGTGGAGCGATGATTGCCGTCAAGATCGGCTTACGAATCTGATGCCAAAAAGTTGATTGCCGACTATTGCGGTTCATGTCTCAACCTGTCTGCCAGCTATGCCGGCCCAAGTAAGCGTCCGGGAGACTACTAGATAATACTATAATGCTCTGAGGGAAGCTTCTGAGTTAAATTGAGCTGACGGCTCATTTGTTCAGGCGCAAGTTATCGGCTGCTTAAGCCGTTCCCTGCGATTTCGGATCCAGCACGTCTCTCAGCACGTCGCCGACCGCATTGAAGCAAAGAATGGTGGCGAAGATCAGGTAGCCGGGCGCCATCAGCCAGGGTTGCTTGAGCAGGTCGTTAACGTTGTCTTGCGCATACTTGAGCATATTGCCCCAACTGGCATCCGGTTGTTGGATGCCCAGTCCGATGAAGCTCAGTCCGGATTCCGCCAGGATAAAACCGGGAACTTGCAGGGTGGCGGCGACGATTACGAAGCTGGCGGTTTGCGGAATGACGTGTTTGACGATCGTGCTAAATTCGGGCATGCCTGCGGCACGGGCCGCTGCGACGAACTCTTCTTCGCGAATGGAAAGCACCATGCCGCGAATAACTCTCGCCAACCCCGCCCAACCGATCAAAGAGAGAATTACAGTTATTAAGGCAAATCTCTGCGAGCCGGACATTCCGGGCGGCAAGATCGCCGCCATGCCGATCAAAAGGTAAAAGCTTGGAATGGACATAACCGCCTCGGCTACTCTCATCATGGCGTTGTCGATCAATCCTCCGAAGAATCCCGATATGCCACCATACACGATGCCAATTGGGAAGGCGACGAAGAGTCCGAGAAACCCGATCGTCAGACTCTTTTGCGCGCCGAAGAACAGGCGGGAAAAGCTGTCCCTGCCATTGACGTCGGTCCCCAGTAAGAAGATGCGAGCTGGTTGCTCGACGCCGAAGAGGTGAATGTTGCCGGGAATCAGCCCCAGGATTCGATAATCCTCACCTTTCACAAACAACTTGACTGGAAAGTCCCGATCTGAGCCTTCTTCATATACCTGCCGATATAGGATCGGGTCGAATCGCCTGGTCATCGCCCGGACATAGGGCCATCGCCAGTTGCCATGCTCGTCCTGGGTATAGACTGTCGTCGGCGGAGCATTGCCGAGGTCGGGATCATTGTAGGTCATGCTATAGGGCGTAAGTGGGTCAGCCAGCGCTGCGCTCAGATAGAACAAGGTAAGCAGGATAAGTCCGATCCGAGCGATTGGATCTCGCCAGAGCTTACGCCAGGCCGATCGGTGAATTCGCCGAGGAGCAACGGCAACCGGAGCAGTGGTGGCTTCCTGCATCATTCGAGCGTAATCCTCGGGTCGACGAATTTCAATAGGATGTCTGCCAGCAGATTGCCGGCTATGAGCATGACGGAGCCGAGCATGAGCGATGCCATCACCAGGTTCATGTCTTTTGTGAGCACCGCCTCCAGTGTCAGCCTGCCAAGCCCGGGATAGGCGAGCACCGTCTCGGTCAATGCCGCACCGCTCAAGAGTGAGGCAAATTCAAATCCGAACAGCGTTACCAGCGGATTGATTGCATTACGCAAGGCATGACTGTAGATCACCCTGTCTTCCGGCAAGCCCTTCGCTCGCGCAGTTCGCACATACTCGGCACGCAAGACATCCAGCAGGTTGGCGCGCATCTGGCGTTGCACTCCGGCCAATCCAATAAAGGTCAAGACGGTTACTGGAATAATCAAATGCCAAGCGAGATCCGAAATCTGGCCCACTAAGTCTCGCTCGAAGAAATCCGAACTGGTCAACCCGCCGATCGGCAGCAAGCGCGTTCCTAATGCGAACATCAAGAGCAGAAGCGCGAAAAAGAAGGTCGGCATCGACATTCCGATCGTGGTGAACATGCCGAAGAACTTATCGACCCACCGGCCTCGGTTAACGGCGGCCCACACCCCGGCTGGGATTGCAATCAACCAGGTGAAAAATACAGTCAATACACCCAGCAACAAGGTGTTACCGGCTCGTTGCATCAAAAGGACAAAGACAGAGCCACCGGTAGTTGAAACGCCCAGTTCACCGCGAACCAAATTGGAGAGCCAGATGAAATATTGCACCACCGGCGGCTTGTCAAGTCCGAGGCGCAGCTCTTCGGCTCTGATAGCGGAAGCGGAGATGGAAGGATTTGCACGCAAGTATGCCAGCGGGTCAATCGGAGCGAGTTTCAGCATCGTAAAGCTCAAAATTGAAATGATGAGCAGCAACGGCAATGCTTGCAGCACGCGTTTTAGTATGTAGATTGGCACAGACATCTCGTGCGGCTTCCGTATATGATGGGTCGAAGATAGTTTAACCAGAACTACGTTCTTTGACAGCTCTTGGCTTGCTAAAGCCCAGCCGCATCATTGTTTCTGGGATTCTCAATAGCGCTCTCGGAATTGACTGTGACGAAGCCGAGCACGAACATGCTAGGGATGCCGATACTCTTACCGTTCGTGGAGTGAGGGCGGCAATTTGTTTACGATTGCATGATACCCTTAAGGGCAATCTGCAACATGAATTAGAGGAATTAGTTATGTCTTTGAAGGGCAAGACTCTTTTTATTACTGGCGCCTCACGTGGCATCGGTCTGGCAATTGGACTGCGGGCTGCTCGTGACGGAGCCAATGTCGTGATTGCTGCCAAGACAGTAACGGCACATCCAAAACTTCCCGGTACGATTTACACCGCTGCCGAAGAGATTGAGAAGGCCGGTGGTAAGGCGCTTGCAGTCGCTTGCGATATTAGATACGAAGAGCAGGTAGCCGAAGCGTTCGACAAGGCCTGCGCGCAATTTGGTGGTGTGGATATCTGCGTAAACAACGCCAGCGCTCTCAATCTCCAAGGCACGCTCGATACGGATATGAAACGCTATGATTTGATGCATCAGATCAATGCCCGTGGTACGTTTCTCTGTTCTAAATCAGCGATTCCGCACCTTTTGAAAGCCGCCAATCCGCATATTTTGAACTTATCACCACCGCTCAATTTGAATCCTAAATGGTTCGCTCCGTCTGTGGCTTACACCATGGCAAAGTACGGTATGAGTATGTGCACACTCGGTATGTCGGCCGAATTTCGAAAGCAGGGAGTCGCTGTCAATTCACTGTGGCCGGAAACAGCGATTGCTACAGCGGCTGTCGCGAATCTCCTGGGTGGAGACGAGATGATTAAGGGTTCTCGCAAGCCGGAAATTGTGGCGGACGCGGCTTACTGGATTTTGACGCAGCCGGCTCGTGAATGCACCGGCAATTTCTTCCTTGATACGGAAGTGTTGGCACGCGCCGGCATGAACGATCTCGCCGGCTATGCGGTAGAGCCCGGCCATGCGCTAGTGCGAGATTTCTTCCTTGACTAACTCGATGCAAGAACGGAGGCGCGTCGCAATGACCTATACATGTTTCGAGCTGGAGACGCACGATGGTATCGCGCAGCTTCGGCTGTCCAGACCAAATGAGCTGAACTCGATGATTTCGGCGTTTTGGAGCGAGCTTCCCTTAGCAGTCGAGGAACTGGAGTCACTTGAATCAACGCGAGTGATTGTTATTCTTTCGACCGGAAAGCATTTTTCCTCTGGCATGGATTTTAGCGTCTTTCAAAGCGGCGAGCACTTGAATACCGGAACGGCAATCGACAGAGACCGCATGAGGCGTCTTGTTTTGAAGCTGCAGGACTCATTTAATTGTTTCGAGCGGTGCCGGGTACCGGTGATCGCCGCTGTGCAAGGCGCTTGTATTGGCGCTGCAGTTGATTTAATTTCAGCCTGCGACCTGCGTTATGCAACTAGTTCGGCCTACTTCTGCATTCAAGAGATCAATCTGGCAATGATGGCGGATCTGGGCACATTGCAGCGCTTGCCAAAGCTGATCCCTGAAGGTGTGGCCAGAGAGCTTGCTTATACCGGTGACAAGTTGACAGCTGAGCGGGCCAAGCAGCTTGGCCTCGTAAATGAGGTTTTTGAATCCGAGGACGAGATGCACGAGCAGGTAATGGCGGTGGCGGCGAAGATCGCTGCCCGCTCCCCGCTTGCCGTAGCAGCCTCTAAGCAAGCGATAACTTATGCCCGCGATCATGACGTGGCTGATTCTCTTCGTAATGCGGCCGATATTCAGTCCGGAATATTTGATGTGCAGCAGGTGCAGGAGTGCTTGAAAGCCCGAAACGAAAAGAGAGAGCCGGTCTTTCCAGACCTCCACTCCATTCGGGTGGGAGTATGAGCCATCGCTGTTGAAACTTTTGTTCTTGATGGTCGTCGGACGATCAGTTGGGAATCCTATCGAATCGTAGAATCTTTGGAGTGAATGCTCAAGAAATGAGGTTGCTGATGAATAAATCGCTAGCAGTTGGTCTCTATTTGACCGCGTTGATTTGTGGCACCGTCGGTGGTGCATTGGCCGATGGGGACGACGGCCCGCCCGGGGGCGCTCCGGAGCAGAGTCAGGGTGGTCGAGGCCACGGTGGTTTCCCCGGTGGCGGCGGCGGTCCTGGCGGCGGTGGTTTTAAGCGCTCGCACGGTGCGCGCCCACCGAAATTGGAGCAAGTGATGTCACTTAAGTCACTTTCCAATGATCAACAAACCAAGATTCAAGCAATTTACAGCGATGCCAAGGAAGAGATGAAGCCGCTTATGCAGCAGATGCGGGAATCGCGTGAACGGATGCGCTCCGGCGGCGGCGGCGCCGGCCAAGGTGGAGCCGGAGAGCCTGCGGGCGGACCAGCTGGTGGTCCTGGTTCGTTTGGTTCGGAAGGCGGTGGGCAACGTCGCGGTTCCGGAGAAGGAATGGCTCAGTTGAGACCGATCATGCAGCAGCTGCGCGCGAAAAGGGAAGCTACCTGGACCAAGGTGAAAGCGGTGCTGACTGATGCGCAAGTGAAAGAGCTGGAGCAGATGCGCGGCGGAGAGCAAGGTGCCAGGGGGCGCGGCGGTCATGGTGGCCCAGGTGGGGCTGGTGTCCAAGGTGGACCGGGCGGACGTGGTCAGGATTCGCCACAGGATGGCGACGAGCAGTGGACGAGAGGCGGACCGCCTGGCGATTCTGACGATCAATAACCCGCTTGCTCACCAGCCCGAAACAACGGGATCTACCAGCCGCCCATACTCTGAAAAACGATTGCTAATGCACAGGTTTGCGAATGAATATCTCTTCGAGATTGTGCATACTTCCCAACGGAGTGTAAGTCACTCCGAGTGGAGTCGGTTTGTAATTACCGATGGTATTGCGCGCTGCGGTGAGATCCAGGCTGCTGTACAGATAAACTAGTGGCAGTTGATCGTAAACGATCTTTTGATATTCATCGTAGTATTGATGTCTCAGCTTCTGATCGAAGGTGGTGGCACCAAGATCAAGCAGGCGGTCAATGCGCCTTTCCCACTCGCGTGCGTCGGTCACAGCCACCTTTCCGTTCTCTCCGGACGGCAGGCGCTGGTCGAACAAATGCAACCGTCCGTCGGATTTCCAAACATTGGCGCCGTCATAGACTTCGAGCTTGCTGCCAGTCAGTCCCATCACGACAGCGTCCCAGTCCAGGCTGTTCTCTACCTTGTTAACCAAAATGTTGAAGTCGATCGGTTGAAGGTTTACTTTCATGCCGAGCTTTTGCAAGTTATTGGCAATCAAGACGCAAGTCGCTTCGCGCGTCGTGTTGCCGGCATTAGTGTTGAGCGTAAACTCGACTGGGTTTCCGTCTTCGTCAAACAGACGGTCCTTCCTCTTTACGAAGCCGCCCTTTGCTAATAGCTCTGTCGCAAGATTGAGATCTTGCGGGTAAGGCTTGAGGTTCTTGTTGAAGAATACCGATGCGGTAGATTCCGGAGTGAAAAGCTCAATCCCTACGCCCTTCATGATGTTGTCTATCAAGCGGCGGCGATCAATTGCATGGCTAATCGCTTGCCGGAAGTAATGGTTATTGAACCACTTTTGTTTGAGCGGCTCGACGTAGTGTTTACCGGTCTTGGGATTCTTGCGCCGGCACATATTGACCATGAAGAACATTGTGCCATCGTTCGGGCCCAGATTGAACATGCGAAAATTGTCCGTCGTTTCGCGCTGCTTCATGATCGCCGCATCCTGCCCTCGAATACTGCGGATGTCGAGCAAGTCCAGCTCTTTTGCGTAGAATTTGAGTACGACTGTATTTTGATCGGGTACGATTGAGAAGATAAAACGGTCCAGGTAGGGCAGCCGGCTGCCGGACTTGTCCACGAAGGAGTAAAGCGAATTGCGAACGAACTCGACTCGCTGTCCGGGTACGTAGCGTTCGATTTTAAACCTTCCGGAAACAGGAATCTCTTTCGGGTCGCAATTAACGCTCCAGAGACTTTCGAAGGCATTGCGAGATTTTCTTATCACAGGCTCGACGGCGTGCTTGGGAGCGATTGGGACTCCGGCCAGCTCTTGTAAGAAAGGGGAAAATGGCACGGGAGTATGGAACTCAACCGTGAGATCGTCGATTTTTTGGACGGATGGAAACTTTCCGTCGACCGACAGTACATCATGCAGAGTTGCGCCGTGTTGTCCGAGCTTCTCGCCGACGATGGTGTTAATAGTAAATGTGATATCGTCGGCGGTGATCGGTTTGCCATCGGACCACTGCAGCCCTTTGCGCAGCGAGATGGTGTAGTCCAACTTGTTCGGGGAGATATCAATCGAACGTGCCAGCCGAGGATAAGGCGTGCCGGTCCAGGCGTCGACATCGACCAGGCGTTCAAACATCAAATACCCGACGCCGCTACTGTCCGCATCACTGCCAGCCCAGAAATTGAAAGTCTTCGGACCGCTGCCGATCGTACAGACGGTCAGAGCCCCTCCGAAAGTGCCTGGCTCGCCACGAGCTTCCCAGAGTTCACAGACTGAGCCGTCCGGTAGTTTGCTCTCCTTGAGCTTGAACGGTCCGGGGTAAGGAAACTCGGTTGCTGCCGAAGTTGTTCCGGCCGCTGAGTCGGCGGCCGACGGGTCCACGACGGAAGAAGGTGCAACAGCTTTCTCCGGTGCTCGTGCGCAGGCGGACATAAGAAGAACGGTCAGCGCTGCGGCAAACAGATAACGCATGTTCTCTCCCTTACTTCTTGTAGATCTCCTCCAGGTTATGCATCCCCATGGCGGATTGGGAGAGCTGGGTTGGTTCGTAATTCTTGAGCGTGTTTCTCACTCCGATAATGTCCATCGGGCTGACCAGATAAATCATCGGTGCTTCGTCATAGAGTATCTTTTGATACTCGTTATAGATCTCTCGGCGTTTGGCTTTATCGAGTGTCTCGGCGCCCTTGTTGAACAGCTCGTCTAACTTGGTCTCCCAGGGGCGGGCGTCTACAACAGTCACTTTGCCTTCACTGTCAGGCAAGCGTTGGTCGAACAGGTGCAGCCTGCCGTCGCTCTTGTATTCGTTGGCCCCGTCATTCGGCTCGAGCGGATCGCCGGGGCTCATCGACATAATGCAGGCTTGCCAGTCAAGCGAGTTGCCGATTTTGTCTCCGAGAATATTGAAGTCGATCATCTGGAAATTTACTTTCATTCCAAGCTCCTTCAGATCGTCGACAATCATATTGCCGATCGCTTCGTAGAAAGTGCCTCCGGATGAAGCTAACAAATCGAATTCAACTTTGTTGCCGTCTTTGTCATAGAGAAATCCATCTTCCTTCTTTTTAAAGCCGGACTTTTCCAGCAGTCCGAGCGCATACTGCGGATCAGCTTTGAACGGCTGCAATTGCTTGTTGCAAAATGGACTGGCTGGTGGTTCTGCGGTGAAGAGCGGTGCGCCGATTCCCTTTAAGTAGTTTGCCACCATGTGTTCGCGATTGAGCGCATGATTAACTGCCTGTCGAAAGTTTACATCGTTGAACCATCTGGATTTGACCGGATCTACATACGGCTTTTGGTTCTTGGGATTTGAACGTTGATTCATATTGAATGTGACGAAAGTAGTGCCAATCGTCGGTCCGAGATTATGCAGTTTGAAATCAAGCGAGCTCTGCAAGTCCAGCAATTCGGCAACGTCGCGCGCTCTTACCGGAGTAATATCAATCTCCTTGGCGCGAAATTTGAGCAGATTCGTATTTACTTCGGGCACGATCGTGTAAACGATCTTTTCTAAATACGGCAGGCTCATTTTATCCTTATTGACCATGTAGAAATTCTTGGTTGGAACAAATTCAACCCGTTGAGCCGGGACGTAACGAGAAAGTACGAACGGCCCGCACGTGACGAGCGATTTCGGATCGCAGTTGGCAGCCCACAATTGCTTGAAGGCATCCCGTCCGTTCTTTTTCTTTACGATCGGCTCAACTATATGTTTAGGGGCGATTTGAACTCCGAGCAACCGCGCAAACGGCGCAAACGGCTTTGCTGTTACAAACTTGTTTGTGAGTTCATCGACGACGGTGACGGTCGGAGATTTGCCATCGACTGTCGTCACGTCTCTTAGCGATGAATTGCCGTAGCCGCCGGCAATAATTGTATTCCATGTGAAAGCAACGTCTTCGGCCGTAATCGGCTTACCATCTGACCATTTGAGACCTTTGCGAAGTTTGGTCGTGTAAGTGACTCCATCGGAGTCAACTTTGAATTCAGATGCGAGGTCGGGAAACAACTCACCAGTGTACGGGTCTATTCCGACCAGCCCGGAGAACATCAGATTGGCTAGATCTCTCGATTGAGTGTCTGAGGCCGTCCAAGGGTTAAAAACCTTTGGATCGGAGCCGACGATCGAGCGGACCAATGTGCCACCGTTGCTGCCGGCCGCGAAGCGCCCGACCCGCATCTCTTGCCCGTTGACCAGCGCGGTCGAGTAGGCTCCGGGAAAGGGTGGATTGACCAGCGGCAACGCGCTCGTTGATGCGGCCGGCGCGGCGCCGGTTGTAGTGCCTGCAGTGTCGTTGCCGGTGGCTGTCGGTCGCTGACCGCAGCC
>JAGVKB010000066.1 GCA_020050835.1 Candidatus Obscuribacterales bacterium | reverse complement strand
GCGACGCGGCAGGCGGTGTTGATGCCGGCGGTGGCGAGAGCACGGTTTGGGCCGCCGGGGCTGATTCGGCGCTGTTGCCGGCAGCAGAATCGGAGCCGGTGCTGGCGCTGTCGGATCCGCTAGCTGTTGATGCATCTGCCTGAGCGCTGGCGCTGCCTTGTTTAATGCCCGGGGTCAAAATCAGAATCGCCGATGGTCGCTCTTGCTTGGCAGCGGCGGCGTCGGCCTTGCCCTTTTGGGGCGAACCGTCGCTGCTGTCGGCTGTTTCCTGGTCTTCACCACGAGCCCGAGCGGCCGCAGTCTCACGAGCGATAGTTGCTTTAACGACGTTGATATTATTGAGGGCCTTGCTGTTGTATGGGTTGAGCTGAAGGCACATCTGGTACTCTTTGAGCGCTTCGTTGAACTTACGCTGGCGGACGAAGTAATTGCCCCAGTTAATGTGACAGGTGATGATGTTGTCCTTTGCGACATTGTTGGTTGGATCGATTTCGAGGGCCTGTTTATAGTGATCGATCGCCTCTTGAAACTTATTTTGCCCCATCAGGTAATTTCCCTGATTGACGTGGTCTCGGGCGGCTAATTGACGATCTCTCACAGACTGCGCGGCTAGCGGCGAAATTGCAGCAGCGCTTGCTACTATCAAAAGGATTAGAATCCAGCCGAATCCGGTCTGTTCGTATTTGCGCTGCATGTACATTTGCTCCAGCTTGAATATTCTTTTGTGTGCTCGCTCGAAAGTTGCTTAATACATGGGAACCGATTGGGCCTTTCAGGAGTCCCTCATTAGAATCTTAAACGATTCATAGGGATCTTTCCTTTTAATCAACGCAGCCCTATACTCCAGACTGATAACCTTCATGGAAGCTTACTTCAATGATTAAGCCGATTTGCTCGACAGGAATGATTACCGCATGTGCGGCGGTGCTTCTAGTACCTGCTCTGGCAGAGCCGCGAACACATCAAGGTGCATCGCCGGCGGTAGAACAGGCCGTAAAAATGATTATGGACAGTCGTTCCGGACACTCAATGAAGGATTTCGTCGATCCGTCCGAAAGGCATGTCGTGCCGGCCAAATTCAAGCCGGCGCCCCATAAGCACTTGGATGGTCTCTTGATCATGGGTGGCCCTGAAGCTTTTCCGATGTAGCCCTGCTTGGATTGTGAAAGAAGTGAAGACCAACCCTGACCTCAGTTACTGTCACGGGGTCGGCGTGCAATCCTTAATCGGGCGAACCCTCAGCGAGCAGTTCGACTTGATTGCGGCCGGCCGTGCCAAGAGTGAGGCGCTGGTCTGCTCCTGGCAAAAGATACGCTGGACATACGAGCAACTTTCCGAGCGGGTAGATCTCTTCGCTCGTGGTTTGCTCAAGCTGGGTATCGAGGTCGGAGACCGAGTCGGCATCTGGTCGACCAATAATGTTGAGTGGATAGTCGTTCAACTGGCCACCGCGAAGATTGGGGCGATCTTGGTCAATATCAATCCGGCCTACCGGACCAGCGAGCTCGACTACGCCTTGCGCCAGTCCGGCGTCAAGATGTTGGTTGCGATGCGCGGGTACAAGAGCGACGAGTATCTGGCGATGCTCTATGAGCTGGCGCCCGAGTTGATGAATTCCGAAGTGGAGAATCCGTCGCCCCGTTTGCCTGATTTGCGCTACATCGTAGTGATTGATGGTCGTTCGGTCGAACAGTCCGAGTCCGTTATCAATTTCGACCTGCTTTACGACTACGGGCAGAAGATACCGGCTCAGGAGCTGTCGTTTCGTTCAGCAGCGTTGCAGTTCGACTCACCGATCAACATTCAATACACTTCTGGCACCACCGGTTTTCCAAAGGGTGTGACTCTTACTCACCACAATCTGCTCAACAACGCGCTTTATTCCGCCCACGCGATGGGCGTTAACGAAACCTCGAGGTTTTGCGTGCCGATGCCGTTTTATCATTGCGGCGGCATGGTGCTGTGCACGCTGGTGACGCTTCTGGTCGGTGGAACACTCGTCATTCCGAATCCGACGTTTGATCCCGGTGCGACACTTCAGGTGGTGGCGAAGGAAAAATGCACTCATCTTTCCGGTGTACCGACAATGTTTGTCTCCGAGTTGGATCTTTCGAATTTCAATGATTTCGATCTCTCCTCCCTGGAAGGTGGTTTCATGGCTGGTGCTCCCTGCCCGGTCGAATTGATGCACCAGGTTACCGGTCGATTGCATTGCTCCAAACTAGTAATTTTCTACGGTCAAACCGAGTGTTCGCCGGTAATCACTTCCACTACTGTCGATGATTCTCTGGAAGTGAGGGCTACTACGGTCGGCAGAGTGATACCGCATCTTGAAGTGAAAGTTGTCGACTCGCTCACCGGCGCTGTGTTGCCGAGGGGCCAGCAAGGCGAAATCTGCGCGCGTGGTTACGCCGTAATGCCCGGTTATTGGATGAATCCGGCTGCCACTGAAGAATCCGTCGACAGCTCAGGTTGGCTGCATACAGGCGATCTGGCTGTAATGAGCGCGGAAGGACTCATCAATATTACCGGCCGGAAAAAGGATATGATCATTCGTGGTGGTGAGAACATCTACCCGCGAGAAATTGAAGAGGTGTTGCACGGACATCCCGAAGTTGCTCAGGCGCAAGTGTTCGGTGTGCCGGACAAGCATTTCGGCGAAGAAGTCGCGCTTTGGGTTCAGCTCAAGCAGGATTGCCACGCTGATGGTGAGCAATTAAGATCCTGGCTTAAGGAGCGCGTGGCGCACTTCAAGATTCCCAAATATATAAAAGTAGTCTCCGAGTTTCCCATGACAGTCACCGGCAAAGTGCAAAAGCATGCCATGCGCGATGTGATGATTACCGAGCTCGGGTTGGAAGCGGCAGCCGGGATTCGAACAGCCTAGCACTTCACCGGCTCGATTATTCGGTTGGGAAGGAGATATCCCCGCGGGCATCTATGGTTACTTTTACTGTGTGTGCTCCCTTTCGGAATTGAAACGTGGTTGGCAGCATCGGCACGCCGTCGGGATCTAGCTTGGCATGACCGGTGCCGGAGATTTGAGTTGGCAGCGCCTTCTCTTGAATCATCTCCTGCCCGTCGAAGAGTCTGTATTTAAATGGAGAGTTGAAACTAGGTCCGGGGCTGATTTGAATTGAAAGGACATGCCTGGTCTGGCGGGCAGTCTCTTCAGCGCTCTTGAAGTCCTTTGCAAACTCCAGTGCGGCATTTTTCACATCATTTGTTTCCGTGAATCCGGAGCACGTTTTCAAGCCGATAGCAGCGAGCAAGCCCAGGAAGCCGATTGCCACCAGGACGGAGAGATTTGCGTAGGGGCCGAACTTAAGTTTGAAAGCGCAGGTCAGATGACCGCATGATTGCGAGTTGTGCATTGATTGAGGCTCAGTACCATCTGACCTGTGAAAGGTTTGTAGATGGGATCACGGCTTCTTGCCAGGTTACTGCTCGGTAGCCAGTAATCAGTGGCCTGCTGCCGGTAACCATGGCTGGGACAGCTCCGATTGACACCGGGTCGATTAAGGCTGACATGTTGCGCGGGTAAAGGTTGTAATCGTAATGCATAAAGGCTCCGGCTCCGCTTGAAAATGATGACATTACTCTTGCTACGCCGGCTACAATTGCGCCGTAGAAATTGGCTGGATTGCTTACCGGTTGCGAGCCGATGTTGACTGTAGCATTGGGGGCATATATCACCATGCGCTCGTTGCCGAGCAGGAAAATATTCTGCGTTCCGCCGTAGAAGAGTTGGAGTTGGTTGGCGTTGCCAGCCGTCTCGGTTATCTGCGAGGTTGGAGTGATAGCTAGTTGAGAAGCTCCGGCTGTGCCTGCTACGCCGTTGTTGCCGGTGGTGTTCGTATTGGTGGAGGCAGTGATACCATTCATGTTGATAGATGATGTGTTGGAGACCGACATGGCTGTGGTGCCACCATTGGCACCTTGCAGGAAGAACCTTGTTTGGCCTGCTCCGGCGTCGATATTGATTTGAGCATTTCCGCTCAGTGTGACCGTGTTGACTATATAGTCGCCCGGTGGAATCTTTTGCGCATTGCCGGTCAAAACCGGTGTCGAGACGCTGGACGTGACTTGAAGTGTCTGTCCGTTACCCAGAGTGATGCTGCCCAGGTTCATGGCCCCGGATGCAGCCTGCGGGACAGCGGGAAGCTGAGGCTTGGCGTACTGTTGATAGCTGGTGGTTATACCTCCGCTCCAGCCGTTGCCGGTGACCGGCACAGGCTGTGTATTGGCATTGTTGACGCCGTCGGGAGCGCCGTATATAGTGCCGTCCGGTAATCCGAATACATTATTAAACGGTTGGGCGCCCGATGGATTGGCGAACGGTCCTGTGGCCGGCGAGCGCGGCCAATAACCGGTGGTGTCGCCGTTTGAGAAGACATTTCCCATTATCTGCACCCATGGTGCTTGAGCTACGGGAGCCGCGCTCCAGGTGGTCATCGTTGCTTGAATCTGTTGGGTCTGGAAGGCGACCGGATTGGGGAATTCGTGCTGATAGCCGCCTTGCGCTACTCCGCGCGTCAAGCTGCCGGTACCGACCTGATTGGTCGCTCCAAATGTGCCGATGTCGGCGTAGAGTCTGGGGTCTGTGCTGTTGTAACTGGTAGTGGCGGCTTGTCCGACCAATTCCACCCGTTGCGTGCCGAACAGTGCAAACGGGAAACCGGCTCCGGCAGTAGTGGAAGTGTTGCTCGCTGTCACAATCGGTTGAAGAATGACTCGCACATTCTTGATCACAGAGCCTAATATGACCGTCACTGTCACGCGTCTGTAAGGATTGGCGTAGCTTGCTCCCTGAGTGTCCTGGCTGCCAGGCTGGCGCAGAAAGCAGTTCGTTTGATAGGAAAGGCTCGTCAAGCTCGGGTCGTAGAGGATTGATTTATTGGAGAACTGCGACTTAAACAGCGGGGTCGCCGGGTCGCTCGGATAAGGAGGGCTGAGCGGATTCTCGATGGTAGGCAGGTTCTCGACCAGGATGTTAATCTGCGGTACGGTGTTGTTGCCGAAGGTGAATCCGAGCGTCATGATTGGATCTATGCTGGACAACTTGGAGCTGCCGGCAGCCGTCCCAGGATCGTAGGTTGTATCGATCACGCCCGCAGCAAGACCTGTGTTCAGCCGCCCAATCACGTAATCGAGAGCCGCTTCGGCTACCGCTCGTGCTGTGTTGGCATTTTTCGTCGCGCCGGTCCGTTGATAAATTGGCATCATCGCAGAAAGCAATCCGGTTGCGAACATGATGATGACCATCGAGAGCGCAAGCACATTAGGAAGAGCGAAGCCGTTGGCAAGCGAAAGCCGACTGCGAGTTTCGCTTCTGCCGGCCGGATGTAGGTGGCGAGCGCGTGACTTAGTTGTCGTAAGAGTTTTTAACATATCGACTGCAAAGTCCTTTGTTGAGGTCAGGTCGGTGGTGGGCTGCCGATGGTAGTGGCTGCCACGTTGTTACGCATGTACATCTCGGTGCGTACAGGCAGGAGTGATTTGTGCCCGCGGGCATCCATGTTGACCACCTGCAGGTTGACGACAACCCCGGAGTAGTTCTGCAGGTTCGCCGCATTCACTGTCGTCGTGACGGTGTTGAGGTTCTTCTCCACGTATTGAAAGACGCAGATGTCACCGGATGCATCCTTCGGACCGACTATGCCGGTCAGCACGGTGGTCAAGGTACCGGGACCGATTCCGGTCGGTGCATTGGTCAAGGCGGCAGGAGATGGAAAGTAGGCCATCTGTAGTTGATACTCGCCAGCATGCGCCGGGTTTGGGTCCGGAACAACTTTGTATACATAAGTATCCAGGGCAGACAGCGGAACAGCTCCGCTGAACGCCGGGGGGAGCGACATCGGAAAGCCGTTGCTGTCGAAGTTGGGTACTTGAATAACCAGGCAGGTCGATGAGAGCGTGTAGGGGTTGCCCTGACCGCCGTCCCATGGCCAGCTGGTGACCGTCATGCTGCCTTGCGGTCCATAAAGTATGTCACCGGCAGATGGGAAGTGATTGGATACCAGCGTGACGGAGCCGTTCTGGATTGATGCATTCGGCATCTGGCTTGGGTCCACGGCTTCCGGGTGTTGTTGAGGCCCGGGCGGGAGATTCTGCACGACTTGCCCTTGCGGCGGTGGAGCTTCGCCATAGAGATCGCCGATGTTTCGAGCCGAGCGCACTCGTTGTCCCATCGCATTCAGGCTGTAGTTAACAGAGTTCAATGTATCCATTCGCGCCCAGAGAAAGCTTCCTTGAGCGCTGTTGAGCGAAAGCAATCCGAGCATCTCCAGCTCGATAAATCCGACCAGGAGCGCTGCCACCAAAACGGAGATGAGCGTGGCTCCGCTCTCGTTGCTTCGTCTCTCTTGCTCTCTTGTTCGGTGAGTGTGAATCATCTGCCTCAGCTGTTCAGTCCGTTCTTAACGAGGATAGTATAGGTGTGGTAAGAGTGTGGTCCGGTCGAATCGAGATAGTCAATTAAAACGTCGACGAGAATGGTGTTGCTGGATTGAGGAGTGATATTGATTACCACTTGATTGTTTACGACTTCAAAGCGATTGGTCAGTCCTGCTTGCGTGACAGAATCGGCTCCGGCCGTGTAGGTCAGCACGCTGGTGTCCTGTAGCAACGGTCTGACGAATAGTGTGTCCGTGCCAGGTGAGCCGTTGACTACGGCATAATGAGTCTGGCTGGTCTGAGCCTCTTCTAAAACTGTCTCATACGGCAGCGCTCTCAGGGCGTCTACGCATGCTTGTCCGAGGCTGGCTGCCATAATCTGGTCTTGAGCGTTGTTGCCGATCGAAAATGTCTGCACGTACATCTGCAAGATTGCTGCGGCAAATAGCGTAGCGACAAACATGGCGATTAAGACTTCAATCAACAGGTCTCCGCGCTGCCGGCGCGGAAATTCTTGCTGTCTTGGCGCTGTCAAATGGCTAGCCATTCGATGGAGCATTCTGCCCTCCGAAGTCGAATACTCGACCCTCGGCCGATTGATCGTCCCCTTTCCCCCCGGAAACAGCCAGCTTCCCAACTCATCCGACGAGCTGACAGGCCCAGGCGACTAGCGGTGATGGCTGCTGAACTTGATATACCCAGAAGATTGGCCTGGATAACAATCAGGTCGAGTGGTCTGATCATTATGAGTTGTATTCAAGCTTCTGAAATTGGTAACATGGTCGAGTAGCCGGTAGGCTTCCACCCTCGTGCCACCACATATGGTTAACTTCTCGCTCAATCGCATGCGTCATGTCAATCGGCTCGAACAACTGCTTCTGGCTGTGTCCGCTCTGGCGATGTGCGGGCTTTTCTGGCAGCTTTGCCAAGATTCAATTGAAAGCTGGCGAGTGCATGAAGCTGCTTTGCAGTTTGCCAAAGACCTGCGCGACATTGAGTTTAAGGCGCGCAGCGCCAATCAGTTCCTCGAGCTCAAGGTGCTGCCTGCCACCCCTAGTCGTCCTTGCACGCTGGTGGTCACTTCACATTTGCAAGAAGTAGACCGCAGAGAGCTTCCCGGCGGTGTCTTCACCACCGGAGAGTTGAAAGTTGACCCGCAAGGTGTGCCGCAAGCGGCTAGTTCGTTTGTTCTGACCGGGCGAGGGCGGAGTTGCCGGGTCGAAGTTGACGCTCGTGGTACGGTGACCATCCCCTGAGACGGGGATTTCTAGCGAAATTAACGCCGTTTAATTTATTGGTGTCCGATTAAAGTTCAATAAGAGAGCGCCTTTCAAGCTTTTTTGCGTTTGTGCTTGCCGGCTGTCGGGTATAGAAAAGGCAGCGTAGATCAGGGAAGTAAAACCTATGAAAATCGTCTTGCGTAGTCGCGAGCGCATCCAGTCGCGGACTGAATCCGGTGTCTACATGATCGAGCTGATCATGGCGATCGCCACCAGCTCAATGCTCTGTGCTGCTCTCGTGGGTACTCTTGCCCAAACCGAGCGACTTTCGACTTCCGGTCAGAATCAGATCATTGCAGCCGCGCTCGCTCAAGAGCAGATTGATAATGTCAGGAATACGCTCTACGGCAATCTCAGCGCTGGTACGTATTCTTTACTCTTGAACCGGCGGGAGATCGGGCAAGCCGGGCCGGCCGATGTGAATCCGCGTCCGTTACTATTTGACCTCTACAGCCACGACTGGAGAACTCCCCTCGAGAGGGCAAAAGGGGTAGATCAGACAGCTTGTGCCGCTGCCACGCAGTTTCAACAGCTCGGTCTGGATGCCGCCATCACTGAATCGGTAGTGGATAACGGCACGAGCGGACAATTGGCCAATACCAAGACAGTCACAATCACTATTAACTGGACTGAAGGTCCTGATGTCAGAACTTACACGGTCAGTACGCTCGTGGCAAAAAACGGAATACACATCTACTGAACCTATGAAAGTGGCACCGACACAACGAATACGTTTGCAAGCTGGTTTCACATTAGTTGAAATGCTGGCGTCCTGTCTGGTAATCGCCTTTGTTGGTGCCGGCATCGCCGGTCTGGTAATGCTCAATGGCATGACTGAGATCCGCATGTCGAATAAGGTCGATAATCTAAACGCTTCTCGCACGGCGATTGAGCGGATTGGCAGAGATGTACGAATGGCTCGCAACCTCGGCGATGTTTACGGCGCACCGATTCAACTGGAAACATCACCAACTGTAGTCTGGGGCTTTGGCGGCTCAAACAAGTTTCCTTCCGCCAACAATCCGATTTATCCCTCCGGTCCGATTCCATCGCGCTTTCGTGGTTATCCTCAATTGCCCTGGCCGACCGCTCCTTATCCGGGCTACACACTGAGCAATCAATGCCTGATCGTTCAGATTCCGGTATTTGATGCAAACGGATTCCCAGTCGGATTGGCTCAAGGATTCGGCAATCCGGGCTTGCCTGCCAATGAGGACAACGTCGATACGCTGATTTACATGGTAGTTAGAGATCCGAGCTCCTCCGACAGCAACCCGACCTTCATGCTGCAGGTATCTGGTTTCCCTGGTATCAATTCATCGCTCGATGTATCATCCGATCCTCCCCAAACTCTCTTGAAGGGAATTGTCGGTCCGACCGCCAATTCTCAGCCGGTAAGTTTGACCAATCCGCCGGTGGTGTTTCAGTTCATAGATAAGACCGGCAACGGCACTCCGGCCGATCAGGGCACCGACCAGAATGGGCTTACCAATGCCAATTTGACAGGAGTTTTAATCCAGTTCGAGGTCTTAAACAACGCCAACGGTAGCAATGCTCCGACGGTGGTTGGAATCAAGAGTGAAGTCTATGCCCGAAACAACAATGTTCAAACCGTCACTGCCACAGCCGATGAATTAGGTAGCTAGAGCTATGCGCGCAAAATAATGGTGCAGGTTATGACTTCAATTATCACTTCCTTTCGGCGAAAACGTGCTTGTAAGCTTATATCCTGCAAGATGGTTCGAGGTCGGCTGGCTGATCGCAGCTCCGGCTTCTCGCTGGTAGCTGTGACGGCGCTGGGCGTGGTCACAATGATGTGGCTGTTTGCTATCTCCGCTTCTGTTTTGCCGATGTATCAGCGGGCTGCAGGCGGTAAGTACATGACTATTATGAGGAGCGCAGCGGAAGCGGGTCTTGATTATGCGGTCGCCCAGATGAACTCATCGATTTCGGCCGGAGCGGTTACCAGCACGCTGATTGGTGGCAGTTACAACGTCGTGCCGGCGGTGGCCCTCGGCAACAATGGCGTCAATGTAAGCGTTAAGGTCGTCAGGCAGGCTCCGCCTACATCCTCGGCGATTTATACTTCTACCTCTAATGCTAACGATTGGTACATTGTCACCGCCAAGGCTGAGTATGCCGGTCTGCAGAAGAAGATTCGAGTGATCTTGACGCCGAACTACAATACTGGCAGTGGTGCCAACCCATATTTCAAGTATGCTTTGTTCGGCCAGAAGTCGGTATCAATGACGGGTAACAGCACTATCGATGGTTACAATCGCAGTGTCTTTCTTGGCTCGGGGCCCTGGGCCAATTACGGCGGAGCTAATGTCGACAATCTCGGTGGTGACATTGGAAGCAATGCCACGCCGTTGCCGTCCTCCGGCTCGCCGGTTGTTCTCAACGGCAATGCCACCATTAACGGGTCGCTCCGAATAATACAGACTGGGGCCTCTACACTCTTGAGCGCCGGTGGAAATGCATCCATAAAAAATCAAATCATTACCAATGGTGTCGCCGGAAATGGCAACGTGATCTTTAGCAGCAATGCCAGTGTGAGCAATCAAGGTGCAAGCACGACTCCGCCCCGGACCTATAGCGGACTTCCAACGGACCCGGCGATTATCAACAAGAATAACAATCCGTTTGGCTCTGGCAATTCCCCCTTGGATCCATATACGCTGCAACCAGCGCTTGGAGTGCCACAAGGGGCAACAGTGGTAAATCCAGCCATGACGCAGACTGGTAATGGGGGCAATGCTGTCTTCACGCTGGCACAACCTGCTGCTGGCACCGTGGTCAATATGGGTGCCCTAGCACCTTCTGGCAATCAAATTTACAGGTTTCCTCCCGGCGATTATCAATTGAGTTCGCTGACGGTCGCTGGTAACGTCAGATTACAGTTGATTCCTGGTTCCAACGGTCAATATGGTCAGGTGAGATTTTTCATTGTCGGTAACTCGTCAACCAGTCCAGTCCAGCTATCTGGCAATGCGGTAACCAACAACTCGCAGATTCCTGGAAATTTCCAAGTCTGGTACGGCGGCTCGCAAAATGTCTCGTTGTCAGGAAACGCGAACTTCCACGGAGTTTTGTACGCTCCCCAAGCTAATGTCACTATGTCCGGCAACGGGCAAATCTTCGGTGCCGTTGTGGGTTACACCATCAACAATTCTGGTAATGCGGCGATTCATTTCGATGAGGCTTTAGCTACTCAGACTAATCAGTGGGCCTCTTTTAGCACCCGAAGTTTGACTAGTCTCCAAACCATTACCTGGCAGGAGCCACGTAGCAATACTGAAGAGTTGAGCTGGTAGTACCGATCGATTTTAGTAGCGCGCTAGTGACGGATCTATCTCATCCGCCCAAGCCAGAATTCCACCGACCAAGTTATATACGGGCTTGAAGCCGTTGGATGCCAGAAAGCTGGCGGCCCGTTGGCTGCGCCCGCCCGAGCGGCAATACACTACTATCTCTCGCCCCTTGAACTGCTCCAGCTCTGAGATCCGCTCCTTCAGCGCGCCCAGCGGAATATGGGCGGTATTTTCCAGGCGGCAGATCTCGAGCTCGTGTGGCTCGCGGACGTCAAGTATTACCGGGTTTTCTCCGGCAGCCAGGCGCTGCTTGAGCTCGATTGGTCTGATCTCTGCGATGGTGCATCCAGTTTCCATTGACATTGCTCCCACAATTTCATTCAGTTTAAGTATAATCTGCAATCATGACCGCAATCGGTTGTTAGATAGTTGTCATTATTCATGACATGTGCTACCGCCGGCGGTATTAACCCTCATGGAGGCGATATAGTGACTGCAAAGTTGACACTGGAAGAAGCGCTCCGGCAATGTCTCGATGATGACAACAAGGTCTCGAAATACGAGGCCCGAGTCATTCATGAGCTGGTTGTGGCTGACGGGCAGATTGATTCTGCCGAAAGAGAGCTGATTCGCCAGGCTTTAGAGAGCAATCAGCTGGACGACAAGGCTTTGGAGATTCTTTCCGGTCTCTTGATGAGAGCCGAGATGAAGATTTAGACCAAGACATTTGTCAGGTCCAAAGCAATCGTTGCGACAGGCTCGGCCCGACTCCAAAATACTTGTCCAACAACTCTGGCTTCTTCTCTGTGGCAATCACGAAGCCGGGACTGACATACTTGTTCCAGGATTCTTGAAAGCTTTCGCGCCCCTTCTCCGAGCGCGCGATGATCTTGGGCAGCGCGTGATAGCTGCCAATTCTCGGTTCGGCTCGCCCTCTTAGATATGCCTTAAAAAATGCCTCTTCATTTGTTTCGCCCTTCTTGCGCGGCTTTGGAAAGCTGTATTCATACTTGGGGATCAGGTACGGTTGGTTGCTGACAGGAGCCATTACCTCCTTGAAAGTATTAGCGAACAGTCTTGAATGCTCCGGCTCGACATTATCGAGAAAGATGCGGTAAGAGCCGTCCGCTCGAATTGAGGCGCGTACATCGCCATTACCTACCGTACGAGGAAGAAGCTTTAGCTCTTTGAGAGTTGAGACCAGGGCGATTCCGATATCGCTCAAAGATGACTCTTGCGTGTTCGGTTGGCAAATCTCGGACTGGAGCTTGCCGTAGAGCGCCTTGTGCTTCCGCCTGCCCAGCTCGAGCGCTACCGCCAGTGGTAGCAGCGCCGCAAAGGCGGTTACGCCCCAAGCGGTCAGGAAGTAGGCCAGAGCCGAAGATGCGAGACATCCCAGTCCGGCAAACTCCCACCAGATGCCGTTCAATGCCGACCTGAGCTGTCTGGCGTGGGGCTTGTACTTAAGATTGCGCCTGATATGCGGTGGCGTCAGGGCAATCTTTCTCAGCCCCGATACCTCGACGCAGCCCAATTCCCGGTTGCCATAAGGTTGCCCGACCTTCCACAGCTCGTAGACATTCTCGCGCGCCAACGCGCGTTCTAGCATTTCGGAGTTGAACTGTTGCGAAGACGCGAACACTTCCGCTGGTGTCAGCTCTGAAAAGGAGGGATGAACATGCCCGACGCCGGATTCGATCTGTCCGTCGTCAGAGATGCCAAAGTAACCGGTATGCTTGCGAGCGAATCGGTCGTAGTCGTTGAGTCCTTTTTCAAGCGCAGGGGCGATGCAGACTACATCCCAGTTGTTGGCTACCTTTCGTGCAGCGAGCGGATCGCTAGTATTGATTCGAATCGACCGGCCGCGCAGTTGTTTGACCGAGACAGGCGAGGTGGTAGTAGTCAGGTCAATCAGCGTGTTGAGAGACTGACTGTCCCAACCTTCGCCGAAAATGCCGCGCGTGCCGACCAGGCATTTTACTATCCCTCGTTCGAACAGCTCGGTGGCCAGACCTACATACAGCCTGGTCTCCCAGTTCGAAGAGCCGGCGGTAATTTCGCTGTAGAGCGCGTTCTCTTCGTTGCGGACCAACAGCTCGAAATCGTAACCTTCGCGCCGGAGATACTCTCTGGCCGCCTCGACAAACTGGTCCGTCACGCGCCGGTCCACGACCAAAAGCGAGCCGGTGACAAGCGCCGGGTTTACGTACTGGCTGATATCTTTGTTCAGCAGCTCTCGCAAAACAGCCTTGGCTCCGCCAGACTCCTCGTTCAAAACCCCCTTCAGCGCTTTGACTGTTGTCGCAGACATCTGCTCGAAGTCGGTCACGACTACTGCTCTCAGGCGGTCTTGCAAATTTTTGTACTCTAGTTGCAGGATCTGTGCCACCGCCAGTGGTTTACTCTTGCTGTAGGCGAGCACTCTGTCGACCGGAGAAGCCTGGCGGCGGATTCCCTGCTCAGTCAGACCATATCCCAGCTTACGCACTGCGTCTTTGGTATGAGCATAGAGTTTGTGATCTTCTGACTTCGCGCTTGTTTTGAGATAATTGAGCGCAAAATCCTCCAGAAGAATCATCCAGTCCGCCAGGAATGGTGCCTGCCGGAGTGAGTCGGAGAGCTCTGTCTGATGCGGAATCGGCAGCTTCATCTTCCAAAGGAAGCGGGTGACGGCCGCTGCTGCTTCCGGTCTCTTTTCCTGAAAACTGCTCCAGTCATCCTTCTCGAGCGCTGCCGTGCGTTTGAGTACCCAGCTGGTCAAGGGACCATGACCTGGCGTTTGTTCGGGCGGTGCTGCCGCCTCTGATATAGAGCCGGCAGTCGCCTCGTCGAACTGACCATCGCCGGTCGGAACCGCGCCGGCTGTCGGCTTGGTTAGCTCCTCAATCAACTCGTGAAACTGTTCGTGTTGCCGCTCCAGGAAGTCCATTTCGCCTGTGGTTGGCTCGGTAAAGTAGACGAGGTCTTGAAAGGGGGAGAGCCCGCCTTCGCGCACCAGCGCTGGGGTCGGTACCTGGTAGTCGATCTCGCCTACCAGTTGTAGATAACGAGTCTCCTGCGATGCGGTTTTGCCTTCGGGCGGGGTGCCGGTAAGACCGATGACCACCGGATTGTCGAGTCGCTTGAGCAGGTGGTGCATAACGGCTGCCCAATAGTCAGTCAAGTGGTGGCACTCGTCGAACAGCACCAGTTGAAACTTCTGGCGCCGCAGTGCTTGCAGAAGCTCGAGCGCGTTGCCGTGCAGAACGTCTTTAAGGTCCATCACCTCGGTCAATTTGCGACGCAGCCTGCTGACGTGCCGGGAGATCTCTTTCTGGCGAGCCTTCGGGTTGTTCTGCATTAACTCCAATATGCGCAACTCGGCCTCGCCGGCGCTGACTGACATGCTCTTTACTATTTCGTCTACCCAGGATTGGTGAGCGAGTCTTTCCAGGTATTCTTGCTCTCGCCCCGGGGTGGACAGCACTTGGTAGGTAAGGAGCGTAATCGGCTTGAGCGGGCGATCTTCATGAGTGCCGATGAACTCGTTTTGAGCCAATCCTTCCAAGCCCGGTGGCAGGAATAAATCGAATTTTTGCCCCCATTGGGACTGAATTGTGGTGTTGGGGCAGAGAATCAGGCTGTTGCATTTCAGTTGACTGATAATCTGCAGTCCCATGATCGTTTTGCCTGCTCCAGGCGGCGCCACTATATGCAGTTTGCGCTCGCCTCGCTCGAGCTTTATGTTGACAAGCTCAAGGATCTCCTTTTGATACTTGCGAAGCGGATAGCGAAAGGTTAGGTCGGCAAGAGGATTGGCTCTTGTCTGCTCCAGCTCTGCCACCATTTGATCCTGCTTTCCAGGGATAGACTCTGACCAGAAATAGCTGATTGAAACATAGCTTACCGCTTGCGACTTGGCAATATGCGACGCTTGCCAACAGCGGGAAAGGCTATGCGCTTTTGCTGATTCTTCTTGCCGCCCTTCTGAGTTTCGCGTTGCGTTGAAACAGAGAGCGGTTAAGGCTTTCTGGCTGGCAGCTAGAAAGCCTTAACCGTGCTGGCAGGGCAAAGCTGATTGACCGGACAGGCGGCGCAATTGGGGCGGCGGGCGTAGCAGCAGCGACGGCCGTGCCAGATGATTGTGATTGACAGCTTCGACCAGTCTTGTTGCGGGAAGATGTCCTCAAGGTCTTGTTCAATTTTGTGAGGGCAGGCATTCTCGGTAAATCCCAGGCGCTTTGACAGGCGTTGCACGTGAGTATCGACCGTCCAGCCCGGTATCTTGTGCACCACACCGAGTACGACATTGGCCGTCTTGCGTCCTACTCCAGGCAACTTCGTGAGCTCTGCAAGCGTGGCTGGCACTGTGCCGCCGAACTCAGTTACGAGCGCCTGAGCGCAAGCTTGAATGTTGGCGGCTTTTGTGTTGAAAAAGCCGGTCGGCTTGATGATCTCCTTGATCTCAGCCAGTGGTGCTTCAGCGAGCTTTTTTGCAGTCGGAAATCGCTTGAACAGGTAAGGTGTTACCTTGTTTACCGTCACATCGGTGCATTGGGCAGACAAGATGACCGCAATCAGCAGTTGAAAGTCGCTGGCGAACGTCAATTCACAATCCGCATCCGGATAAGTGCGGCAGAGAATATCTAAGATCGCCGAGGCGGTCCCTTTGCTGACGCGCTTGACGGCCGCTGCCCTTTTACTTCCGCCGGCTTTTGCTGTCCGAGCTTGTGCCGTCTTGCTGCGCGCTTGCGCAAGCTCTCCGCTCTTCGGTTTAGCAGGCATTTACGATTCTCTCTCCGGTCAATCGTGCACCATATTGCACTGATTCGGCAACCAGGCAATTGAGCGTTTGCGCTCTGCCTGCTCCCTGTTCTTGTATGTACTTCTCCAATAGTTGTTCGCGCAATCGGCACGCCATTTCGCGATTCTCCACGAGCGCATAGAAGGTTGGACCCTTACCGGTTAGATGTGCGCACCAGGCGCCCAGCTCCAAGAGCAGCTTCTGCAATGAGTGCAGTGCGGGAAATCTGGTGAAAATAAGCGGTTCGAAGGCGTTGCCGAAGCTGTCTGCCATGCGTTGGCGATCGCCGGATGTGAGCGCCTCGACAGCCGCTGCTAAATCGGGGTGCTCGCCGATACCGGTAAACTCGTCGAAAGCACTGTAGGCCCAGGGTGTTGAGATTGAAAGACTGTTCGGCTTCACCAGCAAGAAAGACAGACCGGCAGCAGGGCGTATCTGCGTCAAATCATCACCGCGCCCGCGTCCGATGCAAGTGCCGCCTTCCAGGCAAAAGGGCACGTCTGCTCCCAACTTGCTAGACAGTGCCAGCAGCTCTTCCTTGCCGAACGGGTGTCCGAAAAACAGGTTAAGAGCGACCAGGGTGGCGGCGGCATCGCTGCTGCCACCGCCCATTCCGGCGGCGATTGGAATGTTTTTTTCAACCTGCGCCTTGATTTTGACCGCCGGATTACCGGGAAGCGAGGACAAAAAATACTCGATTGACTTTGAGATCAAGTTTGATTCGTCGGCTGGAAAGTCAGGGACAACCTCGTGGCCCGCGGCGATGATCTCGATGCTGGTGGTGCTGGCAGGTTCGATCTCGAAGGTAAGCTCATCTTCGAGGTCGAGCGCCTGATAGAGCGTGGCAACTTCGTGGTAGCCGTTCAGCAGCGTTCCGACGATATCAAAAGTCAAATTGAGTTTCGCCGGGGCTCGAGCAATGATTTTATGCATTGATTGAATTCGAATCCCTGCTTGTTAGCTCGTCTATGGCGTCGGTCAGAAGGGCGAATTGTTGGATTGAGAGTTTTTCTGCCCGAATCTGCGGATCGAAGTTAAGCGTCTTGAAAATTGAATTTAGAGCCGGTGGCGAAAGCGACAAAAAGGCGAGATTGTTCTTCAACATCTTGCGTCGTTGCCGGAACCCGGCCTGGACTATCTGGCGCAACAGGCGCATGTTTCGACAATCGATCGGCGGCCGAGCGCGTGGTGTAAACATAACCACCGCCGAGTCTACTTTTGGCACCGGATAAAATCTGGCTGCAGGCACCATTTCTAAAAGCACCGGTTCGCTGAAGTATTGGGTCAGGAGGGTAATCTGGCTGTAGTCTCCGTTGCCGGGCGTTGCAATAAATCGCCTGGCAACCTCCAACTGCACCGTCATTACGATCTGATCCAGCGCTTGGAACCAGGGAGACGGGCAATCAAGCTCACCGAACAAGCGGGCCAGTATTTTCGAAGTAATTTGATAGGGGACATTGCCCGCTACTTTTAGTTTGAGCCCATCGCTCAACCTTCCGGTCAATTCCGTCAAGTCGTAGCTCAGAAAGTCTGCGTGCACGACCGTCAGATTGCTCAACTTGCGCTCATTCAGTTGGCAGACAGCGCTTCTATCCAGCTCGACGGCCGTTACGTTGGCGCCGGATGCCGCCAGGTAATGAGTGAGAAAGCCAAGACCAGGACCGATTTCCAGCACGTTGTCCTGGCCCGACAGGTTGAGGGCGGCAGCAATTCGATCGAGTTGTTGCGGGTCAATCAGGAAGTTTTGGCCGAGATGCTTCTTGGTGTGAAATCGCTTGGCGCACCGTTCCAGGTCTAACTGGCTCGGAGCGTTTACCGATGAGCTGTTGTAAATCTGAGCCATTTTTGGGTTAAGAGCCTTTACTTAGTATGTTCAAGCGACTTGGGATTGACTTCTGATGTGCTCTTGTCTCCATTCGATTTATTGGCGCTTCTGTCGCCATCGGATTTAGTGGCAGGCACGGTCGCTTCGGCTTCTTGCGGCTCGGGAGCATTGCGAATTACTCTCAGCTTGATGATTCGATGTTTGTCGGCCTCTTCAATCCTCAATGTGTAGCCGTCTTTGGCTACTTCGTCGCCGGCTTGAGGCTCGCGACCGAGCAGTCCGAAAACGTGCCCGCCTAAGGTATTGAACTCTTCATCGACAATCTGCAGACCGAGCTCTTGATTGGCATCATACAAGGAGAGTTTGGCATCAACCAGGTGAGTGCCGTCTGCTTGCGGTTCGATCATCACCTGGACTATCTCGTGCTCGTCGGCGATTTCACCGACCAACTCTTCCAGAAGGTCTTCGATTGTGAGCAGTCCCCGGGCACTCCCGTACTCGTCAACGATAATCGCCATATGCGTTTTGGTTTTCTTGAACTCAGTCAACAAATCGCCGACCGGCTTGTTTTCAGGAACGATTAGAACATTGCGCGCGAGATCTCGCACCGACAGATGTTCTTTATGTTCAATATAAGCGCGCAAGCCGTCGCGAATGTGAATGGCGCCGAAAATACTGTCCATCTCCTTTTCATAGACCGGCAGACGGGAGAGCCCATGCTTCAAGGCCAGCTCGACGAACTCCTTGATGGTGCTATCGGCGCTGATGCAAATCATGTCGTTTCGCGGTGTCATAACCTCGCTGGCATGCGTTTCTGAGAAATCGAAGACGGAATGAAGCATCTCTTCCTCCTCTTCTTCGAGCATACCTTCTTCATGGCTGGCTGAAACAAGCATTTTCAGCTCCTCTTCCGTATGAACGAAGTGGTGACTGGGAGGGTCCTCGACGCTGATCGCTTTTAAGATTAAGCTGGTCACTTTGTTGAGCATGACCAGCGCTGGCGACGTCAACCAGCACCAGGCTTCCATCGGCCAGATGATGGCCATCATTACGGTTTCAGCTCTCTGGAAAGTCCAAGTTTTGGGAATGAGTTCGCCGAAAATAGTCTGCAAGAAAGCTGTCACCGAGAAAGCGACGAAATAGCAGGCGACATGCACGGCCGAAGTGACCGCGCGGCTGTCCGGAACTCCAGACTGTGAGACAAGGTGTACGAGGTCCTCTGCGAAAGCGTTCTCACCGATGGCTCCCAAGGCCAGGGTGGCGAAGGTAATTCCCAACTGGCAGGCTGAGATGAAACGGTCAGGCGAAGTCAGGTGCTGTTGAACCAAAACGGCCGTTTTGCTTCCTTCTTCGGCTAACTGGTTGATCCGGGTGCGTCTAATCCGCGCTAAAGCCATCTCCGAAGCCACGAAGAAGGCATTGAAGAAGATCAGGACCGGAAGCATGAAAAACTCGAGAATGTTCGTTAAAGCGCTGCATCTTGCGATGCCGCTCTCCTTAGGCTGAAGGGATTACAGGCGGGCACCAAAAAACGGCTCCTGGGCAAAAGCCTGAGCCGCAATGAAAGTTTTAAAGGAAAAACGCAATAAAATACGAGACCGCCGCCATTGAGGAGGGTCGTCAGAATTCGAGAATTCGCTTGTACTCTGCGGGTCGTCCATAAAGCACGATTGTCTGACAGAATAGTCAGACACCATGAATGTGATTTTATCACAGCAGCCGCACTGCACTAGCCGGGTTGTACGTAGTTATCAAGATATAATTCCGAGCTGCTTGGTAACCATGGCCGGGCATGAGATAATTTGCCGGACCCGACTGATAACGGCTGGAGGCTCTAACTTGGCAAGGCGGCTCCAAGAAAACGGCTGGTTGTTTGCAACCATTTTCACTATTTCAACGACATTTATTTCGCCGCTATTTGCAGGGGAGTTGAGTGCGGCGTCTGATAAAGCTGCCCCCGTCAATAGCAAGCAGATTGCCAGTGTGACCGGCGTCAGTCGCCCGGCCAGCGCCCGAAAAGCCGCCACCTCAGTCAAATTGAAGGCTGTCGCTAACGGCAGCGCTGCCAATCCTGAATCCGGCCTGCAAGCTTTGATGGATGCCCATGCTCTGGCGGCGGCCGGAAGGCTGGTACCTCCCTCGGTGCAAGAGGCGGCCGATCTCGGCTGCGAGACTGCCCGCAAGTTGATGCGTAAAGCCGCCGTCAACTTGAGCCAATGCGGGCAGTGGCTCGTGAGTTTGGAGCAGCAGCTCAACTCTGCACCAGTGGCCACCCCGGCTGGGCCGCCTTACATAACTCGCTCAATCAGGCATCTGCGCTTGATGCCGGATGGACGGATAAAAACTGTCGTCCCAAATTGACTTTTGTTTTGCTCTATCGCTTGTTAGCAGTCCAAACCTGAGCTGCGATGGATGCCCCCAGCATTTCGGCTACGAACAAGGTCGACGGGATAAGAAAGATTCCCACCACAGTCAATGCCGGCAAAATCAAGGCGGCCAGCTGCAGCCCGAGTGATAGCAGCCAGACTGACAGGAAATCGCCGGGATTGCTCCAGATTCTCCGCAAGGTCGCACCAACTGCCAATCCGGATTGCACGCGTTCTTCTATCGCGAAATTGATCATCATGAATCGGGATAGTAAACTCATCGCCGACCAGGACAGAAAGGTCGCCAGAAAGGCCGTAACCGCCCACGGCAGGAAGAGCTGGCTGCTGACCTTAATCGCTCCGCTGGCTGCACCGACCAGCAGGCAGACGGTGCCGGCAGTCAAGGGCACCAGAAACAGTCCGAATTGAATGGCTTGCCAGGTAAGACCGGAGATTATGAGGTCCAGCCACTCATTCCAAGCCGGTAGTTTGCTCTCCAGTCCGGAGGCTTTAACCCGGGCAACTCTCAACACATAGCCGTTTGTTAGCGACATCAAAGCCACCACCACCGGCAGGCAAAAGGTGCTGGCCAGGCTTAACACAAGGCAGATGGCATTGATAGTGCCTCCGACTCCGGTTTTGAACATCCATTCGGAATCGTCGAGAATGGTCTTGAGTGCTAGGTTCGCTTCAATCTTTGTCGGTCTATTCTCTCCGGTCATCGGGATTCCTTTGCTGCCGGAGCCTTAGCTGCGGGTATCCAGGACTTGCTCAAGTCGTGGAGCGCGGACCAGCCATTGAGCGTCTCGAGTCCGCTCCGGTCGGTCATGTTGAAAGTGACCGGCGTAACGGAGATTTTGTGGTGTTTGACCGCCCAGACATCGGTTGTCTCCGCTTCCCCCTCCTCGATTGCGTGACCGGAGAGCCAGTAATAAGTTCGCCCGCGCGGATCTTCACGTCTTTCGAAGGTATCGTTGTAGAGGCGAACCCCGAGCTCGGTAATCGCTACACCTTGAATCTCAGAGGCCGGCACATTGGGTACGTTGACGTTAAGCAGTGTGCGCGGTGGCAAACCGCTGGTGGAAAGCACTTTGAGCAGGCAGGCGATGAAGTCGGCGGCCACCTCGTAATGTTTCGGGCTACGGCCGCCCATGCTTACAGCGATGCTTGGGATCGAAAGGAGCGCCCCTTCCATCGCCGCTGAAACTGTCCCTGAGTACAAAACGTCGCCGCCCATATTCGGGCCGGCATTAATGCCCGAGACGACCACATCCGGATGTTCTTCCAGCAGCGCACAGACGGCAAATTTCACGCAATCACTGGGAGTGCCGGTGGTGGCCCAAACTCGCTTCATATTTCCATCCAGCTGAATCTCGTCGACTCTCAGCGGCTTGTGCAGAGTCAATCCGTGCCCGGTCGCGCTGCGCTCGCGATCGGGAGCAACTACATATACTTCGTTCTCCGCTTCGTCGGCCAGTCTCTTAGCCAGTACGCGAATGCCGCGCGCGTTGATGCCGTCATCGTTGGATACCAATATTCTCAAGGCTCACCTCCGCCCGTTTGAAGAGTCGGGACAACTCAAGATTTTATCGGATGTTGCAGTCGAAGAGATAAACAAGTAGTATGCCTTTGAGCCGGCAAACACCGGCACTTCTGATGAATGCATTCTCATTTGGAGTATTTGATGTTCAAGCGATTTAGCGATGTGGCGTTACAGGTTTTGAAGGCTGCCGCCGACGAGTGCAAGCGTCTGAGCGGTAGTAAGGTTGGCACGGAGCATATCCTTTTGGCTCTAACCACCGATGCTGAATCCCTGGCCGCACGTGCTTTAGCTTCGATGGGAATTCATCGTCAAGATGTAACGAACGAGATACAGAGGATGTTTCCCCCGCCTGTGCCGGCAGTCATTACTCCGGAAGCGAAATCGGCGGACCAGTCGGTAGTGGTGCCGGTTACATATAGTGATTGCGCAATCGAAGGTTTTGGGCGCTCTCAAGATCATTGTCGTTACTTCGGCTTGAAAGAGGTAATGCCGGAGCATGTGCTGCTCGGAATCATCGATGTGTCCGGCTGCGGCGCGGTCAAGATTTTGGAGGAGCTCGGAGCCAATCTCAGCTTCTTGCGCCGACATATCATGTTTTTGATGGCCAGGCAGTGCACTTCGACACAGGCTGCGCCTCCGATTCGCGAGGCTTTAGTGTCCGGATTGACCGACCTGATCGCCAGCAATCTCGAGTCGGTGCAAGCGTTGTCCAATCTTTCCGTTCGAAGCGGCAATCGAATTAAAGGTTTGCCCGACCGCAATGAGATTGTACAGATGGTATTCCTCGGTTATATGCCGGATCTTCTTTGCACTCAAGTGGTATTTCAGCGGCATCTGTTGCAAGAAGCGCTGAAGTTGATGGCTGAGAGAACCGGACCGCTTGACCAGGAGCTCACCGCGACGATCGTTTCGAACAGCGCTCAGCATCTTCGTTTACAAGTTCGCCAGATGATTGAGAGTTTATGGAGCAGCGATTACCGGCTTTTTGATCAGATGTTGAATGAGGCCGAGTACGACTTGATCGGCAGCGTGATCGAGGACCTCTGGTGGGCTCAAAGTGAAGAGATCGCTTTGCACGAGCTGTTCGACGAGGCGCTGGTCGATCATCGACGCAAACATCTGCTCAATCTTCAAAAGCGACGGTTGGAGATCTCGCAGCGGTTGACGAAACTGCGTACCCGGCTGGCCGAAACTATTCAGCAATGCTTCATGAAACGCTCGATCTCCGCATAAAGGCGCTCAGGCTTTCGCTCTAGCGTAGGACGAACGGACATTTCGTGCAGAATGCTTTGGGAAATCGAATCGGCTTTCCTTCGAGATCGAAGCCTGCCTGAATGCTGCAGCGCAGGGTATGACCGCAATTAGGGCATTGCAGATCGCGCGCTCCCTCGAGAATAGCTCGCGACAGGTATTGAGCGAGCGCCTGTTTCTCTTGGTTGTCTCCCAGTCCTGTTCTTGTCTCTACCTCCAGCAAAATGGCCGGCTCAACGCAAAGCGCTTTGGCAAGCAGCTGGCGGTCTGAAGCCGACAACCAGCTTTCCAGTCCGGATTCTATATCTTCGATCCGGGCGATTGGAAAGCGCGACAATTTTGCCAGGTCTTTCACCGTCAGGTTGCGAAAGTCCCGCAATTGCTGCACTCGTTGCGCAAGCGTCGGAGCCAGATGGGTGGTTGAAGGTAGCGGTTTGATCTGCTTAGTCATCTTGCGATGCTATTATAGCAACGTGTCTTCGCATTCGATGAACAGACGCCGTAATGCCGCCGATTCGGGCGAAAGGCAGGCAACAAATCGCAAGATTGCTGCCTTAAGCCCGACTGCTTTCCGGCAGGCTCTGATCAAATGCAGCCAGCGCTTTGTTCGACAGGGCCGGGGGTTTGCTCTGGCCGCCTTGCAAGTGTTGGAATTCGAACAGGTCAAACGTGCTGTCAGCGTGCAAGCGGCTGAACAGCTGTCGAATCTGGCTTCCACGACGTTTCTCCAGACGATCCGAGGCGCGGATCGTCTCTGCGCCTCGCAATCAGGGCATTTCCTGCTGCTCATGCCGGATACCGATACCGCCGGCGCGCAGGTAGCAGTTGACCGTCTTTCGCAGCTGGTGTCCTCGGCTAAGAGTCATTTCAAGCACAAGCCGCTGCGAGCAAGTTGCTCGTCTAGAATCGCTCATTGCGAGCAGTTCTTTGGTGATTCAGAAGCGATGCTGGCTTGTCTGGGATACTGCTTTGACAGCCAAGGAGAGCTCAATTGCCCCACGTCGCTCGCGGTCGGACAGGAGGAGATTACAGCCTCGCCCGGATTGGGCGGAGGCTTCGCTTCCTGGTTGGAGCGTTACGAGGATTTGCGGCCGACTGTTCCTGATGAGTTGGGCGAAGTCCTGAAGCTGTCTCGTCTGGCGGCGAAAGATCGCTGGTCGGCGGGCTGTCCTGTTCAGTTAAGAGTAATCGAGAATCTAGCCGGCACCATATTTGATACCGATGTTCTGGCTGTTCTATTGCGGCGATCCAAAGTCATACAGGCGATCGATCACCCCGGTGTTGCTTCGGCAATCGACTTCCAGGTAAGAGACCGGCGGTCGTTTTATCTGGTGAGCGAACACCGCTTAGAGCCTAGCCTGACAGACTTTCTTGCAGCCGCCGGTGCCGTCGATTTTGCCTTGATTGCAGATTGGGCTGTCCAGATCTGCAATAGCTTGATCTACCTTCAAAGCTTGATGCCGCCGGTGGTGCCACCGGTGCTGCTGCCGGGGTGCTTCGTGGTGACGCCGGAGCAGCATTTGATTCTGGTGGACTATGAAGTTCCCTACCTGTTTCCGTCCTGCCATCAGGGTTTCGAGCTCTCCGGAAGCGACATTCAGGCCGTGACGCAAGGACGACCGATACCAGCTTACGAGCCGGTGGTCAGAAGTCTGGGCCGGATGCTCGGCCGGCTTGCGGTGGAGTCTGCCGGCAGCAATCAAAGCTTGAGCAGACTGTTTGACCGCTTGCAGGCCGACCAGCTGCCGACCGATCTAAACACAATCTATAAGATACGATCGGCGCTCAGGGCATCCACTTAGCTAAGTTTCCGACTGCGGAGGGAGGCAGATACGGTGCTTGATTTTCAAAAACTGCTCGTTCAAATCGAAGGTGTCGGCAAGGAGAGCCTGACCGACAAAGGCTTGCACGAAGAGTTGATGAGACAAGCTGTCTCAGCCTACCAGGCTGCCTGCCAGGACCCGGCGGCCGCCGCCGCGCGCCTTGCCGAGAGTCTGCCCTGGGTTCTCTGGCCGGTGGCATTGCCGCTCGAGCCTTTCGGACTGCAATTTCCCCTTGCGCGATGGGAAGAGCCGGTAACGGTGGTGGCTTCCGATGGCTCGCAGATCATGCCGAGCCATCACGAGATTTACAGCTGCTATCTGCTCAACATCGGAACGGCCGTTGTCTCCTATGCAACCAAGCGAGCTCCCAAGTTAGAGACTCATCCCCGGCTCTTCCACAAACCGGAGGACCTGTATCCGCTGGTGGACCGGCGCCGGATGCATATCGACGAATTGTACGTCTCGTTGGAGCGGAACTTGCTCGAGCTGGAGATCGCCGTCGAGCTTTCCATGCAAGCTCGCCAGCAAGAGGGTCCGGTGGTTACCATGCTTGACGGCTCGCTCATTCCCTGGTCGGTCGAGAAGATGCCAGATAGTTATCAGGTAAGTTACATGCGTCGGCTGGAGCGAGCGCTCGAAACCCTGAAAGAGGCGTGCGTGCCGCTCTTGGGCTATGTTAGCCACAGCCGCAGCGCAGATCTGGTCAATGCCTTGCGAGTGCTGGTCTGTCCTTATCCCGTAAGCGATTGCAGAAATCATTGCGGCAGTTTGAACGAAGAAGACTTCCCGTGCTCGGCGATTTGGCCACTCTCGGACAGACAGCTTTTAGCCGGCATGCTTGCTCCGCAAACGAGATCGGCTGCCTTTGCCTCCGGTGCCAGCACCGCCCGCTGCCTGCCGGCTGCGCAACGCACCTGCTTTCTATACATGAATGTCGGCTACGAAGTGGCGCGTCTGGAGTTTCCGTACTGGCTGCTAGGCTCTCCGCAGACATTTTCAATGGCCGTCGCGGTAGCTGTGGCGCAAGTGGAGAAAGGAATTGGTTATCCGGTCTGCTTGACTGAGGCTCATCATCTGGCTGTCATTCGCGGTCAGGATCGCACTCGCTTCTTCGAGCTTTTGCGCAGACATCTGGTTGCGCTCGGCGTAGACAGAGTAAAAGTAAGCCCGAAAGAAAGCCGAAAACGACAGAGCGTAATCTAAATCCGTCAATCCCAGGTCATTGTCCAGGCATCCGTCGACCGGTCGTCGACAGCTGGTTTGATGATTGCGAGCTCTACCTTGCCTAATTTGAAGATACAGTCGAGTTGCAGCGCACATTCGCGCACGCGCTGACCGGCAACGAATATACCGTTTGTGCTATTGCTGTCCTTTATATAGATGGTTTGTCCATTTACATAAATTCGGGCGTGGTGCCGCGAAACGGAAAGATCGGTTACGACGATGTCGTTTTGAAAGCCACGACCAATCGAATTCTCACCTTGCTTCAACCACCAGCTTCGTCCCGAGCCGGGATGGTAAATCTGAAATGGACTGTGGTCGACACTGCGATTCTGCTGCAACGACCGTCCCTCCTGCGGCGCGTTAATAGCTTCAGGAGCGAAGCCGTGTCTCTGTTTGCCGTATGAAGCCACCATGATTGATTCCCGTTTTAGCAATCTTCCCCATTACCATTATTCCCTCGGTTGTCATGAGAATTGCGCTGGTTTTCTTATATTTTTTTATGGACTGAAGTATACGACAAATATTTTGGGGTGTCAGTGCCGATCGAGCTCCTTGCGCGCCAGCCTTTGAAATCTTTATAGAAGCGCTCTGGAAGCCGAACGACGGGCCCGAATCGTATGTGTTAATATCGGTGCTTCCGGCTCAAGGAGTCCAGTCGTGACTGCTCTTTTGGAAAAATCTCTAATCAAGTCGCATCCGCTCTCGGACATTGCCGACAAAGTAGTAAGCGGAAAGCGGCTGTCGGCCGACGACGCAATCCGGCTTTACCAGTCTGACGATCTCGCTACGCTGGGGGCGCTCGGTGAGTACGCCAGGCGGGCGAAAGCTGGTCCAGGCAGGGAATCATACGTTTACTACATCCACAATATGCACTTGAATCCCACTAACTTCTGTGCGGAGACCTGTCGCTTTTGCTCGTACGCTAATCCCGATGAGCGATCCCGGGCCTACCGCTGGTCGGTAGATAAAGTGCTGACCGAAGCTCACCGCGGAGCAAAGCTGGGTATATCCGAGATTCACATGGTCGGCGGTCTTCACCCTTCCTGCGACCTTAATTATTACGAGGAAGTCTTGCGCAGAGTTAAGACCGAGCTGCCTCATATTCACATGAAGGCTTTGACGGCGGTCGAGATAGATTATCTCTCCCGCCTTTCCAAGTTGAGCTTTGAAGAGACCTTGATCCGCTTGAAAGAAGCCGGGCTCGATTCAATGCCGGGCGGCGGCGCGGAAATTTTTGATGACGGTGTGCGCGCCCGCATGAAGGTAAAGAAGACACCGGCTTCAGTTTGGCTGGAGATTCATGGTCTGGCTCACAAAGTCGGGCTCAAGACGAATGCCACCATGCTCACCGGCATCGGCGAGTCGCCGGAGCACAAGGTCGATCATATGCTCCGGCTGAGGCAACAGCAGGATCTTACTGGCGGCTTCATGTGCTTTATTCCACTTAAATGTTACTACGAGGGAACAGACATCAAGGATGAGGTGACCGAGCCCAGTGAGAGCGATCTGCTCAAGGATGTCGCCATCTCCAGAGTGCTGCTCGACAATTTCCCGCACATCAAGGCGTACTGGATTCAATTAGGGCAGGAGCTTGCGCAGCTGGCACTTTCATTTGGAGCCGACGATTTGGACGGCACCATCATGGAAGAGAAGATTACTCACGCCGCCGGAGCCAAGACTCCGCTCCAGATGGCGAAAGACCAGATGGAGCGGCTGATCGCGGAGGCCGGATATCAGCCGGTCGAGCGTGATACCGTCTACAACGTAGTGAGAGTCTCCAGTCTTACGCCGGCGGTTGTGCCACCATTGGCGGAGCGAAGTTTCGCGGCGGTCAGACCTTAGTTTCAGTTCTTGTTTGAACGGAAGTGGACTGACCAATCAGGCTCAGGATCTCGCCCTCGTTCGGGAAGCGATCCAGCAACTTCTTAGAGAAGATCAAGTTGCCTTGATACTCGACTTCGAAGACGCCCCCGGAGGACTCGACTAGTTCTGCCGTCTCTCCCAGCGCTTCTTGCAATTCAGCTGCCAACCTGACAGCCGTCGGTTTATAGTTTCAAACACCGCAATAGGTAATCTTTGTGGACATGGTCTACCTCTTTTCCCTCCCCGGATGCCGGTTACTTGTCGTCGTTTGAAGAAGTGGGAGGATGATCTTATATCCTAAAGCAAAAACACTCGGCGATGCGCGATCTTAAAGGACGATGAATGATTCTTCTCTCGGTTGCGCTCTTGCTGGCTGCATGGCGCGGCAGACGTTTTGGCTCTACAGGACAACTTGTGAAAGCGCGCGCGCGCGTTGTACGATCAGTTGGACCGGCTGGCCGGGAGGCTTCTGTGACAGCAGTTCGTTCAGCTCCTTGGTGTTCTTCACCATCGTGCCGTCCACTGACTTAATGATGTCGCCCCGCTGAATTCCGGCCTTGAGTGCCTTGCTGGCTAATCCGACTGTGGTCACCAGTACCCCGTCTGCCTGCGATCTTCCCAGAATTCCGAAGCTGGCCATTGCGCCTTCGTTCATCGGCGCGACAGTCGGCTTTACGGTGTTGAACTTGGCCTGTTGCTTGTATTGTCCGTATTGGCGCTTGCGCTGGTTCTCGTCATTGTTCACTGCCGACTGCAGATGCTCGTATGCCTCTACGTAACGGGGCTCGTTTGGGCTCAGCTTGCGCGCTTCTTTGTAGTATGCGAGCGCTCGCTCGGGCTGTTTCATCACCAGATAGATGGTGCCGATGTTGTATTTCACCAGCGCTTGTCTTGGTGTCTTTTGATCCATCGTCTTGTAGAGATCGAGCGCCGAGAGATACTCACCGCGTTTGTAGGCGGCGGTAGCATCTTCTGCTAGACGGCTAATCTCTGAGCGTTTCTCGACCGATGCTTGCTTGGTATTGAATTTCTGCTCGGCGGCCAGCATCGCGTCGCGATACTCGGTATTGTTAGGGCGAGCCTGCGATGCCTTCTTATAGCTGGCAAGCGCTTCGACGAAATTGCCTTGCGATTCTTCGATTATGCCCATGCTGAAATGAGCCTGGGCGTTGTTTGGGTCGAGTCTGACTACTTGCTCGAACTTTTCAATCGCTTCCTGGCTTCTGCGGTTGCGCCAGAAACCGACCCCTTCGGCCAAAAGCCTGGAGATCTCTTCGTCTTTTGCCGCTCGCACCGCCACTTTCGCGCGATCGATCGCACAGTCCTGCTCTTCGAGCTCGTTTACTTTGCTGTCCGCAGGCTCTGATTGCCGCTCCGGTTGCTGAAGCGTCCGGCTCTCAACTGTCTGCGCCTCGACCGGGGCCGGCTTCGCTGCTGGCTGACTTTGAGCGTACGGATTGAACGGAATGTTTTGACTTTCTGCCAGGCGGGCCAGTCTCTCTTCGACCGTGCCCCCTAATTCGTCTCCGTACATCCGTTTTTCGATCCGGCTCAAGCGCACTGAAAGCTCGTCTTTGGCGTAGCTTCGAAAGAACAACTTGGTTTCGAGCGTCGTCAAGACAGCCGTGTCATTGCTGCCGGCCGCCCAGCTGGCGGGCGCGCCCAAGAAGGCTGCCAGAAGTGCCGTAAGTAAAAGTCGAGTTAGCGGGGATTCATCCATTGTTTGACAATCTCCATCGGGAATCCGCGTCCGAAGCTGCCCGGCTTGTAATCACGCTCGCCGTGCTTGCGCGGATGAGATTCCCATCCCAGTACTATTGTGAAACTGTTGCGTTGTGTGCCTTGCGGGAAAGGTTGAATCGGTTGGCATTGAAGCAGTGCTTGCCCTTGCAGCTGGTCGTAGAGAGGAACACCGGAGGTCTGCTTGAGCAACATTTCGGAGACCTGTCCGTTTGGATAGCAGGTGAATTTGATTAAACATGGTCGAGACGTATGAAACTGTAAACCGGACTGCTCTTCAAGTTGAGTCAGCTTGTAATACCAGCGATCGGCCAACTGACCGACCCAGCGGGACCAGTCGACACCGTACTCTATCATCGAGCTGGCTGGCTGCTCTTGCGGTACTTGCGGTTGGGCAACCGGCTGCGCAGGCCCGCGGTTGGCTCCTTCCTCGGCGCCCAGATCAAAGCGGCTCATCGGCGGCTGCGACTCCGGCGGAATGATAGCGACATCTTCACGAGACAAGCTCGGCCTGTCTGCTTCGGCTTGCCCGTTAGCTTGGTCGTTTACAGTCGCTTTCAACGAGAACGGTCGTTTGCCGGTAATCGAATAATCCTGCGAGGCTCTGCTGACCGGGCCCAATGCCGGTAGCAAAATCAGAGCGGCGGTCAGACCAAAGGTGGCTCTGGAGCATAAAGTCTGTAGCGGCATTTTGATCATTTTGGCTGTGATCCTAGGGGGTGGCGGGCGCGGTCGGTACTCTCAATCCGACTTAGGCATCAATATAAGAACTTACGACCGCTATGTAACTGGTGAAATTACGTAGTCGTTATCCAAGTTCGGAGCAACCGCCCGCAAGGTAAGCCTGACAGAGCTTCCAGGGCGAATGAACTTCTCAATCGTTCGACACGTATACTTAACTAGATGGACGAATGTATCGATTGATAGGACGCGTTAAGCATGCAATTCAATCCCATGGCGGCCGACTTCTTGGATGATGAAGAGCTCGGCTGTTGGCTAGCCTTCGATCAAATGAATGGAATCGGTCTTGGGGCTGCCAAGGTTCGGGCTATATGCGAGCATCTACAGAGCGCGGCTTCCGGCTGGAAAGCCGGTAAGGCAGTGCTGAGATATGTAAGGGCATTGCCGGAAGAGACGATCGACCGCTTCATTGCCAATCGGGATGCGGTATCCCCGGCCGATCTCTTGAAGAGGGTGCGCGCGGAAGGTGTCGTCGCTTACCCGATCTGTCACCCGCTTTATCCGGCCCGCCTGCGTGAGATTCATGACCCGCCCTGCGTCCTGTACGTGAAGGGAGACCTCGTGCCGAGCGATATCGGGGCAACGGTGGCAATCGTCGGAACTCGACGTCCAACGAGTTATGGTCAGCGAAACGCCAAGGAGTTCGCGCGCAATCTTGGTGCCGCCGGTGCCACCATCATAAGTGGCATGGCCTTCGGGGTGGATTCCCTTGCTCATTGGGGTGCAATCGAGGCCGGAGGGCAAACCGTAGCCGTTCTCGGCTGCGGTCCTGATGTTTGTTATCCGTCGTCGAACAAGCCGCTTTATAAAGCGCTGACTGAGCAAGGACGGGGCGGAGTGGTCTCAGAGTACTTCCCGGGCACAAAGCCGGATTCCTGGCGCTTTCCGGCTCGCAATCGGATCATCGCCGGGATGTCACAAGCTCTCTTGGTGATCGAAGCAGGCGAGCAATCGGGTGCTTTGATTACGGCGAAGATGGCTTTCGAGCAGAACCGAGAGGTGTTTGCCCTGCCAGGAAGGATTGACAGCTTGATGTCCGCAGGCACCAACTGGCTGATTATGAAGAACATGGCTCATTTGACCAGATCATTTAAAGACATTTTGGATGAGATGAATTGGGCCGCCGGCCATACCGGAAGTAAAGTGCCGCAGGTAGTTGAGCTGTTTGGTCGAGAAAAGGAGCTGTTCGAGCTTTTGTCTGACGAGCCGACTCATTTCGACGTGCTGTGCGAACGCACCGGCATGCCGGTCGGTGAGTTGTCAGCGTCGCTTACGATGCTTGAGCTGGCAGGCATAGTAACCAGGCATCCTGGCGATTGGTACACCCGCGAGGCTCAGGGTTGACAGCGCTTTGCCGCCGGCCAGGCTTTCCAGGCTGAACGCCGCTTATCAACTCCGGTTAGCGAGGTCACGAAACGGGCAAAGTCAGAGCTTTCTAGGGCATAATGAGGGCGATGGACGGGAATAATATCTAAGTACCTGGACGAGATGCACTCGACGGTTGGAGCTTGAGTCTAGTATGGCGTTGAAAAAACTGTTGGTCTGGATGTTGCCCACAATTACCAGCGGGCTGCTATTTGGGGCGCCTTGTTTGTGTACTCTTTCCGCTTCCGCTGCCGGAAGCGGAAAGAGTGCTGTTGTCAATCCGGAAGGAGCGGTCGAGCCTGTCGAGATTGTAGTCGGTCCGTTCGATCTCCATCGCAAATACAGATCGATGGAAGGCCCGTGGGTCGCTCAGAAGTTCAGAATCGGCGATTTGCTAGCCTCCAAGCATTTAGTCATTCCGGAATCAATGATTAAGTTCGTGGAGGGAAATTCCAAGGATGCACCGGCGATGAACAGCGGCGCTCCCGTCATGAATGGTGCGGCGCCAGCCAGTTCGGCTTTGGGTTCGGCTGTCGGCCTGGTCGACACCTCGGCTAAGAAGCGCGAGCTCGTCTGGTTCAAGGGGGTTCGCCTCGACGTCTTGGACGAGAACGACAAACCTTTGCCGAATGCGGAATTCATCTGTCACTTCAATCTGGATATAGATCCGGCTTTTAGAAAGAAAGTGTTTCCGAAAGCCCAACATAGCGGCAACACGCGAGTGATGACGCTCACCCAGGGGCAAACCGACTTTCACTTTCCGGAAGGGACGGCGGTGCCGGTCGCCAGCGATGAGAAGTGGACGTTTACCTTCCAGGCAGCCAATCGAACAACCGAACAACACCGGCGCGTAAAGCATCGGCTGACAATTGATTTGTTGAAGGACAGCGATGCTAAGGAGCCGATCACCGCTCTGTTCTGGTATGTGCCGTATATTGTGGTGGTGACCGGTGGCGAGTCGAAGGAAGCGACCGAAGTCGAGCACAATGGTGCTCCCAGTTGTCTCGGCACATCGGCCGGTACGACTGCACCAAATACCGTTCCCGGCGGCGTGTTCAAAGATCAATCCGGAAGAAAACTGAGCGGTCATTGGGTAGTGCCACCAGGAGATCATACCTGGCGCACACCGATCCTCGAAGAGCGCGATCCCGGATTTGCCAACAAGGATATGCGTATTCATGCAGCATGGACACATATTCACCCACTTTGCACCGCCGCATCGCTCGTGCAATGCAACGGCGAAAGCCGCCGCCCGATCTTTACCGCCAACGTCAAGACCAAGACCGCCGGTGGTCTGCAGATCATGACCATAGACAACATCATCTCCAAGCAAGGTATCCTCTTGCCGGCTGGACATCATTATGAGCTGGAGGCTAAGTATTCCAACCCGACCGGAGAGAATCAAGATTCGATGGTCTCTCATGGCGTTTATGTCGCCGACAGCGGCTTCTCGTCTCGCGACCTGCTCGACGAAACTCAGGTCGCCAACCAGGACAACGTCTTGCCGGTTCTAGAGCTGGCTTCATCTAAGGATGGACTTTTTTGCGGGGTGAAAAATCTTACCGACCGGTCTTTGTCGACTGTTAGTAGCACCACTGCCGCTGCCAAAAGCCCATATGATATCGTTCCGCCTTATCCGCCGTTTGATTTGAAGCGAGACGGACCGTTGCTGCAAGAAGAGAAGGTGCTCGAGCTCGATACTTCGCAGGGCAAATTGCACATCGTATTGGATCCTAAGTTTGCTCCGCAGCACGCCACCCAGCTTTACAGGCTGTTTAAGGCCGGAGCATTTGACGGCACCGGGATCAATCGTTACGAACCGAACTTTGTCTTGCAAGTCGATGTAGTCGATCGCAAGGCCGATGGTAAGGCGCCGCTTTCGGCCGAAGTTCAGGAGATGTTGAGACGGTTGCCGCTCGAGGTGTCAGCCCAGACCGAGGGCGGAGTCCTGCATAAAAAGGGTTGCCTGAGCATGGCCCGCTACGATCAACCCGACACGGCCGTAACGTCCTTTTCAATTATGCTTGGTAATGCCCCGCACTTGGATGGCAAGTACACTATCTTCGGCCGCATCATCCCAGACCGGCAGACTCTGGAGACTCTCGATCACATGCAAAAACAGTTTGCCAACGAGCATCCGTATATCTCTGCTGTTAGGGAGATACCGCGTTCGCTGGCAACCTCCGACTCAAAGCAGTGACGCTCAGCTGCTCTCTTCTCAAGGACCATCAGGCGCTGGCAATCTAAAGAGTCTCCTGGTATTCTCCGCAGTCTGCGCTGCCAGGGAAGCTAATTCCACTGCGCGTAAGTCTGCCAGCTTTTGAGCCACGAACCAAACATAGGATGGTTCGTTTCGCTTCCCTCGGTGCGGAAGCGGAGCGAGATAAGGGCAATCGGTCTCGACCAGGATGCGATCATCGGCGAAAAGTGGTGCTGCTTCCTGAATCGGCTTGGCATTTTTGAAAGTGACAATGCCGGAAAATGATACATAGAAGTCGAGCGCTTTGATCCGTGCTACAACCTCCGGTCCGCCGGTGAAACAATGAAAGACGCCGCCTACTTCAAAAGCTTTCTCCTCGTCCAGGATCTCAAATGTCTCCTCCCAGGCATCGCGCGTATGAATAATGAGCGGCTTGCCGAGCGTCCTGGCTAGTCTGACCTGAGCCCGAAAGGCTGCTTGTTGAGCCTGGCGGTCGCTGTGATTGTAGTAGTAGTCCAGCCCGCATTCGCCGACAGCGACCATCTTCGGATGACCGGCGGCGGCCTTTAACGCGCTTTCTGCTTCTTGGCTCCAAAATTTGGCTTCATGCGGATGAATGCCGACTCCAAAATAGATACTTTCATATTGGTCGGACACCTTAATCATCTCTGGAATAGATTGAAGATCGACTCCGGCCTGGACGATTTGGACGACACCTTCCTTAAAAGCGCGCTCGATCACTGCTGCCTGGTCCTGCCCGAATGTGTCCCAGGTCAAATGAGCATGGCTGTCGATAATGCTTTTCATCACCAAAATTCTAGCTCGAACTGCGGGAAATACGTATTAACATGTGAGAAACCGTGTATTAATCTAGCTTTGCCGTAGTTACAGTACTTTTGGGCTGGACACCCCGACGGCAAACATACGGGTTTTACAACAAGATGATCTCTCTCAAACGAACAATTACCTCGGCGCTAGCGGTTTTACTCGGTCTTGCTTTCCTCAGTCTGACGGCGCCAGATAGCGCCTGGGCCGGTGGCAAGACGGTGTTGCGAGGGAAAGTAGACCAGGCGGGTTACAATGTTCCCTCCGATGATGGTCTGGCTGGCGTAGGCGGACCGAGTTTGAGTCGCAAGGACATTGAAAAGAGTCCGTTCGATCATCAGTCGGCTCCTGCCAACGGTGCGCTTGATGCTCCCAAGGAAGCCTTTCAGGGCGCCAGTCTCAAACCCAAACCAAGCTTCGGATTGCATGCCGAAGATGAAGGCGGCGGCAATTTCCGCGGTAAGGGTATTCCGGGTATCCCGGATCAAACAGCGCTCTTGCCGCAAGAAGCAGCGCCTAGAACTTTCATCCCGATCGATGAAGACCCCTCTCTGCAAGCTGCGATTCCGCAAAATGCAGCCGCAGCCGATCCGGATTCCAGCCCAGAAATGCAATTGGCCTGGGATGAATGGCATCACCGGGTAGCCGAAGCGATCTTTGAACGATTCAAGTTTTTCGCCAATAAGGCCTTCACCGCCAATCCGATGCTCGTCGCGCGCGTCTCTTATGTTGTGACGCGTGAAGGGCGAATCGGCAACGTTCAGTTCAGTCAGAAGTGCCCCAACCTGATGTTTAACGCGCTGATTTTGCAATGCATCAAATCGATCAACGGTGATCAAGCTCTGTTGCAGTTTCCACAGGGTTCGCGGCGGATGACGGTTGACAAGTTCGGCGTGTTCGACATGGCCGGCCGCGGGGCTTTCCGCTATACCGTCGGCGACCGCGAGATCCTGCCGGGGCGCTAACAGCCGAATTGTCACTCCTGCTAGAATTCATACGGCGCAACTCAGTTTCGCCGTATTCTACTTTTGGTGTTTGGCATGGTGGATCCAAAGTCTGTCCAATTCCAGGAGCTGGTTGACGAACTGAAAGCTGTTGTCGGAGACGACAATGTGCTTACCTCACCGGTCGACCTCGCCGTCTATCAGTGTGACGGCGAGACGCTCGACCTGGCGCGGCCGGATCTGGTTGTACTTCCTGTCTCGACGCATGCGGTGCAGGCGGTCGTTCGCTTGGCCAACAAGTACAGAGTCCCCTTTACCGCCCGCGGCGCTGGAACCGGACTGTCCGGTGGGGCGACCACCATCATGGGTGGTATCAGCCTGGTGCTCACCAGAATGACGAAAGTAATCTCGGTGGAGCCGGATAATTTCATCGCGACCGTTCAAGTCGGTGCAACCAACTCCTCGATTTCCAAGGCTTGCGAGCGTTATGGACTTTACTTCGCTCCCGATCCTTCCAGTCAAAAGGCCTCCACTATCGGTGGCAACCTGGCGGAAAATTCCGGCGGGCCGCACACGCTTAAGTACGGCACGACTCTCAATCATGTGGCCGGGGCAAAAGTGGTGCTGCCCGATGGCAGTGTCACTATATTTGGTGGCAAGGTGCGGGATGCTCTCGGACTCGATCTGCTTGGAGTGTTTGTTGGCTCAGAGGGAACGCTCGGTGTGGCCACCGAGGTGACCGTGAGATTGACGCCAAAAGCCGAATCGGTCGAGACGATGCTGGCCTATTTCCCTTCAGTGGAGATGGGCGGGCAAGCAGTTTCAGATATAGTCGCGGCCGGCGTCGTGCCGGCGGCGATGGAGATGATCGATCAGCTTACGCTTCAGTCCGTGGAGAATGCGCACCAGCTCGGATTGAATAGCGAGGCAGGCGCGCTCCTGATTGTGGAGCTCGATGGTGCGCGTGCGGCAATCGAAGTCGAGCGTGCGGTTGTCATTCGTTGCGTCGACCAGCGGGCAGCATTCGGTGTGAAGTGGGCTGCCGACGCCGGTGAGAGAGAGGCGATTTGGAAAGCGAGAAAGTCCGCTTTTGGCGCCTTGGGGCGAATCGCGCCGCATGCATATGTGCTCGACGGTGTCATCCCCCGCTCGAAGCTGGCCGAAGCTATATATGGCATCGCCGAGATCGGTCGCCAGCATGAGGTATTGATCGCTAACGTCTATCATGCTGGTGATGGCAATCTTCATCCGGCTCTCCTCTATCACCAGGATAATGAGGCAGAGGTGGTGCGCGTGATGAAGGCTGGTCGGGAAATTCTCGAGCTTTGTGTCAATCTCGGAGGTACTTTATCGGGAGAGCATGGCATCGGGGTGGAGAAGGTAGTGGCGATGCCGTTTGTTTTCAGCGAGTCGGAGCTGAGAGCGATGGGGTGGTTGCGCGAAGCATTCGATCCCAGCGGATTGTGCAATCCAGGGAAAGTGCTTCCCAACCCGAAGAGCTGCGGTGAATCGGGGGCCAGGCCGTTGTTGCGCCATCGACTCAGCTGTTGATCTCCTGAGAGCGGGTCGAGCTCTGTTGCAAGATTAAATTTGTGGTGCAATTTCTGATAACAGGGGTATGATGCGGTTGTGAGACAGATCTGACACCGCGGCGGGGCACCATTTCTTAGGAGGCATAATTTGCACGGCAAGCTGGATCTTGCAAAGTCTAAAGGACTTAAGAAATCGGAGATTAAGAAGTTAGAGCGACTGCTTCAGCAGCGAATTCCCGCGGACAACATCGTCACCCTCGAACTAGCCGAATCGCTAGCCGACTTCTCCCATACAACTGGCTACCCGCTCTCTGTCGTTGTCGACCGGAACGGGCAGGTTGTAAATGTTACTGTTGGCCCGCCGGCTGATGTGCAGACTCCGGAGTTGAGAGGGGTAAGAGTCGGACCGGGACGGCTCTGCGGGCAGAGGATTATTCACACGCACTTAAAGGGACGCAACGGCAAAGCTGCCGCTGATGGGTCTGGAGACGGGCCGTCCAAGCAAGATATGCAATGTCTCGCTCGCAACCGCTTGGATTTATTGGCTTTGATTGAGGTGAATCCGGAAGGTACCTTCAGCCGCAATCGTGGTGAACAAGTGCGACTGGCCGATGTTGTGCACATCTCGCATCTTCTGCCGGGGCGCGACAGCGACGGTAATCTCTGGAAGAAGCTGCCGCCCTTGACGGCACGCAGAGCACAGGACGAGAGCTTCAATGAGTTGATCCAAGCGCTGGAGTATGAATTCAGGCGCCTGGCTCCCAAGCTGCAAGTACCTGCCGGCGAAGAGCGGGCGGTCTTGGTCGGGCTGATCGGACAGGACAGCGATGCCTGGCAAGTCGAAGATGACCTCGACGAGCTGTCAATGTTGACCAGAACGGCTGGCGCGGCGGTATGTGGGCGGCTCACTCAGGCTAGGCCCCAACCGGACCCGCGTTATTTCCTGGGCTCTGGCAAGGTTCAAGAGTTGGCCCTGTTGGTCCAGGAGCTTGGCGCGAATCTGGTGATTATCGACCAGGAGCTGACTGCCAATCAACAACACAATCTGGAAGAGGTTGTCGGAGTAAAGGTTATCGACCGGACCGAGCTCATTCTCGACGTGTTTTCGCAACGGGCTCAAACCAAAGAGGGCAAGCTGCAAGTCGAGCTCGCTCAACTCAAGTATCTCTATCCGCGCCTGGTCGGAAAGGGGCTGAGCTTGAGCAGGCTGGGCGGCGGCATCGCCACGAGAGGTCCGGGCGAAACGAAGCTGGAGGTAGACCGGCGGCGCAATCGCGATCGTATTACGTTCCTCGAGCGTGAGACGCTGCGCATTAGAAGCTATCGAGATACCCAGAGAAGGCGCCGGACATTCGAGAATCTGCCTGTGGTGGCATTAACTGGATACACTAATTCAGGCAAGTCGACTCTCTTGAACTCACTTACGAAATCGGAAGTGCTGGTCGAGGACAAGCTGTTCGCCACGCTGGATCCGGCCACCAGACGAACAATATTGCCAGATCAAAGTACTGTCTTGATCACCGATACGGTTGGTTTTATCAAGAAATTGCCGACGTCATTGATCGCCGCATTTGGAGCGACGCTCGAAGAAGTGATCGTGGCAGACGTTTTGATGCATGTAGTCGATGCGTCGCATCCCAATGTGCTCGAGCAGATTGCCAGCGTTTATGACGTCCTGAGCGAACTCAGTGCAGTGGATAAGCCGACGATCACGGTTCTCAACAAGATCGATCGCATGCGGGATGAGGATTTGAACTGGTTGGCCGGGCAGGTTCCGAACCCGGTGCTGGTGTCTGCCTTGAAGCGGGTCGGAATGGGACGGCTGCTTTCCAGGGTGCAGGACGTTTTGCAAGAGGTCTGCCCGCGGCGCCAGCAGTTTAGCGCTTAACCAGCTTCGCCGTACATTCGATCGTCTGCAGGCGGCATGAGTTTCTAGCTTTTGTTTCAAAAATCACTCATTGTAGGGAGTTCCAGACGGAGCAAGCGGTGCTTTACTGGTATTGGGGAGGTGGGTCCCTGATGCGCGGCGATCCGGAATCACAATTAGGGAGCAAAGTTGCCGAGATTGAGCGGGAGCTCGGCAGCGATAATCCACGCTTTGCCGACAGCTTGATGGAGTTGGCCGGCATGTACGCCTCTTCCGGCAAGACCATGTATGCCGAGCCACTCTTCTGGCGAGCGCTGGCAATCAGACGAAAGCTTTTGGGCGAGACGCATGCGAAGGTGGCCGAGACGCTCATCAGTCTCGGCGCTCTCTATGAAACTTACGAACAGTTTCCGGAGGCCGAACGTTTTTATCAATGGGTGCTTAGGATTCGCGAAGAGATGTTCGGGCGCAATCATATGGATGTCGCGATCGCCCTCGAGAGCATGGCGCGAGTATTGAAAGAGCAGCATCGAGACGACGAAGCAAGCAAGCTCGAAGCCGAGGCGGAAGAGATCTGGGCAAACTGCGCCACATCCTGAAGCTGCTCGCGGCGGCTAGGCAATCCTTGCCAGTTGAATCCGCCTTTCTAAAAATCTTCGAGCAGTTCGATTAGCTCCAGCGCCATGATGTTCCAGCTCATAAAATGTGGTGCCCAGAGCGGCTCTCCTGTCTCAGCGTTGTAGTTTTCGAAAAGGGTACCAGCGCTCGCCAGCCCACCATATATGGTGGCAAGTACGCGGTGGGCAATCGTCCTGGCTTCCCTCTTGAAGCCGTGCCTGACTAAACACCGGACTGCGAGCGCGTTTGGCAGAATCCACATCGGGCCTTGCCAGTTCGACACGATCGCCCTTCCGTACAAGCCACGCTTGGCCTGATTGTAGAGCGGTTCTGAAGCGGCAACTGAAGATAATCCAGCTGGTCTGAGAAACTGCGTTTCAGAAAGGATGTTCCCTTTGATCACTTCCTCGATCCGCTCTGCTTTCGCTGCATCGAATAGAACGGGAGCCAGGCCAGTCCAGCTGCGGAGTTCGACCGCGGCACCGGATGTGGTGTCGCGATTGCAGTACATGCCGAGTCGTTCGTTCCAAAGTAGATCGTCTATCTGCCCGGCGAGCTCCTCTGCGCGTGCTTTTAGTTCAATTGCTCTCTGCCGTAGACCGCCAAGCTCGCACAAGCCAGCAAATGCGCGCATCTCCGCGACCAGGTAAGCGCTCAAATCGCAGGACAGTAATCTCGCGTCCGGAAAGTCCCTGGCGCTGGCGTCCTCGTCCTTGGCTGCCTAGCGTGGAGAGATTAGCGCAAGATTGTCATCGACACCGCTTTCCAGCACGTTGCGCCACCGGTACAAACCAGTCTTGTCCCGCCGGTGCGTCTCAAAGTACGCCAGATAAGCCTCGAGCTTCTCGAGCAGGTCAGCGCTGATTGATTTTGCCGGTCCGTCTTGACCGGCAAGATTGAATTGCAACGCCTGCGCAAGAAACGGCTTGCAAATGTCGCCCTGGTCCCAGACTCGATTTGGCGAGACTGTCCTGGGAATGTAACCTTCGTCGTTTTGCAGATTCACGAAATTTGATACCACCGCCTCGGCCAAGCCGTAAATGCCGGCTTTCGGTGCGACCTGGCTGAAAAAGCATGCATCCCAGTCGTACATCTGGAGATAATGCCCGGTTAGAGATCGGTCCGGCACCGGCCAGTGATCATCGCCGCCTGGATTAACGCTATAGCTGGGAGTGACGAATCTGTGTTTTAGCTGCCCGGCAGCCGGATGCACGCAGCGCTCGGCCATGGAGATTAGGAACTGTCTCAGTCTGTCGACGTTTACCGGCGTTAGAGTTTGAGCGTCCATTCGAATCTTGCCGTGTTGCGTTAAACAATTTCAAGCGCTTACGTCATTTCTTAGCATACGCTCGCTGTCCGATTTCAGACCGCGCGCGTTTAATTGAGATACTGATACGAAAGGGCTGATTCGTGTTCGACAAACTGCTCGCAAGCGATTGTTGACAAGTATGCGTGGCTGCCAACAAGCCCCGGTTTGGGAAGGGGGTAACCGGGGCGATTGCTGGTATATGCGGCGACACAAGACGGTTGTCTGGACAGCTGGCACTGTTGGCAAACAAAGTTTGTGTAAGCCTCACAATCACCAGTCTAGGACAGCGACCTTTCAGTTTTCTTTCACTTGCAAGCGTAAGCGCTCACCTGTCCCGGCGCCGTATTCTCTCGTGAGGTAGGCTGCAAAGCCTGGCCGGTTGCTTTACGCTTTTCCAAGTGGCGATCGCCTGATTCTCAGGCTATTTAGCTTGACCCAAAGCAAAGGCGAGCCAGCTCGACCGGCTGTTTTGTCCCGGGCCGCATCACTTACCGAGCGAAAGAGACAGCGCTGGTATGAATTGGATGGAGGGTGGCTAACTTCTCTTTCAAGAACTCGAGCGCCACCTTCATCTGCTCATCTTTCTTGCCGACTTGGATATCCGGTGCCACACCGATCTTGTTGATATCGGTTCCAGACGGAGTCAAATAACGTGAAACAGTAATGTGTATGGCCGACCCTCCAGGCAAGCGGTTTATCTCTTGCACGAGTCCCTTCCCGTAAGTGCGAGTGCCGACGATTGTTCCCCGACCGTTGTCTTTCAGCGCGCCTGCTAGAATCTCGCTGGCGCTGGCGCTGTCTTCGTCGACGAGCACCGCAATCGGTTGATGAGTGAGCGGCTCGCCCGATGACATGTCGGTGTGTCTGCCGTGCCGGCCGATTGTGCTGACAATTGGGCCGGTCTCCAGAAGCATGTCGGCGATCTCGAGTGCATTAGATAAAAGGCCGCCCGGATTGTCTCTTAAATCTACGATTAGTCCGTCCGTACCGGACAGCTTTTGCAGTGCAGCCCGAAACTCTTTGGCTGTATCGTTTGAAATAAAGGTAGACAGCTGAATGTAGCCTATGTTCGGCTTGATAACTTTGGCTGCCACCGCGTGAATCGATATCTCAGCGCGAGTAATATTCAAATTCTTGGCAGTGGTATCGCGGCGGATGCCGATCATGACGTCCGAACCTGCTTTCCCTCGAATCTTTTCGGCGGCTTGCTCCGGAGTCAGACCGACAGCTGAACTGCCATCGATCGCGATGATCTCGTCTCCCTGGGCGATGCCTGCCAGGTCGGCCGGACTGCCTTCGATCGTTCGGGTGACCATGAGATGATTTTGGTCCTTAGACTGTTGCAGGTTGATGCCGATGCCGACTATCTTGGCGTCGATCGCATCGTTTTCGTCCTGGAATGCCCGCGGATCCAGAAAGCGCGTATAAGGATCGTTCAAGCTCTCGAGCATTGATTTGATCGCTTTGTGCGCTTCAGCTGTCGAATGAATCTGTCCGTCGTAACGGTGCTCCCAATTGGTCCAGTTTTGACCGTTGAAAGCTGAGTCGTAGTAATTGTCGCGCACCAGCTGCCAGGCTCGCTGATACATCTCTAGCGGCTGGGAGCGGTGCCCCTGCGCCGGCAGATAGAAGAACGAAACAATGACGACAAGGGCTGATAGACAAGCCCACAAATGCTTGACCGATTTCATAACGATGATGCCTGACCTAAGAGTTAGTCCCACCTTATCGCTCAGCGCTTCTGCCGCTTGAAGGCTCGAACTGTGCGACTAGCTGTCTTATTCCCTGGTTCTCGCAAATCTCAACATATTTTACGTAAATTGTTTTCTAGACAACGAAAGAGGAGCTTAAGCCCAGATCAGCTTAAGCTGGCCCTTAGGTTTCAGCTGATTTCAGATTTGATGAACCGGCAGTCGACCGGACAGCCCGTACTCGTTCCAGCGCCGGGACACTTTCTCCTTTATGTCGTCGCTCATGACGATCGGTTCGGGCCAATCACGCTCGAAGCCTTCCGCCCGCCATTTGCGTGTGGCATCAATTCCCACCTTCGAGCCATATCCCAGGATCGGGCAGGCATGATCGAGGATATCAAGCGGTCCGTCTACGAACATCATATCGCGGCGTGGATCGCTGTTGCCAAAGACGTTCAAGGCGACTTCGGACAGGTCGTGAACGTTTACGTCTTTGTCCACTACGATGCAGAACTTGGTGAACATCAACTGACCGAGACCCCAGACCGCACTCATTACCTTGCGCGCATGGCCGGGGTAGCGCTTGTCGATCGAAAGAATGACGCAATTGTGAAACACCCCTTCCCAGGGTAGGTTCATATCAACGATCTCCGGCACCAAGAGCTGCACCATCGGCAAGAATATGCGCTCGGTGGCTTTGCCCATGTAACAGTCTTCTTGCGGTGGCTTACCGACAATGATCGTTTGATAAATAGGATTCCGGCGGTGGGTGACAGCGGTGACATGGAAAACAGGAAACAGCCCTGCCAGACTGTAAAAACCGGTGTGATCGCCGAACGGGCCTTCCTCCTTCAGCTCGCTTTGATCGACGTATCCTTCAATTACAATCTCCGCATTGGCTGGCACTTCTAAATCGATGGTCTTGCATTTTGTGAGTCTGACCGGGCTCTGGCGCAAGAATCCGGCGAAGACCAGCTCATCAATGTCCGGCGGCAGCGGCGCGGTCGCCGCATAGGTTACGGCCGGACAGCAGCCCAGCGCTACGGCTACTTCCAGGCGGTTGCCCGGCTTCTCGTATGGCTCTTTGGCAAAAAATGTGCCGTAATTGGGAGGCTCGAGCGGTTGGCCGTCTGTGGATTGTGAGCCGGTTTTTGCTCCGGCCGTCGAGCCGCCGAGGGCCGCGCGGCGGCTGTCCTCAAAATGTCGCGCACCGTCATGGTGCTTGTGCCAGTGCATGCCGGTCGTGTGATTGCTGTAGCGCTGCAGCCGGTAGATGCCGACATTTCTTACTCCACTTTTGGGATCGCGAGTAATCACAACCGGCAGCGTGATAAACGGTCCGGCGTCGTGAGGCCAGCATTTGATCACCGGCAATTTGTCCAGCATCGGTTGGGTCGGGTCCGTAATTACTACTTCCTGGCAAGGAGCTGGCTTGCTCGACGTCTTCGGTGGAAACTGTCCGACTGCCAGGAGTGTAGGCAGGAGTGACAGCTTATCGAGAAACGTCTCGGGAACTTTCGGCTTGACCAACTTTCTGATCCGGCAGGCGATCTCGTCGAGATTCTCCACCTCCAGCGAGAGGCACATTCGCTTGAGGGAGCCGAAAGTATTGATTAAAACTGGCAGATCGTAGCCGCTTACCTGTGTGAACAGAAGTGCCTTATTTTCTGCCGGCGATGCTTTGCTTACCCGGTCGGTTATTTCGGCGATCTCAAGATCGCTTGAAACCGGAGTGTCAATTCTGACGAGCTCCCCCTCCCGTTCGAGGACTTGCATAAACTCTCGTAAATCCTGATATCCCATAAAATTCTCTCGACTGAAGAAGATTGATAGACAGCCAGTAAAGAGAGAATTTTACCCCGGGTAGTGCGGGCAGCGATCGAGTTGGAGCCTTGATATGGCGGTTCCTTAACCTGTCTCTGGCTCGCCGGTATGTTTTACAATCAAAAAACAACCCATTATTGCTTTGGGCTGCGCCAAAGCCGAAGCCGTTTGCCAAGCGCTTCAAGTAGACCGTGCTTCGCCGGCGCGGTATCACCGGTGGTGCGTACCGCGCTTAAGCCGGTTGCTCATCTCCGTACGGCGGCAAGCGCGATTCCAGGTTTAGAAGCCAGAGCAGCAACTCCAGGCTGCGCTCCTGCCGGACCGACCGCTCCGGATCGGCAGGCTCGCTTTGATCGCTGCCGGTCAATAATCGTTCGAGCCCGTCTCGCAGATTCATGAGTGTATGCACGAACTCTTCGTTGCCGGTGTGTGGCCTGTCCGCCGCGGGCAATGTTTGGGTTGTCTCGTTGTCTATTCCGGCTTTCACGCTTGACGACTCTTTCTATCCGTAATTATTCGGTCGACGGGATGCTCAGCTTTGCCGTCAGAATCTGAACAGGCACGCTGGTCTGACAACTGAGTGATTGTATATGCACCGGTCCGGAGTTATACATGAAATTTTTGAAGCCGGAGCTGCTCCTGACTACTGGGCTCGCGGCGGAGTCAGCCTATTTGTTGTTCATTAGTCGACCTTAACAAACTTAGCCTTCCTAATCCGGCCAGTACAAACTGTAATGAAAGGAGCTGTAAGAGCGTCCGGCTTGCCAAGGTGCGTGCAAGCGATCGTCGTCCGGTGATAGCATCGAGATCGGTCAGAGCCAGCAAGTTGAAAGCCAATAAGAGCACAGTTCCAACTAGAGACTGATCGTGAAGGTGAGAAGGATGAGGCAAACCAAAACCGAGACCAAAAGCAAAGGGACGGTGGCCGGCGAAGAGTTAGTGGAGCACTGCTCGATGCCCGCCGCCGTCGCAACCGAGTCCACCGGACTGGTCTGTGGAGCGGCTGGAAAGCAACCGCTCAAGCTTGTGATGGCGCTGTTGCTCAGTGCAGCCGCCGCCTGGTTGGGTGCAGTCACTGTTCATGTGGGATATGACTGGGGATACCATTTGATAGCCAGCCTTTACGGGCAGGCGGCTGAAGCCAATCAGGGGGTAATGGCTTTTACCAGTTTGCTCTGTTCGATCATTCCAATGTTGTTCGGGCTTTTTCTCGGTTATTTCAAGGCTGCAGCCGGCGCCAAGCGCGGATGGATATTGGCTGGAGCCGCTGTCGTTCTGCTTTTCCTGACTTTGGTTGTCTTCTCAGGTAGCCCGCCTGACTTTCTTATCCATCCGCTTCGTACGGCCGGGCAGACTGTCTGCGGGCTGGGCGCCTATTTGGGCGGTTTAATCGGCGGGCAGAGCGTCTACCGCTCGCTTAGCGAGCGCATGAGACGCCCGATCGTCGCCTTGCTGCCGGCGATGGCAGCCTTTTTGCCAATGGCGGTTGCTTGTAGTTTGGTAGCTGTCGACTTTCGCCTCGAGCTAGCGGCCTATTCGTTCTTGTCTCTGGCGGCAGCCGCAGTTTCGGTTCGGCTTTCCGGTGCAAAGCGCTGGAGCAGCGTGCTTTCAATCGCGCTAATTTCCATCTTGCCGCTAGTCTTGGCAAACATGCTCAATCTCTTCGGCAATCTGCTCTCGCTGGCTCTCGATACGGTGGCAATGGGAGCCGGACTTGGTTGGCGCGCTCTGCTTTCGGCGGTGCTGATCTCGACTGTTGCACTCGGTTCGGCGCTCTTAGGCGGTATTGTCGGGCGCCGAAAAGTTCAAGACGGTCAGGCTCACCAGGTGTAGAACCAAAGATCCTGTTCTGCTTCGGCGACCGTGTGCAACCAGGTGATCAAGTCGCGCAGGAACTCCAGCGTTCCTGCTTCCTCCCAGTCTTTGACGTATTCTTCCAGCTGCACCAGTTCGAGCTTGAGGAAAACGAGCTCGGCGGCAGTCAGATAGCCGTAATATTTGTTGTCGGTATCGATTACCTTGCCGAAAAGCGGGCGGCCTTCGCAGAAATAGCCCAACATTTTGCGGGACTCCGGTTCGAGCTCTTCGCCGAACTGTTGAGCTAGCGTCCAGTAAGCCCCGGCCTGCCAGCTGTCCGATCCGGTCGGGGTAAAGTCCTGGTCGTGCTCGGCAAGCAGGCATGCTGCCAGCACGTGCGCGTCCCCTTCGATTACCAGACTGTTAAGCGGTGCTCCTTTGGCGATCGCCTCTGCGATAATCTTGCCGGTCTCGGCGATCACCTCGGGCAGCTCTCCCAGGTCGTCCTCGCTTTCCATCAGCGCTACTTTCAGTCTGGCTACCAGGTCGAGATCGCCGCTAGCCAAGATTGACTCAAGCTTCGCCAGACTAAATCCGAATAGATTGAGCCTGATGCTCAAGTCTTCTGCAAGCAGTTGTTCCGTCATATCGCTTTTGTAGCCACCATCGTCGCCAGATACTTGAGGACCAGTCGCCAGGCCTTCCCGCGGTGAGATACGGAGTTTTTCTCGCCTGGGCTTAGCTCTGCTGCTGTCAGCTGGCAGTCGGGAAGATAAAAAATCGGGTCGAATCCAAACCCGTTGGCGCCCTTTTCCGCAAAGCCAATCTGTCCACTCCAGAGAGCTTCGGTAGAAAATAGCACGGCGCCGTCGGCTCCGCAAACTACCATACTGCAAACATAGGTAGCACCACGCCTGTCTGCCGGTACGGCCGCAAGTTCGGCTAGCAGCTTGGTGCGACCGAGCGCTTCATCGCCATCGCAGTAGCGCGACGAATGAACGCCGGGTCGCCCGTCGAGTGCCTCTACGCAGATTCCGGAATCATCGGCCACCGAAATCATGGCGGTCAATTTCGCTGCCTGTCGCGCCTTGATTTCAGCATTCTCCATGAATGTGTCGCCGGTCTCTTCGGCCTGATAATCGTCCGGTGCCAACTCGAGGTCCAGCCAGTCAGTATCACCGGCAAGTTGCGAAAACTCTTTGAGCTTTCCGGGGTTCTTGGTTGCCAGGACAATTCTCATTCGCGGGATTTGGCTTGCTTCTTGGGTGGCGGTTCTGTGCTCCGGCCTTTCGGCAGCGGTGTCACGTTATTAGTGCCGTTGCCGCGTTTACGATGATCTCTGCGTTGCACGAGCAAGACGTCGCTAATTTGGCTGATCGCCTGCGAAATCCTGGTCAGCTGATCGATATCGAGCACATCAAGAATGAGATGAATTGTGGCAGTCTTCGAGTCTTTATGCGTTTCGACCCGCAAATCCTTGAGGTTGATTTTGTAGTCGGAGATCTTCTTCAAGATATCACCGGCGATACCAACGCGATCGATGCACTCTACTTTCAGCGAGGCCGGATAAGTATTGTTTCGCTCCTGCGACCAATCGACAGGCATGTGTCTTTCGGCTTCAATCTTGAGCAAATTGTTGCAGTCGCTGCGATGGACTGCGATCCCGCTGCCGCGCGTAACTACGCCGACTATCTCCTCACCAGGCACGGGCGAACAGCATTTCGCCAGGTGGTGCATCAAACCGCCCAAACTTCCGACATTGCCGTGGCGCTGCTCCGGTTGAGCCGGCAAGGAGGTAAGTCGCTTGGCGACACGACTTTCCAGTGATTCCTGCTCGCGCACTTTGTTGACTACTTGCGTCGTTGAGAGATCGCCGTAGCCGATAGCGGCCAGAATGTCGTCTGATTCGGTTAGATTCAGGCGTTTGCCGATCTCTTTGAACTTGTCCGATTTGATCAGTTCATCAAGCCCCTGCCGCCCGAGCTCGGCTTCCAGCATCTGGCGACCTTGCTGAATATGCTCTTCGCGATGGTGTTTCTTGAACCATTGTCTGATGCGATTTTTTGCGCTGTGCGTCTGGGCGAAGTTAAGCCAATCCATATGAGGATGAGCATTCTTGGCCGTGATAATTTCGGCGATGTCACCGTTTTTCAACACCGAATTCAACGGAACTATTCGCTCGTTGATTCTTGCTCCAATCGTGTGATGACCGATATCGGTGTGGATTCGGTAGGCAAAGTCAATCGGTGTCGAACCGGTCGGCAGATCGAAGACATCACCGCGCGGCGAAAACACGAAGACTTCGTCGGCGAACAAGTCCATCTTAACTGTATCGAGATACTCTTGTGAATCTTTCAAGTCTTGCTGCCATTCGACCAATTGTCTGAGCCAGGCGAGTTTACGATCGATTGGACTGTCGGCTTTGACTGATTCGCCGTCGCTCTCTTTGTAGCGCCAGTGCGCTGCAATTCCGAATTCAGCCACGTGGTGCATACGCCTGGTTCGGATTTGGACCTCCATCGCATGACCCTTCGGACCGATTACGACCGTGTGGAGCGATTGGTAGTTGTTCGGCTTGGCCATCGCTATGTAGTCTTTGAAGCGTCCGGGAATCGGTCGGAACAGCGAGTGCACCAAGCCCATTACCTCGTAACACTTTTGCGTGTCTGGATCGGAGCCGAGCTCGCAGTAATTCTTATCGTCGCTGCTGTCGATAATGACGCGAATTGCCAGCACGTCATAAAGCTCTTCGAACGATTTGCCCTGCAGGTTCATCTTCTTCCAGATGCCGTACGTATGCTTCGGCCGGCCGACGATGTCCGAATTGATCCCGCGCGACTCGACGTCCGATTTAAGGGTGGCGACAGCCTGGTCGATCAGCGCCTCTCGCTGCGCCCGACTGGCTGCGACCATCTCTTCAATTCGTTGAAATTCATCGGGATGAAGATATTTCAAGCTCAAATCTTCGAGCTCCCACTTCATCTTCCCTAATCCGAAGCGATTGGCCAGCGGGGCGTAAATCTCGAGCGTCTCTTTGGCTATCTCCTTTTGCTTCTTTTCGGCCATATGATCGAGCGTCTGCATATTGTGCAGCCGGTCTGCCAATTTGACCAAAACCACTCTGACGTCTTCGGCGATCGCCACAATCAGCTTGCGGAAGTTCTCGGCTTGGCGCTCTTCTTTGGAGCTGAAACTGAATTTGCCGAGCTTGGTTACACCTTCGACTATCTTCCTGACTTGAGCGCCGAACTTTTCTTCGATCTCCTTCGGGCTTATGTTGCAGTCTTCGACGACATCGTGCAGGAGGGCCGAGCAGATAGTCTCACGGTCGGCGTTGAGCTCGGTCAGGACTCTGGCCACCGACACCGGATGGATGATATAGGGTTCTTCAGACTTGCGAAACTGCCCGTCGTGCGCTTTGTAGGCGAATTCATAGGCGCTGCGTATGACCGCTACATCTTCAGCTGGTCTTTCTTGCCGGTCCAGGACTTCAAATAAAAGATTCTCGATCGCAAGAGTCATCTGCGCGGCTGCCTTCGGAATAGAGTTAATGAAGATTATACATTTGCCCAAACACCAAATACAGCGTAATTTGGGCAGCGTGACGAACTGTTTAGTGTTAAAGCGGTATGTCTCCTACTACATGATTGCTGACATTGTCAGATATGTGCTTGCATCCTGCTAATTAATTGAGGTCTCGAGCGACGCCTGCGGTGGGGATTTTACGGTTGTAAGTAGAAATTTCCAATGAGAAAATTGTGCTGTTGACAGAAAACAGGTCCGGCAGGAAAGACTAGTTCTCCTCCTCCTCTAAGGTTCGACCGACCGGGCCTGTTTTTTGTTTGCTTACTGATTGACTGACAGTAATGTGGCTTCGGCTGCGGCTATTGCTTCCGGCACCGCTGGCGCTGCTCCGCCGGTGGTGACTGAAAGAACCAGGCGCATCGCCGGGAATGCGCCTGGGAACAGTGTTTGCTTGGACTAGTTCGGCTTGTCTATGCTGGTCGTCTGACCGTGTTGTACATCGATCCGCTCGTTACCAGTCCGACCAACATCAGGACCAAGCTACCGAGAATGGCTGGAATCCACCCGGAGACAGTCAGATAGGCGGGCATGAAATCGGACACAAGTTTGAGCGCAACCGCCGGCAGCAGCCAAAATCCTAAGAGCCAAACCGGAATCAACCAGAAAAGCGCCGTGCCGAGCGTGCCGACCGCAACCATCGCCGACAGAGCCACGGCCACAATATCGACCAGCCAAACCATAATTCCAAAGAAGACTGCCATGCCGATAGCGGATACGAAGCCGCCATGGAAAGTAATTCCACCGATCATCGGCAGGATATACATAAATGCCAGCGCGGACAAAAGTATTCTAACTAGCAACCTGGTCATGACAGCGCCTCCTTAAATTGTCGCCTCTTGCCCAGATGGACGAAGGAATTCTTGAAAAGTGCCGGTTGGACTCTCGCTTGTAACCTCGGCATGTCTTAGTGGGCGAACTTTCTTACCAGGAACAGCTCGGTTACATATGGCAGGCTCGGCTTGCCGTGATCATCGAGATGATCCAACAATAGCAGCTCGAGCTGGCTTACGACAGCCGGTTTGCTGCCTGACTGGACCACCAGCTGATGTCGACAGGCTGAGCTCGATAAACTCGTGATAGCGGTCTGCCAGCCCAGGCAATAAGTCGCTTTTGTCCACCTTTACCTCGGTAAATTGCTGCCTAGACAAACAATATATTTGATCCCAATCTCTTTAGGTCCGGCACTGCTGGCCGCTTCTGAGTTTACTTAGCGGGTAATTTGCTTTTCGACACGATAAGATCAGCTGGAGCTTCCTGCTCGCTAGCTTGAAAACCAACCCTGGATAGAATCAGATTATGAAACAGTCAGAAACTCAAAACGCGCTCTATGCTGCCGAAGTCAAAGAGCAGCAGGCCGCCCGTGCCGAGACGCTCGGCCGATACGAAGAAGCAGCTTCCCGGCTCAATGAAGCGCTTCGGCTCAAGGAGAGTGAATTGGGTCCAAATGCTGCGGCCGTAGCTGAGACGCATTTTGCGCTTGGGCGGCTCGACCTTTTGCAGAAGAGCTATCCGGCAGCCGAGGAGCAGTTCAAAAAGGCCCAAACAATGCTTGAGGCGGCTTACTATCCAGAGCATGCAAAGGTTGGTCCGGTCGTCGAGCATCTGGCTGAGTGCTACCTGGCCCAGGGGCGGCTCGAAGAGGCCGAACCGCTTCTTAAGAAAGCGCTCGAGATTCATCAAAAGACTTCGCGTGCGGATCGCCCGGACATCCTTCATGTGACTGGAAGACTCATCCATTTATACGAGAAAACCGGTAAATGGACCGATGCCGAAGCTCTCCTCAAGAAAGCTGTCACTGCGGCTGATACGCCCTGGGGACCAGTCGAAGACTTCCTTTACGATCAGGCGATTACCTTTCAAGAGCTAGGCAAAAACGAAGATGCCGAGAAGTCTTTCAAGCGTTCGGTTGATGCTTATCGCCAGCGTGCAAAATGGCGCGGGCTAGAACAAGTTTTGCGAGCCTATGCCGATTTCCTGAAAAAGCTAGGCCGAACTCAAGAGTCCGATCAGCTAGTGGCCGAAGCCGAAAGCTTGGCTGGCAATATCGGTTCTCAGACCGGCTTGTCCTAATTGATTAGTCCTTTAAGTGGAGTCCATAACCGGTTGTCTCGACAAGCTTCCCCCGAGTTGGGGATGTGGAATTTCCGCCGACCGGCGATTCTTGTACAAAGGGCGCCCTGTTTCGACTGATAAGCGCTTCCTCGACCGAAGCTCCGGAGACCGATAAGCAAATGGAATCGACGGCTAAAGAAGTTGTAAGCAAGGCGGCTGCCGATAGCCGCGTGCATCCTGGACTGGGCGTGCCGCGTGGCACCGGTCTTTTGCTCACCATCTGCTTGGTACTTTGTCTAAGCGGCATCAGTAAGAGTTTGATCCACAATTCTGCCGCGCACGCAGCGGAATCGAAATGGCATTTTGGCGCCTCGCTGGTATCACCTTGGCGTTAACAGCGGTTTTGGTATGGTATCGTGCGTGGTGGCAGTTGCCGGGCGCTCACAAATTTCAATCGGCTGGAAATCTTGAGTCAGGCTCTTGTCATGCCGAGCCAGTCATGATATGATGCTAATCTTGTCCTGAGTAAGTAGAGATAGTTTTTATGCGAAGAAGTCAACGAGAACCAAAATACATCGACAGCTTGAATGTCTGCCACCGGCAGTAGCGCCGGTCGTGAGCTCGGGATTTTGGTTTTTGTCCCACCCACGAAGGTAGATTGGGTGGTCTTCTAACTGGTAGGAAATCAGACTCTGAATCTGAGAATTGAGGTTCGAGTCCTCGCCACCCAGACTAGGCGGTAGAGTTGCTCCCAGGTTGGAGCTTGGCTTCGCGCACAGAATGCGACAACGTCGTATTCTCGCTTGGCCACTGACTTCTGGAGCGGTTCTGGAGGGGCGGTCTGCGGGCCGTCCGCACCGCCCATGGTGACATACTCGCAGCGGCGCCAAGGAGGTGATCGATCGCGCCGCCGGCCAATCGCAGTCTGTTCAGGCTGCACCACAGGTGGTTTCAGGCAGGAAAATGAGGTGAGTCGGATGCGCTGCCTGAATGCGGGGTTATCGTCTAGCGGGAAGGACGCCGGTCTCTCAAGCCGGAGAAGGGGGTTCGAATCCCCCTGACCCTATTTAACTAGTCGCCGCCTTCCGCAAGTTCAAAATGACACCGACCGAAGATTCGGCGCTGAAGTCATCTGTTTCGGCGGCGGCGAGCCGGGGCTTGCCTTTCGGTGGAATTGTAGTAATTTAGAGCGATCGACTGTGCATCTTTCAACTCATGCTCTGACAATTGCGAACTGATGTCGTTCATCCTGCTTCTGGCGTCGCTTGCCACCGAATCGTCAGAAGCTGAAGCTAGATTGAAAAAGACATAAGCCAGCTGTAGATTTCGTTCGCAGCCATCGCCGGCGGAATACATCAAGCCGAGCCGGTATTGGGAGGTAGCATCTTTTTTGCGAGAGGCGCGCCGGTACAATTTGATCGCTTCGTCGTAGTCCTGAGCGATGCCCTGACCGGTGCGGTATTTCTCCGCCAAGCTGAATTCGGCTCGTGGCATGTGCTTTTCAGCTGCCTGGCGGTACCATTTGACCGACTCGGTTTGATCTGCCTCGACACCGGAGCCGGTGTCATAGTGTTTGCCCAGCTGATAGGCAGCCTGAGCATTGCCCAGTTGAGCCGCTTGCTTAAACCATTTGATCGCTTCTGCCTGGTCGAGTGCCACCAGCCTGCCTGCGTCATACGCTTCGCCCAGCCTAACCATGGCAGGCGCGCTGCCCTGATCTGCCGCTTTGCGATACCATTTGATGGACTCCAGCCCATCTTGAGCGACGCCCTGACCGGATTCATACATCTTTGCCAGTTTAAACTGACTGGCGCGATCTCCTGACTGGGCTTTGGAGATAACTGTCGCAGCCGGTGAGTTGCCAGACTGGGCCTCGCCGGTGTCGTTGTCAGAATCTGCCTGCGCGCCGGCAATTATCGCCAGTGCCACCGTCAAAAGGAGTGCGCCGCTGATTGGATTGAAAATCGCCTGAACTTTCATTGTTCGTCTCCACCCGGCAGTTATTTTACTTCGTTTTGGAGCGCTCAAGCGCTCTCCTGCAATCCAATCTTCGGCCGGTCGTTGCGGACATTACTTAGGCTGTCTCCTCAGCCGTTCAAACGAAACGGAAAGTCGAAGGAGGTATTGCCGACGAAAATTCTCAAGATTGCCTCGCCGAAATGCGGGTTTGCAAAGTAGACCAGGCCGCTGCGCGACTCATTGGGTCCAATCCGCACGATGTTCATATCGAGCGCTCGGACCGTGTCCCACTTAACTTCGCCGGCCATCAGAATTGATTCGATTTGGGAGCGAGCCCGATTCTTTGCGGTCGAATAGGAAAGGCTGGCGGGAGTAGAGTCCCAGCGCCCGTAGCGCCCCCAGACATTGCCGCCCGGGCACTCCTTACAGGCCGGCGCGCGGGTGGCGATGCTGCCGGGGTCTATCGTGTTCTGTTGCAAGATAGCCAGGGAAGGCTGGCGATGAGTCCAGTCCCAGACGGTATTTTCTTCGAGCACCCAGTCGATAGCATCCGGATTGAATCGTTCGAACTGCTTTACTTTCGGTCTGACGGTCGAAAGGTTAACCGGCCCGACCCCCACGTCAATCGCTTGATCGGTTGTGTTCTTGAGTGAAATCAGGATGTCTATCAGGTTCATGCTCTGCACTACCGTCGCGGCGATTCGCAGTCCGCCGACTGTCATGTATTTGAGTGGATACATACCGTCGACTATCTGTCCCGAGCCGGGAGAGCCTTCATCCCAGGGAAAGCTAATCACACCGGCGATCGCCGGCGGCATATCCAATCTGATCGACCGCTCTTTTAAGGTGATCGCCTTCGTGAAGAGTTGAGCGCTCTTGTCGGTCTTCCCTTGTGCTTGATAGAAGAGCGCCATGTCTCTCAGCCCATCGGCCAGATCGAAGTCGTCGCTGCCTGGATTTTTCTCCAGGATGGCGATCGAGCGAGCAAATAATGGCCCGGCTTCGTCTAACCAGGATTGCTTGGCCAGCGCCATTGCCAAAATATGCAAGGATTGTCCGACCGCTGCATTTTCTTTGCCGAGCAGCTTTTCACGAATGGCAAGCGCTTGCCTGCTTAACGATTCGGACTTGGAGAAATTGCCGCGCGCAAGTGCAATCGCGGCCAATCCATTTAAACTTTGAGCGTATTCAATTGACTGGCTGCCTTTGCTGAGCGAGAGTGTCGAGTCGAATATCTGCTGGGCTTCGGTGTATCTCCCTTGCGAGCAATAAAGCTCGGCAAGTGCGTTTCGGCTCTTCACTAGGCGATTGTCCTGCCACCCGAATCGGCGAGCCTCTTTGATGGACTCCAGAATGTGCTGTTGAGCGCTCGTGTAAAGCCGGCTGTGATAGTCTTTGCGGCCCTTTTCGTAATGTTTTTGCCAGCGGCTTATCTCACTCCCTGATGCTGGCGCGGAGAATTCGGCTGAGCCTTGGACCAAGGCCGCTCCTTCTGCCGGCTGCGAATCAGCAGCGGCTGCCGGAGCCGCTATTAGAAGAGCAGTCAGCAGGCAGAGCCAAAGCTTACGCATCGTCGTGTGCCCTCCCTGCATGGCAGAGACCAACTCAGCCACTGTTATAGCATCTGTCCTGCAAAATTTCCTCTTTCAACCGGTGCGATAATATGATGTCCCAGACCGAATTTCGGAGCGCTGTAAATGGAACAAGAAGGACAGATACCAAAGGTCGTGCCTGAACCTCAGGCGCAAATGATCGAACATGCAGACGGTCGGGTTGAGCTTGCCTGCCTGGAGTCGATTGCCGAAAGCCCGTTCTACAATCACGATCTTGCTCCAGTGCCGGTCGCCAATCGCAATTGGTCGACCTACACTTACGTCGCACTCTGGTTCAGCATGTCATGCTGCATTCCCACTTACATGCTTTCATCCGGTTTGATCGCCGAGGGGATGAATTGGTGGCAAGCGATCCTCACTATCTTGATCGGTAACGTGATCGTATTGGTGCCGATTCTTTTAAACTCGCATCCCGGCACGAAGTATGGCATTCCGTTTCCGGTATACGCTCGCGCTAGCTACGGTACTTTGGGATCAAATTTGCCGGCGCTTATGCGAGCGGTTGTGGCTTGTGGCTGGTTTGGCATACAGGCTTGGATTGGAGGTCAGGCGGTCTATACGCTCCTGAAATCGATGGTGCCTGGTTGGCCGACTTTGTTGGGCGGACCGGTCGGTGGGCACACTCCTACTGAATGGCTGTCTTTCTTGTTGTTTTGGGGGCTGAACATCTACATTATCTTTCGAGGGATGGATCTATTGAAGAAGGTCGAGAACCTGGCTGCACCGTTTGTAATCACGATGACCGCCTTACTGATGGGTTGGGCGATAGTGCAAGCTCACGGCTTCGGGAGCATGTTGAAGGAAGCGGGGAAGTTTCAATCCTGGTCTGATTTCTGGCCGGTGTTCATTCCGTCCATTACAGCGATGATCGGCTACTGGGCTACGCTTTCCTTGAACATGCCTGATTTCACTCGCTTCGGGCGCAGCCAGCGCGAGCAGTCGCTCGGTCAGGTGGTGGCGCTGCCCTCGGCGATGACAATTTTTTCGGCGATGGGCGTTGTGATCACCTCTTCGGCGCTGGTCATCTATCCTCAGGCGAAGATGGCTGAACTGTGGGATCCGGTCAAGCTGGTCGGTTTATTCGACCAACCATTGATTATCGCTGTCTCGATGTTTACTATCGCCGTGGCTACTCTTTCGGTAAACATCGCAGCCAATGTAGTGTCGCCGGCTAATGATTTTGCCAACGCCTTTCCCAAGTTCATTACCTTTCGAATCGGCGGGCTGATTACCGGAGTGCTGGGTATTTTGTTGCAGCCCTGGCGGCTGGTGGCCGATCCCTCTGGTTACATTTTCTCCTGGCTGCTTGGCTATTCAGGCGGATTAGGGGCGATCGCTGGAGTGCTGATCACAGATTACTGGTTGATTAGAAATAAGCAGTTGGTGCTGGCGGATCTTTACCGCAAAGAAGGGACTTATTGGTATTGCCGCGGCTGGAATTGGCGAGCGGTAGTGGCTACCGCCTTAGGCTGTGCCTGCGCTTGGGTTGGGCTGGTTGTGCCGGCTTTGAAGTTGATTTACGATTATGCATGGCAGGTGGGATTCGTAGTTTCCGGAGTTTCATACTATTGCTTGATGAAGCTCTACCGGCCGGAAGCGACACTACCGGTGGTGTCAGGCTGCAAAATTGGAGAAAACTGCTGAAATGAAACGCTCTAGCCCGGGGGAAACCTTCGCTAGAGCGTTTCTACCGCTGTGGGGAGCGGATACCTCTTGAACTGGTTGATGGTGACCTGTCGCTCGGCAGAGGCCAGGCGCTTAAACTTGGGTACTACTTACTCTACCGGTTTGCCGGACTCAGATTAAGAGCGCAGGCCCTAGTGTGCATCCCGGCTATCTCCTGTGACGCTCTCAGGGTTTATCCTGTTCCAATCACCAGTCGATTAGTAGTTAAATTTTGTTGGAAGTCCAGAGACGGTGGCGGCTAAACAGTAGCGTGCGGAGCCGCTACTGTTTAGTGTCGCTGCCGACGGTAAGAGCCGGCTTAGCCGGACACTGCCATGCGTACGTCTATCTCGACTGATTCCTTGTCACCGATTTCGATTAAGCTCTTGCGCAACTCAGACAGCGCGATTGAGGCAGGCACCTGCACGGTCGCTTTCATGCAAAACAGCGGCGTGCCGGTTACTGGTGCATGTACGACATCGCTTTCCATCGATTGGATGTTGATGGCGCGATCGTGCAGATAGGATGATACTGTGTGCACAATCCCTTCATGATCCGCTCCACTGACAGTCAATTCACAGGGAACATGACCTTTCATGCGCTCGGGGTCTACTGGTTGAGTTGCCTTGGTTGTGACAGTAATCGATTCGTTTCGAAGTGAGGCCAGCTCATGAGTCAAGTTGACTATCTTGTCTTCCGGAATCACTATCAAGATAATCGCAGCGAACTCCCCTCCCAGCAAGGCCATGCGGCTTTCCTTGAGATTGGCGCCGTGTTTGACGAATACCTGGGTCAATCGAGCAACAATACCGGGACGGTCTTCGCCGGTTGCCGTCACTAGTAGCTGGCTTGTCATTCCTTCGCCTTCCTAAAGTTGAAACTGTCGGCTGTAAAGTCTGGCATTTTCAAGTAACTGGCAATTCAATTCAACTCTTTACTACGGACGGAGTTGAAAAATCAGGCTGACGGCGTTCTGCCGCCAAGAGACTAAAATGATTGCGCAAGAGATTAAAATGATTACTTGAGAGAAATTACGTTGTCAGCGTTACAGCAGGGTGGGCATTCATGGACGACTCCGGGTATTACCGACATCCAACAATTCATGGTGACAAAGTCGCCTTTGTCTGCGAGGACGATATCTGGTCGGCATCTATGGACGAAGGCCGGGCCAGGCGTTTGACAGTCGGACAAGGCGATTGCACCTTGCCGCGGTTCTCACCGGATGGCAAATACATCGCCTTTGTCGGTCGGGAAGAAGGTCATCCCGAAGTATATGTCATTCCGTCAGAAGGTGGTCTGGCGCGGCGGGTGACTTACTTGAGTGGAGATACCTGTCTGGTCTTAGGCTGGAGCCCCGATGGCAGCGAGATATTATTTGTCAGTGATGCCGGCGCCGCCTTCGTCAAGCACACCGAAGCGTTCGCTGTCAAATTGGCGGGCGGCACGCCGCGCCCGCTCAATCTTGGTTTAGTCAAAACTATCTCCCAAAGCAAGACAGCTGTCACCGCCATCGGTCGCAATAGCGTCGATCCTGCCATGTGGAAGCGCTATCGCGGAGGCACCGCCGGCGAAATTTGGGTGGATGCTGCCGGCAAAGGAAAGTACAAGCGGATAGTCGAGCAGCCGGGCAATCACGTCTGGCCAATGGTGATAGGCAACCGCATTTATTTCCTCTCTGATTTAGATGGAGTCGGCAATCTGTACTCATGCAAGCCGGATGGCTCCGATCTCAAGCGTCATACTAAACACAACGACTATTTCGTGCGCTATCCATCGACTGATGGTCGGCGGATAGTCTACACGGCCGGCGCCGACATCTATGTCTTCGATCCAAAAACGGAGAGAGCGAGCCGGGTAGCTATCGACTGTCCCTCTACCACAACTCAGTCGGCACGACGATTTGTTCCGACCAGAGACTACCTGGAGCACGTCTCGCTCAGTCCGAACGGACATACACTGGCCCTGATCGCTCGTGGACAGCCATTTACCATGCCCTTCTGGGAAGAAGCTGCAGTGCAGCACGGTGCAGGCAGCCGCGTCCGTTACCGGCTTTCGGAATGGTTGCCTGACGGCAACCGCTTCGTTGTCGTAAATGATCAAGCCGGTTTCGAGCGGCTGGAAGTGCATCACGCCGACCAGAGCAAGGACCCTGTCTTAGCCAGCAGCGGCGAAATCGGTCGGGTGATTCAACTCGTTGCCGCTCCTCACGCCGATCTTGTGGCTCTGTCAAATCACCGGCACGAGCTGGTGCTGGTCGATCTTAAAACCAAGAAATCCCGGATTGTGGATCGCAGCCCGGCCGATCGCATTACCGGTTTGAATTGGTCGCCGGATGGCCGTTGGCTCGCTTATGTCTGGTCGGCGCTCTATGGAATGTCTAAGATTCGAATCGTGGAGGTAAAGACCGGAGCGGTTCATGACATAACAGACGAATTGCGCTATGACTGGCAGCCGTGTTTCGACCCTGATGGCAAGTACCTGTATTTCCTGTCAGCCAGAGACTTTCATCCAGTCTATGACCACATGCAATTCGACTTGAGCTTCGTCGAATCGGTGCGGCCATATCTGGTTACTTTACGCAAAGATGTACCTTCGCCGTTCGTGCTGAAGCCGAAACCGCTGGTTAAGATCGACAGACCAGGTGCCGGAGCCGCTCAAGGAGAGACGGAGCGGCCAGCCAGCGGAAAGGCTGCCAAACAAGTGAAAGCAGCCAAGGTCGGCCGTCTCAAATCCGCTCAGTCGCAGAAGAATGTCGACAAAAAACCGGTGGTCGAAATCGATTTCGATGGTATCGCCGGTAGAGTTCTCGGCTTTCCGGTAGAGCCGGGCCGATACGGACAGATTGCAGCTGCGCGCGGTCGGGTTCTCTTTACGCTCTTTCCGGTCAAGGGGATCAGACCGGGACAGGCGTGGTGGCAAGAAGGGGAGCCGATGGCTACGCTCATGGCTTATGACTTCGAGGAGAATCGTGCTGGGCAATTCCAGCGGGAAGTCGGCTCGATTGCGCTTGCTTCCGATTACCGAACGATGGTCTACACCTCCCGCGACAGATGGCTGAGAGTGATCGACGCCCTGGAGAAGTTGCCGGAGAGCGGACCGGCTTCGGTGCCGGCTGGCAGACCGAGTCGCAAGACCGGCTGGATCGATCTTTCGCGAGTGAAGGCGATGATCGAGCCGCGTGCCGAGTGGTCGCAAATGTTCGACGAAGCGTGGCGGCTCCAGCGCGAGCATTTCTGGGACGAGCGCATGTCGGATGTCGATTGGGACTTGGTTCGTAAGCGTTACAGCTGTTTGCTCCCGCGCGTGCGTACGCGTAGCGAGCTCTCCGATCTAATCTGGGAGATGCAAGGTGAGCTCGGCACTTCTCACGCTTATGAGATGCTGGGCGATTACCGCCGCAGCCCTCAGTATTATCGAGGCTTCCTTGGCGCCGACCTCAGTTTTGATAAAGCAAGCGGCGGATTTCGAATCAGCAACATTATGCGTGGTGATTCATGGGAGCGAGAGATCGATTCTCCACTGGCCGAGCCCGGACTTGGCATCGAGCCCGGTGATGTCATCCTGGCCGTAGATGGGCACAAAGTCTCGCGCGAATGCTCGGTGGAGGAGCTTTTAATTCACCGAGCAGGACAAGAGATTGTGCTGACGATGAAGAGCAAGAAAGGCGAACGCCGCCGGGTAGTAGTCAGAACCTTGCGCGATGAGCGCGCGTTGCGCTACAGATCTTGGGTGGAGACCAACCGCAAGTATGTGCACGAGCGGAGCAAAGGCCAGGTTGGCTATGTCCACATTCCGGATATGGGGCCGGCCGGCTTCGCTGAATTCCATCGCGGCTATCTCTCCGAATTCAATCGGCAAGGGCTGGTTGTGGATGTGCGCTACAATCGTGGCGGCCATGTTTCGCCTTTATTGCTGGAGAAATTGTCTCGCAAGCGGGTCGGCTACGATGTATCGCGCTGGGGGCTTCCGCTGCCCTATCCGCCCGAATCAGTCGCCGGTCCGCTCGTCGCTCTGACCAATCAGTTTGCTGGTTCGGATGGTGACATTTTCAGCCATTGCTTCAAGCTGTACAAGTTAGGACCGCTAGTCGGCAAGCGCACCTGGGGCGGTGTGATTGGCATCTGGCCCAGACATGGATTGGTTGATGGCACTATCACTACGCAGCCGGAGTTCTCCTTCTGGTTCTCCGATGTCGGTTGGAGCGTGGAGAATTACGGCACCGACCCTGATTATGAAGTGGACATCTCGCCACAAGACTATCGCAGCGGGCATGATCCACAGCTGGAGCGAGCGCTCGATCTGGTGCTTGATTCGCTGTCTAAGGCACCGGTCGAGCTGCCGGACTTCAAACGACGCCCGAGTCTAAAAATTCCGACTCTCGCGAAAACCAAAAGGTAGCTGCTGAAGCTTCCAGCTCGCCTGCTTTGGCCTGGCACCGTTGGTAGTGTCATACCAGGCAATTGAGACTGTTGCGAGCATTTGTCCTGCTTGCAGGTCGGGTCGACTGGTGAGCGGACGCATGGCATCCGCTCACCAGTCGACCCGTCAGAGCATCACCGCCGAAGGCTGCCAATCGGTAAGTATTCAGCCAGCACGGCATGAAAGCATGTGTTGGGATGGCTGCCGGAGCCGCCCCAGCGAGATATCGTATTTGTACTGACCGAACACTTGCGTCAATCGGCATGTTAACTGTGTTTGAGCTTGCGCTGCTAGTTTGAATTCGGTGGTAAGAGCAGTCTGCCGCCTTACACGGTCAGAGCGAGGCGGTGTATACTTTTCCAGGTGCGCGTTTCGAATGCCTGCACGCAGGTGAAGCGCATCTCAGGAGAATTTGTCCAGTGATTAAGAGCATCCGGCATTACCAATCCCTATCCATCAGGCTATCTTCAGTCGTCCTGGCGGCATTAGTCGCTTCGAACGCTCCGGCGCTCGCTGACGACAGCAAAACGACTGGTGCCAGCACCCGTCCGCGCGTGGCATTGGCGCTCGGAGGCGGAGGCACACGCGGAGCGGCGCACGTCGGTGTTCTGCGCGTCCTGCAGAAGGAGGGTATTCCAATCGACATGGTAGCCGGTACCAGTATGGGGGCGATCGTCGGTGGATTCTATTGCGCCGGCTTGCCGATTGATCAGATTGAAGCGAAGTTTACCGAACCGCACATCATGAAAAATTACATGACGGTTCCGATTTATGTTCGAGTACTGGCAATTCCGTTCTTTGCTATCCCGCATCTGTTCGGCTGGCACCCCTATGACGGGTTCTATTTTGGCAACAAGTTGCGAAATTACTTGGAGAGCTGCTTGCCTGAAGGCAAGCGCGAGATCGAGCAGTTGAACATCCCGTATCGGGCGGTCTCTACCAATCTGTTGGATGGCAAGGAATACCTTATCTCCAAGGGCTCTCTGTCCAAAGCGATGCAAGCCAGTTCAGCCATTCCGGTGCTTCGGCGGCCGGTTGAATATGACGATGGACTGTTGGTCGACGGATTTATCGTCGCCAATGTGCCATCCGAGGCGGCCAGAGGCATGGGTGCCGACATCGTCATCTCAGTGGATGTCGATGAAAATCTCCATCCGATGGAGAAAAAGCACTTTCGCAAAATTGGCAGCGTCGCTCCCCGCATCGAAGAGATTGCGCTCGAGCATGGTGATGAGTTTCCGGTCAAAGACTCAGATGTAGTCATTCATCCCAATGTGGATGGGATCGGCGTTCTCTCCTTAAAGGCGAAGGATGCCAGCAAAGCTATCAAGGCCGGCGAGGAAGCCGCTCGTGCTGCCCTGCCTCAGATCAAGGCAAAGCTACAAAGTGTAGTCCAGTCTGCGGTCAGCAGAGCGCAAACAGGCGGTTTAACCGACTGAGACCTTCTTGTCGGCGATCGCATTTTCCAGGCTGTTGATCAGTTCGGTCGTTTCCTGAGTCTGCGAGACGGCTGCACGCTCTTCCGGTGTCAGATGCTCGTGCAAGCCACCTTCCAACAAAAGCCTTACATCGTTTAGGAAACGCGCCGCTGGCGCTCCGTCGATCAAGCGATGATCGAAGTTGAGCGAGATATTCATGATCGGGCGGATTACAATCTCGCCACCACGCACCACCGGTCGGTTTTCGACCGAACCGATGCCGAATGTCGAAGTCGTAACGCAGGGTGGAATCAACATCCGGATGCCATATTTGCCCAACGAGCTGATGCCGAACGTGGCATCCATAAACTTAAGGCGAAAGTCCGGAAAGGTGACTCCGAACCAAAGGATAATCCGTCTGATCAACCAGGGCATCTTTGCGAAGCGATGCTCGAGGTCGAGCTGGGGAATCTCGGAGACATCCCTTTCGGCATATTCTCTGAGCTCGCGTGCAATCTGGGCGATTGTCTTTTTGATCGGCTCTTTGATTGCGCCAAAGTAAACGACCGGCTTGCCTTCTACCACTTTCTCCGCTGTAAAGCCGCCCACTACTTCTTCCAGCACGGCGGTGCGTCCAAACGGCAACAAGACGCTTCTGCTTTCTGGGTGTTTGATCTGGGCAATGGCGATCGCCTTGAGCACAATCGCTGTAATAGTTACTCTTTGACCAATCTTGGCTAATGATGCACGCAGCTGCTCGGACCAGCTCATATCCATGTCAGCATACAAGTAAGTGGCGATACTGCCGCGATTGCAAATCTGTATGAGATCTAGAACATTCCAACGCCAACGCGACAGCCAAGACAGCGAAAATGTTCGATTACCTGAGTTTCTATCCAATTTGTCCTTCCCCGGGAACGTGCCAAACGACGATTTGTCTATTTAAGACTTCCCACCCTCTTATATTGTTCCACCAGATTCGCCAGTTGCCAATAGAATATAGCACGGTCCGCCGGCTCCTTCCGGATTAAGGTCGGTTCATCGGTCAAACAGTCAGCAATTTACAAGCTAACAAGTGATGAAAGTCTGGCCAACTTGTGAATCATTGCCCTCTCATCTCCGGGCGGCAATGAGAGTTAAGCGCAAAGCTGGTTTAATTCAACTCGCTTAATATGATTTGATCACCGTCAAAGCGCTCGATTTGAGCCAGCGTCTCGATCGGCACATCGAGAGATTGGAGACTGGCCCGGCCACCGGCAAACGTCTTTTCAATCACGGCGCCGATGCCGACCAAGGTCGCGCCGCTCTGTTGAATCAACTTGACAAGGGCCACGATGGTACGCGCGCTCGAGAGAAAGTCGTCCAGGATCAAAACGCGGTCGGTCGATTTCAGATACTCCGGAGAGACGATTAGCTCGACTTGATTGCCGTGAGTTGGCGATTCAGTCTTCTCTCTGAACGGGTTGCCAACCATCGTTTTAGGTTGATGCTTGCGAGCGAACACAACCGGGATTTCAAGCGCCATGGCGGTTGACAGCGCTGGTGCGATGCCGCTGGTCTCGGCGGTCAAAATTCTGGATGCCTTTACTGAGGCGAAGCGGCGGGCAAATTCCTCACCAATGCTTTTCATTAGGGTCGGATCGATTTGATGATTCATGAACGAGTCGACTTTCAAGATGTTGCCAGCTAGTATCCTGCCGTCTGTCAGAATTCGCTCGCGTAGAATTTGCATCGAGTTATCTCCGGGTGAAAAACGATCTTTCCGGATCGTTTAGAGTTCTAAAATGTCAGCGCTCATTCTTTGACCAGATCCTGTATGAGCCTGTACTCCTGGACAGCTGCGGACCAGCGCTTGAGCTCGTCGGGGGGAAACTGATGCTCGTTTTCGCGAGTAATTAGAATGCCGGTCTTTTCAAAAGCGTAGATAGTTTCCGCTGAAGCTCCCATTGCGATCAGCTCCTTTTCAATGACGGCATCGATCTCTTCGAATTCTGAATAACGCATGACTGATTCTTCTTCTTCGGTCGGCTTTCGACTGTGCTCCTCGAAAAAGCGCTGCTTCTCGGCTTCGAATGCGGCTCTCCTTTCAGGCGTCATTTGCGCTTCACGCACTATCTTGCCGTTCTTCTTGAGAAAGTAGTCAATCCCCTTTGGCTGGCAACACTTCTTGTACTTAATCTGGCTGCCGCAGGGGCAGTAGTTGTTTCCAGGAAACATTCTTTTCAAGGTGATGATCCTCCAACCATTTCCTTTCTGAGAAAGATTATAGAGTGTCCGGTCCGCGCCGATGCCGCTGGCGGTAATCAGCATCAGTCCTTAGCTTTGAGTTGTCAGGCTGGTGGCGCGATGGGCTTGACTAAGCACTTATAATTAAGATCCGATCATGGCCGGCGGCGGTGGCGTTGTTGCCGGCCCATGGCAACCGTGATTTTAGCTGCCTTCGGGAGCTTTATAGATGATTCCTTCAGAGATAAAAGAGTTCGACCTTCCAGCTTCCCGGTTGGAGACCGAAAAGGTGCCGGAGCCGCAGGAATCCTACGACCGGCAAGAGTTGTTCGAGCTGCACCATAAGCGTTGGCACAATTACGTGCTGCACAGAAAGCACATCGGCCTGTCCTGGCACAATAAGCGAGCGCTACGCCAGACTTTCAAATCGGAGTTATTGCCCGAAGCTGAACTTCGGCGTTGTTTGTTCAACCAGCTGCTCAATCTGTCTAACTTGTTATCCTTCCTGTTCGCTGACAGACCCAGGCGCTCCTGGTTGCTGTACGCACTCTCTTGAATGCAGCTATCAGCGAGCTCTAGTAGCTAGTCCAAAAATGTGGTCGTAAATCTTGCCGGCCTGTTTTCTCAAGGCAGCCGCGACGTGACATCTGTTTTTGGCGGCATACTGCTCAGCGACAGATTCGAGTTTCTTAGCAAGCTCTAGCTCCTGACTGCTGCGCTCCGCTTCGGCCAAAGTTTGTGAAAACAACCGTCTAGCACCGAAGTAGTCGCGCCTTTCGAACGCCTGCTCGGCATCTTTGAAGGAGCTTTCCCAGGCCGGCTGCAACTCCTGTCCAAACGCCGGGCTAATTGTCATTAGCAGGATAGCCAGCACTAGAGCCTTCATCTTCGCGTTCCTCGAAGCACCACTTCTGGTTTCTACTCAAATTTGTACCCAGTTAGGCGGGCGCCTAAATCGCTCATAGGAATTTATTTTTCGCTTCGATGCTTGGCAACCGTTCAGGCTCTGCTAGCTGGTTTCAAGACTTTCAAAACGGCCTGCGTTCGGTCTTCGACGCGCAGCTTTCTCAAGATATGCCGCACGTGCACTTTCACCGTCTGAATGCTCAAACCCAGTCTGTCGGCGATCTGCTGGTTGCTCATGCCTTCCACCAGCAGATTGAGCACATCCTTTTCTCGCAGAGAAAGTGCCGCTAAAGCGCTGGCGTCCGGCTGTCTGGTGACCGTTGATTTGAGGAGTCTTAAGCCTTCACCTCTGAGTAAATAGGCAGAGATAGTCGGTCCGATGAAGGCACCGCCCTCGGTTAGTACCGTAATGACCATCGGTAGCACTTCGGTCATCATTTCGCGCACCACATATCCGTCCGCCTCTGAATCAAGCGCTGCCCAGAAATCCTGCTCTTTGGAGAGCAACATCAGCACGCTAATATTCTGATTATTCTTTTTGATCTTTTGAGTGACCGTAACTCCATTGAGCTCGGCGATATCGGATTTGAGAAAGACCAAGTCCGGTTGAAGTCGGATTGCCAAATCGACGGCTTGGAGACCATCGTGAGCCTCCGCCACAACTTCGCAGCGCTCTATGCCCCTGAGCAGCTCCCGCAAGCCAAAACGGTAAATCTGCTTGTCGTCTGCAATGATGATTCTGACTGGAGCGCGCTCCGGCATGATTGTTTGAGGCGATTTTTCACTGATTGCAAACTAACTCGATAGAGTTATATTAGGACATTTCTGGACATTCGGACCACTGAAGACTGACGAGGGTTGATGAATTCCTTAACTGGAGAGTACTCAAGTGGCGGGTAAACAGGCTATTGCTGCCGGCACGACGTTGGAAAGATCAGATCTTCAGTAAGTGCGCTTGTACGAGGTAAGCTAAGGGTAATTCAATCCGCCTAGTAGAGCTTTATCCTGCCCGTGGACGACCCTTTATTTACTCAGACCAGAAGTTCGGAGCTCTGTCCGTTATGCGGGATGGAACATCCCGATGGCAGCAGCGATTGCCCAACCATGGCCAGCAAGGTGTTGGTTGTTCCCAAGAAGGTCGATAAGCTTTTGGGAACCGTGCTAGCGCAGCACTATGAAATTGAGTCGATGCTTGGCGAAGGCGGCATGAGCGTGGTCTATAAGGCCAGGCACGTGCTCATGCACAAGGTTGTAGCGATCAAGTTCTTGCGCGAGCACCTGGTGGGACACCGGACAAATCTTGCCCGCTTCCAACAAGAAGCGCAAGCTGCCAGCCATTTGTCGCATCATAACATCATCGCCGTTCATGATTTCGGCTCGACGCCGGATGGCCAGCCTTATCTAATTATGGATTACCTGGAAGGAATGAGTCTGGGTGAGCTGATCCATCAAACCGGTCCGCTGCCTTGCGAGCGAGCGCTCGGTATCTTCTCGCAGATTTGCGATGCGCTCGGTTTCGCGCATCAAAAGAGCGTAATTCATCGCGACATCAAGCCCAGCAACGTCATGCTCATCAAGGAAGGCGAGGCTAACGACAGAGTCAAGCTGGTCGATTTCGGCATTGCAAAATTGATGCCCGGAGCCGAAATTGAAGGGCAACGCCTGACCCAGACCGGCGAGGTTTTCGGCAGTCCGGTCTACATGAGCCCGGAGCAGGTTACCGGCCAACCGCTCGATGCTCGCTCGGATCTTTATTCAATGGGTTGCGTGATGTACGAGGCGCTTGCCGGCAGGCCGCCCTTCGTCGGGCAGAATCCGCTCGAAACCATGTATCTGCGCCTGGCCGATCCCCCGGCTCCGATCGACCCCGAGTTGAAGGTTCCAAAAGCGCTCGAACAGGTAATCATGATCGCCTTGGCGAAGGAGCCGGACCAGCGCTATCAAACGATGGCTGAGCTCAAGAGCGAAATAGACTTGATCAAAGATGGCGGCAGTAAAACGACCGGGCTTTTGGAGGATTTGAAAAGATCTGCCAGGCTCAAGCAGGTCAGAAAGGTCAAAAAGACCATCCCGATTGAGGCCATGTTTGGCGCGATTGCGCTGGTAATGCTAGTTGCGGCCTTCTTTACCTTCCGATTGTTGAATCACTCCAGCGAAGATGACTCAGCTGCCGTCGCTAATACTTGGAAGCTGCATTACAACAAAGGGTTAAAGGCTTTGGATAGCGGCGAGCTGCCGTTAGCCGAGCAGGAGCTCTTGGTAGCCGTTAAGGAGGCCGAGCGGTTTGGCGAACAAGACAGACGATTTGTCTCCAGTCTAGAGAAGCTGTCGAGCGTCTATAAGTCGCAAGGTAACAAAGATGATGCCGAAGAACTTGATGCTCGTGTCGCTAACATCAGGCAGGAGCAAGCGCTGGAGACTAGCAGCGGTAACGACGAAAATGTGGCCGAGCTGGCGGACTTAACCATGAGTCTCTGCCCCCGCACGATCGAAAAGGACAAATGGCCGCAATATGCCAAGTTGACCGAGAAGCTCAATCACCTGGCGATGATGCTTACCAAGCAGCAGGATTACGAGAAGGCCGAAGAGCTCTTGAATAAAGCGCTCGAGATTGAACATGCCTCGCTCGGCGCCGATAGCAGTGAGGTGGCCAGGACAATGAGCTATCTGGCGGCGATCAAGGACACGAAAAAGGGGCAGTATAACGAAGCGATGGCGCTCTATGAAAAGGCGGTCGACATCCGAACGAAAAAACTAGGAGCCAATCACCCTGAAGTAGCGAGCAGCATGAGCGATCTGGCCGCTCTCTATGCCGAGCAAGGCAAGTATCAAAAGGCCGAGGAGCTATACAAAGACGCCCTGGCAATTTACGAAAAGGCCTACGGCAAGGTGCATCCGCATGTGGCTATGAATCTGACCGGGCTGGCAGATCTCTACCGGATTCAGGGACGCTACAAGGACGCAGAGCCGCTCTACGAGCAGTCGCTCGAGATTTATTTGAAGGTCTACGGTTCGGAGCACCGTACAGTGGCGCTCGCTTTGAACAACCTCGCTGGTCTCTACTTCAACGAAGGAAAGTACGGTCAGTCTGAACGGATGTACATTCGTGCGCTCGAGCTTTATGAGAAGGTTCAGGGTCCAGATCACCCGGCCGTGGCGACGATCGTCAATAATCTGGCGGTTGTCCTCTACAAGGAAGGCAAATTCAAGGAAGCCGAGCCGATGTTCAAACGCGCTCTAGCTGTGAGAGAACGAACACTGGGTGCCGATCATCCGGAGATCGCCCAGAGCCTCAACTGCCTGGCCGAGGATTATCGAGCTCAGGGGCGGCTGGCTGAAGCTGAGCCGCTCTACAAGCGAGCCTTGACCATTGACGAAAAGGCTTTGCCGGCCGACCATCCTGAACTGGGGGTAGTGCTAAACAGCCTCGGGCAGCTCTATAAAGCAGAAGGCAAGTACGATCTTGCTCTGACTTATTACGAGCGCGCCTTGAATATTCGTCAAAAGGCATTTGGCCCTGATCATCCCGAAGTTGCTTCGAGCTTGAATGAGCTGGCGGATCTCTATCTGTTGAAGGGCGACTATAAGAAGTCTGAAGAGCTGTTTGCCAAGACTCTGGCGTTGCGGGAGAAGGCGCTTGGACCGAATCACCCTGATGTAGCGGCAACGCTTGATGGCTATTCAGCTCTGCTCGGCAAAACCAGTCGGGGCTCGCAATCGCTCAAGATGAAGTTTCGCTCTTTGGGAATCTGGTTCAAGTCGCACTTCCCTTCTTCTTAGTTGTCTAAAGAAGCGATCTGGTGATTGCTTCGCCGGTTAATCTCTTCCAGTCACCAGGCTTGAGAGCCAGCGAATCCAAGTCGAGCTTTCCGATTGCGACGCGCACGAGCCTGAGCGTCGGGCAACCGATTGCCGCCGTCATATGCCGCACCTGCCGGTTTTTACCTTCGGACAAGCCGAGCTCCAGCCAACAAGTCAAAATGGACTTGCGAACGCGGATCGGATTCGACCGCGGTGGAAACTCCGGCTCCGCGGCCAGCAGTTTTGCTACACAAGGTCGAGTCATGCTACCTTGAATCACAACCCCGGTCGCCAGCCGTCTTAGTTGTTCAGAGTCAGGAACGTTTTCGATCTGGCAGTAGTATGTACGGCGGTGTCCGTGTTGGGGATCGAGCAGAGTCTTATTGAGCTCAGCATCATCAGATAAAAGGAGCAGTCCTTCGCTGTCGTAGTCCAGGCGTCCGATTGAATACACTCCCTGGGGAAAGCCAAATTCAGCCAGTGTTCTCTTCTGGCTATTTTCAGGCGTCGTAAATTGGCAGAGCACTCCATATGGTTTGTTAAAGGCAATATACGTGCATTGCGCTTTCGGTTTGAATTGAGCTCTTGTGCGGTTGCTTTGGCTGCGCATTAGATCTACCGGCCGGGTCGCCTGAAGCTTGCAGAGACTATCACACTTGTAGCGGCGATGCCATCCATCGCCGGAGCCCGAAGGGCTCCGGGTGTTTAGAGAGTTTCGGCTGGCGCGCCATGCTAAATTTAGTACTTATGAATATTGCTCTTCTCATTTCGACAGCGCTAATTGCGACTATCTCTGCGATTGCCGATTGTCCTGTCTCGCAGTCAGCCGAATTGTCTACTGTAAAGCCGGTGCTGAGCGCGCCTGATGCCGGTAAGCCGGATGCGACCGGCGCAGCCCGCGATTCGGTGGCAGCTCCGGCTGTCCGGCCGCCGGTCGAGACAATTGACGAACCGATAGCAGTAAGAGCGCTGCCAGGGGGCCTCGATCAAACTTTGATGTTTAACAGCAACAGCCCCGAAGTTGTGCAGAGCGAAGGGATATTGCTGTCGACCTTTCCTCCGGAAAAGATGGCTCATCCGGCTGCGCACCTTCACAAGGCGTTGAGCGGGCGCTTCAATTTGTTCCTTCACCATATCTCCAAGCCTGCCACCGCCGGTGATCTTCGCACCCTCTATCTCGGTTTGCTTCTGAAGAATGCCGGCTTTAAGACAGTGCAATTGACTGTTCAATCTGCGGCCAGTTATCTCAGCCAACCGGATGCTCCGTTCATTGCTATGCCTCCCGTGCTGGAGAACCAGGACGGGTTGATCTTTGCTGGTCCGGGCGATCGAGTGATGAGCGATCTCTTGCGAGATAAGCGACAAAAGGACTTTCCGGAGCGAGTTTCATTGAAGCCGGGTCAGAGTTGCTTGTTGCTCAACCATCCGATCCCTGTCAATTCTCTGACGCCACCACTTAACGGCAGATCCGCCTGCTTGAAAGTAAGATCTTCTGGTCCGGTTTATGCGGCTTCCCTGGCGATGTACGCGCCGGTTGGCCAAGATGGCAATGAGCGCTCTCCCACCCTTGCCGAATGGCAGAAGCTGCTGGAAACAGGAGCGCTTGCTGGTCCGCGAGAACACGAAGCCAGTTTGCCGGGCGCGACTGGACCCTTCTATTATGGACGTGTTGCTGGCGTGGCATTGGGCAGTGTCTGGAAGGCGAAGGCAGTCGACAGACCGGGCAAAGCTTCCGTTCTAACTATTCCGGAGCCTGGTAAGTCCTATTGTTATGTGCTTAGCACGGTGGACAAAAAGACGCTTGGCACCAATCAAGTTCAGAGCGCACCGCTGGTGGTGCGATATCCAGATACTGCTTACCAGGCTCACGGCAACTACGCAGCGAGTTATCTGCTCTCGTTGCCGCTCTACAATCCCTCCCAGCAGCTGCGTCATGTCTCGGTTGCGGTGCGCACGCCGGTCAAAGAGAGTGCAGATGGGCTTGTCTTCAAACAGCCGCCACCGGAACGAGTGTTCTTTAGAGGTACAGTCCGTTTCCGGTACCGGGATGAAAAACAGTCGGCAGTTATCAGATACCTGCATCTCGTCGAGCGTCAGGGTGAATTGCTGGAACCGCTCATCAACATTCCGATTGCTGCCGGCAAGCGCAATGATTTGGAAGTTGAATTCCTCTACCCACCTGATGCCACGCCGCCGCAAGTATTGACTGTCAAAACCGGCCTCTGATTTTCAGAGCGCGCATAGCTTACGATTAGGTCCGGTCTCTCCAGCTTTTGGAAATGCCTGGCAACCAGCTTGATAGTAGTCTATCTATAATATGATATGCCTAAAAGACAGATCAAACTATCTGCGCTCTTAACGATGGCAAAGTTGCGATAATTGGGGCATGCTCGCCCTTTTGAAATCGATCAAAAAATGGTCTGCGGTCCAACTGTCGGCCGCCTTACTTGGACTGCTTGCCTGCGGGTGGCTTCTAACTTTCCTCGCTTCGACCTGTGCTGAATTCCCCAGGCAGGGCAGTATTTATGACTGGTGGAGGGCATCGATTGTTTACAATCAGGCCAATAGATTGCGCAATGACTATAAAACAGATGACGCAATCGCTAAATACAACGAGGCGCTCAAGATTTATCCGCAAGATGGGCGATTCCATGTCGGATTGGCCAGAGCCTACCTGGACCAGGATGATGCCAGGATGGCCAAAGAGTTGCTCGAGCGGTCGATTCAGTTAAATCCTGAAAGTAAGGATGCCTGGTTGTTTCTATCGCAGGTAAGTTTGGCGGACAACGATCGCCAGACTGCCTATGATAGTGCGAGTAAGGCTCTTGGTTTGAGCAAGAAGGACCCTGCCGTTCTGGCTCAGATGGGGCTGGTCTGGTTTGAGAACGGTCAAATGGAGGCCGCCGAAAGAATCTTCAGTCAATCGACCGGTTTGGGAAATGGCTCTCCGGAATTCTGGTTTTGCGCCGGCAAGTTTCACTGGCGAACCGGACGGCTACAAAGAGCGGTAGCCGACTTGCGACAAGCGGTGGCGATGAATCCTCGTAATGCCGAGTATCATGAGTGGCTTGGTCTGCTTTTGCCGAGGGATGCGGCAAGCAACGAAGCGGAGTCTGAGTTGAGAAAGGCGGTTGAGCTCAATCCGAACTCACCGGTCTTCATGCATAATCTGGCCGATTGTCTGGTCGCGCGCAACAAGCCAGAGCAGGCTGTCGCGTTCTTTCAACGGGCTGCGACTCTGCGACCCAATGATGCAGATTATTGGCGCAGCCTCGGTAAGTTGTTCATGAGCAGAAAGCAGTATTCGGATGCCGAGCGAGCTTTCAAAAGAGCACTCGAGATTCAGCCCGGCGATGGACCAACTAACGGTTTGTATGTAACTTCCTTGAAGATGCAGAAGAGGTATGAAGCGGCCGAGCAAGCGATGCTCCTTTACATAAGGGGTGGACACGAGCAGTCTCCGCTTCTCTGGATTTATCTGGCGGAACTTTATACAGAGGATGGCCAGCCCAGAGGCAAGGTGGTTGATGCCTACAATCAGGCCTTGAAGAACGCTCCGACCGAAAAGTTGAAGCAATTCATCCAGGGCCGGCTGAGCGGTCTTAGCTCTCAGCCGGTTGCGAAGTAGCTTGCTTTCGTCAGAATCGCTCTTTTGATTGGAGACTGCCAATTTAGACTAGCGATCTCGTAGGCTAAATCGTGATTCTCAACGCTGTTTGCGGTGCGCTACTGTCAGTGCGTTTCACGAAATTTCCACAAGTTTTTTATATCTTCCAAGCCATCAAGGTCTGCCATTACTACCAAGCCCGTCTGACGGCCCGCATTCTAGAAGGCATCTAGAACACCAAACGCAACGGACTCTGGAGAATGTTTCAAGCACACCGCTCGGTTGATACCGCAAGAAGGATAAACAGCACGGTTGAAGGGTCAAAATAGAATGTGGTCTGTGAAGCTAGCGCTCCACGTACTCGGTTACGGTTTGCTTTGTTGCCTTACCGGCTCATTACCGGTTAGCGCTCAAATGACGCCATATAAGGCGCTGCAAAACTGGTCTCAAACCGCTCCTCTGACAGGTCAAGGCACACTCCATCAACCGCTTAAATCGACCGGGCAGGGACAAAATCTTGCGACCATTCAAGGCAAGAGTGTTACTTACGATCTCACCGCCGAGCGTAAGGGTTACCGGCACGAGGCGGTAGAAGATGGCATTCCGGACCCGCGAACGCTCTACGCTAATTCAGAGCGAACCTACAACCAGATGGAGGCGATGGAGGGCTCCGAGAAGTCTGCTTACAATGAGTTTCTCACCGGATCTTCCGGCGCCGGCGGCGGTGGCGGTGGTGGTGGCAGCTTCTTCGATGACATAGTTGGCGACCGCGGAGCCAGCGGCTCTTCTTCTTCTTCTTCTTCTTCTTCTTCTTCTTCTTCTTCTTCCGCTTACGACATCGACGGCCAGCTGGCCGGATTGATCAATTCATCGGGTGGCCTTCGCAGCGGTGGCGGCGGCATGTCATCGCTGGGCGAATTCAGCGCTCCGGCCGGCGGCGGCTCTACGCTCCCGATGGAAGGCGGTCGTTGTAACACCGCGGCCACTCAAGCAGTCGCTGAAGTCTTTCAAGCTCAGGCAGCGGCCGAGAGATTGACCGCGCCGGGCTCAAATATGGCCCAGGCAAAGGCCAATCAAGCGATGAAAGGCGGCACCTCCGGCGGAGCGAAAGGCGAAGAGGCGAAAGAACAGCTCGCTGACGCATTGGACGGGATGGTCCAATATCTTCTCAATGTCGCCAATGAAAATGCCTCCAGCCCGACGACATCGCATGCGGTATCGAAGACTTATTCGAACGCAATCTGGATGGTGCAGCAGATGTTTCACAAGTGCTACATACCAATGGCTATTCTGCTGGTGCTGCCCGGTGCCTTGTTGACTAACATGAAGAGTTTGATCGGCTATCAGTTCCTGCACCTGCGGGATGAGGATACGCAAGGCCCGTTCACCGGTATCACGCGGTCTATGATAGCTGTTTTCCTGATACCGGCCACGCAACTTTTCGTCAGTTATGTGATTGACACAGCCAATGCGCTGCAAGCAGCCGTTGCCAGAGAAGCCAATGTCTCTCTGGTATTCATGTGGGCCAACGAGCAGATTCAAACATTCGGACCTGACCAGCAGGGGCGGCCGGTGATGAATCTGCCGATCGTACCGCGAGCTGCATATCGAGGAAAGTTGGCCGGAATGCCGACTCGCCTGGCGATGATGGAGCAGATGAGCTACACGGACCTGAATGTGGTCGACATCACCAACGAGCTGATGGCGCTTCTGACACAGGGAATTGCTATCATCAGCGGGTTTCAGCTTGTCTTCATGACCTATCTCTTCCTGCTCGGGCCAATCGCCGCGGCATTTTTTGCCTGGCCCGGAGTCGGTCGCGATCTCTTCCGCAAAGCTTTCGCCTCGTGGATGGACGGCGTGGTAATTCTTGCTCTGTGGAAGTTTTGGTGGGATGTCGTTCTGGTCTGCATGACAGTTTGGCTCGAGCAAGGCGGAGTCAATCCGTACGATCCGGTCAATATCTATTATCTGCTGGCATTCCAGTCGCTTTTATTGTTTGTCCCATTCAATCCGTTTGATTTCAAACCCGGTGAAATCGTCACTCAGGTGCTGGCGCGCGCCGAGGCTCAAGCCGGCAAGGTCGCCGCTAAAGGAGCAAAAGGTGGCGGTGGCTCCAAGGGTCCGTCTCAAGGGGGAGGATAGAGTCTGGTTCGATTGCTGTGCCAGATGCACAGCTGCCTTTTGAGAGAACTCTCTGTTCGTCTGGATTTTCAGGAGTACTGATTGGAATGTCATCCCTACCGCATCAATTAAAACTAGCAATCGCACTGCCGCTGGCGCTGATGATTGCCTTCGGACTCTCCAATTTTGCCCACGCCCAGATGCAGATCGGCGACATGATGACACCGGGAGGCTTTGCGGCCGGTACAGAATCGAAGGATAATGTAGCCAGAGATCAAAAGGCGGCCAACAACTGGAACAACGGTGGCCAGCCGCAGCACGAGCTGACCGTATCGCAGGGTGGAAAGCTGCCCGACCCGCAGGGCAGCGGCGGCGGCAGTGGCGGCGGTGGACAGGGCGCTGCTCACCCAAGTCCGGTCACCGCAGGCCGGGTCTACAACCAGTATCCGAGCGGATATTACAATCTTGGCAGCAATCGTAACGCTGCGGTCGGCATGGGCGACGGCGCTCAGCCGTATCATGCCGTGACGACGGCCGGAAAGTCTGGTAGTGGTGGCGGCGGCGGTGAATTTGCTCCGGCCAGTCTCGGTGGTAGGGGTGGAGTCTATGGTGGTTATGGTGGCAGTCATTATGCCAATTATGGGGCGGCGGCTCAATCGCCGCAATTGATCTCGTCGGCGGTCGGAAAGCCGGCCGGCGAAGCCGGACCGACCGGTGGTAGCAACGACAGCAGCTTACCTGCTTGCTGCAAGGCTCATCTGCCATGTTGTAGCGCGAAGTGGCCGTGTTGCCCGGGTGATAGCCAGGCCGGTCATAAGCAATCTGGCAGCTCCGAAAGTTCCAGTTCGCAGCCTGCCAATCTTCCGGCTGTCGGCAACCTGAGCGAAAAGCTCAACAGCAATAATAACGAAGGTGGTGGCGGCGGTTGCTCGGGCTGTGCCAACAGTCATAGCGTCAGTACTCCGCCCGAGACAGAGCCGCTTTTGGGTCCGCCTCAAGTTTATAGTGGATTGAGCGCGCCGATGGCGGCCAATATGAGGGACATGCTTCGGCAGTCTGGACTGGACGGCCCTGCTGGCGGCAAGATGTTGGGGGCGGCGGAAGCTGGCATCATCGGTCTGTCCGGCGCCTTCCAGCAGATCAAGGCGGCCAATATGCCCGGCTCAAATTCAGAGCAGGCCAAGGTAAATCAGAATGCCGAAAAAGGACAAACGGCCGACAATCTAGCCGGTATGGAGCGCGAGCAAGCGGCGACGGCGATTGATTTTGTCAGAAGTTATCTCGAGAACTTCACCACCAATGGTGGCAACAAGTGGAATAAATTACGAGACAATCTGTTCGTGCCGATGGCTATCTTACTGCTCCTGCCGGGGGCGGTGCTGGCACAGGTTAAATCAATTGTTTCACAAGGATTCTCAGTGCTTGGAGACATCAATCCATTCGAAGGGATTCTGCGAGCGATTATCGGAGTCTTTCTCATTCCGGCAACCTACTTGATGATGAACTACGGAATTGACGTGGCCAATTCGTTTACCAAGACGATCGCCGATCAGTATCACACAGTGTTTGGAACCGACATGTACGAGGATGCCTTCTCCGGTCATGTCCGGGCCTTTCCGGTCAGGCTGCCAGAGGAAAATTACAGCGTCATTCCCAATATCGACGCTACGATGTACAACTACTTCGGAGATTCACCGTTGGCGCGCCTGGAGGGGCGGTTGTTAGCCATCAAATATCACGATCCGGCAGTCGGGCTCTACATCGTGCCGGCTGACCGAGCGGCTGAGACCGTCCCTTTTCTGGTCAATCAAGCGCGCTTGATGTACAACCAGATCAATGCCGGGCTGGCCTTTGCCTGGACCATTCTCTGTGCGGTGCAACAATGCTATCTATATTATCTGTGGTTCGTGGGACCGGTGGTGGCAGCGCTCTGGATCTATCCGATGAATCAATTGCGCCAGGCCTTCCCTAACTGGATTGAAGGCGTCGTATCGCTTTGTTTTTGGAGCTTCTTCTGGAGCACCACCATCCTTCTGATGGCATGCTTTAGAGGTGTGGATGATACCGGAACGATCATTTTCACCGCGCTCAACTTCTTAGCTCTTGGCTCGGTCAAATTTGCCTTTGACTTCAGCGGACTGGTTAAGGATGCTGGCCGGGAAGCTGCCAGGTTGGCTGAGAAGACGGCTCAGATGGCGGGGAAAGGAGGCGGCGGCAGCAAGCCTGAGCCTAGCCCGACTCCAGGACCTGGACCAAATCCTGGGCCTGGACCAAATCCTAATCCAAATGTTGGTCCCGATAAGATCGATCCGGTTGCAGTCGCGCAGTCAAGCACGGGTGACAATATCAGCTCGCCGATTCAGCTCTCTTCAGCTCCGGGCAGCTTTATCGAAGGCAATGCCACCAAGGTCCAAGACAGCACGCTGCCGCCCATCTCTGCCTTGGCAGCAAGCGGGCCGCTGAGCAACCCGACGGTTCAGCATCCCGAGCCACCGTTGAGTCAAAGCGGTCAAGGAATCCAGGTGGCGGCCTTAAATAGCCTGTCTGACCTCCGTTCGGACCTGACCGGCTTCAACAGCAGAGGCATCGCTACAGACTATCCAACGCAGGCTTGGCAGCAAGTCGGCACTGATTCGTCACAAACCAAGGCAGTCAACGGACCGCAAGTCGATCAAACGATGCAGCAGTCCGAGCAAGATGCGGCCAGACGAGACAGTCAAGACCGTTCCTACCAAGAGCAGCGTGAAAAGGATGAGCGGCAGGAGCAAGACAAGCGCCAGCAGCAGACCTGGGTAAACGCTGAGCTGCAAGCTGCTCAGCAGCAGCATAAGCAGGAGCAAGTCCAGCAACAGGCACAGAAGGACCAGCAAGAACGCGCTCAAGCATTGTTCCAAGAGCAGCAGGGGCAGCCGTCGAGCAGAGAGTTGGCTCAATCTCGCCGCGATCTGCTATCACAACCAGGCGATCCGAGCTTGCTCGCTCAGGGGCGCGGTGCCCAAGCGGAGCCCTTCTGGCAAGGTCAACAACCGCAACGTGATGGCACGGTTTCCGGCGGAGGCTCAGGCTTGCTGCCGCCGTCTTCTCAAGTGCAGAGCTCGCAGTTCGGCGATGCGCAGTCTGTGCCGGCTGGAAACTTGGCTCAACCTAATTCGTCCGCCCTGCCCGGCAGCGCAGCCAATAATTTCGGCTTACCGCAAAGCGCCGGGCAAGATGTGCTGCAAACGGCTTCGCTTGGACAAGGACCGCTCAATCAACCGGGAGCCAATGGTGTTCAGACCGGAAGCTTGTCGGTTCCAGACAGCGGACAGCCGGGCGCTACACTGTCCGGACAGTTTGACGGCAGAGCGGATCAGTTCGGTCCGCCGTTAACCGGTGGCTATCAAACTAATGGTCAGACCGTCGCCGGTACCGCTGACTATCCGCCCTCAGTCGGTTACGACAACCGTACGCTTGCATTTAACGATCCAACCCAAAGCTCAGGATCGGCTAATTCCGATCCAGGAAATTCGACTCCTTCAGCCAGTCCGGCGACAGCGGTAAACGGACAACCGGCCAACGATGTTGCAAATCAGCAGCAGCAGCAGATCGATCCCAGCAACCCCAGCTCCTACGCGCAAGAACTGCCTCAAAACGTTCTGGCACCGGGCTCTTCGCCAGACGTGAGACAAGTTCCTGATGGCGGTCAAACTCAAAATCAGGTTGTCCAAGTTGACCCGAACGCAGCTAGCGATGGCAACGCGCCGGGATTGAAGACGCTCGATCAGGTCGTCAATCAAAATCCGGATGCGACCAGCAGGCAGCCTGCTGCGAAACCGCCGTTCAACTTCACAGATCTCGGATAGCTGCAAAGCAGCCAAGCCAAATTGTAGTAGCCTGGTCATAACCGGCTCATTTGCGCAGTATCGGCCGGAGATTTGATTTGGCTTGGTTCGGTTTGGTTTGGCGTAGAGTCAGGCGCAGTCGAAATTGCAAAAGCCGGAGACGCACGTGTGGTTGCGTCCCTAGACTAAGGTATAAATGTAGTAGTGGGATTAGCAATCACCTATTAGGCAGAGCGAAACGATCACCCTCATGGCTGAAACAAAGCCGAGGCGCAACCGAGGACGATACCGCCGGTGGTGTCAATTGCTTGGCCGGCTCCCTGGTTGACTTTCGCTCTGGCCAGTCTCCATTGGATGCAATTGTCTGAAATCGACTGCGGCGTATCGGCGACAGCAGTCGAGACGCACTGACTCTTTGGAGTAATAGGTTTGGCTTCAACCTTCCCAGAATTGCTTCACATTAGGTAAGATGGAGAATGGGGGAGCATGTAACTCCCCTAATTTTTCTCCTGCATTTAGTGCGCGTTGTTTAGCGGGAGGTTGCTGATGACCAATTCTTTTCGAGAAGACTTCCGTTGGGAAGATCTTTCGCCGGAGCAAAAGGAGGCGATGCGAGCGTTGATGCACTCGCGTCTGAGCGAGCCAGCTCCTGAGCAGGAGCCGGCAGTCGACAGAGAGAACTCCGGTGAGTATTGTCGAGTCAGGCTTATGATGGCGGTAAATCCGAGCACTCCGGCGCCGGTGCTACATCAACTGGCTCGGATTGAACATCTGGAGATTCAGGAGCGCGTCGCCGAGAATCCGCGCGCTCATGCCGAGACACTTGCGTTGCTGGCGGAGCACCAGAGTCCGGTTGTGCGCGCAGCGGTGGCTGAAAACGCCAACACCTCGCTTGCCGTCCTTGTCAGGCTAGCCAGTGATGAAAACCCGGATGTAAGGTATATCCTGGCGGAGAACCATCACTCTCCGTCCGAGATTCTTGCTATTTTGTCGGATGACGTTAATCCTTACGTGTCTTGCCGAGCCCAACGCACGCTTTGCCGGCTGCAGGCCGACAATTTGCTCTGCGAATCTAACTGGAATAGTGCCGGACAATCGGCCCAAAAGTCCAGCGGTGGGTAGCTAGTTGCGGATCAAGGCGCCAGTTTAATCGGCAAGCGCTCGGTCATTTGTAGAAATTGACCGTCGCAGAAAGTGATGAACCGGCCGGAGATAGCCGCAATTCGCTCGCCGGGAAGCAAAATGCCGGCTAAGTTCAAGGGATCGGCAGCTGAAAGTGTCACTAATTCACCGGTAGGTTCGCGCTTTCGCATGGCTCGGAGCGCTTCGACTGCGACCGGCAGAGCAAACTGCTCTCCGCGAAAGCCGCTGACAAATCGACCGCCGCGTATCTCGCCGCGATCTTCCAAACGACGGAAGGCGGCAACCAGCTCTCGCCATCCAGGCAGAATCGTCTCTCTTTCCAGCAGGTCTCGAAACACGATGCCATAACGCTTCAATAGCAGCCAGCAGGTAGCTTCGACCGCCTTCTGCCGGTCCGTTTCGAAAGCGGTGTGCAGGAGCGTCCAGCGACCGGTGCTGTGTCTCGGTCTCGATGAGCGTCCCCGGCCAGCACCGGAGCGTCTGTGCGGATCGACCAGCGCTCTCAAATTGTCGAATCCGTCTGCTGTCACCAGTCCGGCTGTAACCAGCTCCCAGAGAGCTGTTTCCACCTCTGATTTGAGACAACCGCTAGCACGCACTATGTCGGCGAAAAATGACGCGCCGCGCCGCTGTAGATAACCGCCGACGGCTTGTGCGGCATGACTCAGCGCGCGGGCTTCCAGGCTGATATCAGCCTGCCTGGATACCATCCAGTCCATCTCTTCCCGAACAAAGAAGGTGATCGGAGCGACGCTGGTCGGAATTACTCTTTTGACTGTTGCCTTCTGCTCCGGCCAGTTTGGATTGAGATCAGCTGGCGCATCCTGAACTTGACCGACGGTGGCAGGATGCGGCGACAGTCTTCCCCAGCCTACCAAACCGGTCATACACAGTTGATCGAGGACGTCGGGATCGTAAATGCGTAAACGCGGGCCGAGTATCTGGTGTTCCCAGGCGTTGGCTGGGATTTCGAAGCCCTGCAGCTGGCGCAGGACAGCAAGCAGTCCATGTTGTCCGGATAACTGAGTGCCTGGCGCGAGGTGGTGCCATTGAAACAACCAGCGCAAGAACGCTGCCGCTGACACCGGCTCGATCTCTTTGCGCAGAGCGGTCAAAGTGAGTTTGTGTATGCGAGCCAGAGTTCTGCGTTCGCACCATTCCATCTCCACACAAGCCGAGCCGGAGAAGCTGCCGCGCAGAATCTGTCCGGCTGACTCCAGCCGCAGCAAGGTTTTTTCGACGGCCGAACGCTCAATCGTGAGTATCATTGCTAATTCGGATGCCGTGGTCGGACCGAGGTGCATTAGCCACCCTTTGAGCAGGTTGACCAGCGCTTCTTCCGGCGTAACGTCTGGCTGTTTAACGGCAGCCGGTGGCGTTTCGAATGAGGCTTCTGGAAATGCAGCTTGAAATGTTTTCAGCCTTTCGGCCGCAACCCACAGCCGCCTTTGATTGTGAACGGCGATTCCAGCTCGACCGGACCTGAGCAAGTCGTCCAGGAATCTCGACCAGGTCGACTTGGGACTGCCAGCGTCCTTTCTGGGAAATTCCTCCGGAATGGCTATTAGAGTTAGCATCGCGTCGTGCAGTTCGTCTGAGTCTCTAACATCAGGCCACGCCTCTTCGGTAACTTGTGAGATTGCAGACGGCGACAGCGCTCCCACCTCTTCCAGAACGGACGGCGGGAGCACTCGGCGCATTTCGACGGCCCGGGCCCGGCGCTCTTCGAGCGGAGCATCATCAAGGTAGGCGTAGGGGTTGGCATTGAGTATCTCGTGTGAGAACTGTGACGGCACCGGCGTATCCACTGCGATGCATTGAATGGTACCGTCATTGATACCAGCCAGAACACGTCTTAAGCCTTCAAGATCCAGCGCTTCAGTCATTACATCCTTCATAACCTCCTTTACCAGAGGGTGATCCGGCACTTGGATCTCGCCGTCAATGTTGTCTTGGCAGGCTGCTGCATCGGGAAAGACGACGGCCAGGAGATCTTCGGCCCGCATGCGTTGAATCTGCGGTGGTACTTTCTTACCGTTGCGAAAACGGAGGACCGATAAGGCGCGGTTGGCGTCCCAACGCCATCTGGTTGTGAAAATTGGAGATTGCAAGGCGGCTTGCTCGAGCACCGGTTCGACCGAATTGGGGTGAAGGAAATGGAAGACATCAGCCAGTGGAAAGCTGTGTTGCTCCGAAAGTGAGATGTTCAAACCGTTATCCGTAGCCGCCGCCTGCAGCTCGAAATTGAAGGTACGGCAGAATCGTTTGCGCAGAGCCAGTCCCCATGCTTTGGTGATCCGCCCGCCAAATGGGGCATGAATGATCAGCTGCATGCCGCCGCTTTCATCGAAGAATCGCTCGGCGATGATTGTAGTTTGCGTCGGTACGGAGCCCAGGCAGGCGCGCCCTTGTATAATGTACTCGACAGCCTGCAAGGCCGAGAAGTCGTCCAAACCGCATTCGGCTTTGAGCCAGGTGACCGCTGCCTGTACCGCGCTGTCCTGAGTAGAGAAGTTATCCGCAGTGGTGCCCGATAGCATCTCGCTGACATTCTTTCGCAATGAGCCGACTTGATCTGAAAGTTCCTCAGTGCGAGCTGGCGCCTCACCGCGCCAGAACGGTACGCTCGGTGGCGCTCCGTGCGCGTCTTCAACGATTACGCGACCGGTGGCTCCTTCAATCCGGCGAATCTGCCAGGAAGTGGTGCCCAATAGAATAATGTCGCCGCGATTGCTTTCGACCGCGAAATCTTCGTCGAGCGTTCCAACCACTGTTCCTTCCGGTTCTGCTACAACCGTATAGAGCGCATTGTCCGGAATTGCGCCACCGCTAGTAATGGCAGCCAGCCGGCTGCCGCGCCGTGCCTTTAAGCGGTGGTTGACCTGATCGTGGTGAAGGTAGGCTCCGAATCGAACATTCCTTCCCGCAAACCCCTCCGAGATCATCGTCAGGACTTCGTCGAACTGCTTTCGGGTAAGGTCGCGGTAGGAATAGGCATGCTTCACCAGGTTGAACAAGGCCTCTTCATCCCAATCACTGGTGGCACAGGTGGCAACCAGCTGCTGAGCCAAGACGTCGAGCGGAGCCTCTGGCAGGATCAAGCGGTCCAGTTTTCCGGATCGAATTGCTCTAACGAGAGCTGCGCATTCCAAGAGTTCGTCGCGGGTGGTGGCGAAGATGCGACCCTTTGGGACAGCCCCGCGCCAGTGCCCGGCTCTTCCGACGCGCTGCAGTGTGACCGAGATTGAGCGTGGTGAGCCGATCTGACAGACAAGGTCGACCGTGCCGATATCGATTCCCAGCTCAAGTGATGCTGTTGCGACAAGCACCTTAAGCTCTCCGGATTTCAACTTCTTCTCGGCCGACAGTCTGAGTTTCCGCGAGAGACTGCCGTGGTGAGCGGCGACAAACTCTTCGCCCAATCGTTCTGCTAGATGATGGGCCGCTCGTTCAGCTACTCGGCGCGTGTTTACGAACACCAGCGTCGAGCGATGTTGTCCCACCAGCTCCGCAATGCTGTCGTACAACTCATCCCACATCTCATTGGATGTAATCGGGCCCAGTGGGCTGGCAGGCACTGCGATCGCCAGATCCAGCTTTCGTTCATGACCGATATCTATGATGACCGGCGGAGGGCGGTGTCCACCGACTAAGAACCGGGCGACCGTTTCAATTGGATTCTGAGTCGCTGAAAGTCCGATGCGCACCGGAGGTTTGACAGTGATTGCATTCAGCCGCTCGAGCGACAGCATCAGATGGGCGCCGCGCTTGTCGTCGGCTACGGCGTGAATCTCGTCTACTATGACGGTCTCGACGTCGCGCAGGATAGCCAGGCTCTTTTCCGCAGTCAAGAGAATGTAGAGCGACTCCGGGGTAGTAACCAGAATTTGCGGAGGTCTGGTGAGCATCGCTCGTCTTTCCGGGATGAGCGTGTCACCGGTTCGAACTTGGGCGCGTATCTCGCCCATTGCGAGCCCGCGTTCGGCTGCAAGCTGTTGAATCTCTCGCAAAGGTGCTTCCAGATTTTTCTGAATGTCATTGCTCAGCGCTTTCAATGGTGAGACGTAGAGCACCGAAGTGCGATCTTCCAGGCTGCCATCAAGCGCCTTGCGCACGAGCATGTCGATACAAGCTAGAAAGGCTGCCAGGGTCTTGCCGGATCCGGTCGGTGCTGAAATCAGCGTTGTCCTTCCGGATAATATCTGCGGCCAGCCTTTAATCTGAGGTTCAGTCGGCGTGCCGAACCGGTTGACGAACCAGTCGGCAACTAAAGGATGAGCCCACTTGAGATCTGCGTGTGGTTCCTGCATCCTACTCATTCTAAGTGGCTCGAATCGATTTGAACAATCGAGTTGCGCCGGCAATTGTTGGCAGGCGAATAACAAGAGCGTTAGCAGTGCCGGAGCGAGCCATACCGCCGGTGGTGCCGGTTATTTCGGCGGACCCCAGAGGAAGCCCTGTCCATACTCCACGCCGACTTCCATCATCAGCTCCAGGTCGGTGCGAGTTTCTATACCTTCGGCCACAAGTTCAGCGCCTAAAGCGCGAGCTACCTTGATCAAGCGCAAAAGGTATCTTTCTCGGCGGCTATCGCCAGCAACTTTGCTTACGTAGCGGCGATCGATTTTGAGAATGTCAGGCTCCAGCACAATCAGGCTTTCCAGAGTGCTGGCGCCGAATCCGACGTCGTCAATTGCCAGTTGAACGCCGGCTTTTCTCAGCTTGGCAAGCTGCTCTCTAAGTCTGTCCATATCTGAGATGTGTTCGTCTTCCACAATCTCGACACAAAATTTCCACTTATCCGTATTGCGGGGAAACAGTTTCAACAACGTTTCTGGCGGAGTTGAAAGAATTGTCGAAGGGTACAGGTTGACATGGAAAGATAAGGACGGATCCATCGTCTTGGCAGCCGTAATGCATCGTTTCATGCAATGCAGATCAACCTGCGTAAGGATGCCGTGCTCCAGGCTGGTTTTGAAGAGCACTTCGGGGATCTCAAATGGGCCTTTCGGACCCCTGGTAAGCATCTCATAGCCGATCACTGCTTCGTCGGACAACCGATGAATAGGATGACTCAAGGCGCGAAAGCCGCGCCCGGAAAGAAGGATTTCTGTGACGTCGGGCTCTGTCAAGTGCAGTTAGGCATCCTCTCGTCAGTCGATTGCCTAACAATAATACCTGCTTCCAGCAGGTAAAAGCGGCGGTTGCCAGGGGAGCGCCGTTGTTTGGTTCGGCCCGGAGCGGTGACTCAGCGGCAAAGATGGGCATAGTCCGGCGTTTATGTCGCTGGCTGTGTTGATTAAAAGATTACGTCGGATAATCTCTCGAACGAGTTTCCACCTGGACATAGCGGCAAAAGGATAGGCTCCTGCCAGCTGCGGCCTATCCTTTTGCTAAATCTAGCTAAATCTAGTGAGCCGGCAGCGTCGGCGCTATCCTAACAATGCTCGACCCCGTGTTTTTCCAGATAGCGCTGATGATACTCTTCAGCCTTCCAGAAAGTTGACGCCGCTGTTATTTCAGTCACAACCGGTTTGGAGAGCTTGCCGGATGAGTTCAATCTTGCTTTGGACGCTTTCGCCAGGTCTTCTTGCTCGCTGGAATGGCAGTACACCGCAGACCGGTATTGCGCTCCGATGTCTGGTCCCTGCCGGTTTAAAGTGGTTGGATCGTGCATATCCCAAAAAGCCTCAAGCAGCTCGTCGTAAGTGACTTGTTGGGGATCGTAGTCAACCTCGACCGCTTCGGCGTGTCCGGTGCGCCCGGTGCAGACCTCCTTATAGTTGGGATTCTCGGTAGAACCGCCGGTGTAGCCGACAATTGCCGAGTGGACTCCTCTTATCTTTCGAAAGGCAGCTTCCACGCCCCAGAAGCAGCCTGCTGCAAAACTGGCCTTTTCCATATACTCTACGCTCCTCAATTTCTCTCTTGTATGCCTATGTCTGGAATAGAAGGACCGAAGCCCGGAAAGTTCAATTTCAGTTCGTAAGGCGATTGCACGTTACTAATGGCGTTGTCTAAGACTTCGACCGCCTTTTTGAGTTGGACGTCTTTCAGATCTCCCGGTGAACGCTTGACGGTTGGGCCGCCGGGGTCCAGCCACCACGGGCCGCGCGCGGCCTGGTAGTCTTCCTTGGTAAGTTTGACTTCAAAATCAGGGCCGATCCCTTTTTTGTTGATGTCTGTTCCGTTGGGAGTAAGATAACGAGCAATCGTAATATGAACGCTCGAACCGTCCGCCAGTTTTTCGATTGCTTGCACCAGACCCTTGCCGAAGCTCTTCTGTCCGACCAATTGGGCGCGGTCGTGATCGTGCAGCGCACCGGCAGTAATCTCCGATGCGCTCGCGCTGCCTTGATTGATCAAGACCACAAGCGGCTGCTTGCAGAAGGGTCTGGCCGAAGAGACTGTGGACACTTTGTGATCGCGCCGATTGATGGTTGAAACAATGATTCCGCCATTGAGAAAGATGTTGCAAATGTCGACGGCATTGGTAACGAGTCCGCCTGGATTGTCTCTCAGGTCGATGATTATGCCTCGGGCCGGCAGCAGCTGACTGAGCGCCTCCTTCATCTCCTCACTGGCTTTGGATGAGATGAAAGTACTCAAGCGAACATATCCGATGTCGCTGTTGAGCATAACCGTCTTCTGGACGGACTTGATCGGGATCTCTCCGCGAATGATTGTCAGAGTCTTTCGCTCCTTGTTTCGTTCGATGGTGATTTTGACCGGTGTATTCAGTTCGCCCCTGACCATCTTCGAGACTGCTTCAACCGACATGCCCTGGGTCGACTTGCCATCTACTTCGATAATTTCATCCAGCGGCATAAGACCAGCTCTGGCCGCGGGGGTGTCTGGAATCGGAGCGATGACGATAATCTTGTGTGTCTTGTCATAGCCCATTTGAATGCCGATTCCGAACAGCTTGGCGGCGATCATTTCGGTTTCTTCTTTGAAGGCCTCGGGCGTAAGAAAGCGCGTGTAGCGGTCACCGAGGCTGGCCAGCATCGTGTCGACAGCCTTGTAGGCGTCGGCGCTGGTCTTGATGGTCGTGTCATAGCGATGCTGCCAACGGTCCCAATCCTGACCGTTGTATGAGGGTTCGTAAAATGAGTTGTGAACAAGCTGCCAGACCCGATTGTAAATCGACAGCGGTTCTCTTTCGGCGCTGTTTTGCTTCTCCGGCGCCGATTGAGCAGACCAGGCAGGTAAGCTTATTGATCCAGCCAGAAAGACAGTGATAGCCAGAAGCGAACTTAGTAGACCATTCAATTGCATATTTAGACATGATACCAAGCGACAATGCAATTGTTGAGTAACATGAGCGGTCCGTATGCGCAGCTGACGCGGTAAGTTGTTTCGCTTCGACTGGAGGCTCTACCAATCGTCAAATCGGCTGCATCGGCCGGTGATGCGGCACAGCTGACTGAACGCTAGAAGTAAGGATAATAACTTAATGCGCAGCTATTCCGGCAGTTACCACATGTTGTTATTTTCGGGACCTTGGATGAATCCGTTGTTGTAATAGCGTCCGCCGCCTGACAATGCTTGAGTCGCTTTATCCAGGCTGGATTTTACGTTCCACCATTTCTGAAGGACAAACGGATTGTTGGCAACTGTGGTGGTGAGTCGGTCGATGTTGCGTGCTCGAAACTGCAATTGTTGCAATTGGCTCTGGACGTAAGGAAAGGAACGATTGGAGCTGCCGTCCCTGACCATGCTATTGACCTGCTGCTGGAACATTTGGAGCTCTTGCACCAGTTGTGTGTCTTGCCCGGCCGGTATCGGCGGTCTGCCCGGAGTGGCTAGATAGACAGCCAGTTGGTTCATCATCTGCTGAGTATCGTTAGTTGTCTTCTTGAGCGCGTTGGTTAAGGCTCCAGTGTTAACGGAAGGTTGGTTGAAGTTTGGATTGTAAGGGTTGTATGGGTTCGGATTATACGGATTCGGGTTATATGGATTCGGGTTGTACGGATTGTACGGGTTGGGATTGTAAGGGTTGAAGCCACCGCCGCTGAAAAGCGCTTGCGATGCAGAATTCACGCCATCCTTTACTCTGTTCCACTTGCGTCTGACATCGCGATTCGGGTTGATCATCGCGAACATCCCCTCGATGCGACCGGTGGTGTTTTGAATCTGCTGCAGCTGTCCCTGCAACATCGGCACCGATTGCCTGCCACCAGCGTCGCGTGATAAACGATCGACCTGCTGTTGGAGGTTGCTCAATTCCTGACAAAGTTGCATGTCGGCGCCTTGCGGTTGCGGAAACCATCTCCCCTGCGATTGCAGAAAGGAGGTCACGCTGCTTGTCAGTTGTTGGGTATTGTTGCGGACGTTGTTGACCTGTCCGGCGAAGTTTGAGTCTGAAAATTGAGCCGACGCAACATTGCCAGTGGCACTGGAAAGCATCAAAAGGCAAAGTAGTGTCGACAGAATCTTACTCAAGGAGAAAATCCCTCTTTCTTTGGAGATTACTTTTTAGCACATTGCGGTAAGTGGTGCTTCAACTGCGCCAACGAAGGATTGATTCTATTACGGGATTCTTGAACGGACGACTTTCTGCGCGTGACAGTGCCCATTCTTTCTTGAGCAGAAAGTACCAGTGTCCCGGTGTACCCGCGTCCTTGATTGTCATGATCAAATTCGGTTTACTGCGCAAACCTACTTCTTGCATCTCAGCGATGGTTTTATCCTGACCGAGAAACTCGCGGACAAAGTAATCAACGATCGGCGAGATGAAGCTGGTGCCTGGAATCGTCCAGTAAGTTGTGTGATTCAATTCGGTGTGCGTTTCGTCAATCGGGGTCAAGGTTGAGATGCCCGAAAGGAATGTGCGACCCCGATAGGAGAGATACTCACGCCGGCAACCAGGCAGCCGAAAGCTGATTTCAGTTTCGATCTTTTTGCCGATCAATTTGAAAACGATCGAGTGCCCCGGTGGCTGGTGCTTGACCATAGTCCAGCCATTATCATCGGGAATGTACTTCTTGCTTTTCTCTTTCATGTTGCGCGTGGAGCGCCACCACCAGGCATTGTGCACATAAGGCACGTGGGCGGGGTCGATCAAAGCGGCGCAGGCATAGTCAATATGAGTGGGAATCATTAGTGTGACGGTGCTCTGGCAGTATTTGATATCAGTCAGACCCGGAGCAACCGGTACTGCTGGAAGATCGGCTGTATGATCGCCGATGAAGACCCAGATACTTCCCTGCACTTCTCTGCAGGGATAAGCTTGAGCTTTGATGCGGCAAACATTGAAATCTTGGTCGTCCACGAGTGAGGGAATCTCCGTGCAGACTCCGTCTACGCCAAATTTCCAACCGTGGAACGGGCATTCGACCTGGCAGCCGTCAAATCGGCCCATGCTCAGCGGTACTGCCTGGTGAGGGCAGACATCCTTCATGGCGAATACTTTGCCGGAAGAATCGCGCCCGATTAAGATTGGCTCACCCAAGATGGTTTTGGCTACTGTTTTGCCGGACTTAAGCTGTTGGCCGGGGTAGGCAAAATACCAGATGTTACGCAAAAACCAGGTGCCGACGCCGGTTACCTGCTCGCGCGCGGTGGCAACTGCCGGTTCCGATTGGACTTGGGTAGTTTGTAAAAGACCTGGAATTGTTGGTGTGGTAGACAAAGGCAATGACCCTGTTCGATCCTTGAGATCGTACTTGTCTGATCGACGGGCAGTCAATGGACCTTTTCAGGATCGATCCTGAACAATGACTAATAAAGCAACTATTCTTATAATCCAGGAAGGTTGTCCTGCGGCAACGGTGCTCCGTCTCCGGATGAGCCGAAGCGGCTGCCGGGCTGCGGTTGACCCGCCGCCGGTCCAACTCCGGGCAGGCTCTGGGCTGGCTGGGCCGACGGGATCGGCTCGAGATAAGCCGCATCGCTGCCTTCTGGCTTATTGCCGATCAACTCATGCAGTTGCTCGACCGTCGAGCGCATCTGTTGCCAGCGTTGGATAGTTGTATCGTCCGGACCGACAGCCTCCATGTAAGGGTCCATCTTGCGAGCGACGTATCGAATCTGCTTCATCTGTTCTTGAAGAAATTGAATTGGACGTCCTAACTCTGTTTCCCTTGCAAATTTGGAGAGCATCTGCTCGAACTGTTTGAGTGATTGAACCAGCATCAAATCTTCATTGTTATTAGGCGGAATTCGGGTGGGCATATTCAAAAACGCGCCGAGCGAGCCTTTGTATCCTTGCGTTTCCATGCCCAGTTTCTGAATCAGGTCTGGTACGGTCGGTGTACTCTCATCTTTATTGGCCGTGCTGCCGTCGCTGTTTGCAACGACCGCATCGAACGTTTGGCGGACACCAGACATATCTCTTTGAACGGCATTCCAGTCGTTCGCTACATCCTTATTGCCTCCCACCTTAGGCAAAGTGGCTTCTACGTTGTCATAGCTTTCGTCGACCTGACGCATGTCATGTTTCAATGTCTCGAGAGACTCTTTCGTGTCCCAATCTTGCTTGAACTGCCCGAGACGTTCTTGCAAATCTCTTAGGTAGTTGGCGAGATCTGCGTCGTCTCCTTTCGGCGTGGGGAACCAGCGCCCTCCGCCTTGGAGAAATTGCGTGGTTATATTGCGCAAGTTTGCCACATCGCCTATCTCTTGTTTCAATTGGCTGGGAAGATTCATCCCAACATCTTGAGCTAGGCTTGAGCAGGCGGTTGCGCACCAGACCATTAAGAGTAAAGCAACTCGGGATGAGCGGTGTGCGATTTGAATGATTGACCGGCAAACCGGCATAGTTTTAGGCTCCAAATCGACGGCGATTCTGGCGAATTTGAAAGAATGCCAGATTGAAACTGCTACTAATTCAGTATTTACCACATATTCCTGGGCTGGCAGGTGCTTCGATGTCGATGCTGCATGCAAGCGTCGGTCTAAGTCTATTACTCCAGGCAGGGGTGATGATTTCGGCGCTTGATTCGCCATGCACGGTTGTCAGGCATGGATAATCGAGCAGGTACGCTCTGCTCCCAGGCTCTTACCTTCAGAACATAATGTCATTAAGGAACCTACCATGAAGCGATCAATTGCAGCAATGTTGTGTGCTTTTAGCCTTTTGGCAGCGACAAGGCTTCCTTCCGGCGCAGAGGAGTCAGCTGCTCCCAAGACCGATTCGGACGCTTCACAAACTTCGTCCAAAAGCTCCTCCTCTGGTCCGATCGGACGACTGGGCGGCATGTTTTCGAAGGTGCCTAAGAATGTTCCTGCCTTTGTCGCCGGCGTGGTAGTTGGTACGCCGATTGCCTTTGTCAGAATGTCAAAGCGTGAAGTCGTCAGTGCCACCAGAGAGCTGGTCGGCGAAACGGAGAATCCTCTAATACTCGCTCCTGCTTCAGTTCTGGGCGTTCCTGCCGGGATCATGAGCGGCGGAATCTACGGGCTGGCGCATGCAATCGGCAATGCCTGGACCAATGCTGATGACAATCCTTTTAGCAAGGATTCGTTCAGCTTGGGTGACATGAAGTAAGCAATCAGTCGAGTTTATCAGCTACGAGAATTCGTGACTGTGCCTGTCTGATAAAACGGGGCGGTGCTTAGCGCACCGTCCCGCTCAATTTAGCAAAATGGAATTGTTATTCTTTCATCTCACCCAGGCTGAATGAGTCTTTCCCGAACGGATGTTCTGTGCTGTTCATCCAGCTGTTTTTCGTTCCAAGAAAGACACCTTCCAGCGTGCCTGTGAAAATTCCAACTGGAAGCGCAGCCAGCGCCGTGCCTGCAGCCATGACCTTATTGTCGCTCTTACTGCTGAATGTTTCGTGCGTATTGGCATATGACTTTCTCAATACGGCAATCGGAGTTCCGATCACTGCACCAGCACTAAAAGCCACCAGTCTCAGCGGAGTCAGTACGAGCGCTTTGGCTACATCTGGTGCTTCCGCTGCGAATGCCGGTGCTGCGCTCATTGCTGAAAGTGCCGTACCGCAAATAAGTGCTGCAAATCTTCTTGTCATGCTTGACCCCTTTTGTCCCCGAGAACTAATCCTACTCTACACCAAAACTACTTGCTGTGACGCCTTGCCAAGCGTAAGCATTACAAAGCCTGTCCTTGACACACAGAGCTGGCAGTGGTGTGAAATGTTTGTCAACAATGGATGTCAGGCGGAGATAATCATTGCTTAGATGAGAGCTGTCGGCAAGTTTTCCAATCAATAATCAACCGCTTAGTATAAAAGGTGTCGAGCATGAACAAATATTGGTCTGCGACTGTAATCGGCTCCTTTCTCGCCATTGCTCTGGCTGCTCCGTCCAGCGCAGATGATGGTCCGCAGCAGTCAGGCAAGAAAACGGGCTCGCCTTCCGTTGCTGGTGGCAAGAATGTTACTCAACGATTGGCATCATTTACTACCGGCGTTATAGTTGGCACGCCGATTGCTATCTTTCGCAAGTCTGTCGAGTGCACCGTCAGTGACACCAAAGAGCTGGTCGGGGAAAGTCGAAATCCGGTGTTTCTCGTGCCGGCTGGCATCATCTCACTGCCCTGGGGAGTTTTCAGCGGTGGGGTCGAAGGGCTTTATACCGGTGTCGCCAACAGTTGGGTTAACTCCGACGACAAGCCGTTTAGCAAGGATGCGTTCAGCCTCGGTGAGATGAAATGAGCGCTCAGGCTTGGAACGTGCGGCTGGACTGCTGGCAGCCGCTGCCTCCGTCGAATTAGGGAGCTCTTCTCTTGATAAATGGAAGAGTGCGATTTCTTGCCGGCGGACTTTTGTCAATTCTGAGCGTGCTCTCCAGTTGCTCGCTCTCCTTGTCGTCCGGATTGTCTGGTGTTGAACAACCGAAATACGACCTAAGCCCCTCGAGCGGCAGCGATTCTAGCACCAAATCTGGTGGCGAGAGCGCAAAAGCTGCTAATGCCACCACTGGCAGGGGGAAGTCCGGCTCTTTCGGCGCTGCTCCGGCAAAGGGCCGGATTGCCCAGCTGCTTTCTGAAAATGGTGCGCAATTGCCTGTCAAGCTTAAGTCCTTGACGCCAAAGCTGGATACGACATGGAGCAAGCCTACTGTCCTGACTGGTGGTATCAGCAAGTCAGGATCGTTTCCTGACGATTGGCATGGCAGCTGGAGCGGTACGTTGACGATCAAAGTGTTTCAATATAATCCGCTGTGCGCTCGGTTCGATCCCGCCGAGTTCTCTCAGACTCAAAGTTTGATGCAGCCGGGAACCAGCGGTCAGGTCACATTCAAATTCACCGAAGGCGGCGATCGCAAAATGGAACTTAAGCCGGCTCAAGTTTACTTTTCCAAACCTGCCACTGCCAATCACTTCCGATTCTTTGCCAGTCAAAATATGGTTGTCGACCAGCAATCGGCCGATTCCCCCGGTCCTGGTTGGGTGAAGATAGGGAGCATTCGTCCGATCGCCGGTCAGCCTTTCATCTACATACTTCATTTGGGCCTGTTCGAGCCAGGCACTGGTGTGACTGGAAATAACCTTTCGGGCCGGTTGCTGAGCGATAGCGTTAATACGCTCTCTGCCGAGGTCATAGAGCAACAGGTTCTTACCTACGAATCGGATGTAAGCCGGCTGACTGGTGGTGTCAGCCACGCCTTCTCCGAAAACGACATACAATTTTCGGCCGTCGATGCCGGCACCTTGAAAGTTGAAGCTGCTTCAGTCAGATATGGACCAGCTGGAGACTTTGTCGACAAAGTAATACTGGAAGGTGAAGTGCGCCGTGATTCGAATCAAGACGCCGGAGTGTCCGGCGATTGAAAAGAGCACATACTGCTTGCGCACTACTTGCCGTCTTGCAATGAGAGGCAGGATTCATTCGTAATCCGTCCTGGCAGTCCGGCACCCTCGGGATTGCAGCCTTAAAATGCCGGCGAGCCGCCAGGCTGGCGGCGCTCTCGGTGCTCGTGCCAGCCTAACTAATCGATTGCCGCGCGCGATTTTGCATTTCCGTATTGCCCGACCAGACGGGCCACCAAAATGGTCAGGTACATCTGGCCGCAAACCGCCTCCAGCCACGAAAGAGTGCGCGCGATCGTTCCGACCGGCGAGATGTCGCCATATCCGAGTGTACTCAAAGTGCAAAAGCTGTAGTAAATCAGCATCGAGAAAACACGCGGACGTCCGGTCTGTTGTGCCTCGGAGATTGATTCCAACAGCTCTTGATTGAAGCGCAGTGAATGCGGGTCAATCATTAAGACTGCCTGGTGGAGAATAGCAAATGAGAGGCCCAAGAGGAGGTAGACGCAGATTGCGCCGCAGATTCGGTTGCCGGTTACTTCGCCTGAGAAGATATCGCGCAGCATGATCGTTCCGGTAACGAGAAAGAACAGCAGCGCAAGCCCATCTCCGATCAACCAGAAGTAGGTCTGTCCGAACAACGCACTCTCGAAAACCGAAGCAAACCCAAGAAAAAAGATTGCCAGCCCGGCTAAGCTGACTCCGACAACCTTCTCGTGCTTCCGATCGCTAATTGCCACAGCGCCGGAAAGCATCGAAAGAATGACTAGCAGTAACATCAAAACGCGACCCCAGGGCGTATTATCGACCAGCGGTGCGATCAGAATCAAGGTGACTGAAGTCACAAGCATGCTCGAGTAGTTCTGGGGCCGAACCAGGTCGGACAGCCAACCAATTTGCTTATGAGTCTTCATGCGTGGAAGCGACCCTGCTTTCAATGAGAGTTCGGCTAAAGCTAAGCTACATTTTAGCGAAGTGATGCTCGAGTTAATGGCTTCTGGGCTTAGCACATTCTTAGGAAATAGTTGGCTGCATCGCACTATTCTGCCCTTCCAACTGGGCATAGACCACTTGTGACGCGGTTGGGTGACAGTGCGGGAGCACCAGAGAACCGGCAGGGAGTAGCAGATGAACAGTTTGAATTGGCGAGTGTCCGCGGTGACAGACAGGGGACTTGTGCGTGCGGACAATCAAGATAGTTACTACATAAGCCCGGATCAAAGAGTATATGTAGTTGCTGATGGGATGGGCGGGTCCAAAGGTGGGGCGGTAGCTAGCAGGCTGGCGGTAGAGGCGGTCGAAATGCTGTGGAAGCGGCATCCGCCGCCTGCTGATGACCGCGAGGGCATACATCAATGGCTGGCGGAAGCTGTTTCAAGCGCCAATCAAACAGTATTCAGCACGGCAGCTGTTAGTCCTGAGTTGCGCCGAATGGGTACGACAATCGTTGTTGCCGTGCAGTCGGACGATGGATTTATGCACATTGCGCACGTCGGCGATTCGCGCGCATATCTTGTGCGGAACAACAAAACAGTCGTTCTTACGCAAGATCACACAATGATCATGGAGATGCTGATTAATGGTCATCTTACACCTGAGCAATTGAAGACGAGTCCATTCCGGCACTATCTCACCCGCTGTGTCGGTCACAAGAGCAAAGTAGAGATAGATCAAACGCCGGTCGAGCTTGTCCCGGGAGATTGGATCATTCTATCTACCGACGGACTGTCTGCCGTCATGCATGAAGAGCAGATTGGTGAAGTAGTCGAGAAATGCGATGAGCCCGGTTCTGTTTGCGACACCCTGCTTGCCGAGACGCTGTTCGAGGGCGCGCCGGACAATATCACGGTGGTGGCGATTCAATATGTAGCGGCGCCGGTGAAAGTAATGTCTACTGCTGACGTATCCCAGCTGTACTAATAGCGTTGATACTTCCGCTTAGCGTCAGGTGGAGCGTGCCTGTGATAGCTCGACCCCGCGTTCAAACGGCAATTCGAACCAAAATGTGGTTCCCTTGCCTTCCTCTGAGTCGACGCCGATCGTTCCACCATGTTGCTCGACTATCGATTTGCAGATTGGCAGACCGAGTCCGGTGCCACCCTTTTTCTGCCCTGGTACCTGTTTGAATCGTTCGAAAATCGTTTGCTGATATTGAGGCGGAATGCCTTGACCTTGATCGCTTACGGAGATTGTAATTGCTTCAAGACTCTTCGAGCCAGTCACTCGCACCGTACCGCCAGCTGGCGAGAACTTGATGGCGTTAGAAAGCAGATTGATCAATACCTGGGCGAGCCTGTCACCATCGGCGGTAATTTTGAAATCAACATTGTCGAACTCTACATTGATTCCAGGTCCTTCGGCAAGGTTGCGCACGGACTCCACCGAGTACTCCACAACCGAGGAAAGCTCAGTTTGTTTGAAGTTCATCTCCATTCTGCCTGCCTCGAGCTTCTCCATATCCAGCAAATCGTTGATCAGCTTTACCAGTTGAGCAACGCTTTTGAGCGCACTCTGCCCGCGCCGTTCGCCGACTTCATTCATCTGACCGTAAGTGCCTTCGACCAGAAGCGATAGATACATTTGCAATGCCGACAGGGGAGCTCTCAGGTCATGGCTAATCATCGCCACGAACTCCTTCTTGAGCTTCTCTACCTGTGCCAGTCCATCGGCCATCTCGTGGAAGACTTGATCGAGATGCGCCAGCTCGTCTGTGCCATCGAGCAGCGGATTGAGATCTTTCTGTTGAGTCATCCGTTTGGTATTGTCCATGAGAACATCCAATCTGCTGGCCGTTACTTTGTTGAAGAACATGGCTAGAGCCAAAGCAAGTAAAATGTTGAGAAGGATGCCAACGGCCAGGATTGTCTTGACGAGCAGTTTTGAATTGGCAACTGATTGTGATTGTTCGGCCTGTCCTGCACGCTCGAAGGCGACGAATCTTTCGAGTCCTTGATTCATCTCTTTGGCAAGATTTCCTCCTTCTTGCGTCAGGTCTGTTGCGCGAATAAATGTGAGCTCTCTTGTATTAGATTCGATCGCTCGCCGCAACTCATTGGCCAAAGTCTGCTCGCGCTGGTAGATCTGCTCCACCTTGTCGAGCAGCGCTAACTGATCGGTCCGCCCCTGACACTGCTGTCTCAGTCGCTTGAATCTTTGGTCGGACTCAACAGCCTTTTGACTGAGCTGATCTCCAAGCGACTTGTTCTTTGTGGTGGCATAGAGTGAGGCGATCGCTACCTGCTCCAGGAAAATATTCTGAAGGCTGTCTACCTCTGCGATAATTGTTTTAGAGCGATACTGCCTGGCTGTCTCCTGCTCGGCTTGATGCAATTGAAAGGCCAGCGACGTGACGAATATCAGTTCGAAGGCAAGCGGTACGCAGACCAAGATCATTCCTTTATGAGAGAGCTTTAGATTGATTAGCTGCTTCGTCGGCATCGCTGCTTTACTTTGGCTCCAGAGTGACTCTACTGTTATGCCCGGCCGGGTTAGAGCTTCGACGGGCGAATCGGCCTCGACCGAAGCATCTAAACTTGTCTAGTGCGGGGGAATATACAACTTGGGTTGCAGCGACCGTCTTGGAAGATGCAGAGAGCGCAGATGCTTAACG
>JAGVKB010000077.1 GCA_020050835.1 Candidatus Obscuribacterales bacterium | reverse complement strand
TTGTTCATAGCGGTGTGTCCTCTTACCGTAAGCAAGTTTTAGGATACACCGCCTGGCCTTCATTTCAGGCGTTTACACACTTTCTGATGGTACCTCGCCTGGCGATCTTTGCCAAGCAAAGCGGCTACAAATCGTTCTTCCGACGGCAGATCGGCCAGCGGTTTGATTCGCTCGACTGAAAGATTGCCGAGACAATCGAGCGGCTTGCGCAGCCAGAATCTATTGAAGAGAGCAGAACTCCTTGCCGCTCGAATTCCGGTGGCTCCGGCATCGCCATTGGTCAATGACCGCATCCACACTTTCCAGTCGGGAGAATGGACACCTTGTTTAGCCTACTCGAGCCGGCAACTTTGATACCGGAGCCGACAGTTCTCTTTGCGAGAGCCATCACGAGATCGGATGCAGCCCAGAGCTTGTCGACGAGCTTTTCCGGATAAATCGGTGCAGCGTCTTTCTGCTGTTTAAAGTACTCAGCCTGTACCGTATCCCTCGTAACTGTTTCATTGGTCAAAATCTCCGCTACCTTATAGAGATATCTCCAAACCGCAATCTGTGCGATGGTCTCAGCCCGCTTGTCCGAATTCAAACTGGCTATCCGGCTGAAAGCTTGGCAACGATTCATGTAATTAGCCCACTCCCAGGTTCGCTGAATCATTCGCCCGGCTTGAGCATCAGGATAACAATCCGGTCGATAACAAACTCCCGCCGGCGGAGGTCGCTTAAACTTTCTGACCGATGCCCCGAGGGTGTCGACTTCGAGCCACACTGAGCTTCCTTGTGGAATGTTGACGATTCTGTCCTCCGTCATCATCATGATTTGAAAGTCCTGCTTGTCCGGCAAGAAAAACTGTCCTTCCGGGACACATACGCGTAACGGCTTGCAGCTCTGATTAGTCATGAGAATTCGACAGTGATCGACACTCTTGCCGTCTCCCTTCAGCGCGAAATCTAAAATTCCAGCGTGGTGAGCCTCTTGTACAGACCAGAGTTTTCCACTGTTTGCTAGCTCGGTGCCTTCGCCGATCGGAAGGTCGAGCGAAGTAGCATTGGAGACGTAATCCGGCATTATCTCCGCTCCTGAGAATCGAATTCGATTGCCTAACGTACAGCTCATCCCTTCGGCGGCACCAGGAGCAAACTGAGTAGTTACGTTAAGAAGGCGATTGTCCTCGGTGCAGAATCGAACGGTGCATGGCGCGCCGTCGCCGTGTCCACAGGCTCGGACGATTGTTCCTTTCTCGTTGAATGGCATCGGGAAAGACTCACTGCCACTCGCTGAAAATTCGGTCGAGCCCGTGTCGCTGCTGGCTGAGTGGTCTTGCACGGACAGCAAGCTGTCCGCAACAGCTATGAGTTGATCAAGCCGCTCCTTCGGAGCATCTAAACGGAAGCGCTCCTCGACAAGCTCCCGGCCCTGGAGACCAGAGCTTACGATTCTCGATATGCGCTCGAGCGAATCGCCACCGATTAGCGTACCTTCTGTTTGCCACCAATCAACGAAATCCCTGCACCATTCGACATTTTGTTCGTCGAGCTTATCTGGATCCGGGGAGGCAGCTGGAATTGCGCTGATTTTCGTTGCTTCAGGAGCGGCTTCTGCTGAGCCGGACGGGCGGCTACCAGAGCCGCCCCTACCCGAAGCAGCACCCGCCTCTGCCTGCGCCATTGCGTTATGGCGGTTCTCGTAGGGGCGGTTCTGGTAGGGGCGGTTCTGGTAGGGGCGGCTCTTGTAGGGGCGGCTCTGGTAGCCGCCCTTGTCCTGATTCATGACCAGCTTGGAATCATAAGCCGAGTCAGCCACTGCGGAAATTCTGCGCGCGCTCTTCATGGAAATGACTTTGTTGCTGGTGCCGTACTTGCCTTTCTCCAGCTCCTGAAGCAAATTCTTCAACTCGCCCACCAGCGGTCTTACATCATTCGACAACCCATGACTAACAACCTTGATCGGCTCGTCATTTTCGATATGGGCGGAAAGTTTCTGAATGGCCCGCAAAGCGGATTCGGAGCGGCAAAACTCAATTGGTCCGGTCTTCGAAGTAAATTTGCTGTTTGGATCGACGGTTTCCGCAGCTGTTAGCGGAATATTGAAATTCACCACCCGCGGTGACCGAATGTTGCATATGTCAGAGGTGGCAATTACCAGATGCTTCCCTTGCCTGGTCGCAATCTCGATTTTGTTCTTATCAGCTTTGAGAATTCGTCCACTCACATACTGATGATTGTCCAATCCATTTACATCGATCAACTCATCTTCATCAAGCCCACCTTTACCATCAATCGGTCCGCCGGACGAGAAAAAGACCTGTCCGGTAATCTTGGAGCCTTCGCCACCTTTGGCTCGCGCGCCTATTACTACGCCAGCAGCCCTGGAAGCGACTGCGCCTTGGGTAGCAGTTTTACCTGTTCTTGTTGTCGGCACTGAAAAATTGCCACCACCCAATTTTGTGGCGAGCCTTGCAAGCGTAAGAATGCCGGCTTGAATTTTAACGTGAAATCCAGCCAGCTCTGGCACTGTATTGCTGACACTATTGTCGAACTCACCATTGAGCGCTCCTAATCCGCAGAGGCAGCCGCCGACGCTGCCACCACCTCCTCCGCCACCAGCACCTTGCCCACCTGAGCCTCCAGCCGGTGCGAAGGACACCATCCCGCTGCCACCGCCACCTCCTCCGGCAGCGGAGCTGGAGCCGCTGCTCGAGCCGGCAGCGACATTCTGCCCCGGGAAACCCGGCAAGGTGAATGGGCTGGAAATCGAATTCATCGCCGTCCACTCGAATGGCTCTTTAAGATCAGCGGCTGTTTTGAGAATTGAAAACGGCTGGCTATTGTCGGTCCAGAGCCAGACTGGTCTGAGCGTCTCTCTTGTAATAGCCTGTGTCACCACCGAATTGTGCACTGTCCATGGTGGCGATTGCCCGAGAAGATTGTTAGTAGATGGTGGTTTGGCGGGTACCGAACGGCCCGGCGTAATAGCTGTTGTCCAGCCGCTCTCTAGCCACCACCAGCGACTTCCCGGTCGCCCGGGCTGCCAATCTCGCCATGAGAAGTTGATATTGAAGCCGGGCCACTTGATTCGGCGCAGAGTGATGATGACACGGCCGGGAGTTTGGTCCACTATCGGGAAGCGCCAGGGTGGGTTCCACGGACGCCCGGATTCTATTGTCACTTTAGCCGGTCCAGGCCACGTCCTTTGCCATTCTTCCCACCACTCCCTAGGGAGTTTCAAGCCGACGAATACCTGTTGCGGCCAACCGGGATGGTCAGTAATACTTGGCATTGTGCGTAAATAATCGTCAGGTGTGCCAGGATGTGCGTATGACTCGGTGCCTGTAAGTCCCTTCTTCAGCCTCGGGTCCATTTGATTCTCAAAGGTTGAATAGCCTGGGACATAGCGATCACCCTCCTTCCACCCGCTCCATTCCCACCAGGGCTCCTTGCCTTTTATTACGATGTCCCAACCTGGCTTAAATTCCCGCCATGGGTCTAGCCCTGGCCAGATGGCGATAGTAAAAGACCCTGGTATCCAGCGCCAATCGCGACCTCGAGCAGTAATTGGCTCACCTGGCTCCCGGCTGATTATCTGCCAGCGGTCTCCCCACCGTCCGACTCCCTCAAACCATCGGATGAAGTCAGATCCCGGTCTTATAGTTATCAGTGGATTGAGTTGCCTTTCACCGCCACCGACAATGAAGCGAAAGTTCCCCCTGGTCATCCGACCAGGCTCGCCGGCTGTCGATCTAAAGTGCGGAATCACCCACCCTGCTATCTGGATGGTTCCGGGAGTAAATTGCCCCGGCTGTCCAGGCGTAAACTCGGTCGCACTCCAGCTTTCGCCGGGATTTACCGTAAACGAATCGAACTGGACGCCCGGAATGGTCTCTAGAATAGTCGACCAGGCAAGATGTCCATTCCGGCTTTGGTTCATGCCACCAGACAAAGTCATGCTGGACTGGACGGAACCTGGATTGGACATATTGATTAACTGCTGGGCGATCGTAAGACCGGTAGAACCAGGACCGCCTGGAATCGATACGCCTAGCTGTGAGTTGAGGGCCGTGGACAGCACGGATTTTTGAGGTCCGTTGATCACACTTTCAGGAACGATCATGCTGCCACCAGTGTTTAATAGTGGACCAGCACCGGCTTGCTCGGCTGGCGGCTGGGCCAGCAGGGCAGAATCTTCCGGACCGTTCTTGGAAGCATTTGGAGGAAGCGCTATCTCCGCTTCTCTTGCGCGTGGATTGGCATCTGGAATATCAGGCCGCCTCAAGATGGCAACAACATTTGGGTTTATGACGCCGCCACGACGCTCCAGGTCATTAAACTTCTTCGACAGATCGCTGAGCGTCGCTCCAGCTGCAGTAACATTCACAGTAGGACCCAGCGGGGGATAACTAACAGTACCTTCAGCCGTAACAGCAGTCGCCGTCACAAGAGGCTTGGGGTTGCTGGCTAAATATGAATTGATTTGGCTGTTGGAGAAGTCGAAAACCAGCAGTTTGTCGCCTGGCCGAAGCTTTCTGGTATCAGCTTGACCTGGACTCAATGCTGACAAGCCCTGTGAAGTGTTGCCGAGTTGGTTGTTAGTGCCACCAGTCAGATTCTGTGCAGGCGTCAGCGCCGCAGATTCCGACTGGGCTGCGACGAACAGAGTCGAGTTACTCAGCAGCAACAAGCAACATACTAACGATTGCAATCGAAGCGCAGCTCTCACCTATGTTCTACCTCCCCTCGCTACACGCTCCACAACCGGTAAGGATTTAGATTTATCGATTCCAATCTTGGTCTGGTTTGCTCCCTCCAGGTTGGCTGGAGTATGCGTATTGTGAACGCCGGATTTTTTCAGAGCCGACTGGGCATAACCCAATTTACTGCCAGTGGATTTAGCCGCCCCGTTATGCCTGGCCGCTTCAGTCACTTTGAGCTTAGGAGTCGGTTTTCTGGAACGGACCCCGGGCTTACCGGTGAGTAATGCAGCCCCCCCCCCGAAATCACCGAGAGCCGCTCCGTGCCCCTCATAGTAAGTAAATCCCGAAGTGGGCAATTCCTGGTCAAGCACATCCGGCATGGTGACGACTCTCATCTTCAGCCTGGGAATCTCTATGTCAGCTCCCACCGGATAAAGTTGCTGAGACTTGTCACTACGCCACTTCGCCAGCGGTTTCATCTTGAACTCTGAGAGATTGAAGTATTCGACGCTGGAGTCAGGGCGAATGAACGCAGCTTGAGAGTTTTGATCCAATTTCCCGTCATTACGAGGGAAATGGCACAGAATAAGCTCGGTCTTGTTGGCAAACTGAATACAGGTCCAGACCCAACCAATCTCATCTGGACTGATCAGTCTGGTACCCCACTGGTGTTCGTTGAAGGTCAAGCCGATGACCTTGTGAGGCACTCCCTTAACTGTCAGCGTCCCCTCCGTCAAAAGTCGGGACAGGACATAGTAATGAGTGCCGCAGCCTTCACAGTCGCCGTAACGAGCAAAGCCATCCTTTCCCATCGGTATTGGCGGCTTCTCCGGCGTGGCGATAAGATCGATGCTGAAATCAGTTCCGTCAGCCTTCAGGATAAGGTTGTTGCCATCGGGCTTGATGCTCCAATTGCCATGCCTGAGCTTGAATGTATTCTCCGGAGCTTCCACTTTGCCGGACGAAAATGAATCGTATTTCTGGCGGAAGAAGAACTTATTGCCTTCGACATCCGTGATGGCAAAGACTGTCAGGATGAGATTATCTGTACCACCCTTTGCCGCAAAAGCCGAAGGCGGCGCGATCGCTTTTCGGAAAAACGTCAGCTCATAGCTATACGGCTTTTTGTCATCCGTCCAGAGATGACCGACGAAGTACCACCACTCTGTCTGGAATGTGTTGTGAGCCGCAAAATCTCTGGGGAAGTTAAACCGATAACCAGGCTTGGCAGACTCGAAATCGGCCGCATTTACAGCCGAAATTGCAACAACAAGAATACATAAGGCTGATGTTAAGCCAACCCAGATACTCTGAGTAACTCGGGTAACCTTATTAGAGAAGTCGACAGACAATTTAAATCCGCCCACTGAAACAATCCTGCCTCTCTTAATACAGTTTAACAGAAGCTGGTGTTATGATTTCCTTACCCCTACTGGGACTTCTGACTCAAAAGGCTCGCCAGACAGCCTGAACTATGCGGGAGCACAAATCGTGAAAAGGTCAAATTGGATAGGTTTCGCATTCATCTCTTGCACACTGTGCCTCATCAGTGGCTTGGATGCATCCGCCAAGAATCCCTACCCTTTTTTCAAAGGGGTCGACAAGGTTAAGCTAAAAGTGTCGGTCAGCCATGACGTCACCCACCAGATGGAACGTATTGGTGCCCCGAATTTCGTTGTGGGCGAAGAACTCAAGGCTCTCACCGAGAAGAAGTTACGCGATTCCGGAATTTCAACCTCCGGGGGCTCTGAGGAAGGACCGAAACTTGTCGTGGTCTCTGATGTGGATATGAGCAACGATGAGTTCACCGTAACCCTGTCATATTACGACTCTGTCAGCCTGACAAGAGATTCGTCGATTAAGTTCGAAACACTGCTGTGGACCCGAAAGGGACATCCTCAAGAGGATGAAGCTACCGGGCTCAAGGCGACACTTACCGATCTCCTCGATCAATTCATTGCCGAACGCATTGAAGCCGACAAGGTAAAGAATTAGACAACTTAGCTAAGAAGCTTGCCCAGCCGATTTTCTCACCACACATTAGCTTCAGCTCGAGGTCTTTCAGTAGCGGTGGAAGTTGGAGCAGTCGCAGCTATCACATCGCTCTCGCTGACGCCATAAAGGAAAATTCCTCCGGAACTCACCTTCTGCCGCCCAATTTCAGCCGCAGCCAATCGCACTGAGTTTTTCATGCTGTGCCTCAAAGCCGAGACGAATAACAAATCACATTCTGAACCGAGCAGGGACATTGCATCTGCAGCCTTGCTAACTGCAGGTGTATCAATGATTAGAACATCTACCTCTGATTGAAGCTTTTGCAACAGGCTCTGAAAGGTTGGTGAATCCACCGGAGTATTGCTACCGTGGCTTGTTCCAGCCGTTATGACTTGCAGATTTTGCTTGCCCTTAAAAGGCGTCCTTATTACTTTCAACAACATGTCCGGATTGCCGGTAGACAAGTAATCGCTTAACCCGGGACTGGAGTCGAGTTCGAACATCTCATGGACCTGCGGGTCGCTTAAATTGGCGTCGATCAATATTACTCGAGAGCCCGCCTGAGCAAAACTCACCGCCAATCCGGCTGCAACCATTGTGGCTCCATCGCCCGGGTCACAACTAGATACGACTATCTTGCTCTTGCGCGAACTTTTCCAATTGAGCCTCAGGCGCTGCATCGCCGGCATTATGTCTTGTAACTGCATAGCTCGAGGTCCATCAGTAACCCAACCTAGCATTGGTAGGCGAACGGAATCCAAAATTTCTCGAATACTGGTGATATACGGGTTGAGTGAACTGACCAGTAAGAAGTATGCTCCGCCAGCAACCGCCGAAGCCAAGATGAAGCTAAGTCCAATGAGCATTGGAATGTTTGGAGAAATTGGAGTGGCCGAGAGAGTCGGATAGTCAATTATCTGGATGTTGGAGTTTTTCGTCGCTACATACTCTTTCGCTTCCGCAGTCCGGAAGTTGCCCTCTGCTTCAGTTAACTGCTTTGCAGTTACATCAGCTTGACGCACCAACTCCACGTGCTTGAGCTGCAAGGAAGGAATGGTCTTCAATTGCTCACGAATACCGCTCAAAGCGGAACTAGCCCTGGCGAGGTGAGTTTCCTCCGTGCGCAGAGCCGACTCCTCATCGAGTAAATTGTCTAGCTGCTTCTGTTGGTTGGAATCAGAAAGCGGCAATTGATTGGCAATCAGGCTAGCCCCCGACTCGCCGGCAAGCTCACGAGCCCTCGTTTGCATTGCTGCCTTGAGTCGTTGAACCTTGCGCTTAATACTGAGCACTCGCGGATGCTCGTCACGCAATTTCCCAGACAACTCGACAAGGTGCACCTGATGCTTGGCTATCTCTTCTCTGAAGCTAACCAGAACGTCATCCTCCGCCAACTTGGCCGCTGCATCTAACTGATCTTGCGAAATTCGAAGTCGAGACCGTATTTCATCCAACCGATCTTGATGTTGCGAAACTGCGAGTTTGGCATCCTCAATCTCTTTATTCTTGGCTGATTCTTGGCTCAGGAGGTTAGTCACCTGCGAATCCAAACTCACAGCACCGTGCTCGTCTTGAAATTTCTTGAGCTCATTGCGCGCAGAGAGATCTTGCGCCCTGGCTTTGTCTAGTTGAGCTTGCAGAAATTCGCGTGACCTACTTGCGCTGCCGCTCATCTGCCGAGCATTGACTCTGACAAATGAGTCAACCACAGCCCGGACTATCTCCATTGCTAGCTTTGGATTACTTGCTCGATAGGAAACAACCACAACGTCAGCATTTTTGGCCGGAACGACAGAAAGTTTTGTACTTATCTCGCTCAAGCCTGGATGGTTGTCAGTCGAATCTCTCTTCCTTAACTCGGCAACCGAATCATTCAAAACAGACTCAGACTTGATCAATTCACATGCCGTAGCCAGAGCATTAGTAAACGAATAAGCCAACGGTGAATACACACTCTCATCCGACTGCTGCTCGGTTGGCAGCTTTGGCTGTATCCACAAGCGAGCCTGAGATTCATATACCTTAGGCTGGAAAATGGAAAGTGCGCAACCGCCAGAAAGAATCACAAAAAACAGCACCGCAGGAAAGACCAATGTAGCTGCTGGATAGCACTCCACATACAATTTTCGGAAATGTTCAATCATCTTTAAACTACTGGTCAGCCCCCGAAGCCAAGCTCAAACAGCCAATGCCAACTAGCCTTAGACTAGCACAGCGACTCCCAGGACGTGTACCTGAAGTTGAGCGATCAATTTTGAAGGATGAACATTTTCTAGTACTGCCGACAATCGGCGCTGATAGACTAGTTGTTCTCAAATTGTTCGAGCTTGCGTGACAGACTGCGTGAGGGAATCCCTTCCTTGTTATCCATAAAGAAGTTGGTGTCGGTCCTTATCAGCACCGGATTGCTTTGCAACACGGTGGCGCCAGTGTTTGCCAAACCTGCTTCGAATGCGCCAGCACCAGCGTTCAAGTTGGTTGCCCCGCCTGAAGCAAAGCCGCTCGCTGATGCGAAAGGAAGCCTTGACGAGCTGGCACCTGCACCTGAAAGCGCCAAATCGGATGGACCAATTGACAATAATCCTGCTGAGCCGGCATTCGACGATAAACCCCCGCTCGCCAATTCAGAAAAACTAACGAAGCTTCTAAAGTCGGGAGTTTCTGCCGGCCCATACCTCCTTGGCCCAGGGGATCATCTTTCTATTGTGGACCCATCAATGGGAACCGACGAGCAACCATTCACTACCGAGACGGTGGTTGCTCCTGATGGAACTGTCAGTGTCTACCCGGTAGGGGTCCTGCAAGCTGAAGGGCTATCGATCGGGGAATTGACAGAACTTCTTAATGAGCGCGCCCGGCCATTTGCTGTCAATCCGCAAATGACAGTCACTTTGAAAGAGCGCCGAACAATATTTGTACATGTTCTGGGCGAGGTAATGAATCCCGGCTTGTATAGCGACAAGAAAACTACAATCCCAGAAAACAAACTAAATTTAGGGATTGGGGTGACCTTGTCGGCCAGCGAGACCCCTCCTGAACTCTCTGGGCTCACCGTTTTATCAGCAGTGCAGTTGGCTGGCGGAGTGAAGGATACAGCGGATATTCGCCACATAAGGCTCTTGAAATTTGCAGAGAAGGAACCGAGAAACATCGATCTTTGGCGACTATTGGTTGAGGGAGACAACTCGCAAGACTTGGAGCTCCGCTCTGGAGACACAATCTACGTACCCAAAGGTGGTCCCCCATTTGACTCAAATGCATTGGGCTGGGCTGTAAGAAAACCACGCCCAATCAGAGTACTTGGTGAAGTAAATCGACCGGGACTTTACTATTTGGGCCCGGATGACGACTTAATCACCATCCTTGCGAAGGCAGGTGGCTTTGATACACTTGCTCGGCAACGCTATGTTCGGCTTAGCAGGCGAAATCACGATGGGACTGTTACTACCCGTTTAGTTAATGTAAAAGCCGCAATGCGCGATCATGACAAGGCTGGGCGTGCTCATGTAATGCCAGGCGACATAGTAATGGTTGACTCATCAATTATTCGACGAATTGTGCCATTGGCTACATACGTGGCTACCATTGCTGGAGCTTATTCTCTCATCAGCGTGATCAGCGCTTCAATACCAGCCACATTCCAAAGAAATCTAAACAGAGCTAATATCGGTAACAATCAAGCCGGATTTGCAGTGTACGGACTCGGAATCTCTTCAGGTTTTCTATACGGAGCAGGCGCACGTAACGGCGCACCTGCCAACATCCCTTAGGTATATGGCTTCGAGAGAATTATAGCCAGGCATAAATATGGAGTAATCCACCGTGACTAGCTCAGCAAAGTACCATCTGCACCTGAGTTCAGAAATAGATGCAAAATTTGCTGTTAATCTCCCCGAACTGTGGGAGTATCGAGAGCTGGTTTTCTTTCTGGCTTGGCGCGAAATTTCCTCTCGCTATCGCCAGGCAGCACTTGGTGCCGCGTGGGCGATAATACAGCCGCTGGCTACGATGGTAGTGTTTAGCATCATTTTTGGACGTTTGGCAAAAATTCCATCTGATGGAGTTCCTTACCCTCTTTTTTCATACGCCGCACTCTTACCGTGGCAGTACTTTCAAACTTCCACACAAACTGCAGCTAACTCACTTGTCACCAATACCACTTTGATTACCAAAGTGTATTTTCCTCGACTGGTAATTCCACTTGCAGCCATCATGCCGGGACTCTTGGATCTCACTATTTCATTTCTTATCTTTGTATTCTTGATGCTTCATTTTAAAGTTCAGCCATCACCAAGGTATGTCTGGCTGCCCTTATTTACCGGTCTTGGTTTATGCGCAGCTCTGGGTGTGGGCTTGTGGAGTTCAGCTCTTTGTGTCAAATACCGAGACATCAAGCACGTAATTCCATTTGTAATGCAGCTCCTATTGTTCGCATCTCCTGTCACATACTCCTCCCACTTGATTCCTTCAAACTGGAGGTTGATATATGCCCTGAATCCTATGGTGGAAGTCATAGATGGATTTCGCTGGTCTTGTTTGGGAATCGGAAACCCATTTGGTCTTGAGTCTCTAGTCTCAATTTTGACAACAGCACTTCTGTTGGTGAGTGGTACTTACATCTTCCGGCGAATGGAACGAAGCTTCGCGGACATTATCTAGGATTATGCTACATCCAATAATTCAGGTTTCAAATTTAAGCAAAAGATACTCACTAGGTAATAGAAGTGCCAATTACACTCGTTTCAGCGAGATGATAATCGACTCTGTTCTTTCGCCACTAAGGCACCTGAGTCGATTATCAACCACTACAAAGGAGCCTGACTTTTGGGCGTTGCATCAGCTCACCTTCGACATAAACGAAGGCGAAGTTGTAGCAATCATTGGACGAAACGGAGCTGGAAAGAGCACACTTCTAAAGATACTTTCACGCATCACCTACCCTAGCCATGGAAGTATCGAGCTTTGGGGAAGAGTTGGATCTATACTCGAAGTTGGAGTCGGATTTCATGGAGAGTTATCTGGTAGAGAAAACATCTACCTCAATGGTGCCGTGCTGGGAATGAAGCGAAGGGAAATTACACGAAAATTTGACGAAATAGTTCAATTTGCTGGAGTTGAACAATTTCTCGATACACCAATAAAGCGCTACAGCAGCGGCATGTACGTGCGCCTCGCGTTTGCAGTTGCGGCTTTTTTGGAACCAGAAATTCTGATTGTTGACGAAGTGCTAGCAGTCGGTGATATGGAATTTCAGAAACGATGCCTCGGGAAGATGGGTGATGTAGCAAAAGAGGGCAGGACCGTGTTGTTCGTAAGTCACAACATGGCCGCCGCTCGGCAACTCTGTCAACGGGCCATAGTTTTGTCCCATGGGCAACTAGTTGCTGATACTTCCGTTGACGAAGCAATTACCCTGTATCTATCCAGTTGTAAATCGAAGGAAGAAAGTATAAGGCAATGGGGTGCCCCTCCGCAATCCGCAAAGATTTGGCCACGTAGCCTTCAAGTTTTAAATGAAAGCGAAGAATCTAGGACGAACTTTTCTGCAGATCAGAGTATGACTCTCGAACTAGCACTAGAGATCTTGGAAACCACGACTAGCCAGATCACAATTACAATCGTAAACAGTCAGCATGTATGTATATTCTCGACAGAACCAACTGCACAACCAGAAATTTATGAGCGCAATAGCAAGTACCGTATGCGAGTTAAGTTACCTGGATCGCTTTTGGCACCAGACTTGTATAGAATTGCACTCCGAATTCATAATGGGCTGAGAAACATTTACTTTCGGGAAGACTACGCTCTGTCGTTCGTAATCGAGGACACGATCGGCAGTGTATCCAAATTACTGGGGTTAACACAAGGAATCATCTCTATAGATCTCCCCTGGGAGATCTATAGAGATGATTCCTTGTCTCTAAACAGTCCCAACTTCATTCAAGACAGCTATTGTGAAGCAGATGACACAAATTGACGTCGCTCTGGATGTAGTGCCCGAATGAATTTTGAATGAACATCTAGCCCGTCAGCCAAATCGGCTTCTAGTGGCGGATTCTCCGCAGAAATGACTTGGACCTTCGACTCGCCGGTTGATAGGCGAACAGTACAGTAGGGGAATTGCTTCTGACTCGTATGATAGGACTTCATTCTATTGCTAGCACAATTGGAAATGGGCTTTCCAGAACGACTTCCAGTAAAAGATTCATCCCAGAAGTTGACGGTCTCAGAGCGATCGCAATTCTTGCTGTGATCTTGCATCACATAAATTATTGTGTTCGCCAGTATGCGCCACCACAAATAGTGATCAATGCACGTGCCACACCATTGTACATTGCTCTTGAGGCAGGAAACTTTGGAGTCAACCTATTCTTCACCATTAGCGGTTTCATCCTCTCACTTCCTATAGCCGAGCACTTTCTATTGGGCGGTAGGAGGCCGTCCTTGAAGGAATACTTCGGTAGACGCTTGGCCCGACTCGAACCGCCCTACCTAATCTGCCTTTGTGCTTACTTCTTATTCAAAGTGGTCGCAAAAAAGGAATCAACAATTGTGCTATTCCCACACCTGTTGGCTTCAGCATTTTATCTACACAACAGTATTTATCACGAATTGAGCACGATACTTCTAGTAAATTGGTCGCTCGAGGTAGAAGTTCAGTTTTATATAGTGCTACCACTGTTAGCCAAAATTTTCGCAGTTCGAAAGGTGGCTATACGCAGGGCTCTCCTCTTATTTATGACAGTCCTAGCTGCAGTACTTTCCACACATGTCAGCGATAGAAATTTGCTGCGATACCTTCATTACTTTCTAGTTGGATTTTTGTTGACGGATTTCTATGTAGTGAATTGGAATAGAGAACAGACCCGTTTAGCGAAGTGGGATTTAATTGGCATAGCGAGCTGGTTCATGCTTTTGGCAGTGCTTATGCTTCATAAATGTATTGAGTACTTTTCGCCTATTTGTATTCTACTAGCCTACTTATCCACCTTCCGTGGGCAGTTTCTAAACTGGCTCTTTACCAGACCTGCTTTAGTAGTCGTTGGTGGAATGTGCTACACGATTTATCTCTACCACTTCCCTATAATTATGCATCTCGGGAAGCATGCAATTAGACATATGGTCGCACACACATATGAAGTCATTGTCATAACGGGCACTGCTGCATTGCTTCCAGCAATCCTTACTATTTGCGCTTGTTTGTTCGTCCTAACAGAAAAACCTTTCATGCAACGAGACTGGACTACTAGAATACTTTCAAAGTTACACGAATTCCGAAAACTAGTTTAGCCCAATCAGCCATGACCGTAGGCTAACTGGCGGATAACATCGTGATTTAGGACTGAACATCGTGAGAATCATTCATTCCTACAAACCACTTACGTGCAGAAACCATCGCAGTGGCAAAGAATGTTAGCGGGAGACCTCGTAATGCAAAATGTCCGAACCCAGCTGCACGCAGAATTACGCCAGGGATTGAATGAACGTCTAACCATGGTGCTGGATCTCCAAGTTCTTGGCGTAGCCGTCGAGCCTCAGCAATGTAAGGAGAGGTTTCTTGAAGTAAGCGCCGATAGAAGGTTACCCACGCTCCATGGCGAGCTAAATATTCCTTAGAAAATATGATCCAGGGTTTTCCAGCCTGACTGTGAATAAATGGTGGAACAGGTTGGCCTAGTCCTGATAGCCGTTGGTAGGTTGAGTATGCGAGAGCACCACCACTATGTATAACTTCCTTTCCCTCAAGAAGGAAGCGAACCATGACCCATTCAAACTCCTTGGCTCCGATCAGGGCATTCAGTACATCCTGATCCCCTATCATATGAAAAGGGCGCTCGCGCAACGGTCGCTGCTGAACCTCAACGTAAGCAGGATCGTCTAATAGCTGCTTCCATTTCTTGAGAAGAGGTAAGTGTGCTTGCGTAGCTCTAACCACGCATGAGTTTAGAGTATGGGGATATGATCGTCCAAGCGGTAAGTTCCAACCAGCCGTCCGCGGAGCAGAACCGATGCGCACTTGAATGCTGTGCGCATCCTCAGCCACAATCAATTCTTCCGGCGGTCGGTGCTCGAACAAGTACGTTGGATCCCGTGTAAGGACAATGTCAGAATCGAGCCATATAACGTTGCTGTACTCATGGAGAAGCGGGATGAGCGCATGCGGCTTGCAATTCCAGCTGGTTGCTCCGGTTGGTCGCTCTGCAATTAATCGAGCTGTTTTATATGTACTAAGCCAACTGGCAAACTCCGACGTCGGGTTGGGTCTGTAAATCACTATCGCAGCTGAAGGGCAATGTCGATAGATACTGGCCACAGCTAAACGAAGGCCGAACTCCTCCATTTGTCTATCTTCTGCCATGCAGAAAGTTAGCACTCTCACCTCACAGCTATCATGAAATTTCTATTTACGCCTTTAAGTCTGGCTCCTAATCGAAAAACCTCAAGCATCAGTGACAGTATCAAATTTATGCCTTGTTTACACTTCTGACTTGCGGAAGATCCATGTTCCCTTATATGTATCTATAAATTCTGCTTGCAGTTGACTGAAGTCCTTGAGCCATTGCCGAGCAACTTGCTTCTCGTCAGGTCTGTCACCATCGTCAAGGACAATAACACAATCATTGGAAAGCTTGTTCCAAAGTAATGGAAGGGCTGGATAGCGGGACATTGTCTGCATATCACCCGGAGGACCATCGACCAGCAATAAGTCAATTGGTTTCTTGATGCTTTCTAGGCAACTCAGATCATACCAGCGCCATTCTCGCCCATTCAGACTTACTTCCTTGTAGGGGGCTACTAATAATTGCAAGTTATTAGAGGATATACCGAGCTTAGCCAGTTCATTAGTGGTCGCTACGAAATGGTGTTGATCGCCCTCGACGGAAACTATTTCGCAATCATTATTCAAGGCTGCCGCAAAGGCAGCCAAGACAGCTGTAGATTTGCCTGAACCGAGCTCTAATATTGTGCGCCGTGGATTGCCAATCATTTCATCGATTAAGATATTAGCGAGATCGTATTCAATGGCTCTGGCACCCAACACAATAGGTAAACGAATATTGAAATAGCTGCAACGGAGTAGAAACTCCAACTTGTCAATCTTCTTAATGTAGCTGCTTAGGAGTTTCTTGATTACTCTTTGGCACCCAATCTTCAACCGACTTAGCATGTTGCAGTCACCCGACTAGCATTGGAGCAAGGTGTACAGGATAACTCCGCCACAAGTTGGTTTAATTGCACCGCAAGTCGTCGCCCTACTTTCAACAGTTAACCCCTAATTTGGGTCTACAGTGGCTACGCTCTACAATTCGTGGTCCACAGCACGCTCGCCGAAAGCACCTTCTTAACCAGCACACGCCTAATGTACTCCTAAAACCTGCCGAATATAATCTACCGCAATGCTGTCCCAATTAAACGCACTAAAATACTCCTCAAGAATCTCTTCAGCCTCAAGCTCTATGGCAAAGGTTAATGGTGGAGGGAATTTTCTAAGCGTCCTGGGGAAATATCGCTTCAAGTCTGGAACACCACCAACGTCTGTTGCAAAAACAGTCATGCCCGATTCAAGCATTTCGCAGATTCCAAGCCCCCACCCCTCAACTCTGCTGGTAAACAATCCCACGTCATGGGAAGACAAAATCTCATATAACTGCCTTCTATCAAACGTTGGAATAATTTTGATCTGGCCCGAGCTCAATTGCTCCCTCGTGAAATCAGACTCCGCCAATGGCCCGCAGCCTGCTATCGTGAAGACATCCTCAGGGACCGAAGCAATTCGTTCGTTAATGAACCTAACCAGTCCTGCTGTGCCTTTATGTGGTTGCCAGCGCCCGAGCCATAGAAATTTGCGGCCAGCTACTGCGTCAGAAGCCTTTCGCTTTAATCGGATTGCATGAAACGACCCACGCTCATCAGATGCAGGGCAATTGACGTAATAAGAGGTTTTATGGCACCACCACGGGAACCACCTTCTCATCCATTGAAACTCAATCGTACCAAGGCATAGTATGTGCTTGGAAGTAAACCACCCAGACATAACTACCGCAAAGAAGTATCCACTATAGACAGCTAATCCAGCTCTCCTTATGATGGACTTAAAACTCCACCATTTGCCAGATTTACTCAAGAGATTCTCTACCAAGTAATGTAGCTCTGGCTGAACACTCCTAACCACAGTTAGTCCCCAAGCGCTAAGCTTTGGAGTCAATAGTGCCGCAGGAACATCAACTATATCGAAGCGCTCCTGACCGTTTAAGAATGAATCTAACGCCCTTCTCTTAACTTGCAGTGCTTGCCACCATTTTGGCTGCCCTGATACCCCTGAAGCAGACCACAAAATGACTTCGTTCCCCAACTTCCTTAGGGATGATGCTAAATTGAGCGCTACTTGCCCGGCACCGAGTTCTTGAGAGAGTGGGGAATGGGTGACAATGAGAATACGCATTTCCCTGTTAGTTTACCGAAGTGGAATGTAGTTCAACAATTTTAGTGGTGAATGGTATCGGACTGGTATGCGTACTGGATAGCTGATCTTTTGCACGGAGTGGGGTCCAAAATGTGGACCTCGTCTCCAGTCTCCGCAAGCGCAAGCTGAACAGATGCCGTGTAGTCAGCCACACCTCCGACGCGTGGAGGATACTCGCCAGTTAAGATCACCCAGCAATGGTGCGTCATTACTTACATGGAATATCTAAAGGGATGTCGTTCACTTGACAGGATGGCACGGTCACAAGTCTCCGAGTTGCTGCAGGACTGTTGTTGTCTGGTCCAGATCCTAACCTATGCCCAGTCGGGCAGCGCGAACGCGTAACTTACTCATATGTGTATTCCGCTGAAATCGATTAGTCATTCCGGACGAAGAAAATCAGCGATCGCGGGCAAGATACAGAGAGGTTTGCCATTGGCATTTCTAGTTGTCCGACGAGTTAAAGTTGCTTATCTTTCATTTTCCTTCTGGATTCTCCTGCTAAACATTTTTCTGAAAATTGCGAGTTGTTTGGCGACAATCATAATTGCCGACCCGGCAAAACTCTTGACGCCAGACAAAGTTATCAGAAACAGTTGGAGTCGGCGGAATTCTCGTGGTCTTGCCTGTAAGAGAATCCATTTTTATGTACAGTATAGTAAGCCTGAGCTACTGAAAAGGTTCCATGTTGCGCAAGGCTTTTGCTGCAGAATCCAACCCAAAAATTCTGCCCCATTAGAAATAGGCTACCTGACTGAGATTCGGAATTGATCATTTCATGAGAATTCTAGCACTGGGCAATGTACGGTTACTGACGGCACTTGGAGCCGGTGGAACAAGGCTACAGTATTACAATGGTCTCCGGAAGCGCGGACATGATGTAGATGTATTAGATTATGATGCAGTTGATCTGTGTCCGTTTATACAATCAGAAAAACGATTACAACTCACTTTTGGATTCCTCATTCAAGCGCTGCGGGGGATTGTCAGTAAATCATATGATGTAGTTATTTTCTCTGGAGCAGAATCATGGCTTGCCATGATTCTGCTAAGAATGTGGCCAGCGCGGAAATTCCTCCTAGTCCATCACAGCAATGGCGTTGAACCACATATGTATGAAAAGGAGTGGAAGCATTATCGACGCACCTGGTGGAGAGATCGCCTGGTTGTATTCTTACAGGAACAATCGTTCGTACATGCAGACTCAATAATTACCCTCAGTCAGTATGACCTCGATTATGTTATGACAAAAAATTACAAGGATTCATTGCATGTTACAGCAATAGAAAACGGAATTTCACCGAATTTTCTAAACCAAGAGTCGCAGTTCTCTAGAGGCTTGGTAATCGGCTATTGCGGCTCCTGGTTGCCGAGAAAAGGAAGCTTCTTGATTGAGCGTGATATAACAAAAATACTTCGAGAGTTTCCGGAAGCTAGCTTCCTCATAATTGGAGTCGAAAAGTCATTTGATTTGCACGCTCACTTTCCATCTGACACACATGATCAGATTCGCCTGATTCCATTTCAGCAAGAACGCGAATTGCTTATTCCATACTATAACTCTGTATCGATTCTTGTAACTCCGTCAATCTATGAGAGCTTCGGAAATACTACTGCTGAAGGGATGGCATGCGGCTGTGCAGTGATCACGACACCTACGGGGTTTTCTGCTAGCCTGCAAAACCGTCAAGATGCCATTGTTTTACCAGAAGCTGTATCGCCAGAGCTTTATAAAGCAGTGAAAGAACTGTTGTTAAATGAACCACTTCGACTAGCGATTGCTAAGAATGGACAGGCTCGAGTGCAGTCCTTAAGCTGGGACACATCCGTTAAAAAGCTTGAAACCGTGCTACAGGAATGGCTCTCCGAGAAGAGAAATGGCTCTCGCGAAGCATGATTGTTATTACGTGCGAGTTCTGAAGAGGTACCATCAGAAAGTGTGTAAACGCCTGAAATGAAGGCCAGGCGGTGTATCCTAAAACTTGCTTACGGTAAGAGGACACACCGCTATGAACAAGAG
>JAGVKB010000043.1 GCA_020050835.1 Candidatus Obscuribacterales bacterium | reverse complement strand
TCTCAAAGTCTCATTAGATCCTCTGTACAAATTGTATGAGCTTGACCCTGGCATGAAGGCAGCCGAAAAGACTCGGCAAGTAACATCGCGAGACGAAGCGACAATCGGCACCGAAACAGATGCCTATGACGAGAACTCATTATGGGCCGAAGTAAAAAGTAAGGCTCAGATATCTCGCAACACTGTCGATTCGACAATCGACTCAGAGTAACCGTGCTTACTTTTCTGCCACTTTCGCTTGAATCGGCGAAACCGGCTCCCAAGCAGCTACAGTGTGTTTCATAGTAACAAGCCATGGTTTGAAATGGTGACTGCGCATTTCGGAGTAAGCTTTGTCGAACGTCCAACCTTGCACCAACATGCGATAAACACCAACGACCGATCCGGTGCGATCTGCGCCCTGTAAGCAGTGAACATACACCGGTTGATACTCCGGATTGGTGACGATTGCAAGAAATTGATTGATTGATTTGGGGCTGGGGGAGCCAAATCCCATTGGAATATGGACGTATTTGAGACCAAGCTTGCGCGCGTACGTCTCTTCCTTGCTCGTGCCTGCGCCTGGCTTCCTCAGATTGACAACGGTTTTGACTCCACGTTTGGCGAGTTCGGTCAGGTCCGACTCCGAGGGTGCAGAACCTCGCCAGAGCTCTTTCGAGACAATTTGGAAGTTAGGAATTTCGACCGCCTTGTCCGTGTCGCTGGTGAGCGCAAAACACGGCGCTGCACCTAGCACCACCGATAGTATCAAAGCGAAAAATCCGGCGACGCGTTCTTGACAAGCCATCGGAAAACCTCCTGCCGCTGGCGGCTAGATGATACATATAAAAATTGATTGGCACAAGACAGCAAAGGTCCGGCTAAGTTTGAAGCAGCCGTATGCACTCGCTATCTAGCCTTGCCATAATATGAGAACGGAATAGAATTCTCATAGTAACGCATTTGTCAAGAGCGCGCTCGGCTGCCGGTAAATATTGAATGAAATTCATGCTGAACATTTTTCGAAGGGGTTAAGAAGTTGCCAGAAGACTTAATCGAAAGACAATCTCGACGATCGGTATTGCTATTTTCAATCGCTGCGATCGGAGGCTCTATCGGCGTTTTCAGCAGTCTCACTGCGGCAATCATGAGCTATATCGGCGGTCCTAATTTAACTGCTGCATTGAAAGGACGACAACTGGAAGAGAGCAAACGCGCTTTAGAGTCTCAGTTGGAGTTGATAAAGTTGAAAGTCGAGCGAGTTAACAGCACTAGAATCCCGCTTGCAAAATTGTCTGAGATCGAAGAAGGAGCAGGCGTGACATTTACAGACTATGCGCTGCAACCGGCGGTTTTGTTCAAGACCGGCGAACGTTCTTGCATCGCACGGTCGGCAGTATGTACGCATCTTGGATGCACAGTACAAAGCAATTTAGTCGATGGCAGGATTTACTGTCCCTGCCACCAGAGTTACTTCGATCTCGCAAAAGGTGTTCCACTCAGCGGTCCAGCCACATTGCCTTTAGCCCAGGAGCCGATTGAAATAGATGGTGACACCGTGTTTTTGGTGAAGCAACAATCACCAATCAAAATCGGACCCGGGCAGATTCCAATGTTGCCACTTTAGTCTCAAATGGAGAAGCACTGTTGATCGCTTTCCTTGAAGAATGGCTAAAACGCAGGCTTCCCTTGGAGCAACTTGATTTCAAGCGTATTAGCGAAAAGTCTGTTCCAGTCCACCGATTCTCCTGGATATATTATTTAGGCGGCGTCACTTTGCTGGCATTTGCCGTGCAGGTAATCACCGGCATTCTCTTGCTTCTCTACTACAAGCCGACGACGCTCGAGGCGCATGAAAGCATTCAATACATTACCAGGACAGTGCCGGGTGGATTGCTTGTTCGCAACATGCATGTCTGGTCGTCAAACGCGATGATCCTTTGCATGGTCTTGCATGCATTCACTGTCTTGTTGAGTCGAGCCTACCGAAGCCCCCGTGAGCTGACATGGGTTACCGGAATGCTTTCCTTGCTCGTTGTGCTCGGACTCGGCTTTAGCGGTTACCTGCTTCCCTGGAACAACCTTTCAGTCTATGCAACTATGGTCGGCACTCAGATCGTAAGCATGAGCACGAGTTTCCTTCCGGGAGAAGCTGCGAGATTGGGTGAGTGGGCAGCTTCACTTCTTTTAGGAGGACAGACTGTCGGTCAAGAGACATTAACCAGGTTCTTTGCATTGCACATCGTCATCCTTCCACTGATCCTACTGGCTCTCGTTACCGCGCATCTAGTCCTGATTCAAATGCATGGTATCAGCGTGCCGATTTCAATCTTAAGAGGTCAGGGTGAGAAGATTGAAAATTGGTCGGGAAAGTCGCAGAAGTACATGCCAAGATTTCTCCTCAAGGAAAGCGCGGTCTGGCTAATGTTTGTGGCAGCAATTGCTGCCCTGTCTGTAGTCGTGCCGTACGATCTTTTCGTTCCATACACCTTACTGGAACCTTATAGCCCGCTTGGATCGGCACCGGCAGGCATCAAACCGGAGTGGTATTTTTGGTTCCTTTTCTATCCATTTGAAATGCTGCCGAGAACTGTGGTAATCCTCTGCAGTCTCTCCTTCTTTGCTTCAATGCTAGCTGCGCCCTGGCTCTTGTCCGGTATTCCACAGCTTTGGAAGGCGCGTTTCGAAGACAGCAAGTTTCCCACCTATGCTGCCATCGCTGTCGGAGCTGCAGTTGCTCTTTTGACCGTATTTGGGCAGGCTATCGTTGTCGCAGTTCGAGGAGGAGCCTGAGATGCAATTCCACGATTGCCTAGGCTCGCGGAGCAATGGCCGATTTGTCATGCAATTGGCGTTGCTGGTTGCGCCATTTGCTGAGGCAACGGTCGGCCAGGCGGCTCATGCATTTCCGCCGTTTGAAAGGTGGATTAGCCAGAAAGCTGGTTTTCAAACTGACTGTGCATATTGTCACGTCAATCCAGCTGGACCTTCCGGTCATGGTGTAGGACAAGAGGGCAGGCTCGACGAACGTCAGAAGCAACACCTGCACAGCGCCGACAGTCCGATCCTCAACTCCTTCGGTCAGCACCTGCTAAAGACTTTGAGCTATGACAAGGTCGTCTCAAGTGTGTCAGACCCTGGCTCGTTAGCAGTCCAGATGAAAGGATATGATCTGGATGGGGACGGAGTATCCGATGGGGAAGAGATGGAACACGGAACTTTGGCTTACGATCCGCTGAGCGCCCCACCGGCATTGGTTTGGATGGAGCGACTCAAGCAGAATTGGAGTTTCGTGGTCACGTTAGCTGTTTCCTCACTTGCTGGCGCGGCCGGATTGTTTTTCCTGGCAATGGAGAGAAAGGACGCCGCGAAATGAGATTACTTGCCGGTACAATCCTGACCTGCCTTACGCTTGCGATCGCAAATCCTTGTTCTGCTGCACCGATTAAGGGCTGGATTCTCAAGCAAAATACTGACTACAGAGGTTCGCAGACGGTTTATCTAGTGCCTGGCATTGGCAAAATTATGTCTAAAGATCTCGGACTGATCGCACGCAGCAATGCGAAAGTTACTATCTTCAATCAGCAACGCAAGACGTACTTGGAACTGACTCACAAGGAATTCATGGATAAATTCGGTGCATTGGTGGATCCTAAAAAAATACGGGTGACCGCCGGCGCCAAGAGTAAGATGTGCGGACAGCAGGCACAGCAGTATCTGATCGAGTTAGTCTCCAGACGGGGCCGTGTCTACTACAAAGAGGAGCTCTGGGCGACAAGGTCCTTGCCGATGTCGCAACAATTTATCGACGAGTGCGCCACAATCTTCGAGATTCCATCAACGTTTGGTGTGCCACTAAAGTTGGTGCGCGACTATCGGGACGGAAGACACATTGTGATGATTGACACTCTGGAATGCAAGCCGGCCAGTTTTGCGAAATCCGATTTCGAGCTTGCTAAAGGATTCACTGCAGTCAAGAGCGAAGCCGATGTTTTGGTGAGCGCGGACAGCGGCGACCTTTCCGAATTGATGGATATGAGGCCACCAAACTCCCGATCGCCAACCAAATCCGGAGGTCCAACCGCAAGACCATGACTAGGCAGCGATTTACTTCCCGAGCATGAGCAACTCACGCGCGCTTACTTTGATCTGAAGCGCTTCGACCCAGCGACCGCGCTGCTCCAAAAACTTCTCATAGTCAAGCATAACTTCCAACAACTTTGGATTCTCCTTCCCCCAGAGCTGCTGCATGCTTTCGATCGCCTGTCGATAGCAAGCCTCAGCGCTTGCAATACGACCGAGCTGGCAATAGTCCTGAGCGAGATAGAGGCTAGCAAGCGCCGAGTTTTGCTGTGCACCGTCAAACTCTTTCCAGAGCGGAATGGACCTTTCATATAAGTCGGCAGATTTTTGAAACTGCCCTTCCCGGCGATAGATATCCGCTAATCGGCAATATGACATCGGTCTCTCGGGAGCATACTTGAAGTCGTCATCGTGGAATAGCTTGACTGCTTGCTGATATGTCTTCTTTGCTTCGTTGAGCTCGCCTTTTCGTTCTAACACATCGGCCAGATAGCTAAGTGGAATCGCTAGTTGACGGCTGTCATCGCCATGGATGCGGGAGTAAACGGAGATAATCTGGCGGCATTTCGACTCAAGTGAATCTAGCCGGCTGTAATCTCCGGCTCTTACATAGCATTGAACCAGCGCTCTGGTGGTATCACCGGTGGAGAAGCTGTTCGGTCCATCTTCTTGCATGAGGATACGGCGCAAATGCTCCAGCTGCTCGGCTGCTTGATTCCATTTACCGCTTGCGATATAAAGGCTAATCAATCCCTTCAAGTGGTCGATCATAATCGGCGAATACAGTCCATGCGCTCCCTTGACCCGCCGAATCAACTCCAAGCAGAGTCGCTCCTTGCTGCTGAAGTCGGAGACTTCCTTTCGGGCGTAGATATCTGGCTGTATCCAGGACAATTGGTTGGTCGGTGCCGGAATCGGTTGCAACAGTGGATAAATGTACAAGCCGGCGCATAGAAGAGCCGCGGTTAAGGCTAGGACCAGCACCGTTGCGATTGAAGCCATGACTGCATTATTCTTTATCCACGACTCAAAGCGCCTGATGGTCCGGGCAATGCCAGTCGACTGCGGCGCTATCAATCTGCCGGTTGCAGCATCCTGCCCGATCCTCTGCAGATCTTGATTGAGCTCCACCATCGACTGGTAGCGCTTGATGGGATCCTTTTCCATCGCCTTGAACACGACCGAATCCAAATGAGTTCGAACGCGTGCATCGCAGCCAGGAATTACTAGCGGTTTGACCACCTGAGTCAATTGAAGGTGAATCGTTCCCATCGGATTATTTCCCTTGAAGGGAGGTTGTCCAGTCAAGGACTCATAAATCACGCAGCCAAGCGAGTAAATGTCCGAGCGCGCGTCCAGCTGAGCGCCGGAGCACTGCTCCGGACTCATGTAGAGCGGGCTGCCGAAAATCTCCCCGGTTTGAGTGAGTTGATGGTGCTCCTCACCTTCTTGCGGGAGCATTTTTGCAATTCCGAAATCAACAATTCGCACAAAGTCTAGATCGTCATCATGTTTTGTGATCATGATATTGCTCGGCTTTAAATCACGGTGCACAATTCCTTTCGTGTGAGCTTGAAAGAGCGCTTCCGATGTTTGCTGGAATATATGAAGAGCTCGGCTAATCGGCAGGCTGCCTTGTGTTTGCAAAAGATCAGACAGCGAAGAGCCTTCCAGATAGTCCATCACTAAATAAGGCTGACCCTGGTCGGACACTCCGAAGTCCCAGACATGGATCAAATTCGGGTGATCGAGCGTTGCGACTGCTTCGGCTTCCTTTTGAAACCTGATGATTGAGTTGGTCTTGCCCATCAAATGCGCTTGCAGCATTTTTATCGCCACAAGCTTCTTCATGAATATATGTCGCGCCTTGTAGACGACGCTCATTCCCCCCTCGCCGATCCGGCTGATAATCTGGTACTTTTCGGAAAATGTCGTGCCGATCAGCGGGTCTTTCGGACTGCCAGTAGTTTCCTCGATTTGATCGCTAGTCATCGCGCTCGCTAAATTCAGCAGAAAACGGCGTGGCACAAGTCAATTGTGCCACTAAGGACAGACTGCAAATCAATTTACAGCCTCTCAATTGTCTCTGCTGGCGAATTTACTGCGAGAATGTAATTGTTCTCTGCTTCATCCAGATGATCTGTACCATGAATCAAACTCGGAAGTTACTTACCTACACTGTCGTATTGTCGGCAGTTGTTCTGCCTGCGTTATCTCAGCCGTTGACGCAACCGCCAAATGAAGGACAGGTAGTCACGAATGAAAGCGGCGGCATGTTCATGGAAGAGATTGTCGAACCGAAAAAGCCAGCTGCTCGTACTGATGAAAGTCCTTATGGGCTGCGAAAACCCCGTGGCGGGCAAGACTTGCCGCTCGATCTGGGTACGGTCGGAGTGAAGGTCGACCCGCACGGAAAGATCGTGCCATTGTTGCAAAACGGTTCACCGCCAGGTCGGCTCCAACCGACTTTCAGCGAGACGACCGTAACCAGGGAGACTCCCTATCCCTATTACTACGGTCCGAATGCAGGAGTCGGCTGGGGCGCCCCGATCATGACCTACGCAGCCAATCCGTATGGTTATGGTCCTGTCCCTCGACCGTACTATCCAGGCTGGGGTAATGGTTGGAATCCTTATTGGAACGGTCAACAGTATCCAGCCTGGCAGTACGTGACACCGCGTGGCATCTCGCCGATTTATTCCCCCTCTGGAGCGGTACCCTACACCGGTTCGGTCTTCAACAACCCGCCGGCTCAAACCAGTGGCATCGGATTTAGCTCAAAGCGCGGCTCTTTATGGTTGCCGAACGTAATCGAGTATCAATCAACCAGTACAATTCGACCGTTGTTTAGTGGGCCGGTCGGACCATAATGTTAATTCCACCACCAAATGCACTTTCGCCACGGCTATTCAAAATGGCTCTTCTTACTTCGCCAGGAGCTTGACGCTTATGTATGGTGGAGCTCCTCCATTTCACATGATGTGGTCGTCGGTGTTCAATCCCGACAAGCCCAAAGTCAACAAGCCAATTGAATGGAGGCGGATTGGAGAGCTATTCCTGCCGTATTGGAAGCAGGAGGCGCAAGTTATTGTCTGTATCTTGCTCGTCTCATTACTAGGGCTGGTTCCGCCTATTCTGGCACTGTTCATAATCGATCGGGCGATACCAAATCGAGATTTCGCCCTCGTTTGCCTTTACTGCGGGGCCATGATCGCCACGGCCATGACTTCAGGCTTGATCGGGGTGTACCAGGGTTATCTCAATTCAATCGTCGGCGAGGGCATTATGCGCGATATGCGCACCAGCCTCGTATCGCATCTTCACCGGATGCCGATTGAATTCTTCACGACGACTAAAACCGGCTCGATTCTAACTCGCGTAACCAGCGATGTTGACAGCATTGACAACGTTATTACCGGCACGATTGTTTCCATCGTAAGCAGCTTTTTCACGATCGTCACTACCGTTACGACCATCTTGATTCTTGATTGGCGGCTGGCCCTGCTATCGATTGTGCTTGTTCCTCTGATGCTTTGGCCGCTCTGGC
>JAGVKB010000129.1 GCA_020050835.1 Candidatus Obscuribacterales bacterium | reverse complement strand
AGCGTGGTGCCTGGCAACACAACCAAGTTTGATGCTACCCAGACACAGCAACTCCCGGCCTGCTTTCCGAGCTATTCTACTGCGTCGAAAATCTAATTGCGCTTCTCGATCTGCTCGATCTGCTCTGAGACCTTTCGAGCCTCATCCTTGAGCGATTGCCTTTCGTACGCATTGAGCAGAGATTTATGCGTGGCAAGCCAACCTGGATAAAGCTCCGCTGCCTTCTTATAACTATCGGCCGCCTCTTTCCAGTTGCCGGAAGCGCCCCGAGCGTCACCGACCAACAGATAAGCGCTGGCAAAATAAGGGTTAATCTCCAGAGCTTTCTTGCCGGCAGCCAAAGCTTGGTCGTTGTCTGACTTCAACAAGGCCGCTCGGCCGGCAACTTCATAAGCTTCGTATGACTTCGGACCGAGCTCCATGCCCTTTTTAGCAGCAGACTCCGCCGCTTGAAGATCGCCCTTCAGTAATAAGATACGCGCCAGTTGACTCTGCGCTGCACATTGTTTGTCTACTTCGGCAGCTTTGACTTCGACTGCTTGCGTTGCAAACTTCAAGGCCTTTTCGAGATCGTTCTTGCCCTGCCACGCCCGCGAGTTAAGCACGAGCACCTGAACGTCCGGCTTTCCATCTTTGTCCGGAATCTTAGCTAACTGCTCGACTGCCGAATCATATTTTTCGGCCGTCAACAAGCTTTCAATCAGCGCATACCGCTGCTCGCTCTTTTGAGCGTCAGACAGCTTTTCAAAGGCTGCCACCAGATCTCTGGCGGCAGTATCGGTACGGTCTCTGAGCGCCTTGGCTTCAGCCAGCATGAATTGATCCGAGCCGCTGTTTGCCGACCCTTTCGCCGAGGCACAGACAGCCTCCAACTGCGAGGCCGCATCAGCATAGCGTCCTTCTTCCAGCAGCAACGCCGCCAGCGAGCGCATGAGATCCAGATGGCCAACCGATGATTGCTGTCCGGAAAGCTGCTGCAATGCGATTCCCGTCACGAGCGCTGCTTCGGCTTGCAGATAGTCCTCGTTTTGAGCATAGCAATAACCAAGCGAAACAAGATCTTCCACCGAGCTCGGATTGATATTCAAGGCGCGAGTATACTCTTTGGCAGCTGCACCATAATCTCTCTGCGCTATGAGAATCGAGCCGATCTCTCGGTGGGGAATCGGATCTTTGGGATCAAGATTAGCTGCTTCTTTCAATTCCGCTGTCGCTTGCTCCGCCTTGCCCGAGTTCTTCAGCGCGCGAGCCAAGCCGAGATGGAGTGACGCATCCTTTGGCCTTCGCTCGACCGACCGTTTGAATTCTGCGACCAGATCGTCATATCTCTTTTCTTGAGTCAAGAGTTGCACCAGTTTTTGATGAGCGGCAGCATTGTCGGCATCAAGTTTGAGAGCATCACTTAGATTGTCAGCTGCCCGGTTAGTGTTTCCGGCCATCATGTTCAAGGAAGCCATCTCCACCAACTCGAATGCTTTATCTTTACTGAGCTCTACTGCTGACTGCTGCTCCTTCAATGCTTCGCCGAGCTGCCCCTGATAGCGCAAAATCGTTGCTCTGGTGCGATGATACTTCGCCTCCTTGCTATTGAGAGCGATCGCCTTCTTAAGCTGCTGCAGAGCTTCTCTCAAGCGCCATTGTTGAATATAAATTTGCGCCAGGCGATAGTAGCTTTTCGCATCGCGCGGATTGAGCTTTATACCAGCTTGAGCCGCATCGACAGCTCCATCGAAATTGTTCTTCACCAGCCGAACGTCGACCAAAAGATCTCGCGCTTCCGGAAAGTTTGGCTCGATTGCAAGCGCTTGCTCGTAATCGGATTCAGCCTTTGTCATGTCCTTCAACCAGCGATCTTCAATGAAACCGAGCGTCCGGTAACCCCAGGCGAAATCCGGGGCAGCCACCACCGCCTTCTGGCAATAGCCGATTGCAGCCGCAGCCTGCCCCCGCTTGCCGGCCACAGCCGCCAGCGCAAAGTTCACCAGCACGTCGTTTTGATTATCCTGTCCGAGTTTCTCGAGAGTCTTCTGGGCATCCTCCAGCTTACCGTCGCAGATCTGACTGAAGCATTGCACCGCTTGCGCGGCTACTTGATCTCCGGCTGTACCCTTGTACTCGGCTACCTTTTCAGCAAACGATTTGCATTCCTTGCACTGCCCTTGAAAGAGGTAGGCGAAGGCTAACCAGCCATCCATCCGGCTCGGCTCCGTTTCGGAACCGGTAAGCGACTCGAGCCGGCTTATAACTTCCTTCCACTCGCCTCTGTTGACCAGCTGGACAGTCCTAGCATCCAGCCCGATTGCCGAAGCCGACTTACCGGTAGCGGCCTGGACGGCTGACGCACCGCCTGTAACACCACCCAGCACACTGCCGTTGATCGCCAGGAAAAGAGCGGTCGATACAAGGATCGCCGGCTGATACCATCGCCTGCTCTTTGCCCGCTCTCCAGCGCTTGGAACGAAACTCTCACTGTCCATCTTGATTGTTGTGAACATCGCCTAGCCTTTTATTGAGTTTGCCACCACATTCGATTTGCCTCCGCCGGCAATCTGGCTTGCAGAGCCATCTTCTTGCTCTTCCTTAAACAAGGACAATTGCATCACTTCATCCATCGAAATGGTGCGAAACTTCGGACCATCGAGAATTTTACTAGCGGCGCTGCGTCGCTCCATCTGGCCCATGAGCAGTTGAGCACGCTCAATTACCGACGACGGAAGCCCAGCCATGCGAGCAACTTGAATGCCGAAGCTTCTGCTGGCGCCGCCCGGAACCACGCTGCGGATGAATTCGACATGATCGCCGCACTCGCGCACAAGCACTTGAAAGTTGGCGATCTGCGGAAAGAAATTAGCCAAGCCGTTGAGTTCATGGTAGTGAGTAGCGAAGATAGTGCGAGCCCTTACCTGCTGAGCAAGATACTCCGAGACTGACCAGGCGATGGCGACGCCGTCATATGTGCTGGTACCGCGACCGACCTCGTCAAGCAAAACGAGCGAGCGCGTAGTAGCCGAAAGGCAACACTGCGTCGTTTCACTCATCTCGACCAGAAAGGTCGACTGCCCCTGCGTGAGATCATCGACCGCGCCGATCCGAGTAAAAATGCGGTCTACAAGTCCGACCGTCGCGGAATCCGCCGGCACGTAGCTACCAATTTGAGCAAGTAAGACGATTAAGGCCACCTGCCGCAAGAAGCTCGACTTTCCCGACATGTTGGGCCCGGTTAGAATCACCAGCTGATTTGCATCGCTGTTTCCACAAAGGAGCGTGTCGTTTGACACATAACGGCCCATCGGCAGAATCTTTTCCAAAACAGGATGACGCCCGTTCTTAATCTCCAGGTCGAGCGATTCATCAACGACCGGCCGCACATAGCGTCGGTCGACCGCTACTTCGGCCAAGGACAGAATCGCATCGAGCGCAGCCAATCGTTGCGCCACGAGACAAACCTGAGCTCCGCATTCCATTAGCTCTTTTCTCAATTGCAAAAAGAGCTTGTACTCCATATCTCCTTGATTTTTCTCAGCATTGAGTATCTTCGCCTCGTACTCCTTGAGCTCTGGCGTGATGAAGCGCTCAGCGTTAGTCAGCGTCTGCTTTCGTATGTACTCGGCCGGGACGGCATCCTTATTAGCATGCGTCACTTCTATGTAGTAACCAAACGTATGGTTGAAGTTGACGCGCAAAGACCGAATGCCGGTTCGTTCCTGCTCTTTCTTTTGATACTGCTCGACCCACTGCTTGCCGCCACCGAGCAGCTCCCGCACCTCGTCCAGCTCGCTGGAGTAACCGGTTTTAAAAATGCCGCCATCGGTCAACTCTCTCGGCGCGTCGTCCTGCAAGGAATTGGAGATTCTCTCTTTGAGCTCGGTCAAGATAGCCGGAAGACAGCCGAGCTCTGAAAGATAGCGACTCTTTCGATTTTGCAGACAAGCAGCCAGCACCGGCAAATCGGACAGAGAGAGGCCAACCGACACCAGCTCTTTGGGAAGAATTGTGCCCGAAGAAAGCTTCACTCCCAAACGCTCGAGATCGCACAGTTGCGCCAGCGACCTGGAGATCGATTGCCTCAATTCGAGATCCTCGACCAACTCGCCGACCGCATCCTGCCTCTCTTTGATCTCTGGCACTGAATATAGTGGCTTTAGCAACCACTTTCTCAAACTGCGACTGCCCATTCCCGTCTTTGTCTGATCGAGCGCCCAGAGTAAACTTCCTTCGAAGCTGCGATCGCGCGAAGTTTCGGTAAGCTCGAGATTCTTGCGAGTATTGGGATCCAGGACCAGATGTCCATCGACACAATAAGTGGAGATGCCGGAAAATTTGGGCATCAATGCACCTTGTGTTTTCTCCAGATACTCCACAACGGCGCCGGCGGCGCCAACCGCAAGCGGCATGGAGTCGCAACCGAAGCCTTCGAGAGTCGACACCCCGAACAGTTGCATGATTCGGCGCTGAGACGGCTCGAACTGGAAAAACATCGCCGGTCTTCCGGTAACACGATAGCGCCCCTTTACCTCCTCAGGCAGATCAAGCACCTCCTGCGGTACCACCTGCCCGGGCAGAAGACGCTGAGTCCGCTTCGCAGCCAAGATCTCCCGCGGATTCAATCGCCCGACTTCCAGCACCAGCTGCTGCTCGGTCAATTGAGTTACGGAGAATTCACCGCAGGCAGCATCGACATAAGCCAACCCCCAGAGCCCATCCCCGCCGCCGCGCAAGATTGACAGCAGATAATTGTTTTCTCGACTGGGAAGATAAGTCGACTCCAGCACGGTTCCCGGCGTCAGAACTCGTGTAACCTGCCGTTCGATCGGCCCGCGCCCGGCTCCGACTACTCCCACCTGCTCGCAGATCGCTACCGAATACCCCCTGGCGATCAATTTTGAAAGATATACTTCGGCAGCCCGATAAGGCACTCCGGCCATCGGCACTCGTCCACCTTGATAGCTCGGCTCGGGTCTACCGGTAAGTGTGATGTCCAGCTCTCGAGCAGCCACCTGAGCGTCCGCATCGAACAATTCATAAAAGTCGCCGACGCGAAAGAACAACAACGCATCTGGATATTGCGTCTTGACGTCCCAAAATTGCCGCATCATCGGCGAAAGCTGAACACCGGAATCTGGCGGTTCCTTATCTGTCATCGGCGGTCTCCAGGCGACAGTTTTTGCTGCATAAAGAAGCAAGTCAAATAATATCGCCTTCGCCCGGGCGCGGCGATTAAGCTTCTGGTAATATGAGGACTCAATCGCACAAGTACAGGCTCTGCCTGTCTAACTGGAGATTCGGTCTCATGCTTTCTTGGCTCAGCTCACCAAGTTCACGTCGGTTGCTTCTGGCTTCCCTATTAGTCGCAACTACCGTTTCGACGGCAGCTCAGGCAGCACCGAAAGGAGCACCGTCCAAGCCTGCATCGACGCATCCCAGCACCGATGCGGACAAAGATCAAGACAAGGATAAGCCGTCAGCAAGCACTGCTAAGAAAGCTGAAACGAAGCCCGAGCCGGTGTTGGAAAATGTCATTACCGCTTCCCCGGAAGACCTGGTCAACAAGCCGCAAGAGTATCTTGGCAAGAACGTCAAACTCAATGCCAACTTCTTTGCATGGAGCAATTTGGCTCTCGACTACAAACCAGCCTTTCGCTCCTCGAAAACCCACCTTTCCTTTCTTATCCTGAAACCGAATGGACATATTCCGCTCTCAGAGCTGAAATTGGCGATTATGATTCCCAAGGAGAAGGATTCAGAAGCTGGAGTTTTCGCCACTCTCAAAGACGGCGACCAGGTAGAGATGGTCGGCAAGGTGTTTAGCACAGCACTTGACGATCCCTGGGTAGAAGTATTCAAACTGAAGAAGATTGGCGGTTCCTCAGACGACAAAGACAAAGACAAAGATAAGAAGTCAGCTTCAGCCGGCGACAAAGACGATAAATCCAAGGACGACAAATCCAAAGACGATAAATCGTCCGACTCAAAATCAGGTGATTCCAAATCGTCATCAGACAAACCCGGAAGTCCCGCCAAGCCTGACAAACCTGACTCAACAGAAGCAAAGTAGTGTTCATTGCCCCCAAGCTATGTTAGCTTTCTCAAATTGGAACAGCCAGATGATTCGGGAGAGAGATTGAATGGCACCTGCTAACGCCGGACAGATACAAGGACTCCTTACAACATTGAACGGCAAGCATGGCATCCTGGGATGCCTACTGGTCAGTCCGGATGGTGGTGTCGTGTCGTCATCACTGCCTGCCGAGATAGACATCGCCACGCTCGGGGCATTGAGCGCCACCCTGTTTTCGAACAACGATGTATCGATTCAGCGCATGAATCGGGGCAATCTAGTACAGATGACACTGCTGACCGACCAAGGCATATTGCATTTCTATCAAGTTGGTGGTCATTACCTGGTTGTGCTAACGGCGAAGAATCAACGAATCAACCTTGAGGGACTGATCAGATCTGTGGAAGAGCAAGGTTCTACACTCGCCTCAATGATCTCCTAGTTACTTTTCTGAACCAGGCAAAACTGGCTGATTGCATAGCTTTAATCGGCGAATTTGAAACGCTCAATTTACGCTCATGACATCCAATTATACTTAAGGTATTATTGGACCCAGGCGGGATCATGTAAAGTAATTGGTTATTCTATGCGGCTTTGTCGACAGTTTACGAGGGAAGAAGCGATGCGCAGAGTGTGGGCAAAAGCCCTAACGCTAACAGTCATAACGAACTTGAGCCTTTTCTTTCCCACCGAGGTGCAAGCTGCACGTTACATTGACATGCCCGGCAACTGGGCGGAGCGCTACGTCAATCAACTTTCAGACGAGGGCGTCATCCCGGTTGCAAAAGATGGAAAGTTCAGACCGGACGATCCGGTGACCAGAGCGGTGCTTTCGTATTGGCTGGTATACACGCTCGGCATCAAAGACCAAGCAGTGCCTCAAACACCCAGCTTCAGCGATGTCAAGCCGGACGAGTGGTACTACAAAGCGGTCGAGCAGGTAAAGCAAAACAATTACATTGCCGGCTATTCTGACGGCTTCAGGCCAAATCAATTCATTCAGAAAGGCGAAGTGATCACAATCATCGCTCGCACACTTTCTGGTCCAGATCCAGATGAGCAGACTATTTCGACCGAACTGGCCAAATTCAAAGACGGATCGAAAGTACCGGCATGGGCGCGGGCCGGAGTGGCTAAAGCTTCATTGGCGGGCATTTTAGTCAATCATCCGCAGCAAAACTCCATCAATGCAGCGACGCTCGCCAGCCGAGCAGACACTGCGGCACTCTTATACTCGTTGGATGAATACAAATCAAAGAAATCAATCGCCGAGGCTGTCAGCCGCGCGGAAGCCGGACTGCCACCGCTATCAGCGACTCAGCCTCCTAACAATCAGCAACCGCTCATTGCCCAGACTCCGACGCTCGGCCAACCAGCCGCCATGCCGCCGCAAGCGCTGCCGCAACAGCCGCAAATGGCCGCTCAACCACCATTTAGTGCTCCCCTGGGTTATCCGAATATGCAAGGCAGCTTCGCGCCCCAATTCGGGCAACCGGCGATGGCACAGGGATACGGCGGAGCTTATCCAGCGCCGGGCGGTTATCCCCAGCAGCAGTATCAAGGTCAAGTTCAGCAACAATATCCGAACCAAGGTTACGGCGGGCAATCACAAGGTTATGGCGGTGGCGGCGGCGGTGGTTACGCACCGCCACAAGGCGGCGGCTATGGCGGCTATGCTCAGCCCGGACAATATGGTGGCGGCGGCTATCCGCCGCCCAACGGCTACCTGCAGGGCAGCGTGGCGGTAGTTTCCGCCGGCACACAATTTCATGCCTCAATCATCAACACGCTGGACTCCGGCTCAACCCAGCCTGGCGAGCAAGTTTCCGCTACCTTAAGCGAACCACTTTACGCCAACGGGCGAGAAGTAGTTCCAGCCGGCAGCCGAGTAGTCGGCAACGTTACCAACGTTGTATCGGCCAAGCACTTCAAATTTGGCGCCAACGGAAGGATCGATGTTCGATTCACTTCGATTGAGACCCCGGACGGAAGGCGTTTTCCCTTGTCTGCCAGTCTCGATCAAAATCAGATCAGCTTGGTCGGCGGAACCACCGGCGGCCGAGTCGGCAAAGGCTTACTGACAACCGGAGTCGGCGCCGCCGGCGGCGCCGCGTTAGGTACCGGTCTGGGCGCAATTACCGGCGGGCTTTCGCGCGGCAGCGTCGGCATGTCGACCGGGATGGGCGCAGCGTTTGGATCAGCAATGGGTGGTGTCGTCGGATTGGGAGCGGCAGCCTACCGAAAGGGTGGAGAAGTCAAGATCAAGGCGGGCACAGCGCTGCCAATCAAGCTTGACGAATCCTTGCAGATCTCAGGCGGAGCTCCGGTTCAGCAACCCTACGGTGGCGGCTACGGCGGCGGCGGTTATGCACCGCCAGTCCAACAGCCGGTCGGCGGATACTACCCGCAGCAATAGTTAAGAGGACGTATCTACAAACTGGACCGATCCGGCGGTATCAAACGTTCTCTTAATCGCCACCGAATCGACGTTGGCGAGAGGCGAATTCCGCCATCGCGTCCTCAAGCAGATCGGGCGTGAATTCGGGCCACAGCACCGGCGTGATATAGAGCTCGGTATAGGCTGACTGCCAGAGCAGATAGTTCGAAAGTCGCATCTCTCCGCCCGTCCTGATCAAGAGATCCGGGTCTGGTATACCCTTGGTATACAGATAGGATCCGAGCAAGTCTTCCGTGATCGCCGCAATTGAGAGCTTTCCGCCCTTGACTTCCTCGGCGATCCGGCGCACCGCTTCCGTAATCTCCAGGCGAGACCCGTAATTGATTGCCACCTGCAAGGACAATTGCTCGTTGTCGCGAGTTCGCTCCATCGCCAAGTCAAACTCGGAGCGTAAGGCCACGGGCATGCCCGAAAGATCGCCGATGAAACTCAATCGAATCTGGTTAGAGTGAAGCTCATCGAGCTCGTCTCGAATTGCCTCTGCCAGCAGCTCCATCAGGTAACTGACTTCATCATTGGAGCGGTTCCAATTCTCGCTCGAAAAGGCATAAACAGTCAGGTATCTGAGCCCCTCTCGGCCGGCATACTTCACCAGCTCTTTCAGCGTTTTAACTCCCTCGCGATGACCAAGCAGGCGGGGAAGATGTTTTTTGTCAGCCCATCTGCGATTACCATCCATGATGATCGCCAGATGCTTAACCGGAAACGCCTCGCCACGCTCACGACGCTTCGGCTCAGCTCGCTTGTTTCGTGCTTTCACAATGCCCATTACGAATGAACGGCTAGGTCAACAGTGCCAGAATTTGCCATTTTAACCCGCTTTGACTGATGGCCCCAAAATTTGAGAAACTGGTACAGTCTCTTTACATAAAGATTTGCTCAGACCTTTCATGTACATCGTGAGGTTTCGACCTCGTTCAAGACTTGGAAAACTGCCGATATGCTTCTCAAACCAACTTATTTAATTGACGGCGACGTCACCGACATCGACCTCGATCAGCTGCAAGCCGACGGAATCAAAGGTGTCATCTTTGATCTCGACAGCACACTGCTTGCCCCGCGCTCCGGTCAGCTGACAATCGCGGTGCAATCTTGGCTGGACAGAGCAAGAGTAATGTTTAAGATGGCAATCGTCAGCAACAACAAAAAAGATCCTTACATAGACCACGCTCGATATCTACTGAATATGCCGACAATCGGTCGAGCCGCAAAGCCGCGGCGAAGAGCATTTCTGCAAGCGCTGGAGATCCTTCAACTGCAACCATCTGAGGTGGCAGTGATTGGCGATCGCCCGCTGACGGATGTTCTTGGCGGGCAGCGGGCGGGGATGAAAACCGTCCTGGTGCACCCGCTCAAGACAATGAATGAACCAGGTTGGATTACATTCTTTCGAAATTTAGAGCGTTGCGTAATAAAATCTTAGGCTAATATAGTGCATTGAAAAGCTATTGGGATCAGCCTGGAAGTCAAAGGATTAAATGCGGCGATTTTTGGCAATCAGTTGTCTGCTCAGCCTGGCGATTCAGCCGGCAACCGCTCAGCCAAGAAAAGAAGCAGTATCGTTCGCGATACCAGGAGCAATTCTCTCCGCACCGCTGCCAATATCACGCCGTCCGTCGACAATTACCCACAAAGAGATTCGCGACCTCTCACGCTCCGGCTATCCCCGCACACACTTTCAGCGCGGAATGTATTACCGGCAGAAGGGCGACCTCAACTCGGCTCTGATTGAATTCCTGAAGGCCACCCAAGAGAACCCGCGCCTTGTTAAGGCGTTCTACGAACAATCGCTGATCTTTCACCAGCGTGGCTATTTGAAGCTTGCGGAATCAGCGCTGGAGCAAGCGCTTGCCGTCGACGCTGATTACAAGCAGGCGCGCGTTCTGCTTGCCACCATTCGGCTGGCTCAGGGCAATGTTGGCGGAGCCGTCTCTGAGCTCAGCCGCAGTCTCGGGCTGCCCGAGAGCAAGAAGCAGCCGGTGAACCTGGACAATGAGGTTCCGCAACAAACCGCTGAAGAACTGGAAGAAAGAGAGTTCGATCGCCCGGCGCCACCGCCGTCGCTTTTGCAAGTTCTTCACGATATCCTGCCCGAGCCTCCTCACGCCGAGAACCAACCGGTACCGACTGTGCAAAATGCCGCACCGGTAGTAGAGCAACCCGCTCCAACCGAACGCAAGACTGGATTTGCCGGACTGCCAAATCCGCCAACCGCCGAAAGGAAAGTCACCGCGCCGGGCGAACTGGACGATCTCCTCAAGGGTATTCCCGGGCTGGACCCGGATCTGCCAGCGCCCCAAGCGACTGCTAACAGTCAAGCGGCCTCTCAAGCAAGCGCAGCACCAAGCGCGACACCAGATGCAGCTGACAAAAAGGACCTCGCGACCAAATCTGCGCCAGCCAAGAAATCATTCTTCCATTTTCATATAGCTAATCCGCTATCCGCGTCGCTGTCGCTCTTCAAGAACCCCAATCCGAAAACCGATCCGCCTGCACCACCGAAGGCCGAGCGCCTAGAGAAGAAAGCCGAAAAATTCAAGGTCAAGGCTGAAAATCTAAGAGAGCGAGCCGACAAACTATCGCCGGCAAAAAACAACAGCGGCAGCCAGGTACCCTTATCGACCGAGCCAGAATCGCACGCAACGAAGAAGCTGGCAAAAACTGTCGAAGAAAACACTAAGAAGGCAGGCACCGAAAGACAAGATCAACGGCCAAACCGGGTAAAAAAAAATAGGGGTGGCATCTTCGCCGGGCTCTTCACCTTCTTCGAGTCTTCGGAACCAGAGGCTCCAACCAGCGAAAGCAAAACGGCAAAGTCCGCTAGCACCGCTGCGGAGTCTGAGCCGTTAGCGATGGTAGTGAGGCAACCGCTAACAGCAGATGGTGACACTGCGACCGCAACAGCCAGGCGGCACTTGCCGATTCCAGCTAGAAAGCAACGGCACGCTATTGTCACACCAGCACCGGCAGCCTTCGCCTCTCTCAGCCAGCTCAAACAGCATGCAATCCCTCCGCTGCCTACACCGCAGAATCAGGCAGCTTCAATCAACGCACCAGTTCCTCCCAGGCGTTCAGCCGATTCGAATCCCAGCTTTGCACCATTGCCGGTTCCGCAAAACAATCTCTCGCGAACACTTGTAATCGAAACACCGGTGCAGCCCAAACCGAGCTCGCCCAAGAATCGGGCGACCGGGTTCTCGCCTCTGCCGGCCGCTTTGAAGTCCCTCGGTATCTCGATCGGCCAGGCTCCGGCTCCCAAAGCTACCGAAAACAATCAATATACAGCGGCGCCTACTCCAATGGAGATCACTTCCTATGTAGCCAGCGTGCCGGCCCTTAAAATGCCAGCTACGGCTCCGGCAGCGAAAGTCGACAAGACCCCAGCGCCTTCTCCCGTTCGTGTTCCGGCCAGCTTATTGGATCCGGCTATTATGTCTTTTGCTGCCAGCAACGCCGCAAAGCAAAAGGCGATCGCCGCCGCGTCCAAGCAACAGTCCCAGCCTGCGCCGGCCGCAGCCGCAGTAAAACCGCTGCCCTCGCTGGCTAACACCCTGCCGGAGCAGCCACCGATCAAGAGTCAGTTAGTCTACAGCCCACCGGCAGCGGTAACGCTACCACCAGCTCCGTCGGCACCGCTGGCGGTAGCGTCCGGCTTTGCACCGCCAGTAGTACCGGCTATGCAAAGCAACCCAGCAGGCACAAGTAGCGGGAAAAGGCCGTTCCAATCTCCATTACTGCCGAGCGGGCAGATGCGTTGGCTTTCGTTGCCGTCCAATGCGCAGCAACAGGCGCGCGCAAGCGAACGCCCGAAGGCGGGAGCCGCACCTGGACCAGCGGCTCCCGACGAAGACCCATGGACGAAGCGCTTGCAATATCTGTCAGAGCACGGCACAGCCTCGCTCAAGCCGGGAGAAGCCTTCATGTTCTCAGAAGAGAGCGGCGAAGCAGTTCTCTTCATGGCAAAGGGCGAGACGATTAGACGCAAAGTAGCTCAACCGCAAGATCCCGAAGAGGTCGTGCGCGCTCGACGACCGGACATCCTGATTCCCCAAGAGCTGCAATACAATCTCTCTCTTTTGGGCAAATTGCTGCCGAAGCTGCCCGATCAACAGCAAGGTCAGCAATCGTCGGGGTCCGCTCCGCTCTCCAATTTCAATGTCAGCGACGTTTTAAGAGATTCCAACCGATTCTGGGATTGGCTCAAGCAATCAGTGAGATTCTAGCGCGCAAACATTTTTCAAACTTGATTGGCGGATGCCGTTGGCAAACTTTGTTCAAGCACCAGCTGTGTGCCGCTGCGGACATGTTCCATCAGCCAGTCGTTGAATTGATCCGGTCGATCGTCCATGCAGCTATGCCCAGCCCATTCGAAAATTCTAAAGGTGGAATTCGGCAGCGTTCGATGAATCTTTCGCGAGTAGAAGTAGGGAGCTACGATGTCGAAACGCCCTACCGACAAATGCACCGGACAATCTATGTTGTGTTCTTGATCGACTAAGTTGATTGTGGAGAAGTGCTCGACAATCTGCTCGAGGCTGTGCCGCTCCGTATCGATTAAGATGCGATGCCTGACCGAAAGTTGTCGCTGCCAGAACGTCCCTCTCAGAGCCTCAAACGGCGTGCACAAGAACCAACCGAATAACTTTGTCACTACCGGTGGTACTTTGCCAGGCAGGCCGACTCCAATTATTTGAACGAAAATCTCCGGTCTTTGCTTGGCTAATTGCATAAGGATAATCGCTCCGAGCGAATGTCCGATCCAGATCGCCGGATAGGTGATATTCAGGTCGCCGAGCGTCTCGAGCAAATCGACAATATGGACATCGATACTGGTCGGCTCCTCTGGCTCATGCGTCAGTCCGTGCCCTCTTAGCTCCGGTACGAAGCAGCGATGCCCCTCTTTGGTCAGCGCTTCAATCTGGGGGGACCAGAGCGTTCCGTCTGCACCGGTGCCATGAATCAGCACGACATCCGGCTTGCCGCTCGGGCTGGCTGCTGCTGCCTCAAATTGTCGGACTGATAAACGCACCTTGAGATCCTCCGTTTCCAGTAGATCATGGCACACTAACCAGGTGCTAGCCAAATCACCACCAACATTTCAGCAACTGATTTACAAGCCGGCCAGCTCGAATCAGCGGCGAGAGTTTAACGGTTAAGCTTAAGTCCCTTCGAGCCCGAGCTGAGGTCCGCCCTCCCAAGTCGACCCATAAGCGGTCTCCAGCGGCTGAACCGGCACGGTGTCACAGACCAGGTCAAAACCTGGCTCGCAAGCAGCCAGCACGATCTTGGCAATTTCGTATGCAGCATTAGTCCGGTCCAGACTATGAGCGACCGGAAGCGGTAAGGACTGGCGATTCTCGGAAATCTGGAGCGCTTCGACTACCCCGACAATGTCGGACGGCTGTTTAATGGCGTAACACAGTCCTTGTTTCAGTAACATGTCGACCGTGCCGCTCTCCTGGGGCATCGGCTCGGTAATCACGTCAAAAGCGATCGGCAAACGTTTGGCAATCGCCTCAAAAGTCGTCAGTCCGCCAGCCTTCGTCACCATCAGATCGACATGAGTCATGACATCCACCATCGAATCGTGGTAGGGCAAAACCGCAGTTTTAACACCTGTGGTTTGCAGATCCTTTTTAATCTGCTCAAAAAGGACATCATTATGCCCGCAAAGAAATAGAACTTGGAACGGTCGCTTGACCGCCGACAGATGGTTGTAAATCTGGCGCATATTGCCGCCGCCAGCCCAGCCGGCATTTAGGCAAACAGTCAAGAGATTGGGGTCGAGTCCGGCCGCCTTCATAAACTCGGACTTAGAGCTCCGGGCCGGCCGCAGGAACTTGGAGTGAATTGGCATTCCCAGAATACGGATGCGCTCGGGTTGAACCCCCCATTCGACCAATTGGTCTCGAGCGATGTCGTTGGGAGCGATGATCAAATCAACATCAGTGCAGGCCCAGGCCTTCCATAGCTGTTGATTGGGATCGGTTACCACTTCAATCAATCTGACCGTCTTTGTCAAGCCTAGCTCACGACGATTGCGTGCCAGGTAGTGATTGAGCATCGGGTGTACCGACACAATCACCGTCGGCGCTTCCTTTGTAACCAGCTCACGCAACAGCGGCTTGATCAGTCGGTAACCGAGCTCCGAATCGTTCGGCTTGATGGCTGTTAGAAAGTTGTAGTAGTACTTCATCCAAGACTGTTTATGACGCAGCAGGAAGTTGTAGAGGTCTACAAAAAATCTGTTGACCGGGTGGCTTCTCTCCGCGATCGCATCCATATGCAGCTGCAGGCGGTCACCGAGCTGCTTGGAAGCCCCCAGTTCGACCAGAGCTGCCTGGATGGCCTCAGCCGCACTTCTGTGCCCGCCACCGGTTAAAGAGAAGAATATCCAAATCTTGTATTCGGGCATAAAGTTAAAAACTGCCTCTCACGTCCTACTTAATACTCGGGCCCGTCTGATACTCTGGTTTAGTGCAGCCTATAACTTACTAAGAACCAGACAATCCTTTATTGCTAGCAAGGACTTAACATAATGTACCACCAGCGGCGCAACTGGGCATGGAGATTATTGTTCTCAACATTTGCCAGCCTTTCTCTAGTCTGTGCAACCACTTGGCAGCCGCAGGCAGCATTTGCTCAAGGCGACAAAGCCAGCAGCGGACTAACCGGTCGCCTGGTCGAAACGCGAGCGCTCACCTTCCCCCTCGTACCGGCTCAGCAACGGTTAAAGGACAAGCCAGAACGAGCAAAAATCTACCAGTTAGACCTCAAACCGCTGGGGGACAGGCGGCCGTTACTGATGGTACATGGACTCAGGGGTGAGTCGCGCAAGCTTTTCCGCTGGGACCATGTTCTCAAGAGGCTTCAGTCCAGCTCGGAATTCAACGACCGCTTTAAAATTTACTTTTTACGCTACGACAGCACCGCCAGCCTGAGAACCAGCATTCCACAATTCAAAGAGGAGCTGCTCCGCTTAAGAGACAGCTCCGGCGGCAAACCAGTCTCCATCCTGGCGCTCAGCCTGGGCGGCAATTTAGTCGAGCAAGCGATCCTCGATCCACAAATCAACTCGGCAATTCAAGTCGTCTTTACGCTCGGCACGCCTTTCCACGGCTCGCCGTTGTTTTGCGCCGATTGGTATCAATACAGCCTTTACAAGAATCTTTCCTTTCCCTGGACGCGCGTAGACCATAGCCTAGCCTATCGGTTCTACTTCCATTGCAACCCGAATCTGCTGGAAGAGCTCGAATGGGATAACGCCGATGGTTACATTCCCGATGCCGGAAGATTCCGATCGCTCCTGCCGCTGGGACCGAAGGGCAATTTGACCGTCGCCAATGCGCAGAACGATCGCCTGCTCAAACTAAACCGCGAGTCCACGCCGGACAAGAGTAAATTCATAACTTACGCCGGCTATCTCTTGAATCCATATCTGCTTCCCAGTTTGAAGCGCCAGATTGAAACGACAGTGATGGCGCCGTATACCTATTTGACAGTAAAAGTGCCAGCTCATCTGGCGCGCGAGCATCCGGTCTTGAAAATGCTCAATCACGAGATAAGCCGGACTATACCCAGGGAAGGACAAGATCCCAAGCCGGATAATTGGCCCCATATTTATGGTTTGAACGACGGAATCGCACCGGTCAATAGTGCGATTTTCCTGCCGTCCGAAGCGCTTAAGGCCAATCCGGTCGACAACGAAGACGACGTTCCTCGCTTGCGCGCAGCTGCCGACGTCAAGCTCGCTCGCGTCTTTCGCAACATCGATCACCTCACCTTCGTTGATGGCTATCGTCCTGCCAGCAGCTCGCCTTTGTTGAGAGACGAGTTGAACCCACAAGACGGTTACCGCCAGATGTTCGATTGGATCTTGTCGGATCTTCTGCATTCCGAGCCGCTGCCCGACCATCTGGCCCGCGAAGCGCAGCGAACTCCGGATCACTGCGAACAGAAGACCGTCGATTAGCTGAACTAACGTAGTCACCATCGGTAGTTGCTGCCCGATCAGCTGGATGGAGCGACTCAGTTCGGGCTAAAACCCGGCTCAAAATCGCCAAACGGCTCGTCAAAATCGACGCTCCAGTTATCTGCTCAGGTACTTCGATAATCTTTGCTTGAGATCGTCGACAATTGCATTTGCTGGCGGCCGCTTGCCCGCCCGCCCCAAACTCTCGGCGCGATCGAAAACCGCGCCGGAGAGATTGACCAGGGCCGGACGAAATCCGCAAGCAAGCATTTCCTGGTAGGCACGGTCTCCCGACCATCCCTGATGCTGAATTCGGTAGATCGCAATCATCGTGCCAGTTCGATCTTGCCCGTGCAAACAGTGTACATAAACTGGCTGATTGGCTGGACCGTCGACCGTCTTAAGAAACGAGTCGATCACTTGATCGGATGGCTTGCTGAAGACATCCAGCGGAAAGTTTACGAACTTGAGCCCGAGAGCCTTGGCGACGCCAGCTTCGCGGCGGACAATTGCATCTTCATTGCGCAAGTCGATGATCGTGCGCACGCCCGCTTTCTTCAAGCCATTGAGGGCAAGCGTAGACGGCTGCCCACCCCGGATCAACCAGGGCGTGACCAGGGACAGATTGGGCACGGCGGCTGCCATCTCCTTCAATGCACTTTCATTCACTTCCGACTTCTGAGCCAACGCCGCATTACCGCCAAACATCCACAGGAACAAGTGGAGTGCTAGCAGCAGCGTCTTCGACTGAAGTTTGATCATTTCGACGGCTCTACAAACTATCTACGTCAACCATTTTGATCGACGCCGCATTATCGCTGCTGTTCCCGCTTGACCGGAATCATTCGAGAAAGTCCTTGCCGCTTATCGCTGATTGAAAGTCGACCGATGCCAGTTTCTCATACTGCCGGATCGGCGTAGACTACACGGCATAAGATCGGCTAATCTAATTTACCAACCTCAAGCCAGAGCCAGCCGACCATGGCGGTGACAGCTATGCAGTACAGAGCCGGAGAACAAGCCGTGGAGATCAGATATGCAACCGCTGCCTCCTCCTTCGGAATAATTTTGGTTGCCAGGACAGCCCGCGGTATTTCCGCCGTAATTCTGTCGGACTCGGAATCGGAGGCGGCGGCTTGCCTGGTCGAAGAATTTCCGAAAGCAGCGCTAAAGCCGATACAGTCTTTCGAAATCGAGCAAGAGCTCGAATCGATCGAGAACTTTCTTTCCGGACGGCGGACTGATTTAAACCTGCCGCTGGACGTCAGAGCGACCGACTTTCAACGTAAAGTTTGGAGCCTCTTGCAAACGATTCCGTATGGCGAGACTGTCTCTTACACCCAACTGGCGGAACTGCTTGGGCAGCCGACGGCCGCCAGAGCGGTCGCCCGCGCCTGCGCCACCAATCCAGCAGCCCTGGTCATTCCGTGTCACAGAGTCGTGCGTGGTGATGGCGCAGCCAGCGGGTACAAATGGGGACTCAAACGCAAAGAGAAGCTCTTGCAAATGGAGTCAAGCCGGCATCGCGCCCGCTGAGAATTGACTTAGCGCTCGCCTTTCATGAGCGCCACCAGCCTATCCAACACGAAGTCTCCGTCGGCTCTAATGGCATTATGCTCGTATTCATTGGTAATCCAAAGCTTAATACCTGGTATCAAAGCAGCAGTCTTTTCTGAGAAAGCCATCTCGACATACATGTCATCGTAGAACACCGCCGCCGCAACATTTGTCTCGGCTTGCCCGAGCTTGCGCGCATCGTACAGTTCGGGCCACTCGTCGTATTCGGCTAAGATTTGAGCAGCCTTTTTTAACGGTTGAAGGTACTCGTAGTCATCGAACATCCAAGGATAGACCATCTCTCCGGTAAACGAGAAAGGTTTGCCAGGATCAAGACAGAACTCCGGAAATTCGGACAGCACTCGCTTAGCCGACCAATTTGCCGCTCGCTTCTGGCAGTAAATCGGTTCATGCAGTAAGGCATAGATTGGATTAGTCTCAAAGGAAAGAGCGTTCTCACATCCACGCAAGAACGAATAGCTCAATTCTCTGCCGGTCATGCCCAACACGAAAGCGGTCTCCAATAAATAGTGGACAGCCTCGAAGCCATCGCTGAATCCCAGATTGAGCCCGAGTTGCTGAAAACGCCTGTCAGTCAATCTCCCGCCGCCGGGAAGTCGAACATCATTTCGCTGAAGATATTCGACTATCTCGTTTGCCAGCGCTGCATCCTCTGGATAACGAGCGAAATAGAGCCGATTCTTAGCTAAAACACGGCGGTAAGTGGCGCGGTATACCTGGTCGATCTGGTCTTCGACCGGCGGCAATCCACCGGTGATGAATACTTCTTTCAATCCGTAAGACGCCGCCGACAGATAATGTGTCAGGCAGAATCCGCCATAACTCTGACCTAATCCTGACCATTGCTTGTCGGCACCAACCAGCTCCTGGCGGATCATTTCGGCATCACGCACGATTGAATCGGCTCTGAAGTGCTTCAAATACTCTGCTTGTTCGGTTGGTGTGCCGAGTCGAGCCAGGGTTTGGAAAGTGATCGCAGTAGAGAGCCCGGTTCCCCTTTGATCCAACAGCAGCACGCGATAGTCTCTAACTGCACGCTTGAGCCAGCCGCTTTTGCTGCTCGGCCTCGGCGCTTGAAAGCCGGGTCCGCCTTGAAAAAAGACCAGCCAGGGTAGATCTGTCTTACCAGCTCGATCAGTTGCCACCACTTCCCTGGCAAAGACGCTTAACTTGCCAGCGTTCGGCTGAGCATGATTGACAGGCAGGATGAATTCGTGATTTGAGACGGACAGCCCCGGCAATCGATGCGTGCTCTTCAACATGATTTGTCTCCTTGCAGCTTCAAGCTTACTTCGCAACTGGAATTACGACTTTCAGGCATGAGATAACGCCTTCGAGAATGCCCCCGGTCGCTCCCCATACAAACATCAACCAACTAAGTTTCGCGACAGCAGGTCTAGAAACAGCCCGACGTCAGTCACTACCCCGACCGCATGGGAGGAGCCGCGGTCAGAGAGCTTGGTTACCACAGCCGGATTGATGTCCACGCAAACGGTTCGCACCCATGCCGGCAGCATGTTGCCAACACCGATGCTGTGAAGCATCGAGGAAAGACAGATCACCAAGCTTGCCCCTTTCAGTTGTTTGGCATATTCATTCTGGGCCACCACCAGATCCATCATCGTCTCGGGCAAGGGTCCATCGTCTCGGATCGAACCGGCGAGCACAAAGGGAACCCTGTGCTGAACGCACTCGTACATCACGCCAGCTTTGATTATTCCCGACTCGACCGCCTGGCTGATGCCACCAGCGCGATTGATCGTATTGATCGCCCGCATGTGATTCTTATGTCCCTCGTAAATCGGCAGGCCACGCTCGAGGTCGACGCCAAGCGATGTGCCGAACAGGGCATTTTCGATATCGTGCACCGCCAACGCATTTCCGGACAGCAAAACATTGACGTAACCAGCCCTGATCAGCTTGCAGAGGAAATCAACTCCACCGGTGTGAATCACCACCGGGCCAGCCACGAAAACAATCTTGCCGCCGTCTTCCCTCACTCGCCTCATTAGCTCGGCGATTTTCTTGACCGATGTTTCGACGCGCCTTTCCGACGAGATCTCGTTGGACATGAAGGCAAATCCCATCCGATCGCGCTCTTTAAATTCAGGAATCACCTTTATTCCCGGCTTTCCACAGACCACCAGATCGCCCTTGCGAATGTCGCGCAGCTTCCGGCAAACGGCCGCTCCCCCGGACAGACAGATCACAGCATCCATGCGTTGATCGTCAACGGTAAGCCAGCGTCCCTGGTGCAATATCTCGGTGCGCTGGTTTGTCGTGGAATAGAAATCTTCAGGAACGCAACAATCAGCTTCAGCTTCGCGCAGAAAGACGTCACTATCTTCGAGCCTGTAACAGCCAAAGGACATCAAGTCCCCGAGCGTCTGATCCAGCCGCTCTTTCGTATTAGCAATAACCTTAAGCTTCAACCGCGAAACATCGTCATTCGTTCGGCCTATGTGAAACTCGAGGACCTCGTAAGTCGCTTCACAGGCGATTACCGTGTCAAAAATTCCGGTCATGATTTGAGAGTCGATCAGGTGCCCTTCGGCTTTCACTACTTCCGAATACAAGCTCTTTCCTCCCGTACAGACAATCTTGGCGCGCCTCGAAGTTGACAAGATTAACACAGATTAACCACGCTTTCGCACATTCAATGTTGGTATCTGTGAGATTACCCTTATACTTCACTCAAGGTGCGCTTAACCTTTTGTTTATATTTCAGTTTTGACTCCCTGCGAGTTCGGAACCGGAGCGTCCCAGGAATCCTATTGTTGACATAAATACGATAGAAGGGAGGTCCCAAAAGTATGCGGGTTGAACTTATTTACACCCCCGGGTGCAATTCTTACAAGAAGCTCTTGGATAAGCTCGAAACGGTAATCGCCGAGGAACGATTGCCGATTCCAGTCCACATGATCGAAACGGCCTCCGACCATATCGCTCCTTTTTCTGCCACTCCAACCGTGCGCATTGACGGCGATGAATTCGAAGCGATGCCGGTTGAGCCCCAAGGGGAGATCTGCCGGGTATATCACGGTAGTCAGGGACTCTCTGCTCTGCCTTGCATCGATGCCCTGCGAGATATTCTTCATCGTCGCTGGAAAGATCTCACAGAAGCTCCACTGGCAGGCTCCTAGGTCTTTCCACCACCACTAATACTCCCGTCACGGGCGGCCCTGAGTGCCGCCCGTTTAATTTGTCATTCTTCTTCCAACTTTTTTGAAAGCGCTGAACTACAAGAGCGCGAAGAGCTTACAATTGTTATCGATGCGTAAAGGAAGGAAGTCCGATGGCCGGCGATAAACAGCCTTACAAACCGAGTTTTAGCGAGCTGGCGCTCCTGGCTATTCTGATTGTGTTAGTCGCTTTGACCAGAGTCTACTATGGTGGCGGCCGAGCACCAATGGTCGTCTGGAAGGATGAGCTTTCCTTTCATGACACCTTGGTAAACATCGGAGAGTTTGCCAGTCTGCCGCATGACGTCCTTTTGAAAGATCATCGATCAGTGCTCTATCAACTGGAGTCCATGGAGATACTTGAGCCAACCGACGTCGAGCTGGAAAGTATTCGGCATCGACACTGGCACGGAAGGCAGCTTAATGTTCCCCGCGAGACGACGCCGGGGAGTAAGCCGTCGCAAGAGCGGGAGTCGGGACAATCAGACAAGGCTAAAGAAGCCGGCGATAACGAACAACATTAAATGCCTCCAAATTAGTCCCTATGGACTTTTCAGATCTTGGATCGGTATCATGAACGAATCCTGTTGATAACCCGACCGCTTCCTTGTCCGGGCTACTGAAGACGTGCGCCTGTAATGCTATTCAACTCGCTCAAGTACGCGCTATTCCTGCCGATAGTCGTCATGCTCTTCTGGCTCAGCCCCCAGCGTTATCGCGTCGGCATCCTGCTGTTGGCCAGCTACATCTTTTATATGAGCTGGCGACCGGCATACATAGTGCTCATTTTCGGACTCACTGTCTTCAACTACTACGCCGGCTTATTGATTCACCGCTCGACCGACAATAAGAAAAGTTGGCTGACGCTAGCAATCGTAGGAAATCTTTCGACGTTGGCGTTCTTCAAGTATGCCTATTTCTTCGATGACATGCTTTCGCTGCTTTTGAAGCCGGCCGGGATTATCCTGCCCAAGGTCCCTTTCGACATCATCTTGCCTCTAGGGATCTCCTTTTTTGTCTTTGAGTTCATCCATTACGTGATGGACATCTATCGCGGCAGCGAGCCAGTCAAGTCCTTCCCCGGCTTCGCACTCTTCGCCAGCTTCTTTCCGACCCAGATTGCCGGGCCGATCAAGCGGTTTCAAGACTTCGTACCACAGTTTCTGAAACCGGCTAAGTTTTGCATCGATCATTTTGACGCCGGAGCGACTCTGATTCTGACCGGACTTTTCAAGAAAGTACTGATCGCAGACAATCTCTCATTGTTCGTGCAGGGTGGTTTTTCTCATCCTGAGCTGTTTTCCGGGGCCGACCTCTGGTTGTTCACATACGCTTTCGCCTTTCAGATTTACTTTGACTTTTCGGGATACACGGACATCGCCCGCGGTTCTGCCCAGCTGTTTGGCTACAAAGTGCCGATCAATTTCCATCTTCCGTATCTAGCCGGAAGCGTCGCAGATTTCTGGCATCGCTGGCACATTTCACTTTCGACCTGGTTGAGAGACTACCTGTTCATACCGCTGGGTGGATCTCGCGGTTCCAGGCTCAAGCAGTACAGAAATCTCTTCCTGACCATGACTCTGGGTGGTCTGTGGCACGGTGCCGCTCTGCATTTCTTGCTCTGGGGAATCTATCACGGGCTGCTGTTAGTGCTACATCGTGAATGGGTCCGCCTGACTGCCGGTGCCCACTTCATTCAAGCTTTATTGAAGAGTGTGTCCGGTCGCTGTTTCGCAACTTTGCTTACCTTTCACGCCATCTGCGTCGGCTGGGTGCTCTTCCGTGCCGAAACAGCGCAATCGGGTGCTGTCATCCTGGAAAAGATGCTCTTCCTCGACGCATTCTCAAAGGGCACAGCTGGTCTGAACTTGACGTTGCCAGCCATTAACTATCCGCTGATTTATCCAGCCATTTTCATTTTGTTGCCTGTCTTGGCCGGCGCACATCTCGTCTGTGCTTGGCTCGCCAATCGCAATCTGCTCGCTCGCACACCCAAGCTGCTCAGAGCGATCTACTGCCTGGCATTGCTCTGCTTGATCATCGTATTTTCGCCCGATCAATCGCCGCGCTTCATTTACTTCCAATTCCAACCGGAGCAATCGCTTGTACGTAACAATCGGCACTTTCCATCAGACTGCCCTACTCCAAATCACAGCTTTCTCGGCTGATTATGCCGAAACCGGGGGAGGAAGGTAAGCTTTATGCCACCAGGGCCAGCTCCTGCAACCTCCCGTGTACAGCAATCCGAAGCGGTTGCGAAAGCCAGGCGATCGCCAGCGTTGCTGCGACCACACTCGCTCGTCTCACCGCTGATCTGCTTTGCGATTGCGCTTATTGCCTGTCTTTGCCAAAATCTTTCCAAGTCCTCGCTGGAATCAGTTTGGCTGTTCGACTCCGGTCATTACTTGCAATCCAGCCAAAAGCTCGCTGAAGTCTTCCGGGCACTTTGCCGCGATTTCAGTCCGGCTGCCCTTTCAATGTCTTGCTGGGAAATGAAGGAGCTGCTTCTTTGCGATGGTCCAATCTTGCCGTCACTGGGAGCAGCTGTTTGTCTTCTGCTCAACAAGACGTCCGCACTGATGGATGCTCGACCGCTGATTGTTCTGCAAGCAGTCCTTCATGCAATCAGTGCAGCACTGGTCTGCTTGCTTTCTCGGCGACTCTGCACCAGCGGCACAGCCGGTCTGACAGCTGGAGTAATCTGGGCCCTTTATCCGCCAGCGCTGGTTGGTGCAGGTAAATTTCTCTCCGAAACTCTTACCACAGCAGTTACGCTATCGATCGTCACTGTGCTGAGTCTCCTTCCCTTTCGGCAGCAGCGCGGGCGCCCGGCGTTAGTTGCCACTGCCGCCTTAGTCACAGGCGTTCTCACCGGCAGCGTCATGTTGACCAAGCCGGCATTGGCCGCAACCATCTATCTGGTCAATTTGGCTGCTCTCTGCCTTTTGCGCCGTGGACGCCCTGTTTTCATTGTCTGTCTGGTTGTAGCCGCTCTTTTGACCGTCCTTCCCTGGGCCGCATTCACGAAAGTAACTACCGGAAGTATCTCCTTCTCCAACCAGCGCATGCCCACTTTGAATGTTGTCACCGGACTCGATCCGGAAACTGACGGTTGGGGCTGCTTGCTCGAAGCTCCTTTCGTGTCGATGTTTCCCCACAACGATGATGCTTTCGCCACAGCGCTCGGCATCATCAAATCCTATCCCGGTCAGTCGTTGAATCTAACTTTGAGAAAGATACCCCGGCTCTGGAGCGATCCCTGGAACGACTACAGACAAAAGTGTCTGGCGATGACGATTTCCATTCAACAATGGTGGCACAGGGTATTGCTGTTCTTCGGCATTTGCGGCATCACGCTCTTCCTGTCCAGCAATGGCGGCAAGAGCGCTCAGCAGCACCGGACGAAAAGCAGTCTTGCCTACCCAACGCCAAGACTGCTTGACCGTGCAGATGATTCTCCGCTCCTCACGAGCCTGGCAACGAACTTCATAGGCTACGCCAGCCTATTGTTGATCGGCGGTCACCTTGTCTACCTGTTGGTCGTAGCAAACCTACGATACGGCTTCACAGCCATGCCCTTCCTGGTCATTTTTGCCAGTTTCGCAGTCACCGCTGTCAAAAGTTCGCGTCCCACCTTGTGCACTACCACCGCTCTTGCAACTACCTGCTTGCTATTCTTGCCATTGCTCAACGTCGATCTGGTTCCCCTTCTATCGGCTTGGGGAGCGACAGTACAGCCAGCCAGATTGATCGATGGCTTAGTCAAGACGACCTTTACTTTGACTGCTTCAGCCGCTGTCTGTTGGGTAGTCAGAGCGCGGCTCGGTCACGCTGGAATCTCACCGGCCGGCATCTTAGCCATCTGCGGCTTCGCACTGTTCGCTGCAGCTGTAATTCTGGCGAACGCCACCACAGACTCCGTCATTACCGAATGGCCGTGCGCGCTGGCAAACGGCTCGCACGCTGACCGCAAGATCGTCTTGAAGGGCAGCCCCGGCCACAATCCCGATTGGGCACTATTGATCTTCGACGGCGACTCCAACAGCGATCAAGCCGTCGCATCAATCAATGGAAGGCGCTTGTGGGAAAGACCGAAACCGCTTTATGCCTATACCGGCAATCAAAACGAGCTGGGCGGTTTTCAAATCTACTCCAGCCTTTTGAGACAACCGATCGAGAGATTTCGCCATTGGAGAGCACTGCCAATTCCCTTAAGTCAACTGAATTTGGCCGGACCAAACACCGTCACGATTGAGGCAGCTTCCGGTGCATGTTTGACAGTTTACGGCAGCTATCAACCTGATCAAAACAGAATGAAGATCCCTTCCCTGACACAGCAAAGCGCTACCAGACTGTTGGGCTCCGCCAACAACTTAGACGTGAGATTGATCGACCTGAGAACGGTCGATGCCTCACGCTCACAAAGCTCTCTCACAGCTGCAAGCAACAGATTCCAGAAAGATCTTTCACCGGCATTTGGCTTACAAACCGGTCAATATCACATTCTCATTGCACTGGGATATCGTACCGAAGATTCAGGTACTCAGCCGAGCCAAGTGCGCGCCAGCACCGAAATCCGTTCAGATACGCAAGTCATTCCTTGTCCCGACTTTCGCAAGCACGTCGTCAGAGTATTTTAACCGGCTGGCCGCTACGAGCTTATCTCTTTCAACAATCCGTGCTGGGCGAAGTAAAGCGCCGGCTTTGCTCTCACTCCAGTCAAACGCTCTATATGTTCGACATAATTGGCTAGTTGTTCGCGATGCCGCCTTACCTGAGAATCAATCTCTTCAATTTTGAAATGATCCGTCTTGTAGTCAATCACGTACCATTCACCGCTGTGAGATTGCAGCAGAAGGTCCGGCCGGCCAACGGTGACATTACCAGAGCTGTCAGCAAGCGTATACGGCGCTTCATGAATTCGCTTGCGAGCCGTCAACATTAGTGAAAACAGTTCGCTGTCCCGGAATCTGTCGAGTAGCTCCTGTCCGTCCTTAAGCAACTGTTGCAAGCGGCCAGCGTGCACGATTCCAATGCCATGGCCGCCAGCCAGCTCGACCAGCGTTGCGTTTGACAACGGCTCCAGCTGCCGGGAGTAATGTTGCATCGCTTCATGAAAGAAGGTGCCGGCGATGGTCGGCTCCAATCCCTCATCCGACTTCGCAGGAGTGACTCTCAGCAGCTCCTGCCAAGACGACTTAACGTCGACCGCCTCGAGCACCAGCGGTGCCACCATATCGAGAGACTCGCCAGCTGCGCCACCAGGCTCATCCCTTTGATTCCGTGCCTCTTGCTCAGCCCTGTCGGACAGCTTGCGTCTAAGCTCAGCACAGCAATCAACAATCTCTGGCCGCACCATACTCCGCACTCGATAGCTCGTCAAACCACCGCTACCACGCAATTGGAGCAAACCATCTTCGGTAGTGTGATTATCTACGTCAATCGCCAGGACGGCCGAGAGCCATTTCCGGAATGATTCCTTGTTCGGCGCCCCGATCTCCATGAACATTGCCAGATAATCTCTCGGTCTAGTCATCGCGACATAGAGCAATCGCTTGCGTTCTGCCTTCTCCATATCCTGCTCCAACCAGCGGGACGCCAGATACAATGCCGGCTTCTGATCTTTCACATCACGGGTGATGTCGAACGCAACACCATATTCCCGGTGAAACAGCACCTTTCTCGGCTTACCAAAGATGTCGGCGGCAAGAAACGGCAGAGCGACAGCTGGAAACTCTAGACCCTTCGATCCATGAATCGTCATCAACTTGACTGAATCTCCGGCATCGAGAGGCGCGTTCGACTGTTTAACGTTGAGCTCGCGCATATCATCGAGCACCGAGACAAACTCTTTGATTGAAAGCTGGCTGTATTCGCCGGCAAGCGACGCCAACTTCCACAAATTTCTAGACCGCTGCTTACCACCAGGCACCGCCATCAACACGATATCGTAATTAGTGCTGGTAATTATGCGCCGCACTAGCTCGGACAGCGGCGCCGACGCAGACAGCTCCAGCAGAGTCGATAAGATTCTAGCTGCACGCTCCAGCTCAGGACTACCGCCGGGATTCTCACGGCTGGCCAGCTTGACCGCAGACCAGAGTGCGCCGCCGTACTCGAATTTCAGACTGTGGAGGAGATCGTCACCGATGCCGAACATCGGAGATCTCAAAGCTCCGATCAGGGCATGGCTGTCTGCCGGGCTCCAGAGGAAACGCAGCACGCTTTCAAGATCGTAGATCTCTTGCCGCTTTAGGAAACCACTGGCAGCCAGGGTGACGAATGGAATACCCACTGCGGACAAAGCATCTTCAAGCGTTCTAAACTCCCGATTGTGCTGCACCAAAACCGCGAAGTTACCGAATTTGATCGGTCTTTCCTCGCCGCTTGCTTTATCGAAGATGCTGTCTCCGCGCAGGACCTTCTCAGCGATCCAGGCAGCAACCGTTTGCGCCTCGACTCGCTTTGCTTCGTCCGATTGCCTCTCTCCCGCCTCGTCGTGCGCATCAAACAAAACGAGCTCCACTCGCTCATTGTTCGACGAGTCCTGCCGGTGCGGCGCCAGCGGTTGAAAGCGCGCTTTATAAGGAATGGGCGCTGTTGCATCAGCGCTTGCCTCTTGAAACAGCCTTTCGAAGACGGAGTTTACGAAGCCGACCAGAGCCGGATGGCTCCGAAACGACTTGCTCAAGTTGATCAGCAACCCTCCGCCTGAAAAGCGGACCGGCCGGTCGGCAACGTCCCCACCACCCAACAATCCGCGCCATTCGTTAAAAATAGAGACATCGGCCCCCTGAAACTTATAAATCGACTGTTTGTCGTCCCCGATCAAGAACAGCCTGGTTCGCTCGCCGGACAGCAAAGAGATGAGCTTCGCTTGCAGTCTGTTCGTGTCTTGAAACTCATCGACTAAAACAGCGGCTATGCTTTCGTTAAAGAACTTTCGCGCTTGCGAACCGTCTTTCACCAGCACTTGAAACGCAGCCCAGATCAAGTCATTGAAATCCAGTCTCATGCCGGCCTGTTTTGCTTCCTGGTATCTGCTCAAAACGGACTTGGCCAAAGTCAGCAAGCCTCGCAAGAGCCTGAATGACAGGAGATCGACTTCACCTACATCACCGGGAACAGATTGCATCTCTTCCTGGATCAGCTCCTTTAGAGTTCGGATTACAGCCCGCAGCTCCTTGGCCTGCTCGCTGTTACCACCGGCCACTCCAACTTTCAAATCGCAGACTTCAAACAGATCAAGTACATTTCGTCGCAGCTGCGCTCGGTCGTCCAACCCGGCTTTCGCCGGACCGGCATTCCTAAGCGGTAGCGACAGGGACAGCACCGACCGCCGGTATCCGTCCAACTTCTCGGCTTGCGGCATCGGATGGTCTTCAAGATAAGCAAACAACCCTGGCAAGCGCATGTCGCTTCGAATTGTATCCAGCACTCGGCGATACTGAAGGTCCATCAACTGTCTGCAATGAGCCTCAAGTTGGTCGTCCGTAAGACCGACCAGTCTTTCCTCAGCTTCATGAAATTGCAAAATTGAGCCGATGAAGGCGTTCACCCAGGTTCTGATCTGTTCAACCGGAAATGAGAGCAACAGCTCATAAGGTTCTGATTGATCTGGCACTACTTCGTGAATCGCCAGCTCAAAGCTTTCATTCAACAGCTCGGCACGCTCGAGGTCGCTCAAAACCTCGAAGCGCGGGTCAATCGCTGCCTCCACCGGAAACGCTCTCAATACGGACTCGCAAAGAGAGTGAATTGTTCCAATCCGGGCACCATCGACTGCCGCCAAACATTCCATCCAACGGGTGCGTTGCTCGCCCGAACTGGCCGCAAACAATTCTTGAATTCTGGCCTTCAAGCGACTGCGCATCTCATTTGCGGCCTTGGTCGTGTAGGTAACCGCCACCAGATTCGATACCATCAATTCCGGTTGCCGCCGGAGGATTTCGATATATCGCTCCACGAGCACGTGCGTCTTTCCAGAACCGGCACCAGCCGACACCAAAACGTTGCGGTCGATCGACTCGACCGCCAGCCGCTGCTCGTCAGTCAAGCCGGTCACTTTCCATCTCCCCTGTTGTGAGCTCGCCAATCCGGCAGACTTTTTCATGCGAGCATTGTTTGCAAACCTTGCCCGCACTCGGACGCACGGTAAAGTCACCGGCTTCAACGCCGGCTACGATCGACTGTACCTTGGCCTCCACCACTCTCAAGAGTTGCAGCCCTTCATCCTTCTCGAAATCCAACTGTCCGACCGGGCGCCCTGAGCCGACGCTGAGGTAGGACCCCTTTACGACCCGACTGCCTGGTAGAATCACACGTTCGACTGCCAGCGCGTAGATTGGTATCTGCAAATTCCTGCCATTGAGCGCGTCTTTGCTCGAAATGCTGGTAGAACCGCTCTTGTAGTCGACAACTCTCGCTCTCTGCCCTGAACCTTCGCCAACTAAGTCAATTCGGTCGACAACTCCACGAATCAAAACGGTCTTACCAGCGAACTCGATCGGCAGCGGTGGGTATGAATTGTCTCCTCCGATTCCGAAGCCAACCTCGAACTTGGCCGGCTCCAAAGGCTCGGCATCGGTGTTCAGCCGCCCAATCTCTTCGTTGAGAAAGCGCTGGAGCCGGTACTTAAGCTCCAATTGATCCAAAGTCCAGAAGGGGCCTGGCGAGAATTCAGGTTGAGCTTCCAACCACCGAATAGCGCCGCGCAATGCATCCTCGAATAGCTCGTCTCGCACCGGCGACTCTACCTCCCGGACCTTCAACTGCCTGGCAACTACTGTCGCGAAGAACAGCTCCAGCGCCTTATGATAAGTCTGTCCGAGCAGCCTGGCATCCAATCCTGATTGCGGCTCATCCTGCCTCTCCCAGCCCAACAGATTGGAAACCCAGAATTTAAATGGACATTGACCGTAGCTATTCAGCTTGGATGCGCTCCAAACGGCTGGAGCCTGGACAGCAAGCGCGCCGGCATTGACGAGCTCGGCAAGGTAGCCATTGAAAACGCTCTGCCTGGGCCCCTCCGCCCGCGCGCACGCCACCGACAGTGGTGACTCAATCTCTTCTCTCACCGCCGATACTCGGTCGTGCCCGCCCCACTGCCAGCTAGCATCGAAATCCGGCGCAGCCCAGAGCCAACAAGCCAGCGCATCCCGGACAGAGACCGGATTAACCGACGAAGAGAATGGCGGCAGAAACGGGATCGATTTTTCGACCTTGCTCTCTCCGCCAGTCACAAAAAACGACGGAACCAACTCATCGCCTCCACTCATCTCGTAGCGAGGAAACGACAAGTGCGCCTCCTTGCGAGCCCGATCTTCCAGAGTCCTGTAGAGAGCCAGCTCAAATCCCGGATGATGCCTTGGATTATGCATCTCTACGCCGAAGCCCGCCCATTTTGCCAGCTCGTCCGGGCTGGCGAAGCCGGAGCTACCAGAGCGCCTGGGGAATTCTCCTTCAAGCAGGCCGGCGATAAAGACATGATCGAAACAGCGATTGGGCGCGAAGTCGGCACCACATATAGTGATTGGCCATTTATGTCTGGGCCGGCGACGAAAGTTGCTTTCATCGATAGCGGACATCAGCCTTTGCAAGAAAATTTCATAGGAAGCCAGTTGTGGACCTAAGACCTTCTCTTCTTCTACGGCACCGCGGATCGCCTGCCGGATGCCGGCAAAGCCCTGCGATGCATCTGAGTCCCCAGCCGTTGTGACGCCTTCATCGGTCGCCGGAAGAGCAAGCAGGCTGTCAAGCAGATCTTCGGTCCAGACACTAAATTCAGTGTACGTTTTCATCTCATGAGCAGGCGACACGAAATCGACCAGCCGCTTCAAGCCTTCTTTCACTGCTTGCCGTTCAGCCGGTACGGACATCGCGCACCAGCGCTCCGCGCCGCCTACAATTGAGTTTTTCAGCGAGAGCTGATCGATCAAATCAACATCGCTTGCCGATAAATTCAAAGCTGCCAGATTGCAATACTTGCTCCTCAAGCATGACAAAACTTCCGCCCGGCTGAATTCACCAGCAGCAAGATTGAAAAGCGCCTTGCAGAATTGCACGACAGGAAGCTCGGCAATACTGACGCTGTCGTCGATGAAATAGGGCAGACCAGCATCATCGAATGCGGTTTCAATAATGGCCCGGTAGCTTTTCAAATCACGAGCGACAACCAACAAATCGCCTGTGCGAGCACGATCTTCCGCGATCAGCCTCTTGCATCGACGCGCGATCTCATCCATCTCGAAGTATCGGTCTAGCGTCGATACCACCGCCGTCTTCTTCGTCCGTTCGGGCGGATCTACATGCATCAGCGCCGGCTCTAATTGAGTTAGCAACTGCTGATAGCTCACATCTTTCCAGGTGTAATCTTGCCGGTAGCCCTCATAATAAGATCGCGACTGATCGACAAAATCAAATGTAATAGTCGTTCGCCCGGCATGACGAGACAACCCGGACAAGACCTGCAGCTGCAACCGATTGAATCGGTCGAAGCCATCGGCTATAACCCAGTCAAGGCTGAGCTGGCAATTGCTGTCGAATAGCGCTTTCCGCGCGCTAAAGGCAAGCATGTGCTGGTCCACATACCCAACGCGCTTCAGTTCCCGCCAGTATGCCTCATAGATACGAGCAAGCTCGATTATCTTCGACTCTTCCGCAGCTGTTTCCCCTAGTTTCAGCAACACCGCCTCCGGAGTGAGCGCTGCTCGCTGAAATTCATCGATTAGGTTCAGCACGCTTGAAGCGGTGCCTTTGAATCCAGAGATCGCCGAGAGCACCGATAGCTCTCCACGCGCCTTCATCGAAACAAGCACCCGCGACAGCAGCACAGCCCGCAAATTGTCCGGCAATATAGAATACTCAATTGCACTCTCATGCAAAACGAGTTGACAAACTCGATAGAACGGCATGATTTTCACGCCGAAAATGCCGGCATATTCACCGGCGCTTTCCTCATCTAGCTGTGCTTCGACGAGCTTCAGCAATCGCTCCTCTAGCAGGCTCTTGTAGCGGGCCGACGGAACTATAACCACGACATCGTCGAGCGGTCGGGCTCGATTGTGTGCCAGCAAGGCGCGCAAGAGCCGCTCGGTTTTGCCGGACCTGTACGGTCCGACTATCACCTCAATCGGCTGGGAGCTTGAGCTGGCAGGCACTTCTTAAATCGAACGCAAACTCATTGGACGTTCAATTATAGCGCTTGCTCTACCTAGCGGAGAAACTCCCTGAGATCTGCTACGCGCGAGTTACTGCGCAGCTTCTGCATCGCCTTCAGCTCAATCTGCCTGACACGCTCACGAGTCAATCCAAGCACGCGCGCAAGCTCTTCCAGTGAATGCGACCGGTCGCTTTCGAGCCCAAACCTAAGCATGATCACGTCTCGTTCTCGCACGGAAAGGGCCGACAACAAGTCCTTGATGTTTCCAGACAATAACTGCGCGGCCGCTTCCTCATCCGGAAGCCTCCCGACTTGATCCTCGAGAATGTCACCGAGAGCATTATCCGAATCCTCGCAAAATGCTTGATCCAGCGACAACGGACTGCGCCCGGCACCAAATGCCAGTAGCACTTTGTCGTAATCCAACCCCGAAGCTTTTGCCAGTTCATCAATTGTCGGACGGCGATCGAGTTTCTGAGAAAGCTCCCGCACTGCCTTTCGCAAGCGATTGATCACTTCATTCATATGGACCGGCACCCGAATCGTGCGTGACTTATTGGCCAGAGCGCGCGTGACCGCCTGGCGAATCCACCAGGTGGCATAAGTCGAGAAGCGATTTCCTCTCTCGGGATCGTACTTTTCTACCGCCCGAATCAAGCCGAGACTGCCTTCCTGGATCAGGTCCTGGAAACTAAGTCCATGATTTACGTATCGCTTGGCAATGCTTACGACCAGACGCAGATTTGCTTGAATCAACCGGCGGCGAGCTGCCTTGTCTCCGGTTTTGACAGCTCTCGCCAGTTCAATCTCTTCCCTTCCGTCCAGCAGTCTGTGGCGAGCGATCTCACGCAGATAAGTCTTGACCGAATCCTCTTCAAATACTCGCTCTGGCGCCTCGTTTACTTCTTGCTCTTCAGCATCGCTCCAGTCGGAAGCTTGTTGTGCGGCAGAAGGCTCGAGATCAATGTATCCATCCCAATCCGAATCCGGAACCGACTCCACAGCCGGCCGCCGACCTCTAACTGTAATTTCACCCCTCACGCTCTTCTTCATGTAGTCTTCCTTACTCCACACGGAATATTGTTGGCCGGAATGGCTCATGCCAATCAACCAACAGTTGGGAATTTCCTGCCGACGGACTTGCGCCTGGTCATTGCAGGAGGGAGTCTGGTTAACCTTTGAGGACAGCCACAATCCAGTCGCACCACGCTGGGCACGAAAGTAAAGGACCGCCAGTCACCCACTTTCTATATGCCCGGTTTGCTATCAGTTCTATTCATCAAACAGATGATTAATAGATCCACAACAATTCAATTGCTTCACAATCGCTCGACTTCAAGCCGGCTACCGCAAAAAGTTGTACCGGTACGACCAGTATTCGTGAGAGCGCTAGGACGCTAGCAACTGCTTCCGGGATACTCTGGTTTCTGCTTCCGCTCCAACATCATCAAGGTGATGAATGAATTCTTTGAATTGTACCCGTAGCACGCGCTTGAAGTCTCTGGGGAGCTCGGCAAGCGCATAGAACACCGCTAGGGCTTTGACGTTTGTCGAGGGTGATATTGATGGGGTACGCATGACGCTGCTCCTAATTAACTCATTTGTGATTCGCCTTCCGCTCTTCACAACCAATCTTGACGCTAGTTACACTCTAAAGTTCCGGGGCAGAACTTTGAGCACTAAATTGCCCGAAACAACTCCAGGGTTTCCCCCAGAAAAAATCTCGCCGATAGTGCGTATCCAGCCAATTACCGAGTCAAGGAATTGATTGTTACGGTCATCCAAACACAGTGCAAAAACTTGCACCGACTTCACCAAATGTGGTGGCAGGTCGAATCGTAGAAAGAAGATTCGTGCCCGTCGAGATTCGAACTCGAGACCTTCGGCTTCGGAGACCGACGCTCTATCCAGCTGAGCTACGGGCACAGAGGACTGCCTATTATAGCAAGCACTAGTCCGTCCGACATCCGTTGCGGACTATACACCGCCGGACGGCCTTTGCCAGACCACCTTTGGCTGCAGGCTGAAGCATAACGAAACCAACGCTACCGCGAAGGAATCAGCGACGAAGCAGCGCCACGCCCTGCTCAAATCAGGATGCGCCCCAAGGCTGCCGTACGAGGTCTTCCAGTGCATTTAAATTGAAGATGGTCACCCGCTTGGATTCTATTTCGATCCAATGCGACTGCCGAAAGCGATTGAGTATTTGCGTCACTGTTACTCGCGAAGAACCAACCAGATTGGCAATCTCCTGGTGCGTCAGTCGAAACTCAACGCGAATTCCGTTAGGAGTAACCTTGCCGTGACTCTCGGCAAGGTTCAAAAGCAAGCGCGCCACTCGGCTTGGCACCGGACGAAAGACCAGATCTTCAATTCTAGCCTGAGCCTCTTTCAGTCGTACACCAATAATCTGAATCAACCTCAGCCCGAAGTCAGGGTTTTCTCTAACAAAGTTTTTGAACGGCTCCCGGCCAATCTGATAAAGCCGAGTATCTTCAACAGTTTCAGCATAGCTGTCATGTTCGCCAGATTCCCAGGCTGCTTCGCCGATCAAATCGCCTGGTCCAAGCAGCGCCAGAATGACTGTCTTGCCTTCCGGAGACAGCCTGGTCAGTCGCACCCTGCCCCTTTCTATAAAATAGATCGCTTCCGACGGGATGCCTGGCGCAAAAATAATGTGATGCTTCGGTAGCTCGAGCTCCTCGACTACTCCCAGCAGCCGCCCCATCTCCATCGGATTAAACGATTCAAAAATGTCGCTCTGCTTCAAACTAAAGAGCTTCTGGGCTGCTCTCATCTTCGACGCCCCCAATCATAGTTTTGACCCGTAGACGAAAGAACCAGCACCCGGTTGCCAACATTTGAACTCTGCGGTGCGGCACATCGTCTATATCATTAAAGCTTCCCTTCAACCGCAAAAAAATTGTTGGGTAGCAACTTGTTTATACCCTGATCGGAACCTTTAAAACCGGCTAGATATATACGGATCGCTCAGAACCGGAAAAGCACTTTTAATTACCCGCTTTCCAGCAAGCAGATATAATCGAGCGGTGTCTCAGTTCAGGCGGGATGCGTATATCCAGTTGACTCCGAGAGATCTCCGGTCGGGCCGGTATCTCAGGGTTGTTTCGTACTTTGCCTATTTGCAGGAGAATGAAAATGGCAGTAGTAACTAAAGAAAAAAACACATCCGAAAAAGCCATGACCGACAAGAACAGCGACAAGACAGCCGATAAGAACGGGGAGCACAAAGCAGCGGCCGAAGAGAAGGGCAAATCCGCCTCTCCCGAACGCCAAAAGGCTCTCGGCTTGGCGATGGATACCATCAAGAAAGCTTACGGCGAAGGCTCCATCATGCGCCTGGGCGACCAGCGCCATCAACAGATAGAAACCGTTTCAACCGGAGCTCTCTCGCTTGATGTTGCTTTGGGAGTAGGTGGACTTCCGCGCGGACGAGTGATTGAGATATACGGACCGGAATCATCCGGAAAGACCACCCTGGCCCAGCACGTCGCTGCCGAAGTCCAACGTCGCGGCGGAATAGCAGCGATTGTCGATGCCGAGCATGCGATGGACCCGGATTACGCACGCGCACTGGGAGTAAACGTCGATGAGCTTTTGATCTCACAACCTGACACCGGTGAGCAAGCGCTGGAGATTACTGAGCAATTGGTGCGCTCTGGTGCCGTCGATCTGGTAATTGTGGATTCGGTTGCCGCCCTGGTTCCCAAAGCTGAAATAGAAGGCGAAATGGGCGATTCGCTACCTGGTCTGCAAGCCAGGCTGATGAGTCAAGCGTTGCGAAAGTTGACGGCGGTAGTGAGCAAGACGAGAACGATCATCATCTTCATCAACCAGCTTCGCCAGAAGATTGGTGTGATGTACGGCAATCCGGAGACGACAACCGGCGGTCAAGCTCTCAAATTCTACGCTTCAATCCGCCTCGACATCCGAAAGATCGAGACCTTGAAGAAGGATGGTATCGAGTACGGCAACCGGGTCAAGGTTAAGGTAGTTAAGAACAAGGTTGCCCCGCCGTTTCGCATCGCCGAATTCGACATCGTTTATGGCCGCGGTATCAATTCTGCCGGCTGCGTGCTCGACATGGCTGCCGAGTTGGACGTTGTAAAGAAGTCGGGCGCCTGGTTCAGCTATAAGGACGAGCGGATTGGGCAGGGACGAGAAGCTGCTCGCAACTGGCTGGAAGCAAATCCGAAGGTACTTTCAGAGATCGAGGTCAAAGTAAAGGCCGAGCTGGCAAAGAAAGACCCCAAGCCAACTGCATAACAGCCTGTAAGGCGGTGTCGGCAAAGCTTCCGGCACCGCCTCATGCGAATTAGATCATGCCAGCAACTGCCAAGAAACGTCGAAAGAAGACCAAGAACAAACGCAACGTCGAGCTCCCCGAGAGATCGACTTGGGTGGAATTTAGCGCTGCCATCGCAGGCGGAGCAATTTTGGGGCTTTCTGCGCCCGGATTGGACCAGTGGTTGCTTGCCTGGGTCGGTCTCGTCCCACTTCTTTTGTTAATCGCCGGCAGCAAGAATATGGCGGACGCCTGCTTTAAGGGTGTAGCCTTCGGCACTGCTTACAATCTGGTCTACCTCAATTGGTATCTCAGCCTCGCTCCACTCAATTGGCTCGGGTTCAATGACTGGCAAGGGCTGCTGTTGTCCGGAGCCGCCTGGCTGATCGTATCCATCCATCAGGGTTTGATTATCGGTCTGTTTGCCGGTTTGTTCCGGCTGATTCCACTGACCGGTGGATTCTTGCCTCGCAAACTGGAAGAGCGCTGGCATCTGCCATCCTTGTTTTTGATTCCATTGATTTGGGTTTTGATTGAGAACAAGGTCGGCAACGCCCCGGATGCCCTTGGTGTGCCGTGGTCGATGATTGAATATTCGCAATACAAGTGTTTGCCTCTTTTACAAGCCGCCAGCTGGGTGGGCGGGATCGGAATCAGTTTTCTGATTGTGGCGACAAACGTCGCCATCGCTGGTTTGCTTGCCACCTTATCTCGCAAAGCGACCTGGAAATCGCTGGCGGCCGAGACCACAGGAGTTGCGGTTAGACAAGTGCTGTCAATCGCTCTTCTGATTGCAGTCACCTATGGCTGTGGTCTTTCCAGCCTCACCGCCAATCATCCTCATCCAACCACCAGCCTGTCGATTGTGCAAGGAAATATCAATATTGACATGCAAAAGACGGAGCACCGCTTCACCCTCACCGAAATTCTGAGCCGCTATCTAAAAATGATGGATGCTTGCCCGAAGGGAATCTGCGTCCTGACGGAGAGCGCCATTCCGGCGTATCTGCGTGAACAACCTGAAACCGTCGAGGTTTTGACTTTAGCCGCGAAGCACAGGCAGCTGGACTTGGTCGTCGGCGCCATGGACCGCGACTCGCCTGAACATCCGTACAATTCTGCCTACGGGATCAACAGCCAGGGGCAGTTTCTGACCGCCTGTTATCACAAACGCTTGCTCGTGCCATTCGGCGAGTACACACCTTATCTCGTCCAATACCTGCCGGACTGGTTGAGGAAGTTGACCAACACACCCTCCGGCGGCGGGTTTTCGGCCGGCAAAGAACCAGCGGTTTTGCCGTTGACATCCGGCAGGCTCGCACCGCTGATCTGCTTTGAGACACTATCTCCGGAACTGGTCGCTTCCAGCGCGCGCAGTGGCGGTGGTCTTCTCGTAAACATCTCTGATCTTGCTTGGTTTCATGATTCACAGATCGGTAAGCAGATGTTAGCTTTCTCAGTTTTACGTGCCGTTGAGAGTGGACGCTATTTTGTTTTTGCGGCAAACTCCGGTCCGTCGGCGATAGTCGACCCGAACGGCCGGATTACCGCTTCATCCAAACCTGGCCAAAAAACGGTTCTAACAGGCAAAGTCGGCTATTCCTCGCAAGTAACTCCGTTTTGCGGCTGGTTTAGATAAACTCATGACAATTTCATTCAAAATTGACCTCGTCGTTTCCACATGCCATTATGTTTACTCGGTCGGATCCTGTGTACTCCGCGCAACACTTGACAGCCGCAGATCCCCGAAACTAAGGATGCCCTCGCCGTGACCGATCGCTCCAAGAACAGTTCAGCCTTACGACGCTGTAATAGATTCTGGATCTCCATCTTAATTGCAGCGACCCTCAGTCCTGCTCTTTACCCGTCCGTCGCCGCTTCACCGAATCAAGACCGAGCTAACCCACAATTGTCCCTCGGTGGCAAATCCACTAGCCTCGGAACAAAGACAGCTTCTCAAAAGGTATTCAAAGCCTCCGACAAGCTGGCGGAAGTGCGCACGAAATTCGTGATCAATGCTCCGCCTGAGATTGTTTGGCAGGTCCTCACCAACTTTTCTGAGTACCCAAATATGTTCAGGCGGCTGGAATCATGCCGCATTACGAAACAGGAGGGCAATCTCGTCTGGACCGAAAGCGACCTCAAGCCGCACGTTTTCGTAAGGACTCAGCGCCAGCACACAATCAATGACTTGAGTGGAAAGCCAAGTGTCCTCGACTGGCAAGTGATCGACGGCAATTTCAAAACAGTGATTGGGAAATGGGAGCTCTCGCCCGTGGACAGCGGCAACCGTTGTGCGGTGATTTACACGTTAGCTGTAGATACCGGTCCAATCATCCCAAAATTCCTGGTGTCTTTTGCCTTGCGAAATTTCCAGAAAGAGATCGGCACAGCGCTCAAGCAATTTGTGGAGACTACAAGAGTTTCCACAACCGCCAGCCGCACACTGTAGACCATTTACAGCCTGATCCTTTTGTACGTCCCTTAAACTTCGCGAGAGTTGCCTATTTTCGCGGCAGTAGGAATGTCGATGTTTACCAGCGTTTTGCCAGTGGCGCTGTCAAAGGACCGCAGTTTGCCCATCGCCACTTCGCCCCAATGCTCAGAGCGAGCTGCCATCCCTTCGCCCTGCTGCACAACTTTAATTGCGTTGTCGCTCTTGTTCTTCTTTTCGAGTCGACCTTTCAGCTCTATTTCCAGACTGGTGAGACCATCTCGTTGCTTGGCAGTTCGAATGCTGCCCTGGCCGATTTCAGTCCACACTTGATTGACAGTGTTGGTGCCCTCGCCCCATTCCATCAATTTAACCGGCTTATTCAATCTGATCATTTTCTAAGCGCTCTCCCCAGTGGACATCTGTTTGCCTACTCAGCTCTGCTATTTTACGACACTTTATTCAAGCGCTACCCCTAATAACCGCTCAGGTAAAGGCTCTAAACAACTGAGCCCGCTTAGGCTGTCCGAATTCAATTGTAGCGATCTTCCTGAAACAAGATTCGTTGCACATACTCCTCGAGCGCTGCTCCCTTGACTTGAAAGTACTGCTTCATCAAATCAGAGTCAGTCGCCGAATCGGATGTCAGCAGCTGAACAAATTCCATGTTCAATGTCAGCCTGGGTAAGAAGCGCTCGATCGGCTTGAGAACCTTAAGCGCGGTTGCCATGGTAACCGGTACCGTGGGCTTAGCCACTTTCAATTCGTCGCGCAATAGAGCCATGAACTCAGCCAATGTGTAAGTGCTGGGTCCGTGCAGGTCGATCACTTGATTGGCTGTCTCCTTCTTAAAGATGGCCTGCAGGACGCAATCGGCCACATCATCTACAGATACCGGCTGCAAGCGATTGAGACCGCTACCAATTACCGGAACGATGAAGGGCACCTTCAATAGCGGCTTCAAGAAGTTAACAAACTCGCAACGATCGCCAAAAATGTAAGAAGGTCGAAAGATAGTCCAATACAGTTGACCGCTCTTAACGATCTGTTCGCCCTCCCATTTGCAACGATAGTATTCGCTATCGCTGTGCTGATCCGCGCCCAAACAGCTAATGTGAATCATCCGCTGGACACCGTGCTTGGCAGCCTGCTCACAGAGGATTTTTATCCCTTCGACATGAACTTCTCGGTATGACATGTCACGACTTGGCGCCAAACCGCCGGCCGCACTGATTACGACATTGCATCCATCGAGGGCCGCCGCAACCGTACGTGGATTGGAGATGCTGCCGACAACGGCATCAATTCCCATCTGCTTGAGGCCGGAAAGCGAATTGCTGCGCCAATCGCCGCCTCCCATTGTAAGCACTCGCAGATCGTGCTTGGCCGCTCTGAGCGTCTCTACTATTTGACCGCCAAGAAAGCCGGTCCCGCCAGTCAGCAGAATCATGCTCCACCTCAAATCAGACTGCCAAAATCATAACAGTGTCAAACTTATCCTGAAAACAAACCGCGCCAGAAGATTGACGAGTCAGTCTCAACAATTTGAAGTGTTACGCCCCGACAAAAACTCTCTTGCACAACGATCGCGCGAATATAATTGAGACAAGGAATCACTTAAGGTATCACTCGAGAGCTTACCCAGACCGCGGGATATCCGGTGGCTGAAGCAAACAACAACTCACAGATAAAAGTCCTGATTGTCGATGATCTGACTTCACTTCGACTGCAATTGAAGCTTTTACTCGAACAATATCGAGACTTCGCAGTGATCGGCGAAGCCGAAAATGGCGAGGAAGCTCTGATTCAGGTCAGTCGGCTCAAGCCCGACGTCATCCTGATGGATGTCAGCATGCCGGTCATGGATGGTATAGAAGCGTCGCGAACGATTCTGGAGAAGTCGCCAGCGATTAAGATCATCATGTTGACCGCCAGCGACAACGAAAGAGACATATTTGCATCGCTTGCAGCCGGCGCTTGCGGCTACTGCTTAAAAGATTTCGCTCCGGAGCGGATTATTGCCGCCATCCAGGGAGTGCAGGCCGGCGATATCTGGCTCGATTCAGCAATCGCTGCCAAAGTTATCAAGCTTTATGAAGCACCCAGACCAACCCTGCCAGGAGATGGCAACGGTCGGGGGTCTGCCGCTGCACTTGAAAGCGATCAGGCTGAGCAGACAAGAGAGATTGAGGAGCCGCTTTCACAGCGCGAGCTCGACGTGCTGAGGCTGGTCGTTAAGGGTTACAGCAATAAGCAGATTGCGGAAGAATTAACGGTTAGCGCGGAAACCATCAAGACCCACATGCGGCACATCATGGAAAAGCTAGCCGTCAACGATCGTACGCATGCCGCGGTAAAAGCGCTCCGCAAGGGGTTGCTCTAATCGAATCGCCAAGCACGAGCGCTTGGTTGGGCAAGTTTTACGGCCACATACCGCCATAGCCATAACGGCCGACGCCGCCGAACCCGAAGTGAGCACCGGTACCATATCCGGTGCCATACTGTGTCCCATATGGTGCAAAACCATTGCTAAATGAGCCGAATCCGTTCATCGTCGAGCCAGCGCCTTGTTGAATCAGTCTCTGCCCAACTACGGCGCCGGTGATCGGATCGATCAGGCTGCCAGTTCTTGGATCAAACCAGAGGCCGGTCTGCGGATCAGTTACTATCCCGGAAGGAGCGACCGGATAAGCGCCGTTATAGCCGCCGGTCAGGAAGCCGCCGATTGAGTTGATAATCTTGGACAATCCACTTCCAGCTCTCGGTTGCCCCATTTGCATGCCGGCGATATCATCGAGCTCCGCAAAGTCGGGATCTGGCTGACGCATCAGCCCACCATTTTGAGCGATCGACCGCTGCGGCTGGCCACCGCTGGAAAGTGGAACCACAGCCAACAATCGACTGACTCGGTCCGGCAGAGATTTATCGGCCGCCGCCTTCTGCTGCGGAAATACAGTCGTCTCGAGACGGTTCAGCCGGACTGGCAATGCGTCGCGCACGAAAGTCTTGCCAAAAATCTCATGTTCTAACGCTCCCACCTGTTGATTGAGCCCAACCGGCTGTCCGGCGCCGGCGAGATCGGCCGACGACGGCCGCGCTTGCGGCACCATTTGCGATGCCAAATCTTCGATTCCCCGGTCGTTTGCTACCCGCCTCTGACTCGGGGATAGCCCTTGCCTGGCCGGACCACCACCCATTCCGTAACTGCCGGTGCCGGCCCAGCTGTCTGTGATGCCCTGCGAGGGCACGCCGAGATCCTTGCGCAGGTCTCGGCCGCTGAAGCTCCTGCCGTCCTCGCCGCCACCAGCTACCGGAAATCTCGAAGCCGGGCTGACGGCATCGTCATCATCGTCCGCCCAGTCCGTCCCCAGAGGCGCTTGCTTAGCCACATCAATGCCGGTTCGAGTTTTCAACCGGTCCACTCGCTCGCTTAAATCTTCAATTCCCGAGGTATGCCCGAACACTTTTGTTTCCAGCCGCTCCAATCGTTTTACCACCGGCTCCGCTGCAAAATCCTTACCTAACAGCTTTTGCTCGATCGCAGTTACAGCCGGGTACTTACTGGCATTAGGCGGCGGCTGACTGTCGGTTGTTCTTTCCTGTCTGCTGCCCGCGTTGGCTGAAGCCTGCTCTTCTTCCGGCTCGCCGGAGCTGCTCGTTTGGGCGGGCAAAGACTTGCTGCTAGCCAACTCTTCGGACTGGTAAGGAGCGTCCAGGTTTGGAACGGCTGTCAACAAATTGCTAATCCGCTCCGGTTCGGAGCCGTCCTTCGCTTCACCGAAAACCATTTTCTCCAGACGATCCAATCTTGCATCCACCAAATCTTTGGAATAGTCCTTGTGAAATAGCTTTCGCTCGAGCTTGGCGATACTCGAGTCATCAATAGCCCAAGCCGGAACCGAACCACAACCCAACAGTAAGCCGGCCGTCAGCACCAGCCCAACTATAGAAGGAAGCGCAATTCGCCTGCGCGGTCTCCAGGAGGACCAGGCATCTTGCCGACATCTATGCGAGATTTGACACTTCAGTCCCATTAATCTGGAATCTCTCGAACGCTCAAATACCCTTACTAGTGTGATTTTACCACGGGTGCCTACGACCAAAACCCTGGATAACACTAGCTTTTAGTACGTTCAAACCCGGGACTTCTGGGGGATTGACTCAGAGCGGTGAGCGGCCCCCTGCCACCCCGTGCGTCGTTAGACGTCGCTCATCACCATATGTTCCGAGACTCAATCGAACGTGCGAATTCACCGGTAAAAACGCAGATTTATAAGACTGAAATCAGAATGCTGTCGCTTCCGGCAGAGTTAGTACAAAGCATTACCGCCACCGGAAGGAAATCTCATTTTCCCAGAGCGGTCGCTTGCGAGGCGATCGACCCGCGCCGTGATCGGCAAATCGGTCCGGGCCGCCACGCCAGGAAACTGGTTCCACTCGAGACGTGCCAGTCGATTCGGCAGCGGGTTGCTCTGGAATGTTATGCCGAAGGCTTGCAGTTCAAGCGCTCCGACCCTCTCCAAGATCTGACCGCTAGTGGTCAACGGCGGAGCGGCCGACTGAATTGAACCAGGCCTGTTGCTATGCACCGCATACGGTGGCGCCAGCGCCACGGGCTCGGATTTGCGCGTAAAATCCGGAGCCGGTTGCGGCATCGCTGCACTTTCGCTCTGGTACGCGGGCGCACTGCGGCTGACGGAATCAGACGTGGGCCGGCTTGCCACTGGCGAACGAACCTGCTCCGGCGCGGGCCATGCGCCACTGCTGACAGTATCACTTCCCGGGCGCCCGACCTCAGCCTGCCGATAGTGCGCCTGCCAGCTCTTATCCCAACGTCCTTGCGGTTCGCTCCGCACCGGCTCTCGGTTCCGCACAGCCGGTACGGAGTAAGCGGCATCCGCTTCGTCCGCAGCCGAATCAGCGGTTAGCTGACTGTCAACCGGCGCTCGGGAGGATGACTCGGACTCGCCCTGGCCGGTCGCATCGCCAGCGCCCACACCGACCGGCGCAGGCACAGTCATCGCTGCCGACAATCTCGCCTTGCGCTGCTCGGCGGATCCGGCTTTGCGCCCGCCAAAAACCATCTCCTCCAGCCGCTCCAACCTCGAATCTTCCGGTTCGCGATCGTAAGAGTGCATAAAGAATTTTTCTTCCAGCTTGGACAAACTGACCGGCAGACTCGCCCCATTCCCAAGGGCGAAAGCAGAAGCTGTCGATCCGGCAGAAGCCACTGCTAAACCTGATGATACTAGCCAGGCGATGAGCGTTGCCAGAACTCTTGACGACAACGCCGAATATCTAGCATCAACATCTGGCTTCAGGCACATCGGCAGCTCTCCTTTCTCACAGCCTGACGCTGAGCGGCTCTGCTTTGTTCCGCATTTCACCGCTCTCCTCCCAAATGCAGCTTGCCTGACTGCGCATTTGAAAGATTTGATGTGATTACTTAAGAACAACATTTACACTCTGATAGCCTATGTGAATTGCGCCTACCGGTTGAACCAGCGCAGGCCGAGACAGCTTCAATCATTTTTTCAATTACGGCTGCAGTAATCCGGCGCTCGACTGCAAAGAGCATCATCGGGGGGAAACGATGTCAAATTCGAAGGGCAGCGAGCCTGAGATCTCCACGTTGCTGATCGACGGCAACAGCCTCTCTCTGGAGGATCTCAAGCCGGTACTAGAAAGAACAGTCAATGTCGCTCTGTCTGATTCGGCACGCCAACAGCTCGCCTCTAGCCGGCAGTTGGTCGAGCAGATACTCTCCAGCGGGCAAGCTGTCTACGCGATTACGACCGGATTCGGCAAGTTCAAAGATGTACGGATTGCACCGGAAGACAGTCACAAATTGCAGCGTAATTTAATCCTCAGCCATTCCGCCGGCGTCGGTCCACGCTTCGACCAGGCGGTCGTTCGCTTGGCCGTCCTGTTGCGAGCAAACGCTCTGGCCAAAGGTTATTCCGGTATTAGAACGGAAGTAGTAGATCTGCTTCTGGGCTGCCTGAACAACGGCGTACATCCGATGATACCCGAGCAGGGATCGTTGGGAGCAAGCGGTGATTTAGCTCCCTTGGCGCACATGGCGCTGGTCTTAATCGGAGAAGGCGAGGCCGAGCTGAACGGCAGAGTTCTCAAGGGACACGACGCGCTTTCAGCCGTCGGGCTAGAACCGGTCACCCTGGAAGCCAAGGAAGGGCTCGCCTTGATTAATGGCACCCAGATCATGGCGGCTATCGCCTCATTGGTTTTGCTGGAGGCGGAGCACCTGGCAAAGCTTGCAGATATCATCGGAGCGATGTCGCTGGAGGCGCAACTGGGCTCACCCCGCCCCTTTGACGAGGCGGTGCATCGGGTTCGCCCTCACCCCGGACAGATTGAGTCAGCGTCGAATTTGCGCACCCTTCTGGCAAACAGCGGTTTCGTCGAGAGCCATAAGGATTGCCCGCTGGTCCAAGACGCATACTCTTTGCGCTGCATGCCGCAAGTCCACGGAGCCTCTCGTCAGGCATTCAAGCATGTGCGAGCAGTGCTTGAAATCGAAATCAATTCAGCAACAGATAATCCACTTATTTTCGAAGACGGACCAATCTCCGCCGGAAACTTTCATGGGCAGCCGCTCGCATTCGTAATGGATTATGCTGCTATCGCTCTGTCTGAATTGGCAAACATCTCAGAACGCCGGATCGAGCGCCTCGTAAATCCGGCTCTTTCCAACGGTCTGCCGGCCTTTCTGACCGAACACGGCGGGCTTAACTCCGGACTCATGCTTGCTCAGTACACAGCCGCTGCTCTCGTTTCAGAGAACAAGAGCCTGGCGCACCCGGCCAGCGTGGATTCGATACCGACATCAGCCAATCAGGAAGACCACGTATCGATGGGTACGATTGCTTGCCGCAAGGCTCGAATGATCTTGCATAATGCCCGCAAAGTCCTGGCGATCGAATTGCTGTGTGCCGCACAAGGTCTCGACTTCAGACTTGGCAGCGGCTACCGCCATTCCGATCAACCGGCCTGCGTTGTGCAAGGAGCTCTGCCCGGACCTGGCATCAAAGCAGCTTTCGATCAAGTAAGGCTGCATATCAAACACCTCGAGCAAGACCGCGAGATCCATCACGACATGGTGGCGGCTGAAAAGCTGCTTGAATCAGGTGAACTGATTGCCGCGGTTGAAGCGGCGGTAGGGCCGCTGCTGTAACCCGGCTAAAGTTGGTGGCTGCGCTGCCTGCCGCTCAAACAACGATGTACGAGCCGCTTTTCAAGAGACGCTCAAGCGAAGGAAACGCCTGATGTAGTACAATTGTCCCCAGCCTTTTCCAGCACAGACATACTTTCGGGCGATTAGCGCAGTTGGTAGCGCAGCACGATCACACCGTGAAGGTCGGGGGTTCAAGTCCCTCATCGCCCAAGTCTTTTCGGGCTTGCCCTCATCGCGTAAGTGCAGGGTAATTGCCATTAATGGCAAGCGCAGTTGCCAAGGGCGTGCTCTGCCGGACCGCTCTGATTTACTTCTTTTTTCTTTATCTGCAAAGAGAAGGGAGCAGGTCTCGCATCCGGCAAATTACAAGAATAGACCAGACCGGCAGACGATCGATCAGCGGCTCCAGAGCCGGGATCAGGCAAAGAAATACCAATAGAGGACGGCGGCCCCGCCGGCCAAGCCACCTTTACCGCCAGGTCTTGCTCTCTCGAGGTGTTTACCTCGGTCGCGCATTTTGCCCTAAATCCGATGTTGCTGGAGCTGGAGCTGGTTGCCTGCCAATTGTCTGATACGCTCTTGCACAGTTGCTAAATTCTTCGATTGGCATGATTCCCTTGGATACCCACTCCTGAGGATTGGGCGATCGCAATCGTAAATGCCGTTTGAAAAAATGTTACGACGTACAAACCCACGCACGCCAGAACTGAAGGAAAGCTCGTCTGCTGTCGCGCTGTCGCTAGCGACTAGCCGCTCGCTCGCAGGAGCTCAACAGACGGTTGATTGTAGACAACCCTGAGCCTGTTCTCGACGAGATATTCGTAATAGCTTTCCCACAATTTCAGGAGCTTGGAGTCGACCAATATCCCGTTCTGGTGCGGAAAGAAGTACCTGCTTCCAACCAGGAATAGCCTGAGCCGACTCCGCGTGATAGCAACATTCAAGCGATTGGGGCTGTAGAGAAACTGGGCTCGGCTGATCGCGTATTCACGGTCCGATGCGCATAGCGAAAAAATTATCACATCTCGTTCCTGGCCTTGCAATCGATCGACGGTATCGACTACTAGCTGCTCCTTTACGCTCGATTGCATCTCAGAACCGACGTGAGCAAGTAGCCGCTCCCGAATTGCCTCGTTGTGAGCTCTGTGCGGAGATACAATGGCCAGATCTTTCGGAGCGACCCGGTGCTGCGCAAGCAGATCGCGGGCCAGCCTTGCAACCAGATCAGCCTCGTCGACCGCTCTCTGACGTGCGTTTTGATGCTCAAGCTCCAGGTATGTCACAGCACCAACATTGCAGATGACATCGCAGAACTCTCCGCAGGCGTTCTGCTCAGGCGCAAACACGCGATTTGCCGCGCAGGCAGAAGGGCGAAGTTTGCTTGAATAGAAAGCTTTGCTCGGAAACTCGTTAACACCACTGTTCATTCGGAATGTCACATCCAATGTGATCGTAGCGGACGAATAGTGTTCATGCAAATGCTCAAACACTGACCGTTTCAGATAATCGGGGTGAGCACCGGGATTGACGAACACCGGACTTAACTGCCGATGATCTCCAGATATCACATATCGGTCTCCGCTGATCAGCGCCGGCATGGCATGAGCTATAGTCATCTGCCCGGCTTCATCTACCACCACCAGGTCAAATTTGGGCATACCGGCCCGATGCATTCGGTAGGACTGATAGACCGTTGCACCGATCAGAAATGGGGATCTCAACTCCAGTAAAGTTGGGTCATCTAAGTTAGTCTGTGAAATTCGCGGCGACAGGTTCGCTGGTTTGCCTTTCCCCTGAATTTTGATTATTGGCAGGTCGCTCTCCGGAAGCCGCTCCGCCACCATCGTCAGCAAATGTTCGATCGCCTTATGAGTCGGCGCTGTGACGAGAATCGAATCGCCAGTGGCCAAAGCGCGCTCTATGATCAGTGAAAGCAAGAAGGTTTTGCCACTGCCAGGAGGACCCTGAATGAGAGTGGCCGGACCAGACGCAGAGCTCACCAACGCCTGACTTTGTCGCAGCGTTAAACCAGGATAGTCCTGGCGATTCTTTGCGATGTCTGTAGCGCTCAATTGATCGGGCCGGCAGAGACGCACTCGTCCTTCCAGCAATTCCACAACCTGATCTGATTCATAGGCAAGCTCAATCGAATGTTTTATGCGCTCGCTGTTATAGTCATAGAAACCCATGTCCACAGTGCAGCTACTTCCGCGGGGAGGGTCGATCTCCTGGTCTTTGTCCAATTTGATCAGCTGTTTCGAGTGATCGATATCTTGCAACCAGACCAACACACCATTGTTCATGACGTCTTCGCCCTGCGGCTTGCCCTCGTTTATCACCAAAAGATCTCCGCTTCTAAACTTGGACAGATTCTCACTGAACGAATAGACGAAGTATCCATTGCAGTCCACTTCCTTAAACTTGAGACCAGTTATGCAGTGCCCGTTATTCACACGAGTACGAATTCTTCTCTGGTGCTCGGTTAGCACTTTCTGCTCCTCGGCGCTTACCTCTGCCCGAACAAACTCAATCAGGTCATCTCTCATTAGCTGATTCCAACAATCCCACGCTCTACCAGACACACACACTTCAGCATTGGAAACCGTTCCAGCGTCCGACATCTTCCACTCGGCAAAACCGGACACAAAGTCAGAAGCTTTCCGGGCCGCAGCACCGGTCGAATGATACAGCTGCAGCATCAAGACATGCACTGTGGAATTGTGCAGCGAACTCCTATCGGATGGGAGAATCCCCCCGGTTTAAAGGTCCGCCCGCACCCATCACACCGTGAAGGTCAGCGCTCAAGTCTTTTCAAAAGCGAAAAATTACCCTGAATTACGATCGTGCTTAGGAAGTAATCCGGGAGTGCTGTAATCTCATCTCAGGATCGTGAGCACGACACCACCGGTGACACCACACGCCAGCGCGAAGCCAGCGATGCAGTATCGCTTGTGGTGGCAAAAAATTGATTGCGTCGGTTAGTTCACTGACGTTAAAGGTTGCAGACTTCTACCAAATTCGAGTCAACCGGGACGAGGCAACACGCTCTCTCCTGGGTATATGGACAGATGGAGGCCTTTTAAGCGCTAGACAGACACAGAGCGTCAGGAACCACTCCCCGGCGAGCCTTAACGAGATGAGAGCGCAAACCGCACATCAACCGGCAGAATGTAGTCGTCAGGTCTCGAGCAGAGGCTCTGCTGACCTTCGACTGGCTTTCCTTGCACTTTCAAGCTCGGTCGTTCTAATTGCTTCAGGGCTGGCCCAAGCGGTCCGGGCGGCATCTCAACCGGCTGACTTGCATGCTGGTTTGAGTCAACTTGAAACCCGTTATTTCGCCAATGACCATGAAGATCAAAGCAACGATGCCCGGTTGGAGCGCCTGGAGAAATTCATCTTCGGCGAAGCGAAGGAAGGCAGCGAACAACAGAGAATGGAGGCATTGCTGGCGGCTATTCCGAAAGAGACACCACTGCCGTCCCCAAAGTCGACCCACGCTGCCAGCGAGTCCCAGCATCACAAGGACGCTTCACCCGAGACCGCACCGCCGGCAGCCCCCGTTCAGCCACCGCCAAACTCATCTGATTACCCGACTGTCAGCAAGCTGGAAAGTCTCATTATCGGAGAAAGCTTTGCAGGAGAACCGATTCAAAGACGACTGGACAGATTAGAGACGAAGGCGTTCGGACAGGCATCCGATAGCAGCGACCTGACGGCTCGGGTCGATCGCCTGAAAGGCTATGCCGGACTGCAATCTCAGTTCAGCGAAGACGACTATGTCCCACCCGAAGTGGCCAATCGCTGGGCCAATCCAGAAGCGACTTTGGCTAGTGGCGGCATCCTGCAAAATGTATTTCAGCTCGAACAAAACGTCTTTGGTCGAAGCTATGCCCGCAAATCGATGATTGACCGAGTTGGTACCCTCGAGCGAGCGGTGTTTCCAACCGAGCAGTCCACTACCGGCATGTCGCTCCCCGAACGAATAGATCGGCTCGTCTCAACGGTCGGTTCAGAGCGGACCTTGAGCGGCTATCCGCCCGAGTCACAAGCTGCCGCTCCGGCTGAGCCGTTGGCCAGCGCGCCGTCCACTCAGCCAGCGCCCGTTGTCGCCAGCAACAATCCTCCCGCCAATCCCACCCGCGGCGGTCGCTCCTTCCTGCGCGGGCTCGGCAAAGCGCTCGGCATAGCTGGCCAGGTCGCCCTGGGAGCGCTGGGCAGTGGTTGCTCATCCTCTTTCATGTCGGGATCTTACATGTCCGGTTCGAGTTTCGGCTTTGGAGGCTTCTCGCCTGGCTTCGGGATGGGCTTGGGTGGAATCGGCTTTTAAGAGTAACCGTCAGCAATCCGGACGGGCAACGCTTTTGGCTACCTTGCCGGCGCAACTAATGAGGCGACAAGAACAGTTCTCCGGCGAGCTTCAAGCGATTAGCCGACCTTAAGGACTGAGGTTCATTTCGCCCATATCCTTAAGCAGTCCGTGCAAGCGTAGGGGTTCGATCACCGGCTCTATTCGAGCAACTTTAGCTTGGCGATCCAATTCCAGGTAGCGACGAGTCAGCTCCTGAAATTGCTCTGGACTGAGCCTGCCGGCAGCCATACGCTCGGCCTGGAACTTGAGCATGCTTTGAAGTTCGGCAGACATTACTTAGCCTTCTTCTTTTTGTTCTTGTTCTTGTCCTTGCGCCACTTTCCTTTCGGAGTCAGATCAACCAGAATTGATTCAAGCGTATCGATCATCAAATTGATTTGTGATTCGGTGATGATCAGCGGCGGCTCGATCCGAATTGTGCGATTGGCATTCATGGTTGCAGCCACCAGCACTCCCCGATGGAATAGCTCAACCTGAACCGCCTCGCGCAGCTCTTTGGAGGTAAACTCCAAGCCAATCAAAAGACCGCGACCACGCACATCGGAGAGGTAGTCCGGATACTCGTCAATCAACTCGTTCAACTTGCGCATGAAATAGTTACCCATCACGGCAGAGCGTGCCGGCAGGTGTTCTTCCATGAGCACTTCCAAGCAGGCGGATGCAGCCGTGCAGGCAAGCGGGTTGCCACCGAACGTGGAGTTATGAATGGTCGGGTTCGGCTCGAGCACCTTCCATATTTTGGAAGTAGCCATAAAACAGCCGATTGGAACTACACCACCAGAAAGAGCCTTGGCCAAACAAAGAATGTCCGGCACTACCGCCTCATGCTCACAGGCAAACATCCGCCCGGTTCGACCCAGTCCGGTTTGCACCTCGTCCAAAATGAGCAGAACGCCTTTCTTCTTGGTGATCTGCCGGACCTTGCGCAGATAGCCGGCCGGCGGCACATTGATGCCACCTTCGCCTTGAATCGGCTCGAGAATAACCGCTGCGGTATTCTTTCCGATCGCCTTTTCGAGCGCATCAACATCGCCAAACGGCACGTGAACGAAGCCATTCAAAAGAGGCTCGAACGGCTTGCGGAACACATCGCGACCGGTTGCCGAAAGCGCTCCCATCGACACGCCGTGATAGGCGTTCTTCGTCGAGATAATCTCAGTCTTGCCCGTATAGAGGCGAGCAAGCTTGATCGCTCCTTCGACAGCTTCAGTACCGCTGTTACAGAAAAAGGAGTACTTGAGATCGCCTGGCGCCAACGAAGCCAGCTGACGAGCTAGATGTGCCGCCCACGGATTCAAGAGATCCTGACTGTGCAGGCAAACTTGGTCAAGCTGAGCCTTGACGGCCGCTATCACCTTGGGATGACGGTGTCCGACGTTGAAGATACCGTAGCCACCGAGGCAATCCAGATAACGCTTTCCGTGATTGTCATAAGTGTATACACCGCCATCACGGAACTCTACTACACCTTCGGCTCCGCACAGCTTGCTGCGATAAGCATGATTAAGGTGCTCGATGCTATTTTCCAAAGCCTGCTCGGCTAGGTCTTCGTAGTGGCTCGGACCGCGATCGACAACTGGAAAGCGTTTCCTGACTACATCTTTCTTATAAACTGCCATGATAAACCTGCACTATATCCTTGACTGTATGCTTGGCAATCTGCTCACCGCCGGCGCCACCATCACCCTGGATGGTTTTCCGGCTAGATTGCTTAAGCTGGGCGAGTTCTCTAGTCTTCCTGAAAGACCGCGAGCGTCGAGCTCGAGCTGATCTTCGGCAAAGTAGACCCGCTACAGAAACTTGCTATGAATCGATCGTGCTATCAACATAAAAGAAACACCCCTCTGGGGCTGATCTGAATCTGGCTAAACGAGAGGCGCTGCACCACAAGCAGTATTGCAACATCTCCTGAAGCGTTTCCAGTTCATCTACTCTAAATGTACACTGGAAGCTCATTTCGGAGCAATGTGCAAACTGTCCAAAAAAGCAGGGTAGAAATTAGCCAACCTGTCTAAGACATCTGTGAACAGTCAATCCGGTCGTGCTCCTCAAATCTGTGCCAGGGCATATATACGCGCCCGCCTGACAACCCCGAATTCCGATCTACGGTCAGATTTGAAGAGCGCATATTGGATTGATCGAATCAGCCAATCTGTGGTCCTCTTAGAACAAATTCGCTGTCAATCATCTACCGGTCCTTACTTTCGGCGCCTGTGCGCCTGATCGAGGAATTGGCCTGTGCTTTCATACAATTTAGCGGTAGTCGCACTCGTACTGCCTTCGACTGAAAGATGAGGGACCCTCTTTGCCGCTTACCGCTCATCAGGCATAATTGATGCGTTCGATAAACTGTCGGGTGTAGATAAAGAGCCCTGTCGAAATTTTGAACCCATGATTGAAGGTGGTTGCAAAGTGAAGCGATTGTTCCTAGCCGGAGTTCTGGCGCTGACGGCTCATTTACCGGCAGCTTATTCGACCCCAACGACAGCGATGCCCAAGCCGCTGCAAGAGCGGTATTACCAAGGCATCGCTTACTTCAAGGCGGGAGACCTGGAAAGAGCTGTCGCTCTGCTTAAGATGGTAGCTTTGAGCGCTCCAGCCGATCCGCTGGTTCATATTACCCTTGGTGCGGCGCTCCAGCAGCACGGCGATCTCGACGATGCCGGAGCGGAATACCAAAAGGCGATTGACTTGCGACCGTACGACGCCTTTGCGCACGAATCGCTGGGACTTATCCTGCAATCAGAAGGTCGTCTTGACGATGCAATCGCGCAGTATCAGGAAGCTGTAAAACTTCGTCCGGATACTCCTCTTATGCGGCTCAATCTCGGTATGGCCCTTAGAACGCAGGGAAACAAGGATGGCGCGATTGTCGAGCTCAGACAGGTTGTTCAAGCCTACCCAAATCATCTGAAAGCCCGCGCTCAGCTGGCTGCCGCCTATCAGGACAAAGGTGAGAACAAGCTGGCGGCCGAAGAGTACAAGCGAGTGCTAGCCCAGGACCCGAGCAACTTTTCCATTCACTTTAACTACGCCACAACTCTGCTTGCTCTAAAGGATTACGACGGAGCCGCCAGCGAATTCGAACGGGCTATCTCGATCGATTCGACGGCCCCGGAAACCCACGCCTTGCTGGCAACTGCCTACAACCTCAAAGGCAATTTAAGCGGAGCCGTGGATCAACTCAAGGCTGCTCTGGCCATGAAGCCAGACAAGGCCGACTGGCATGCTCAACTGGGCGACGTTTTGTCCAAACAAAGGGACTATCCTTCCGCCATTGAAGAGTACCGGCAGTCGCAACGATTCGACCCGAAAGACACCGAAACTGCCTACAGTCTTGGTTATCTCTTACACCTGACTGAAGATTTCGCAGGAGCTGCCGGCGCCTATGAACATGTAATCTCGTTGAATCCCAGCTATCCCAATGCTCATTACAATCTCGGAATCGTCAAACAAAGACAGGGTGACCTGCCTTCCGCTCTTCAGGAGTTTCGTTCGGCCATCTCGCTTAATCCAAACGATGGTGAAGCCTTGATTAACCTCGGTCGCACATTGATGTTGCAGGGCGAGCTGAGCCAGGCTGTAGACTTCTACCGGCAAGGACTGAGCCTAGAACCCAATGATGCTGGCGCTTACTGCGAACTGGGAGAAGCGCTCTTCAAGTTAAAAGATAAGGTTGGCGCGCGGTCAGCGATTGAAGCGGCGCTTTCATTGGCGCCGGAAGACCGCACTGCTTTGCTCGAACTAGCTGAATTGGACGAAAGCGAAAACCAGATGGCCCAGGCGGAAGGCATCTATCGGCGCCTGCTTGACCGCAAACATGATGACTTAAAGATCCTGCAATTGCTTGCGGACAATCTCGAAGAACAGTCCAAGTACGACGATGCGATCGGCATCTATCAACGGATCGTGCAGATCAATCCTCGCTCGGCAGAAGCGTTCAACAATCTCGGCTTGGCATTGCAGCGCCACCAGGACATTTCGGGCGCAACCGCTCAGTATCGCCATGCGCTAGATATCAATCCGGAATTCGCTGAAGCACATATCAATCTGGGCAACATCTATCTAATCCAACGCATCTATTCCGATGCGTCAGTTGAGTACAGAAAGGCCCTTGAATTGAGGCCTTCGAGCGTACAAGCCAACTACAACCTCGGCTTGGCCATGGCTGGACAAGGGGATGGCGAGTCGGCGCTCGAGCATTATCGCGAAGCGCTCAAGCTGGATCCGAAATTTGCCAACGCTTATTACGCTTTGGGAGTGCTCTATATGTCTCAAAACAACACGGCGGAGGCCGTCCCAGCATTAGAGGGTTACTTGAGCTTGCAGCCAAGCGGACCGTACAGCGACACAGCCCGGGCAAATCTCGATAAGATAAAACAGATAGCAGCTCCACCCGGGGCTGCGCCTGAGACGCAGTTAGCACCGTCGGCCCAAACCGCCAAGCCTGCTGCGCCGAATGGTCCCCCCGGTGCATCAAAGCCGGCGCAACCCGGAGCCGCTCTCTCTACCAACGCTGATAGCGCCACTCAGTAACCAACGACCCGGCGCGCACGCCGCAGAATGATCCAAACCAAAGACGAAATTGTCCAGTTTCTGAAGGAACGCTCCATTTTTAGAGTGCTCACCGAACGCGTGCTGTCCGGAATCACGCAGCTCTTCGACGAGGTGCGTTGCGGTCCGGGGCATATCGTTTTCAAGCAAGGGGATGAAGCGGACGCGATTTATATCATTCTGGAGGGCTCGGTCGAAGTTCTGGAGAGCAGCAGTCCGCCGAAAGTGCTTGCTTATCTAACCTCCGGCGACTGTTTTGGCGAGATGGGCATCCTGCACGACGCGCGTCGCAATGCAACGGTTAGAGTGCCAGAAGAGGCGATTTTACTCAAATTGCCCCGTAAGGCCTTCGAGGAGCTGCAAACTTACTTTCCGGATATCACCCGCGAAGTCACTGAGGTAATCAACCGCCGTCTTTCGGGCAAACTGCCGTTTAGCACACCCGGCTTGCAAGGCAATCTCGCATTTTTTGATCTGCCGACGGTAGTGCAGACAGTGTTAGGCTCTCGCCAGACCGGTGTTCTCAAATTGAGCGGGCGGGCAGGCAAACCGGTCGCCGAGGTAGCCGTGCGCCTGGGTAAGATCGCCCACACCAACTTCTTGCACCTGGCCGGCGAGCACGCGCTTTTCGAGCTTTTGACCAGAAACGAGCCGCTCAACTTCGTCTTCGAGCAACGCCGTGACCTCGATCCGACCGTCCCGGTCGACCGCTCTCTCTCCGAAAAGGAGCCATACAAGCTCCTGATGGAAGGGGCGCGGCGCTCCGACGAGCTACCCAAACTGCTGCGCGCGCTCGAATGGCCGAGCGGAGTGCCGTTGGGCGTGAGCAAAACTCCGGATTGGAGCAAGCTCGATGCGACCACCGGCGTAACCGCGCGCAAGATCTGGTTGCTCGTCGAAGTCGGCTTAAGCGTCAAGCAACTCTCGGACAAGCTTCCCTTCGACCGCTACACGATCTTGAGCACGCTGGAAGCAATGCGCGAACGCGGCATCATTAAAGGCAAGTACGCAAAATCAGAAGAGGTAGAGGCACCGGTTTCGGTGGCCCCGATCTTTTCGGCGCTCAACCTCGCCACCTCCAATCTCGCGTTGATACTGGGCAAAGACGAAGTTCGCGACGCGTTGATCGAAGCGCTGGAGCAATCCTCAAAACGATACAAAGTCTTGGCAAGCCTGAAGATACATCCGGAAGCCGCTACTCTGGATCTTCGCTCGGCTTTGCCGGAAGTTTCACAATCCAAGAATTCGCGAGAATCACTGGAAGATCTAGCCGCTACATTCTTGAAGATCGCCGCTGAAAAGAAGCACAAGAGCTAACCTGAGCCGAGCAGGTCCGCTTCCAGCGAATCAAGCGCCACCTCGACGCGAGCTCGCAACTGCCTGTAGCGGACCAGATCCGGATCCGATTTAATCAGATCGACTGCTGCATGCCGAGCCTGCTCGAGAATTTCCGCATCCGCAATCAGATCGGTGAGGAACAGGTCCGGCAGACCGCTTTGACGCGTCCCTAGAAATTCCCCCGGTCCTCTCAGTTCGAGATCTTTTTCTGCCACCACAAAGCCGTCATTCGTCTTGGTGAGGATCTCCAATCGTTGCCTGGTTGCTTCCGACTTGAGATCGGAGACCAGAAAGCAATACGATTGCTCCGCGCCCCGCCCAACCCGACCGCGCAGCTGGTGCAGTTGCGCAAGTCCGAAGCGATCGGCATTCTCGACTACCATCACGGTCGAATTCGGCACGTCAACGCCGACTTCAATTACAGTTGTGGAAATCAGGATCTCCAGTTCGCCCCGGCGGAATCTCTCCATTACCTCATCTTTTTCCTGAGGCTTGAGCTTTCCGTGCATCAGTCCGAGCCGACGATGTTTGAACTCTCCCGTCTTCAACTTTTCAAATTCGGCCGTCGCCGCTTTTGCCGACAATGTCTCTGACTCTTCGATCAAGGGAAAGACGACGTAGGCTTGCCGGCCGCGCCCAATCTCTTTGTCGACGAATTCCCAGAGCTCCCTCTTCTTTCCAGGCGGCACTATTTTGGTCGCGATCGGTTTGCGCCCCGGCGGCATTTCATCGATCTCCGAGACATCGAGATCTCCATGAAATGTCAGAGCAAGTGTGCGTGGAATGGGAGTGGCAGTCATCGTCAGAAGCTCCGGATTTTGTCCCTTAGCTTTGAGAGCGGCTCTCTGTTTGACACCAAAGCGATGTTGCTCGTCGATAATGATCAACCCCAGATTCTTGAATTCTACGACGTCTTGAATCAAGGCATGAGTACCGATTGCCACATGAACCTGACCTGACAATAGGTCCTGTTGGATCTGCCGGCGTTCGCGTTGCCCTTGCTTGCCTAGCAGCAAAGCGCATTTAATCCCAAGCGGCGTCAGCCAGCGCACGAACTGACGGTAATGCTGCTCTGCCAGAATTTCGGTTGGAGCCATCATCGCTCCTTGATAGTCATTTTCGAGCGCCACCAGGAAAGCCATCATGGCCACGACGGTCTTACCGGAACCGACATCACCTTGCACCAGCCGATGCATCGGCTTGTCCGACGCGAGGTCCCTCACTATTTCTTGAAAAACTCGCTCCTGCGCACCGGTGAGCTTGAATGGCAGAGCCTGCTTGAACCGCTCGACCAGCCCGCCGTCTTGAGTGTTGAGCGCAAGGGCCGTCTCGTTAATATCCATGTGATGCCGGCGCCAGGCCAGTTGAAGCTGAATGTTGAACAGCTCATCAAAAACCAGGCGCCGCCTGGCCCGGTCCTTCTGCTCCGGCTCGTCTGGAAAGTGAATGCCTTGCAAGGCAGACTTCAAACCAACCAGACTGTACTTTTCTTGAATCTCTTCGGGCAGTGCGTCCACTATCTTGTCAGCGTAACTTTCAAGGGCGCTGTGGATGATGCTGCGCAAATAGCGCAGCGAGAGCCCTTCCGTCAAGGCATAGACTGGCACCAATCGGCCGGTATGGATAGTTTCCAACTCCTGACAGTCGTCGGCCAGCGCGCCCAACAGCTCTATCTCGGCGTTCTTCAGTCTGAGCCGATTTGAATAGCGATCCTGCTCGACTATACCGGAAGCTAAGACCTGCGCCCCTTTTGGGAACTGCTCCTTATAACGATCCAACAAGTATTTGTTGGACTTGCCACCGATGAATCGCGTGACACTGATACTGCCAGTGCCATCATGGATTGTAACGGACAAGACCGATACATTTCCCTTGCGCGCCTGAAAGGAGCCTACCGAGCGGATTGTACCCAAGACGGTTACTTCCTGCCCGGCACTGAGATCGCGAACCCGGAGTCTATTCTGAAAATCCAAGTGGCGCCGCGGATAGTGCCGGATCAAATCCTCCACCGTAAAGATATCCAGTCCGGCCAGGAGATCGGCCAGCTTAGGACCGACCCCGCGCACGAACTTAACGTCTATCTGGTCTATGGTTTGCGCCAGCCGCTGGTCGCCGCTGCGAGCGAGCTCGCTCTCCTTAGGCGACAGAGAGGATTGCACGGCGCTGGCTGTGGGAGCCTTCGGCTCAACCTTGCAGGCAGGCTTCCCAGTTTTTACAGCTTCTGCATCGGCCGGAGCCGGAGTAGAAAGCGGCTGTTTAAGCTGAGCCAATTGCTCGATCAGGTCGTCGGCCCTGTTAACGATCGATATCCGAGTCGCCACGTCGAGATTTGGATACTGCCGAAATAAGCCACGGATGGTCGCCCAGCGGGATTCGATCGGAAAGCGCTTACATAGCTTGTCGGCCGCCTGCCGCATAAACTGGGAGAAGGTGGAGCGCTTGCCTTGGAAGTCGGAAAAACGGGCACGACGTTCTACGGACAGCGCTCGCCTGAGCGCCGAGATTTCCACATTTTGCTCCGGACGTTCACTGGGCATCACAGCATCCCTCACCGCCGCCGCGACGTTGCAGACCAGACCTGCGCAGCTGGAGTCAAAAGCATCTCCGAAACATATACGCCAATCGCTGGCACCATGTATAAAGATGCAACGCTCTGGGCGGAAAAGCAAACGGTCTTACTTTAAAACTTTTGCAAGTTTCCGTTTAGGCATGCAGGCGGACCAGTGTTAACCCGGGCGAATCTACTGCAACCTGTTTAAAATCAACTTGCTGATCGCTTTGAGCGTTGCGAAGACTCCCAGACCTTCCGAAGCAACCGCCTCGAAACTGGGTACTCCTCTGATATTTAGCTCTTTCTCCATCCGTTCGATCGGCATCGCCGACGCCAGGTCGCGCTTGTTGTATTGCAGAACCCACGGAATATTGTCCAGAGTGAGGCTATACTCAGCCAGGTTCTCAATCATGTTTTGCAGCGACTCTATATTTTCCTTAGAGCGCATGGCATCGGAATCGGCCACGAAGATGATGCCATCGACACCATTCAAGATAAGCTTCCGGCTGGCGTTGTACTCTACCTGACCGGGCACCGTGTACAACGAGAACCTCGTTTTGAATCCTTGCACCGAACCCAAATCGAGCGGAAGAAAGTCGAAAAAGAGCGTTCTTTCCGTTTCAGTGGCGAGACTGATCAGCTCCCCTCTGGTTGTCGGTGCCAACTGACTGTGAATGTACTTGAGATTGGTGGTCTTGCCACCAAGACCGGTACCATAGTAAACGATTTTGCAGTTGATCTCTCTAGCCGCGTAGTTTACGAGTGCCATCCTTGCGCCCCTGCCCGAGCCCCGTTCGCCTCAACCGCTCTTTCATCCGCTACCGAATTGATACCACGTATAAGTTTGCGTTAGTAAGCAACTCGAGTGATTTGCAGATCTGAGCATTCGCCGGGAATTAACCGCTCTCCTCTTGAGAACAAGCTCATGGCATACCCGCAAGAGTCCAAGAACGGCTCAAAACTTAGACTACCACGATATGAATCGCTTCGACTAACTGACAAGTCCAAATATTGACCGAACTGATTGTTATCATTGCATTCTAAGGATTTCCGAAAGATCAAATTCTTCATGGTACAATTCCACGTTCGCAGGTGTAGGAGCCTATAGCTTCCAGCCAGCCAGAGCTTTCCGGGCGAGCCGGCAGTATTGTCCGGTCCGATTTCGGCGATGCCTGGAGTATCTTGGCAAGCTATAATTTAGTCAAGCGCGGAAGTTTTAGACAAGTATTTTTTTGGAAGGATTGCAGCAATGGCCAGACGTTGTGATGTATGCGGGAAGGGTCCGATGACCGGGTATAACTACACATTCCTGCGTTCGCACTGGAACCCCCATAACAAGCGACGTTGGTTGCCCAATCTGCAACCATTCAAGGCCCAAATTGGCAATACGGTCAAGCGTTTGAAAGTCTGCACAGGCTGCATCAAGGCCGGCAAGGTAGCACGAGCGGTTTAGCCGCGGCTCCGCCTGGCTAGCAACTATTTCGCCTGAACCGTGGATCGGCCCGGACAGGTTAAAGGCAGGAAGCTCTATCCTGCCTTTTGCTTATCTTACGGTCTGGTCAGCTCCCCTGCGCCAGGTTCAGCAGGCAATCTTTGCCCACCAGGTAAACCGCATTGCAAAAATGACAACGTCCTTCTGCCTGACCGTCCTCTTGAGCCATCGAAACCAGCTCTTTCTTCGGCAACACCTTTAACGCCTCGACAAATCGCTCGTTGGAGCATTTGCAAGAGAATCTGAGCGGCATGACCTCCGTCAGAGCACGCACGTCAAATCCGTTAAGGATCCGCTCCAGCATCGCCTCCAGACTCATGCCGCGGCGCATCAGGAATGTAAATGAGCCAAAAGTGCTAACGTTATTTTCAATCCGACAAATGGTCTCTTCGCAATGATCCGGCAGCAGTTGAACGATCAACCCACCAGCCGCCTCAACCCCTTTGGCAGTCAGATGACTACCGACTATGACTACCGATCCGGTCTGCTCTGAATTTACAAGATAGCGGTTTAAATCCTCGCCAACCTCGCCGGTCGCCAGCTCAACGGTCGAGGTGTATGGGATGCCATAACCGGGGTCAACAGTCACATGCAAATAACCGGTTCGACCGATAGCACCCCCAACATCAAAATTCCCCAGGGAGTTTAACGGTAACTCAACCTGGGGATTTTCAACGAAGCCTCTTACTGTGCCTTTGGGCGATGCGTCAACCATCAATTTACCCAAAGGCCCGTTACCCTGAAATTTCAATGTAATCTGGCCTGCTTTGGAGGCCAACGACGCAAGCAGCGCACCGCCTGTCAAAGCTCTGCCCAGCGCAGCAGTGGCCGTAAATGACAGCGCGTGCTTTCGGCGTGCATCACCGACAAGATTGGTGGTAGTGGCGATTACTGCTCTGATGGTGCCATCGGCCGATATTGCTCTCAATATGCCGTCTTCCATAGGCACCACCTCAAAGGGAGCTTATTCACCCTATTTTAGCAGTTTATTAGAATTTGAAAATCCTCAATCAGCCTTCAAAGCGGTCAGTACGCGTGGTAGTCCGTTGAGATCCGCCACTATCTCTACCTCTTTCCAGCCCGCTTGCTGGAAAACTGCCTGAACGCTGGCGCTTTGCCGATCACCTACCTCGAGGGCGATCCAACCATCGCTCCGCAGGTGCGACTGCCCGACTGTACTCAGCTCTCGATAGAAGGAGAGTCCATCATCATCTCCTCCGAAGAGGGCCAGCTCCGGTTCATGCTCCACTACCTCAGGCTCAAGTAAAGACCGATCGGACCGAGGGATGTACGGCGGATTGGATAAGATCGCATCCAAGTCAGTCGGCAGAGCCGAGCGCCAATCGGAATGCACGAGCCTGACCCGTTGCCACACGCCATGCAGCATGGCATTTTCCTTGGTCAAAGCAACTGCTTCCGGTGAAATATCGATCGCAGTCACAATCGCCGTCGAAACGAGCTTTAAGACAGCGATGGCGATCGCCCCACTGCCGGTGCCGACGTCTGCCAATCTCACCGGCGCTTCCGATTTCAAACGGCTACAGGCTACTTGCACCAGCGTCTCTGTATCCCCGCGCGGAATGAAAACACCTGGCCTTACCGCCAGCTTGAGACCCATGAAATGCGCATAGCCGAAGCAGAACTGCAGCGGAACCCGAGCTTGCCGTTGCTTTAGGATTCTCTGCACAGTCGCTTGCTGCTCTTCGGAAACTGAGTTATCAGCCTGAATTACCTGCTGTGCCAGGCTCAGCCCGGTTACATGCTCGACAATCAGCTCTGCTTCGCGCCGAGCCTCCCCACTTTCTATTCCAGCCGCCAGCAGTGCCGCTGCAAGGTCTCTTTTTAGCAGATCGAGATTTGGCAACAGTCGCTCACACCACCTGCGCGGCCTCAGCCAAAAGCTTCTGCTGATTCGACAGGATATTTGCCTCAATCATCTTTTCGAGATCGCCTTCAAGCACTTGCTGCAAGCTGAAGTTCTCATTGAGCCGGTGATCGGTAACCCGATTGTCCTTGAAGTTGTACGTACGGATCTTTTCGGAGCGATCTCCGGTGCCCACCTGCGATCGGCGGTGGTCGGTAATCGCCTGCATCTGAGCCTCCATCTCGATCTTATAGAGCTTGGCTCGCAAGATCTGCTTAGCCCGCTCCTTATTTTGAAGTTGGCTTCGCTCTTCCGAGCATGCCACCATCAGCCCGCTCGGTTTGTGCACGATCCGAACAGCAGTCTCTACTTTGTTGACGTTTTGACCGCCTGCTCCACCTGAGCGCATGGTTGAGATTTCCAGATCATTTTCATTGAGTTGTACATCGATTTCGTCCACTTCAGGCATGACAGCGACAGTCGCAGTCGAAGTATGTACCCGTCCGGAAGCTTCCGTGACCGGTACGCGTTGCACTCGATGCACGCCTGATTCGTACTTGAGGCGGCTGTAGACGTTATCACCATGCATGTTGGCGATCACTTCCTTGTAACCACCGATCTCACCATCGCTGGAATTGACAATCTCTACTTTCCAACCCAACTTGTCAGCATATTTCAGATACATGCGCAATAAATCACCGGCAAAGATCGATGCCTCATCGCCACCGGTTCCGGCCCGGATCTCCAAAATGATGTCCTTTTCGTCATTTGGATCTCTCGGCAGGAGAAGAACGCGCAGCCTGTCGGACAGCATCTCCTCACGAGCACGAAGGTCGGTCACTTCCTGCTCGGCCATTTCGCGAATCTCTTTATCAGATTCAGTTCTAAGTATCTCCTGCGCACCGGCGATATCTCGCTGCACGTCCTGATAGTCGTGAAAGGTATCTACTGTTTGCCTCAGAGAGTGGCGAGTCTTGGCCAGCCGCTTATATTGACTTTGATCCGAGACGACAGCCGGATTGCCGAGCTTCTCTTCCAGCTCCAGATAGGTCTTTTCAATCTCTTTCAGCTTCTCTATGAAATGTTCCATAACGGTTAAAAACTCAGGGACTACATCCGCTTGACGACAAGGTTAAAATACCACTTTTAAGCGCTCCGGTCGAACAAGTTCGACCTCCGCGCGTAAAGACGCTTCGCTCCGGAAAGCTCCTCGCTTTCCTTCGCTGCGCTATTCTACGACATCTTCAGCAATGGCGCTCCACTTAAGTAATCGCCACTGCCGGCCATGATTCAAGAGAAGATTCGGAGAGGGAGGGATTCGAACCCTCGCTGCGCTATTAACGCAGACAGTCTTTCCAGGACTGCACGATAGACCACTCTGACACCTCTCCAGAGAGCCAGGGGGAAATTATAGCTTATCGCGCCGAGAGTAGCCGCTGCTGTAAGGGGATCTCACCGCAGCCGGAGTAAGGCGCCCCGCCCGGGAGCGACAGACAAGCCGCCGGTCGAAGCGTAACAAACTTTATGCTATGAGCGGGAAGCGGCCAGCCCAACCTTTTTCTGCCCCGACTTAACAAGAGCTAAGAATTCTTCGGCATTCAAACTGGCGCCACCAACCAGTGAGCCGTCAATATCGCTTTGAGCGAGCTGTTCATCTATATTGGACGGCTTGACACTGCCACCATAAAGAATTGGAATGCTTTGAGACAAGCTCTTGTTGCCGTATAGATTACCGACGGTAGCGCGGATCAGTTTGCAAACACGATTGGCTTCGTCGGCCTCGCAAACTTTGCCGGTTCCAATTGCCCAAACCGGCTCGTAAGCGATGACCAGAGTCTTGAGATCGGCGGCATCCACGTCATCCAGAGCGGCTGCCACTTGCCGGCTGACGACCGCATCGGTCAGGTTGCTTTCGCGCTCATCCAACGTCTCGCCGACGCAGACGATCGCCACGAGCTTGTGCTTCAAGGCCGCCTTGAACTTGAGATTAACCGAAGTATTTGTTTCGCCGAAAAGCTGCCTGCGCTCGGAATGCCCGATAATCACGTAGCTCACTCCAAGATCTTTCAGCATCAACGGAGAGACCTCGCCGGTAAATGCCCCGGAGTCGCGATGCTCCATATTTTGAGCGCCGATCTGAATCTCGCTCTTTTCGCAGGACGATAGAGCAGCCTCCAGGCTTGTGAAGGGAGGGCACAATACGACGACCGGCAGATCCTTTTCGCCGGCAACCGCATTGCGAATGGTCTTTGACAGCTCGACAGCTTCCGCTCGAGTCTTGTGCATCTTCCAATTGCCGGCGATGATCACCGGACGCTCTTGTCCATTCACTTTTCAGCTCCTCCCGTATAAGCGCTTCGCATTCTAGACGGAAATCGCGCCGGCCCAATCACCTTGGCGCAAGAACTCGCTTCGCCGCCGAGAGCTCCTCGCTCTCATTCACTGCGCTATTTTACGATATCTCAGTATGCACAGCCAGACGGCTGCTGTAGCCGCCTCGAGCGACCGCTTCCAGAGCTGTTCCGCTCCATCTTGAGAAGCTCCAGGCTTGGCCAACGCTCCAGCCCAGCCTGCAGTTACCCGGTAATGCGCCTGACTTTCTAGATACCGAAAAGATTCTAATCGGTCAACTTGAATTGAAGGAATTGCCGCCATCTAAGGTCGGCTCTTGTAAATACCTTAGAATAGCTGGGTTGTCTCGACCTCCTTCCCAAAGGTTGACAAATAGTCATGGAAAGTACGCAGTCTAAGACCGAGCCATCTGCTGTCAAACCGGAAAGGTTGCCAGAATGGGTGAAGCGCACCGTTCTCAACACCGATGAGAACAGGCAAGTTCGCAAAATACTCAAAGAGCAGAACTTAAATACTATTTGCGAAAGCGGGCGATGCCCCAACAAAGGAGAATGCTGGGCTGCCGGCACAGCCACCTTCTTGCTCATGGGTCCGGTCTGTACTCGCACTTGCCGATTTTGCTCGGTCAACAAGGGAATGCCCGCGCCGCTCGACTTTCAAGAACCAGCCCGCATAGCCGCCGCTTGCAAGGAGATGGGGCTTAAGCACGTGGTGCTCACATCGGTTAACCGCGATGAGCTGCCTGATCAGGGCGCCAATCACTTTGCCCGAACGATTACGGCCCTTTATGAGAGCATTCCGGGCGTTGCCGTGGAGATACTCACACCCGACTTTCAAGGCCGCAAGGATTGTATCGAAATAGTTTTGGCAGCCGGCCCGACCGTTTTCAATCACAATGTCGAGACCGTCCCGAGACTGTATCGCCGCGTCAGACCCGGTTCAAAATACGATCGCTCCTTGCAGGTTCTGGCCCTTTCGAAAGAGATAAATCCCCACATTCACACCAAGTCCGGCTTGATGCTCGGACTGGGCGAAACTATCGAAGAAGTCTTGTCGGTTCTGAGCGATCTGCGCAAGGTAGGCTGTGATTTCGTAACGCTCGGGCAATATCTTCGCCCTAGTCGAGAGCAGCTGCCGGTCTGCCGCTACGTGACGCCGGAAGAGTTCGAGCAACTAGGCGAACAAGCCTGGCAGATGGGTTTCAAAATGGTTCATTCCGGTCCACTCGTGAGAAGCTCTTATCACGCTAAAGAGCTAGCTGGAAAGCTCGGCTAAGCGATGCTGGAGCGAGCAAAAAGGTTGCTGGAACAAGGCGAGCACGAGCAGTGCTTCTTGCTCCTGAAAGAGAATTGGCTCAGTCATCCCGACTGCCTCGAAACCATTCGCCTCTTGGCTCAACTCCTAAAGACGCTTGGACGAGCCGAACTAGCGGCAACGCTAGTTCAACTTTCCCGAGACGAGCATTCTCTGAGCGATGTTCAAAATCTTTTCGAGGCAGGTTACCAGTTGATCGACAACCGGCAGCATGAGCTGGCTGCGCTGCTGCTTACACGCTGCCTGGCACTCGCGCCCGATGAGCCAACCATCAATTACGAGCTTGGGTTTACGTTACTTTCGCTCAAACGCTATGCCCAGGCTATTCCGCATTTCAACCGCTCCTTGCAAGCAATAGACGACTTCGACACGAGACTGAATCTGGCCGTAGCTCATCTCTGCCTCAGAGATCCCGAACCGGTTCGCTCGATGCTCGATGCGATGGCATCGCTTGCCGCCAGCGACGAAGAGAAGGCTGAACTCTCACAACAGAAGCTCGTTCTGAAGCGACTCGAGCAATTCAATCGGAAAAAGGTTCTATCCGCGCGAGACTGGCTTTACATTCACTACGGTTCAGCGCTCTTGAAGCAAAGCGATGATCAAAATGCAGGCGGCAAATTCGGGCAGCTTCTCGATGATTACACGGAGTGCGCCAAGACGCTCCTGCTCTTGCGAGGCATGCTGGAAGGGCTGGGTCAAACATTCGAATTTGTCGAGTACTACAGCACTCTCTCGCGCCCGCTGGCGCAAGCTCTGGCCGAGATTCTCGGCTTGCCTTGCGAGATTTACAAGGGGGCAAACCGGCAAGAGCAGGCGCTGCTGGTAATGGCCTGGGGCAGTGACATTTTAGGGCCGCATGAAAGCTTCAAAGACCATCAACCTCAACGCAGCATCTTTGCTTACGCCCTGACAGCCAGCGAGCCGTTGCCGATCGCCCCGGAGATTGTTGGTTGTTTGGCCGATGCTTGTGCATTGCCCTGGGCCGAAAGGTTCCGTCTCGAGCAATGGCACGACGGCCGGCCAGATACATTCGAAACTGACGAAGGTTCAACCGAAGATCCGCAAACCAGTGCAGAAAGACTGCTCGACAAAACTTCTCGTCTGGAAGCGGACCCTGACCTGCTCAATCAAATTCATGCAATCGTTGCTTATTACGATGCACGCCGAGACGGGCTGATTCTCGGCAACAGCGAAGCCTTTCCCAGCCGTCCGGAATACTCCGCCGAGGTGCCGTAATGAACGCTCTAAGGCGATTTGCGGTTGCGACCTCTTACGTGACACGCCTGACATTATGCAAACTTCCGGCCACCGATGCCGACTTGCAACTATCGGGACTGTCCAAGTACCTGCCGGCGGTCGGGCTTCTAATTGGTGCCTTGCTGTTCGCCCTGGCTTGTGGATTGAACATCATGAATCCTTCTCCAATGGTCTGGGGAGCTGTTCTGACAATTGCCTGGCTTTTGATTACCGGCGGCATTCATTTCGATGGTTTGATGGACACCGCCGATGGTATCTTCTCTCACCGCAATCAAGAGCGAATGCTCGAAATCATGGCCGACAGCCGAGTGGGTAATTTCGGTGCGATCACCGGTTGGTGCGTTTTGCTGCTCAAGTTTGCCGCTCTGAGCAGTCTGCCCTTCAGCTTCAACCTGTATCTGACTGTTTTTTTGATGGTGCCAGCCTGGGCCCGTTGGTGCGAAACCTTTGCGATCGGTGCATTTCCCTATTTGAGGGAGCAGGGCATGGGCAAGGTCTGGCATGACACAACTCGCTTTCCCAGAGATGTGTTTTTGGCCGCCTTAGCACCGCTTGTCGCCACAGCCTGTCTTCAATATCAGGGGTCTACCCTGGCAGTACTGGCAGCCCTCCTCACAGTCGCCTCCGGCTTGTCATTTTCGTTTTGGTTGAACGATACTTTAAAGGGACAGACCGGAGACACCTATGGTGCCTGCGTGGAGTTGGCGGAAACCGGTGGGTTGCTTCTGCTGTCGCTCTGCTCGCAGCACCCTTTACTGAGCTTTCTTCTCTAACGCTGGTCGGTTTACCTGCTCAAATCGGACAGCAGATCTCGGCAAGACTGATAGCGACCCACCGGCTGCTTGGCTAAACATCGCATGACAGCGGCATCCAACCACTCAGGCAAGGCGAAGTCCGGTCTGGCTTCCCGGCACGGAAGCACATTTGCGCTCAAATGGGCTTGAATCGTATCGAGCGCATTCTTGCCTCGGATCGGCGGCAGCCCGGTGAGCACCTCGTACATTATGCAACCCAGAGAATAAATGTCCGATCGCTCGTCCGGCTCCTGGCCCAGGCATTGCTCCGGGCTCATGTAATAAACCGTGCCAAAAAACTCACCATCTTGCGTCAATTTCTCGATTTCGTCATCATTGACCGGTCGTAATCTTGCAATTCCAAAATCGACCAGCCTGATCGCCTCGGCCGGCTCTCCGGGGCGTTCCACCATTACATTTGCTGGCTTAAGATCGCGATGCACCACCCCTTTCGCGTGCGCGTGGACGAGCGCATCGCAGATCTGACCAAACAACCGAACAGCGCGTCTCCAATCGAGCGTCACGTTTTCCAAGAGCATTTCATACAGACTCTGACCGTCGATATAGGTCATGACCAAAAATGGGCGCCCGTCTTCAGCCAAACCGAAATCATGCACGGCAGCGATGTGCGCGTGATCCAGCCGGCCGACAGCCTCAGCTTCGCGGGCAAAGCGTTTTCTCTGCCTTTCGTCCTTGAAATTGTCAGCATGCAAAACTTTGACAGCAACCGCTCGCTTGATCAATTTCTGCCGGCCAAGATAGACGGACGCTGTGCCACCACGGGCGATTACAGACAGCAATTCATACCGCTCACCGATGGTTGTTCCGATGTTTTGATCGACCACCCGCAATCGGAGCGCACAGCGACATGCATCGCATTCGTTTGCTTCTTTCGGAAAGCTCGCACCGCAGCCCGGACAGACCTTCACCTCGATGATCTTTGGTGGCTCTTTCGCTTGAGCCATGCGCTTGCTTCTCTCCTGCCGCCGCAAAAGAGCACGCACACGAGCAGACAGCTCCACCAGATCGAACGGCTTGGTCAGATAGTCGTCCGCACCAGCATCCAATCCCTCCTCCTTTTCATTTATTTCTCCCTTGCCGGTCAAAATTAGTACGGCAGCCATTCCGCCCTGCTGCCGATACAGCCGGCAAAGTTCGACCCCGCTCCGGCCTGGCAAGTCCCAATCGAGCATGACCAGATCATAATCGGCTTGAGCCAGCCGGGTGGAGCCGGCCAGACCGTCATGCACCGCCTCCACTTCATACGCTTCGGAGTCGAGCCACAGGCAGACCTGCTCACACAGATCCCGGTCGTCTTCGACTATAAGGATTTTTGCCATTGCGCACCGCTGCTCACTTTCCACTCAGTTCATTTTGTAACCGTTTGAGATCGGCGATCTGAGCTGACAGTCGATCGACCTTCAAGTTATGCCCAAGACTGCCCTCGAGAGAACGAAGATTCTCGAGCACCGCTAGTTTCGCCGCTGCCATTCCGGAAGAGTCTTTATCCTGGTCGGAGAACAACCGGAGCGACCATTCAGCCAAGGCCGCTGCGCCCTTCATCTGTCCATGAGCGGCAAGCAGGCGAGCATCTTCATTCAGCTTTTCAATTAAAGCCAGCATGTATTGGGGATCCTGGAGAGCGGCCCGCGCCGAAGCGCTCGCCAACAGACTTTCGGCCGATGCGCTTCTTTGTTTTCCTTCCTGCGCGGCGATAGCGGCCAAGCGATAACTGGCCGCGAGCTTGCGCAGAGTGTATTTCTTTTTTGCGCTGCAAGCAGCGATTAACTTCAAGTTGGCTTGGCGAGCTTCACTGTACTTTCCCAATTGAAACAAGGTTTGCGAAAGACTTTCGTATGCCACCACCGACTTACCCCGGGTCTGGTCGCTTTCTTTGAGAATCGCCCAGGCCTTCACCGCTTCTCCGGCCGCCTCGGAATTCTTCGCGCGCGCGAGGTCAACTTCAACCAGTCTCGTCAGCGTCTCGCCCACTTCAGTACTGTCAGGGCCATAAATTTGCTGGCGAATCTTGAGCTGCCTGTTTAGTAAATCAGCGGACTGCCGGTAATCCTTTCTCATTTCGGCAAAATTAGCCAATTTGGTCAAGATTTTCTCGCTCTCCTCGTCGCCGCCCGGGCTTCGTTTATCGCGCAGCGCCAGCGCCTTGCGATATGAGGCCTCCGCGTCGGCAAACTTCGACAGCCACTCTTGAGATGCAGCCAGGTCTTTATATGCTTGAGCCAATTTCTGGTTGTCCGGTCCCAGCTTCCCGGCCTCTTCGACAGCCAGCCGATACTGCCTTTCGGCTTCAGCAAAATTCTTTGAGCTAAAGGCCTCCCGTCCGGCTAAAACACAGTTGCGCCAGCGCTCATCAGATTGGATCGTCACTGTCGACGGAACGCTCGGCACCTGCCTCAACAACGGCTCGAGCGCACGCAGCTTGCGCGCTAAAGCAGCTGAATAGCCAGCGGAAGCCGACGAGTCCACCGCCAGCCGGTAAAACCTTTCGGACTCAATCGTTCTACCCTGCTTCAAGTTCACCAACGACAGACCGTACAGGGACTGTCCAATCTCTTCTGCTATCCGTTCAACTCCAACGCTTTCCAGCAACTCCTCATAAACTTTCTCCGCCTTTTGGAAATAGCCCTCTGCCGCAGGCAGATCATCTAATTCCAGGCAGATAGCACCAAGATTCAGCAACACCTTGCCCGCCTCATTCAGGAATTGCCTGCGCTCCCTCTCTTTAGCGGATCGCGCTATGCTGACTTGCATGCAACCAAGCGACTGCTCGAACACCGTGCGAGCTTCACCTGTTTTACCTTCCAGCATAAGGACATCACCAAGTTGCAAGAGCGTGGTGCCTACCCGAAAGTCTCCGTTTCCCAAGCGCTCGGCATATGTCAGAGCCGATCGGATCAGCTGCTCTGCCCGCGGCAAGTCTTCGCCGAGAAAGGCTTGTTCGGAGCCGATTCGCAACTTCTCCCACTGGCGCAAATTGTAAGAGCGGTCGAAGGACACCACGACACAGCAGGCTGTCAGGCTCATCGCCAACAGAGCCGTAAACAGCATAGGCAACAAGGCGTAGGCTCCGCTCACTTCTCCTCCGGCTTTGCCTGTTTAATGCGAAACCAGAATATACTTCCCTCACCATCCCGACTTGTCATGGCAATCGTTCCACCGTGAGCTTCGACAATCGCCTTACAGATGGGTAATCCCAATCCGGTGCCTTTTCCACGCACCGAATCGGCCATTTTCACTTGGGCGAATCGCTCGAAAATTGCCGTTTGAAACTCTGCCGGCACACCGCGACCTTGGTCGATCACTTTGAATTCAACCTGATCGTCTGCGGCACTCACTTGCAGCTCGACTCGAGCATGGTCAGCGCTGAATTTGGCAGCATTCGACAACAAGTTGATTAAGACCTGCTCGATCCGCCGGGGATCAGCCTGCACCCAGAGGTCGGTCTCACCGACCACGAGCTTGATACCGCGCGCCGACAATAACGCTCTGACTGAATCCGCCGCAGCATCGACAATCTGTTGAGCCGATGCTCTCTGCAATTCCAGAGCGAAATTTCCGGTCTCCATCCGTTCGATATCCAGGAGGTCATTAACCAGATTGAGCAGCTTGTCCGAACTGCGCTCGGCTATCCCGACTTGTTTGAAAGCCTTGTCTGGGAGCGGACCTGATATGCCAGACGACATGATCTTAAGGGCCGCATTGATTGAAGTAAGTGGAGTACGCAAATCGTGCGTCACCATTTGTACTAGCTCTTGTTTGCGTCTTGACGTCTCCTTCAGCGCAAAAGCCATGTCGTGAAAGACGCCATCGAGATGCGCTATCTCATCGTTGCCGGACAATTTGTCGCGCAACTCCTTACCAGCGGCCAAACGATACGTATTATCCACTAGCACTAGCAGCCGGTTGGTGGTAGCCCGGTTGAAAAAGACCGCCAGAGCAACCGCCAGGAGAATGCTCAAGAGGACTCCAGCGCATAACCACTGGCTAATCCACAAGCGCAAGCGAGCCTCATTCTTCGGATTGGTGCGCTCGACATCTTGCTGCTCGTCGATGAATTTGCGCAAGCAGGAGAGCATCTCGGTCGACGTTTGCACAAACTCCGCATGCGAGCTGCTCTTACTTCCACCGCCTTCGATCTTGCTGTCGATCACTTGATCTGCCTTACGAAGTAGTTGAACGGCGCTGCCTCCGACCTTGTCGAGCTGCTCGAGAGAATCTTCCGAATTGGGGCTGTCGCGCAACATGACTTTCAGAGAGTTGATTTGCACCGGAATCTGCTGCGACATCGACTGGTAACTCTTCAAAAAACTTCGCTGGTGCGTCTCTTCGTAGAGGAACAAAAACATGCCGGCATCCATGAAGTTGTGCATGAGCGAATTGCATTCGGCGATGACAGCCTTCGAGTGGCGTTCGCGCCAAATCTCATCTTCGGCCTGTTTTTGCAAAGCAGCCAGGGTAGCCACAAACACCAGCATCAGCACGATCGGCACTGAAACAAGAATCAAGACTTTGTGGGACAGCCGGAGATCGAAACTTTTCATCGACACTGCCACCAGTTGGATTGACTCAGCCCAGGCATGAACGATTAGAATCCGCTATTGGGGTTCTCTGGTGCATTGCCGTTGCCACCAAACCTCTTCCCGCCCTGATCGCCACCCATATTCTTTTCAGCTTCCGCCTGCTGTTTGGCGAGGTCCTGCTGAACCCCTTCCTGCCAGTCCTTCATCTGCCTGGCATACTCGTCGCGATCGTGTTGAATCTTTTTGATCAAAGTCAGCTTCTTGCCACGATAAAGCGCCACCTGCATAATGTCGTTCTGTCTATTTCGCCGGGAGCCCTCATAAATGCATTTCAACTCGTCGATCGTCTCGGCTTTGTCCAGCGCCTTCTTTAAACAATAGCGATTCAAGTCCTCCATGGCCAGACTTTCAATACTCTTTAGGAGATTGCAAAGTGAAAGTCCGTTGTCGTCGTCGTCGATCAAGTCCTTAACAACTTTGCGAACGAGATCGTCCATCCCCATCTGCTTTACTTCATGAGCAAATTTGACGGCGTCCGGAACATTCTTGACTCCCGTGTAAGCCTTCTCCATCGCCATATGAGAGACATCGTTCAGGGCAACCTCCTGCGACTTGCGAGCGAGATCGAACAGTTCATCGACAGTTTTGGCACCTTGAACCAGATGATTGATACATTCTCTGGTGATCTCATAAAACTCAAAATGCCTGGATTTTAAGGCAACCAGAATGTAATCTTCACGCGTTTGGCAGAGAGACAGCGCCTTTTGCATGCAGCGACGGCGAGGCTCCATCAAAGGATAACCGTACGTCTCCGAGAAGGTGGCGATCGCCAGACATTTCGGGATATCGTTGGCTGAAGAAACCGCAGACTCGATAATTGGGGCTGCTTGCTGAGGCTTGCCCGACTTCATGTATCGCCCGGCTTTCTCCAGTTGAACCTGAACCTCCGGAGCCAGGGGAGAATCCGGCCAAGGCGTGCGCGCAGCAGCTGATAAAGTCAAGACCAACAAAACTCCGACCGCCAAGATCAGGCTGGCTGGCGGCGCGGCTGGTCCGGCCAATTGCATTGAGTGCTGATTGTGAATGCTTTTGATTCTCATATACACCGATTTTACCCTGCCGGACATTTATAGGCATAACGGTACGGACCGGACAGCTCGCGCACCGGACTGACTGTTTTTGCCTCTCGGTAAAATCGGCGGTCAAACTAATGCTGATGACCGGACCGAGTCACCTTTTCAGAAAACTCCTTTTCAATTCTCTGCAAGCCTTCTGGCAGGTTGTTGTGAATGCAAAATTCCTGTGCCTCCGCGAAGGTTTTCCTGGCTTGGTCGAATCGGCTGTCATTGATATAGGCCCGAAGCAAATCCTCAAAGGCAGTAACAGCAGCTGCTTTGTCCGGCGAATCGAGCACTTGCGCTTTGTTGATGCATTCTTTTAAGAGCGATTCGCATTGTGCTTGCCGCTGGTGCCTGGCGCAGAGTTGAGACCAGGAAAGCAGGCAACGTGGTACGAAGGTAGTCTGATCGTTTGATCGCTCTTTGGCCAGTTCGAGTGACCGAGCAAATTCCCGCTCTGCATCGCTATCCTTACCTTGTTTAAAATACTGATCGCCTAAACTGTATACCAGGATCGGATAAAGCGGCTTTGCTGTCAGTGCATTATCGTCAAAATATGTCAAGGTTTTCTTGTACATCTGCTCGGCCAGCTTGAACTTTCCAGCTTCGTCGAGCCTAGTGCCAAACTCTAAAGCATAGGATCCTATAAACACATGAGCCTTCGGTTCATCGGTCATGGATGTGAATGCCTGGTCAAAGATTGCCAGAGCCCGGTCGAAATCTCCTTCGTAAATGCTCAGCACAGATAAGCATCTTTGCACCGCCTCCCTCTTATGCTTACGGTCCGGATCGGCTACAGCCCGAAGCTCCGCTTGCATGAACAGATCTCCTTGCCTGTACTGACTGGCTCCAACAAATACATAGGTCAGATCGGAATACACTTCATCCCAGAAGATTGGGCGCACGTCATTTTGACTCTTGGCTGTTTGCAGAGCTGCTTTGAGAGTTTCAAGCGCTTCATTCGACTTGCCGTCCATAAACAACAGCTTTCCGTAATCCAATAGCACAGCGCGCAGATCGCTTTCTCCAGGCGAAGCCTTCTCCAGCTTGCAAGCCTCTACAAAAAGCGGATACGCCTTCTCTTTCTCTCCACGCACGACGTAGGTCTGCGCGAGTTCATGGCAGGCTTCCCCTATCAACGACCGATTGGCAGGGGCTGTTTGTCGTCTCAGGTCGAGCAGCTGTTTTTGATAGATTACCTTGTCCGCCGTCTGTCCCATCAGTCCGTACAATCCGACCACCTGCTGCAACGCCTCGTCCAGTTCGTCCTTTTCCGCCGCTGAACACTTCGCCAAAGCTTTGATCAAGCGCACAAACAACTGCGCTTTGGCGGCGCGGTCCTCTTTTGGCCTCTTGCTTAACTCCATGAGACCAGCTCTGGCATTGGCCCGAACCTTGCAATACTCCTTTTCAGACTCCACCGGCTTGCCGGCTTTTGCCAGCAGATCAGCAATGCGCAATTGAGCATCCAACTTTTCCGGGTCGTACCGCAATCCTTCCTGGTCGAAACTTTCTACAAGCATCTGGGCGGTTCGAACAGCCTCCAACAATTGACCACTTTGTTCCTGAAGTCTTGAAAGCTCCTGAATCTCCTTTTTCAGATTGGCATCGACCGGTCCGCCTGACACGCTCGCATAAATCAGCTTCACTCTTGAAAAAAGCACTGCTGGTTCGCCACTGCGACTCCAAGATACAAGCAGAACTGTTATCAACACGAGCAGTAACAGACCTAACGTCAATAATACGTGTTTGCGCGTGCAAGCCAAGTTAGCACCAAACGCCGGCCGAACAGAGCTTGTTCGATTGGCGCAAAGATTGATCGCCTGGCAAAATTCGCTCATCGACTGAAATCTCTTCGACGGCTCCTTTTCAGTTGCCTTGATCAGAGCCGCCTTGAGCTGCTCGGGAATTTTAGGGAATCGGCCAACCTCCTCAGGCAGCTGCAACCTTTCCTTGACCTGCTTGTCAGCCACCGCCGACGGGCTGGCCCCGGCGAAAGGCGGCTTGCCCACGAGCGCTTCGTACATGACGCAAGCCAATGAATAGACATCCGAGCGGGCATCCACCGCTCTGCCCAAGCACTGCTCGGGGCTCATGTAAGAAGGAGAGCCGATTATGCTGCCGCTGTTCGAGAGTTGATGCGACTGCGCCGAATCGGCTGAATCAGCCGAATTCACCCAGGCCACACCGAAATCTACTATCTTCACGCCCACTGCGTCAGCTTGTTCTGCTTGTAGCATGATGTTGCCGGGCTTGAGATCACGGTGAATGATCCCCTGTTGATGCGCGTGTGACAGCGCAGTTGCAGCCTGACAGAAGATCTTCACGACGCGATCGGCCGGCAGAGATCCTTGACTGGCTATTTCTTCAGCGAGAGTCGTACCTTCGATCAGGTCCATCACCAGATACGGTCTGCCGTCCGCCAGCACTCCGAAGTCGTGGAAGCTGACCAGGTTTGGATGATCGAGAATACTGACCGCCTTCGCTTCTCGCTTGAAGCGCCTGAGCCGGTCCTCACCGCCACCGCTGCCAGCTTGCAGAACCTTGACGGCCACCAGGCGATTCATGAATCGATGGCGCCCTTTATAAACGACGGTCGCGGAGCCAGCGCCTATCAAAGAGATGATCTCGTAGCGATCGTCGAGAATGCTGCCTATCACATCAATTATCGGACTGGCACACCTGTCACTTGCTGTTGCTTTCCCGGCTTGACAGTTTCCCAAACATCATTGACGGTACGACCCGGTGCGGGCAGGTAATCTGGATGCCCATAGCAGGATGTTGAAAAACATTACCAAGCCAGTGCATGCTTGTGAGATCATGGCTTGGATGGCGGATCGCGGATGGCATGCGAGCGAAGCAAGGACTGGTCAGAAAGTACGGAATTAGCACTCCAATTTCGCAGAAGCAACTGCCCGGCTTCGACTGGTGAACTTTGACAGACAGAAGTTTCTGTGACAATCACTTCGGGTACATACTTGTAGGGGTGCGGTCGTCTGTCTGGACAGCTTATGTTTACAGAGACAAGAAGTAACTGGTCGCGCTTGTGGGCACACGTGTCGCTGCTGTGTCTGCTGCTCCAGCTTACATTGCCGCTAACTTCTCCCGCTCAGGAATCAGCGATTGCTGGAATTGGCAACGCCACTCAATCGCCACCGGCGGTCCCAGCCGACACCAACAGCACAGGCTCAGTTAGCGCTGTCACCAGCGCCTCTGGGCCGGCGGCGCCAGTAGACCTGGACCTCAGCTCATCGTTATCTCTACTGAGCCCGCAATCGATCCCTGGCTTCCAGCCTGGCACAAACATCCAGGTTGGAGAGCTTTCCCGCTCCGTACTGGCCTCAGACAAGTTGACGGCCGCAGAGCTCTTGGCGGCGTCTCAGGTCATCCTTAGCGGCACACAAACCTTGTTGTTGAATGACCAAGGCACAGCGGTCGGCGGCACTTTCAACTTGCACCAATCGATCGCTGGGGAAGTTGGAAACCTGGTCATTCCCAGTGGTGTTAGCGCTCTGCACGACTTCGCTGCAGGCAATCCGCTCAACATGGCAGGCAACCTGAGTAACTCCGGACAATTCTATGCCTATTCCTCAAACGAGCAATCGACCTCAGCTATCATCAACGCGCAGACCATTACCAACATGGCGGGCGCTACTCTGTCATCAGCATTGCCGGCAAACTTAGCAGCAACTTTGAACCTGACCGGTCTGGTACCGGCGCTCAATCTGTCCTTGAACGCGACGAATATCACTAATTACGGCACTGTGTCTAGCTCCGCGGCTCTGGCAATGACAGCTGTCCAGAACATAAGCAATTACGGGACAATAGTTTCTGCAGCAACAGTGCGGCTGGCGACTGGAGATACGATTTCGAACCTAGCCGGAGCTGCAAGCACTGCGGCAAATGCTTCAGCCATGGCCAACTCAGCGACGCTCGCTGCCGTTTCAAACATACTGATGAGCGCTCAGAACATCTTGAATCAGGGCAAAATCACCGCTCAGTCGGGCAACATAGAAATGATAGCTGCTTCACTCAGCAATAATGCGCTGATTGAAGCGCTCGGCGGATCGCTCAACATCAAAGGCACGACCCCAGGCTTGCTTCTTTTCGACAATGTTTTGGGTACACTTTCCGCTCGCGACAAAATCGCCTTCTTCCTCGACCCGACGCTGGCTGGTGCTTCACTCCTGCGTGTTGAGGGTGGGACTCTGCTAGCAAACAGCATAGATTTCTCAGCCCCAGGGGGCAAAGTATTTGCCAATACAGAGAGAATGTCCGGCGGCGTATCTGTCACAGCCTGCGACGCAGATCTGCGTGTTCAAACGGGCGTCTTGAAATTGAATCGCTTAAACCTCTCTGGCGATCCAGTGTTTACCTCCGGCGGCGAACTCGATCTAAGCTCGATCTTTTCTGGCGGACCGACAAGCCAGACTTTGGGTGGTGACTTTATCGCTCTAGCTTCCGGCAAGATATTCGCGGCAACCGCACCGCCAAATGCCGTGATCGACGCTACCAAAGACACGCCACAGTTCACCGGCGGACGGATCCAACTAGCCGCCGGTGTTACTTTCTCTGGCACCACTGTGACCGGGGTGAGCTCCACTGGCGGCGATATCATCTTGCCGACAGTCAACCTACGGACAAACAGTAACGAGATCAGCCTGGAAGCTCATGCAGGTAACGATTTCGACGGCGCCATAACTGTCGGCAGCCTGGAAGCTTCCGGTGCGGGTGGAGCGCCGGCAGATTATGAAAACCTGGTAAACGGCTATCAAGGAGCAGATGGCGGCAATGTTACCATTTCCGCCAGTGACGCCGTCTCAACCGGCTTCATCCGCTCGTACGGAGGAGGAGGCGGCGGCTATGCCGATACTAATTTTGGTACTGTGCTGGGAGGCGATGGCGGCGATGGCGGCAACGTGTCAATCACGGCCGGAACTAGCGTGCTCGTCAGCGGTGACATCAACGTCTCGGGCGGAGGCAGCGGCGGCGGCAACGCGCAGCTTGACGGGGGCGATTCCGGCAATATTGCTGTTAACGCCGGCGGGACGTTCACGGCAACCGGACCGCTCCTAGCTGTCGGTGGACAGAACTACGGAGCAGGCTCGTTCGGTGGTGGTGGCGGTGGGCGAGCCAACGGTACCCCGACAGCCTTCGGCGGCGCCAGCGGTTTCATCGGCGGTGGCGCCGGAGTTGACTCGACGCCAGGCTGGGGCGGAGGAATATTCGGTGGGGCGAGTTTAGCCGGTGCCGGAGATTTTGGCAGAGGAGGAAATAGCGCTGCTAACTTTGGAACGAATGAAGTAAGCTGGGGGCTTCGCGACTACGACGAAACAGGAAATCCCGGAGACGTCAGTGTGCAAGCCGATAGCGTCGCTATCAGTGGCACAGTAAACTCTTACTTTTCGGCGCTGTCCGCTCAACCTCCTGCAACCAATCCATTCACAAACAGCAGATGGAAGGACGCAGCCGTTATCTCCCGCAACTTTGAAATTGGCACCGGAACTACAGCCATTCCTCCTAACACTTCCGGACAGCTTTTCGCGCTGACTACCTACACATCGGCAGGCAACCTAGATCTGACCCAAGTCTTTCAGACCCCAAGAAACTACATTGGCGGCTTTGCAGCGCTCGCCGGCGCCGACATAACCGCGATAGGACCACTCAGCACAAATCTGATCGATACAACCAACACGACAAATTCTTATATGGACCGGACCGGTGGCAAGGTCGTGATCGTTGCCGGAGTCGATTACACAGCGACTGGTGCCGGACAATACGGTTGCGATTACTGTTACAGGAGATGGGAGCAGATCGACACGCTGCCAATCACCGGAACGACTGCCTCGGGCGGCAGTGTCTCCTTGCCCAACATAGATATTAGATCTAACAGCGGCTACGTGTCGCTCTATGCTCGCTCTGGTAGCGCGTCTACCGGGTCCGTCACGATTCGGGACGTCAATGTATCACCAGCCAGCTCAGGCGCAGCCGGTTATATAAACATCTCCGCTTCCGGTTCAATCGCCATGCGCGATCTCAATGTCAGTACTACTTCTGGCGATAGCGGCCAAATCATACTGGACAGCGGCATCAACTCGTTTACGGTCGGTTCCATCCTTGCGTTCGGCAGTGGCGGCGGCGATTCCGGATTCGTCTTGTTCAAGAGCAACAACGATTTACTTCCGTTAGCCAATGTTTCATTTGTCTCTTCCGGTGCTGGTAGCAATCCGGTCATTGACATTCATGGTCGCTCTTTCCAAGGTTATGGCAGCTCCTCCGGACTATCGTTAAATGTTCTTAGCGGCTCGATCGGCAGCGTCACGATCGATTGTGAAGAGCTCGGCGGACTGCTCCTTACCAGCCCGGGCACTCTCAACATAACCGGCGCTGTTACCGTCGACGGAGAAGGTGCATCGATACATCTAAGCGCGAGAAACCAACTCTTCGCTGGCGCAATTACTTCTTCCGGCGACGTCACACTCCTGGCTGGCACTACTGGCGGTGGCTCCCAGCCCGCCACCGATGGTCGCATTACGATTTCCGGAAATGTATCCGGTCGCAACGTCGTGCTAGTTTCTATGGGTGATCCCTCCATCAGCCCCTCCTCCGGCAATGTCAGCGTGTCTGGACGTGTTTCGTCGGCGAACGAAGGCGGCGTCGGCATAGTAGCCACCAAGCAGATCAACATAGGTACCGGAGTAACCAGCGGCGCTTTGGGCGCTTTCCTATCGGCCGGCGCCGCAGCCGGTACCGCTATCGCCTCACCAAGCGTCAGCTCGTCGACGGGAGATATCATTCTGCTGTCAGCCACCGCCACCTCTGGAGCCAACCCGACCAATATCAGTGTTCCCACGGTCAGCACTGCCGGGGGAGCAATCAGGTACGGGTATGCGGGAGCCGGCCCTACTCTTCCGCTCGCCCTGAATGTGACACCGACTGCTGCCATCAACATCAAACCCGGTGGCTATACCACCATCGGCAGCATCGGCGCACCGATCTCCTTCACGCTCAACACGGGTACGCGGGGGAAGATTGCGCCGATTGTCGCAACCGGCATGGATGCTGTCGGAAATTCAATGTATATCGGAACAGTCACGCAATTTAACAGCAATGATTCCCTGTCCATGGTAGCGGCCGGCAACATCTCTTTCGGCGCCAGTATTAACAGCGGCGGTTACTTCGGACTGGCCACGCCCAGCTCCATCAGTTTTGATGCCGGCGCTCCAATTTCGATAACGGCTCCTCAATTCACTCTGGCTTCCGGAGCCCAGATAGTACTGTCCCAAGACTTGACGCTAAATTCAATGTTTCTGAGGCTTCACAGCGACATCCGAACAAACCCGTCATTGCCTGCAGTCAGACTGACTCTGGTCGACAACAACTTATCAGACAAGATTTACATCTCCGGGTCGATCGATCTGCGCGGCGCCTCTGGCAGTCGTGGCGACCTTGAGATAACCGCACACGGACTCTTCCTGCCGACCTCTTCAAGTATCGAAGCCGGAACGATGACTATCAACTTGTTCGGTGGCACAGGGTTTACCGGAGATGCCGTCACTAACTTCAATGGACATTTGCACACGTCCAATCTAGCGCTGACCAACACCGATTCCGATCTGATCATGCATGTCTGGTACGGCAATCTAACAGTCGACAACGACTTCACCATGACCGTCAATCAAAACACCGATTCAGGCACTACGCTGTTGTTAGAAACGCAATACATGACATTAAATGCAGGTTCGGCGACACTTACAGTCAATCAAAACGTAGCTGGCGGCGGAACCTGCTTATGCGTGTACCAGGAGGTCTTGAGTACTTGGAATATCACGGGCGAATTAAACATGACCGTCACAGCGCCGCCCGGTCCGGCTGAATGGGGTTCGATTATCGACTTCGAGACATACGACGAAAATGTACTATCCGCTGGTTCGATTGTGCTGGCCAACTACAACGGCGAGATCTTTTGGGGTAATTATGGCTCTTCCTATCAAGAGACAACTACCGGTGGCATCAGCTTGATAGCTCAACCTGCCGGCATCGAAGTAGAAGTAATTAACAACGCGCACATTATCAGCGCCACCGGCATCCGAATCGAAGCCTCTGAGAACTGGTGGTCCGATGGGTCACACGTGGGAGTGGTAGATCACTCATCACTTCAGGCTCTTAATGGCGACATCGAGCTGATCAATACCAATGGCTCCTTCGAGCTAAATGTTGACGATAGCTTTGCATATGCGAAGAACGACATTATCGTGACAGCGATCGCCGGTGCAAATTCAGGCTGGGTCACCGGCTTTTCCGGTGGCGACGTAATCGCCGGTAGAAACATCATCATCGAGGCAGATACCGGAGTCGAAATCGGATATTCCTACATCTGGGGAGCATCAGTCAGAGTATCGTCATTGTCGGCGGGCGAGTTTGCTGCCGGCTTTGTCCCAGCCACCGGCATTCAGCCAGCAAATTCCATATTGACGAACGGTCGCATTCAAATTACAAGCCCGGGACCGATCTGGGTTAACCAAGATACACATCTCACCGTTTCTGGTGGCATCAACTGGAACACGCCGGCTGAGATTCTAATCGAAAGCGATGACACACTGCAACTAATGAATCGCAATCAATTTACTGCCTGGGGCGGCGATATCATATTGCGCGCGACCACTCAAATCTCCATCGACGATGGAGTAGTCCTGTCCGCCAACTCCAAACTCGACGACGCGGGTGGGACATACGTCAATGTAAACGACGTCGAACTGCCAAACTATGCCGGCGGACGGATAGCTGTTCTGGCAGGCGTACCGGCTTCCGCGATGTCCTTGATTCCGACTCGTGATGTATTTACCGCTGCCAACACATGGGTTCCACCTTCAGGCTCGCCTACGACCGACACCGAGCCACTCTCTCTAGCGTATGGAACAAACACGATCGACATCACCGACTTCGGCTATGTCCAGTTCTACACACCGGACAAGTCCGGAATCGACATCAATGGCAGTACACTCAGCACCAGCGGCGGTATTATATACATCGACCCTCTTGGTGGACCAGATCCCCTTTTTATCGGTAACGCATCCTTCCTGACCGCTGCGCCAGCAACTGTCACAGGACCAGGGTCTGGACCTGGTCCTGGACCTGGACCTGGTCCAAACCAGCCGAGCGGTCCTCTGACTCACACTACGCCCCCAGTTGAAAGTGTTGCAACTCAACAGGCTCAAACGCAGATTAACGTCGAGCGAAAAAACGAAACTCTAAGCAATACTGTTTTGCAGACTGACACCGCAAAACGAACCATGCCTATCGTCGAGAAAAGCAGATGCGAGTCTCTTCTAGTACTGGACGCCGGCGGCAGTGCCGCCGATGATGATGGACAGACAAGCTGGATGGTCGCAGGCGGCGGCTGTCAGGTTTACTCTTTCCAATACGACTTAGGCTCTGCGCTGCTTGCAGCTCCAGGAACAACGATGGCACCGGCAGGCAATCATTCGGTTAGGCTTGGCAATGGGAAGCTGGTCGCACTTGCCGCCAAGAAGCCGATCAACATTGCTTCAAAGCGCTGTAAAGTGACCGCCAAGCCTGACACCATTGCGCTCGTCAATCAAACATCGCGCTCCGTCACAAGAGTCACCAATCTGGACGGACATGACGTCTCTGTTGCGCTTGGTGTAGCAGGCAAAGTACAGACTGTTACTGCACATAAGGGGCAGGAGATAGTCATTTGTGACGAGAACGCATCAGAAGAAGATCTCATTGCAGTAGACGGAGTAGATCGCGGTCCGATTACAGGTGTTTTGCGCATTGCCGGCTACAAAGTTCAAACCTACGCGCTTAATTTAGAACAAATGGCCAATAAAGAATCCTCGCTGCTTTCCTGTGGGGATAACTGCCTACGAGTCGCCATGAAGCAACAATTAAAGAAGATCAGGGATAAGATTCAACATGCAGAGCCAGATGCTGTCTCAGAAGCGCAGCCCGATTGTGCACCATCTCGGACTCTACCGGCTCCAATTACATCCTCTGGCTTATCCGGTCCAATCCATCAGCTTGTTCCAGTTGCTCTCAGACAACCACACGGTACTTCCAGAAGCAGTTCTGAGATCAGTCGAAGCAATGTCGGGCTGGCCGAATTGGCACATACAAACGACGCCAAATTCGAAATCGAAAGTAACGGTGTGTTTAATCTCTATAGCGGTGAGCTTCTAATTCAAGCCAAACAGCAGGTTTTCATGAGAGCAGGAGATTATAAAGCCTCAATTGCACCGGGAGCACTCGTACTTGTCGCCGTCGCTCAGGACCGCCTGATTATCCGAAACCTCTGGGACACCAGGCATGACTCAGTTCAGGTATATGTCGGCAAGCATTGCACCGCTGTCAATGTTGGAGAAGAGGTGATAATTGCAAGCGGTAAACTTCAGTTCCAGGATGTAATGCTGCGGGATAATATTGGACGCCGCAGAGCCCATTCTCACGAATTGACGACCGGGCACACCCTGGTCGGCAGCGACATTTCACTTCTGTCCTTGATTCAAAGCAGCGACATTCTCCATCAGATGTTGAAATCGTCGCAGCCTTCCGATCGCAAAGTCTTGGACAGATTGCTCAAGGCCACTGCTTGTCTGGTCCTGACCACCGGCAGGAGAGGAGCATACGGTGTTATCAATCCACAGTGATAGAAACTGGTGTTTTTTTTCAGCGCCCTGTTAGTCCACTGAATTGAAGGCGATCATCATATCCTTGCCGCCGTCGGTTTTCTTTAAGACGATCCGGTGAGTCTTCCCGCCACGATCTTCCCTGAATTCTCCGATGAAGCTCTGCTCTTGATGCGGACCGCTCAGCCATTTTATGCCATCGGGGCCGAATGAGTATGTGCCACTGCCACCAGCTTTGGTGCGATACTTGCCATCCGGCAAAAGCTCAAACCATCCGACTAGAAACTGCCTGGGATTGTAAGCGTACATATTGTAACGGCCGAGTCGCGGACCACCGCTACTCTGTCCGGCACTCTGAGCCGGCACAGCCTGCCCTTCCGTTGAACCCCGGGCATGCCCCGACACCGAGCTCAAGCACACAATCACCGCCGCGAGCACAGAAAGCAGATTGAAAAGTCGCATCAAACATCCCTCGTAGCCAAATCGCCCAAATCACACCAAGGACTCTTCTCAAACGGCAGCCGGTCAATCGGCAGCCGTTCCAGCTGTGCCGTAGCATAGCAAAACCGGCGCCAGAATCGCTACTATTGATTTGACGTCCGGCCATGGATCTCAGATTCTAAATCGGCAGCCTTTTGGGTCTTGCCAGCCTTAAGACAAGACTGCCGGTATTGTTCCAGGCAAAAGGCTTTATCACCGCGATAACCAGGTTTACGACAGACGGTGGCAGCGCTCTCGAAGCTTCTTTCGGCTAGATCGAACCGCTGGTCAGCGGTATAAGCTAGGCCCTGTCTCGTTAGAAACAGGGCATAAGCCTGGTCACTGCTCGGTCTCAATCGCTCAACCATCGCCGCGGCCTCGCCATAACTTCGGGCTGCCTCTTTGAAGTTTCCTTTCGCCTGATCCACTTCGCCCCGCGCGCACAAACAGGCGGCGTGCACGGCAGGGTCCAAATCAGGGATCTGGTCCACCAATTGCAGGCACTGCACAACCGTCTTTTCGCCCTCCTTCAAATTTCCACTGGCGGTTAAGTCCTCAGACAGACGGCAAAGCAACCCGGCACCAGTCTGACCGGTCAAGTTGCCGGATTGCTCGAGAATCAGGCGCGCTTGCTTGTCCAATTTCGCAGATAAGTCGAAGCGATTTTGCTTGCGGTAAAGATCGCTAAGCCCGCAAAGCGAGTTAACCGCCACCAACGGCTTGGCTAAGCTCTGGGCTAAGTCTGCCGTCGACTTGAAGTGTCTTTCCGCTCGGGCAATCTCGTTCTGCTCGCGACAGACCACACCAAGCAGCAATTCTACTTGTAGCAAAGCATCGAGATTTCGCTTTCGGGAGCTCATAAACAGAAGGCGCGCTCTATCTAGCGCATGTTCGGCCTCCTTCCACTTTTCAAGACTTACATATCCCTGAGCGGCCGTGCCGGCCAGACCTTGCAAATACTCTTCACTCAACAGTTCGGCGCGCCCATCCTTCGCTAACAACTTCCACAGCCTCTCAAACTCAACAAAATTTTGACTGGCTACACAAAAGCCGAGGTAGTCGGAAAACATCCATCTATAGTCCTCAAAGCTTCTATCTTTGTCTTCGATTTCGAAAGCCCTCCGGTAAAGCTCGAGCGCCTTTGCTGGCTCTCCGGCGGAAGAATATGACAGAGCAAGATGGTGACAAGTTTCACCGACTCGCAAATCGTCCTTTCCTCGCAGCTTTTCGCGCTGAGCCAGCGCCCTTTTTAGATAATCGATTGATTCAGGATATCGCTTGACTTTGCGATACTGCCGCCCGAGATCGTTGAGCGAGTCGACCAGCAAGTCGCCATATCGATTGGGATACAGCACTTCCATGTCAACCAGCTGCTGCATCAATCGCAATTGAGCCTGTTCGTTGCCTTCGGGCGCCAGCAGGCTCAACTGCTGCTGGACTCTTGGAATGGCCCAGTCGAAAATCGCCTGAGCTTCGGCGCTGTCGCCGGCGGCTCTTAAGAGTTCTCCCAGGCGTATCGTTGCTGTAACGACTTCGGGATCCTGCGGCCCAAGCTGCCCCCGCAAAAGACCAAGCCGTCTACGGCTGGCTGACAAGGCCAATCGATAGTCCCCGCTGCGAGCCGATCGACCTACAATCTCATTTAAAGAATCGGAAAGGGCCTTAGTGTCAGTGTGATTGAACGTCGCCAGCAGCTCGAACTTCCAGCCAGCCAGCAACACGTCGCCGTCCGGTGTTTTGAAGAACAGCGCCACTGTCAGGATTGCCACCACCAACGATACTGCCATCAGCCCGGCTTTTTTGGTGGACAAGAGAGCCGGTCGTAAGAGCTGCGCCGGAACGGTCGAGACTCCGGAGACTGGGACCGGCAGCGCGTCTGCTATCGCTTCGCCGAATTCATTGATCGTCGCAAAGCGTTTTTTGCGATCCTTTGCCATCGCCTTGAAAACGGCCAATTCCAATCGCTTCGGCAGATCGGGTTTGACGCCGACTTCGCTCATCGGTCGCGGCGCCTCGGCAACATGCTTGGAAGCCAGCTCAAATGGCGAATCACCATTAAACGGTGCAACACCGGTCAACATCTCGTACAAAATGCATCCGAGCGAATAAATGTCCGACCCGGCATCCACCGGTCTGCCCATACAAAGTTCGGGGCTGGTGTACAAGGGTGACCCGTAAGCCACGGCAGTCGCCGTCAAACGTGCGTCGCCGGCACCCTCCTCTAAAATGCAAGCGATCCCGAAATCAACGATCTTAACTACGTCGGATTCTCCGTCTGTCACAAGAATGATATTGCTTGGTCTCAAATCTCTGTGCACTACGCCATGCTGGTGCGCATGAGAGAGCGCCTTCGAACACTGCGCGACAATTGCCACCGCTCGTGCAGCGAAAAGATGCCTCTCACGCGCGATCAACTCGGAGAGGCTTTCTCCTTCCGCCAGATCCATCACCAGATATGGTCGCCCATCCGGAGCCAGCCCGGAATCGTAAACTTTGATAATACCGGGATGACTGAGCGCGCTGACCGCCTTCGCTTCTAACTGAAAGTTCTGCAACCTCTTTTCATCGACAGCAAGCTCCGCATGTAAGACCTTGATCGCTACCAACCGGCCAATAAGCAAGTGCCGCGCCCGATAAACCGTGCCCACCTGTCCGGATCCAATCTCCGCCAGGATCTCATAACGACCGTCCAGTGTGGATCCAATCATTTTACTGGCTGACTAAGTGTCGAACCGGAGAGTGACGAGCTCATTTTTTCCGAAGTTCACCTTCAGCAGGCTAAAACCGCTCGGTTCACCGGCCGGTCGATTCTCAAAGGCCAGAGACTCCAGCCTTTGCCTTCCGTCCAATCCACACCTGCCAACCGAGCTGTACGCAAATCCTATGCCCAGCTCGACGGACTGCGAAACACCAGTCACATTCAAGAGCCGCAATATGATCGCTTGACCGTCTTTGTCGGCGTAAAGCGCAGACAGCCGCACCGCTTGATTGGAGACTCTCACAAATGAATGGCTGGAAAGGCTGGCTCCCCGGCGTGCCGTTGTCGCCCAGAGCGTCCCCTCAAATTGCTCGGCAAGTCGGTAGGACTCTATCTTCGCTCGATCGGAAAGCATCTGGTCGGCGCCTTTTCCTGACCCTGCTGCCTGAGCAGTAAGCGGTGCCCAGCCGTAAGTGGCACGATTTACGCCCAGACAGTTCGCACCAGGCGTCGGCAGATGCGGGCCGGCGCCACCACCGCGTGTGCGAAGCGCTCCGCGCGACAGGATGGAAACAGCGCGCAGGAGAGTGATGCTGGCCTCGTTGCCATCGATTGCATATTCTGGCAACCCGACATTCAGAAAGAGCTGGCGATTGGCTATGAAAAATCGCTGGCAGGGAAAGCGATCCGGAGCCGCTTCACAGCCAGGCTCAACCGGCAAATCTTGCGGCAGAGAGCTATGCTCGCGCTCGGTTAAGCTGAAGTGGTTCTCCGAGTAAGATTTCGCAATTGCAGCGCCGGTATCAAAGACGACCTCCAGACGATGATCGCCGGAGCGATTATCCCAAGCGGTCTCGAAAAAGACAATTGGAGAACCTCGTCTCAGTGAGACCTCCGTCGTGACTATGTGCCGCAATCTCTTCCTGGCTCGCACCGCCGGTGGAGCGCCAGCGGATTCGCCCTTAGCTAAAGCCTCCGGAATCTCAATTTCGTACTCGAGCTTAAGTGACGCGACAAGTGGTCCTTTTTGTCCAGCCTTTACGCTCTTCAGCTCCGCATACAACGGTATGTCGCCAACCAGCGGATCGAAATTGTAAGTATCGCCACCATCGCCAACGTCTCTTAATTTGTGACCAAGTTTGTAAGCAACAACAGGCCTACCCTCCTCTGTAACCTCGACCACTAAGGTGCCTTCTCTGTCGACTGCAACCTTCAGCAAGCCATTGCTCAGGAGCCTGACCGGAGCCTGCAACCGAGCGCTCGCAGAAGCCGGCGTCGCCTTTCGGGACTGCGTTCGAGCGGAGTCTTCCCGTCCACCATTCCATCGAACTTCCCGGAAGCCTAGACTGTCAACTGAATCGCACCACACCCAGGCTTTCCGCAAACTCACATCTTTGTAATAAGGAACAAGCTCCCTGCCGCCAAACAGCTCGTCGCGATCCAGACTGGAGATCATCTGAATATCTAGATTATTCTTGGGTTGCGGGGTCTCCATCCGCTCCGCCCATTCCACAAGAACCGGACCCGAAACGCTCTGACCGCTCAAGTTGTAAACAACCAGACAGTCTGCCCCGAAGTCCGGATCTCTGGGATCGATGGACTGCCCAGCACCAGCCAGCGCTTGTTTTGCTTGCGAATCAAGCGCGTCGAGCACTTGATTGAAGCGTTTCGTCCTGGTCTGCATCTCTTCATGCACGGCATCAACGCTGCAGCCGCAGATGCTGTCATGTGGATGGTTCAAGAGAAGCAAACGCCAGATATGCTTAAACTCGGGCTCCGGATACTTCATCATGCCGGCGATTGAAAGTAGAGTAAGCAACGGTTCGCTCAGGGCGATCAATCTATGCTCAGCGAGCCGGTTCTCTCTCTTCAGATAAAGCCGCGTAGACAGAACGCCAGGCAAGAGATAACCTGAGCCGTAGGCTTTAGCCGCGCTGTTGCTTCTCAGCTCATGATCGATCACGAGATTGTCTGCCGCATTTTCATTGAACGCTTGCTCCAATCTGCTCAGAAATTCGGGCAACGGCAACACCACGATCTCTAAATCCTCCCCGAGCTTTTGGCTCAATAGATTGCGCGCGTCCTGGATCTTTTGCTCGATTAAAACCGGCGGGCCGAGGTGGTCGCAGCCGACCGGATGCAGTGCACCGCCTACCAACCGGCAGTACGAATTCGCCAGCCCGTTCGAGCGCTCTGCCGGCTTGAGCCAGCCGAGCAGCCTTTCAGCGAGCTCGCCGGCAGGAATGTTCTCATGGAAGCTCGACTGATAGTATCCGCGCGACAGATGGAAAGTAGTTACCCGGCTGCCATCCGGGCTTTCCCAGGCAAAGACGGGATCGGCTGGAAGCTCGGGGACACCTCGCCAAACCACTGCCGTTTTGATTCCAAAACCAGATAAGATACGCGGCAGATCTCCGCTGTGACCAAAAGTATCTGGGCAATAGCCGATCATAGCCGGGCTGCCGAATCTACTTGTGCTCTCAATTCCCAGTTTGAGATTTCTGACCAGGCTCTCGCCGCCAACCAGCATTTGATCGGCCAGAACATACCAGGGGCCGGCAGCCAGACGCCCTGTCTTCATCAGGTCTCTGAGCCGCCCGGTCAAGTCCGGACAGATGGCAGTGGCATCTTCCAAGGCAACGGATTGCCCGTCCAGATAAAAGCTGGGGAGCTGTCCAGATTCCAAACCGTCGAGCACCGCTCCCACCACCTTGGTCAAATGCACTCGAAAGGTCTCATAAGGCAGATACCATTCGCGATCCCAGTGAGTGTGCAGATAGAGAAACAGACTTTTCAAGCGCTCATCCTCTCGCCAACGGTGTCAGCAGACCGATCCCGTAATCGAGGGACTGGCAGAGTTCGGACGGACAGCTCGAGACGAATTCATCGTCAAGATGAATGGAAAGACTACCTTTATAATCGTAAAGCTTCAAAGCTTCGACCAGCTGCTGCCAATCCAATTGACCCTTGCCGGCGATTCGATAACGCCACCACAAAGGACCGAAAAGACCGCTATCGCTGATCAATTCCCGATTTACTTCCACGTCGTTGCCTTCGATATGATCGACCGCCGTCATCAATTGCGGCAGCATGCGAAGATAATCCAACCCTTGCCAGACACAATCCGCCGGCGAAAATGACAGTAAAAGACCAGGACAGACGCTGAGTATATCTCGCCAGGACTGGGGCGCAATTGGGGCCCAGCGTGACAGAGACCGTCCGTGATAAGCCGGCGGCGTACCGGTTCGCAAAAGCAGCCGAACGCCGGAATTGCTCGCGACCTCAATTGCAGGCGCAAGAGCCGCCTCTACTTTCGACTGCCATTGGTCGCCCCAACCAGACTCGAGCGAAAAGCACACGCGAGGGGCACCGAGTACCGCCGCTACCTGGGCGAGCTTGGCGACCATCGCCTGAAAATGCGAGACCGCCTTTTTCACCTCGACATCGAGACAAAAATCCAGCTGCAAACAGGCAATCTCAACCTGCTTTTCGGAAAGGAGCTGCCTGACACCGTCCAGGTACGAACGTTCACCACCTGCCAGCCGCCGACAATCTTTGCTGTTAGCCGAGAACGCTTGAAAGGTATAGGCGAGCGAAGGCAACTGCTTTTGCGCTGCGAGCTCAACTGCCTCTTCGAGACCGAAACCAAATCTGGTGGCATCAAAACAGAGCTGCATGCAAGTAGTCTAGCAAATCACTCTACATACTCATCATGTAATCGCGACGAATAAACGGATCGGTGATGTCATTCAGATCCATCCGAGTCATCGTCACAGCCATGAAATCCCCCTGTCGCTTGATGGAAAGAGTGACCGGCGTTCCAGGCGTGCCGATGATCATGTCATAGACCTCTTCTTTGGTGAGCCCGTGAGTAGGCACTCCATCAACTGCAACGATCGTATCGTTGACTTGCAAACCCATCTCGTAAGCGGGGGTTTGCTGAAAGACACGGTTGATCACCGGCGGTCTGCCGATAAACATGACGAATTTGACGCCGATAATACCGATGCCCGATTCGGTTTGAGCTGTCAGGCGATCGTTTTGAGCTCCGGCTTTCATTCTGCGCCGACTATCTGAACGACCTCTGCCCCAACCGCCGCCTTGCCCACCCGACGCAAAACCGCCGAGCGGATTACCATATTGATCGACCTTCTCCACTTTGCCCTGCAAAGCAGATCTCGGCTTGCCAACAGGAGCAGAAGGGGGCGGGGCGATAAGGCGCGTGTCCAACTTGGGCACATCCGGTTTCAAAACCGGCGCATCTTGCGCCCAGGCTGGAGCGCTACTTACCGATAAAGCGACAAAGGCCAGCAAGCCTGCAAGCGTACCCGGGCCGGACAGGCGCCTTTTCTTTTCTACCTTTTTGCCATGCATACAGCTATCTGCGCCCCCGGCGTGAAAAGTCCCTTAACCCAGCCCCTCTGGTCTGGAAAGACTGCGGTACGCACACCTAGGTTCCCGTCTCTTCCCTTTCTTAAGCATATCTTGAATTCTAATGTATTTAATATCCTGATGCTATCCTGGCAGCAGTTTGGGAAAAGACTTTCCCAAACGTAAGGCGCAGACGCGCCGGTTTGAGCTTGGCAGACAAGGAGGAACAGCTGTGAGCAAGGTTACTGTAGTCGGTGCCGGAAACGTTGGAGCCACCGTAGCGCAATACGTGGCCGAAAAGGACGTTGCAGATGTTGTATTGGTCGATATTATCGATGGGATGCCGCAAGGCAAGTCGCTCGACCTCTACGAAGCCGCTCCTTTGCATGGGCATGACCGGAAAATTTTCGGCTCTAACGACTATAAAGACACGAAGGATTCAGACATCATCGTCGTAACGGCAGGCATTGCTCGCAAGCCTGGTATGTCTCGAGACGATCTTCTTAAGACAAATGCGTCGATCGTTCAAGCTGTCGCCAAAGAGACTATCAAACAATCGCCAAATGCCATCATCATCACCGTAACCAATCCGTTGGACGTCATGACCTACCTGGCCTGGACAACCACCAAGTTGCCCGCTCAAAAGGTGATTGGGATGGCCGGCGTCCTGGATTCGGCCCGCTTTCAAACTTTCATCGCCATGGAGCTCAATGTTTCGGTCGAAGATGTTCGGGCGATGGTGCTGGGCGGACACGGCGACCTGATGGTTCCGCTGCCTCGCTTCTCGACGGTCAATGGCATTCCAATTACCGAGCTTCTGCCGGCCGACCGCGTCGAAGCGCTCTGCAAGCGCACGCGCGATGGCGGAGCCGAAATCGTTGCTCTGCTCAAGTCCGGGAGCGCATTCTACGCCCCTGGCGCGTCGGCCGCTGAAATGGTCGAAGCCGTAATCAGAGACAAGAATCGCCTTCTGCCCTGCTGTGTCTACGCTGATGGGCAGTATGGACTGAAAGACGTTTATGTTGGGCTGCCGACTATCCTCGGGCGCGAAGGGGTCAAAAAGATAGTTGAGATTAAGTTGACCGCCGACGAACACTCCGCCTTAAAGAAATCGGCTGATTCGATCCGCGAGAACATCAATGTCATGAATCAACTTCTGGTAGCGGTCTAACAGCTCAAGGACCGGCTGGCAGGAGAAAGAACCCAGCTTAAGGAGGCTGCCGCAAATTGTGGCAGCCTTCCGTGCATTTGACCGGTCGGCAGGCATTCCGATACCCAGGCAAGGATTTTAGGCGGCCGGCGCTATATAATGTAAGTTGCCCACTGGCAATGGAGGTGCTCATGCTTTGGAACCGATGGTTCTTCTGCCTTTTACTCAGCTTTATCTGCGGACTGCCACTACAGTCAGTGGCATCGCTAGCAGCAGCAGTGGAGACTCCCACTACTGCCAGCACAGAACTCTTGCTTGAGCCAGGCAGCAAGGATCAAGAGCAGACGAACAAAGAGATCGAGCAGCTACTCAAATCAATCGAGACTCAATGGAACGCTCACAATCTCGATGCCGTCATGACATTTTACGCCGACGATTACATGAACAACGATGGGCTGGACAAAAAGTCGGTCTCAGCGCTGACTCAGGACTTTTGGAAAACTTATCCGGACGCCCGCTCCAGCTCCCAGACTAGAGAGATTCGAATCGAAGGCGGATTTGTAACCGTACAGTCCAGAGACACCGCCGTCGGCACAACCGCAAAGGAGATGCCCGGTATCGGCACGAAAGGTGAATTGCAATCCGTGTCTGAAGGCGAGCTTTATTTGAAAAAGCTCGGTCCCAGCTGGAGGATAATCGGCGATCGCATCGATTACGAAAGAGTGCGAGTATCATTCGGTCTGGCCAAACAGCTGGCTGCTTCTTTCTCCGCACCCGAGCAAGTAAAAGCCGGCAAACAATATTCCGGCAAACTCGAACTCAACCTGCCGGCCGGTCTGATGGCTGTCGGCTCGATCACCAGCCAGCCCTTGCAGTACCCCCAGCCGAATCCGACCGACGCCTGGCGTCCACTGGATGGTACCACTCTCGAACGAGTGATGATGGCCAATTCAAAGAATCGCAACGAACTCTTGATGGCGACAATTGGCGTGACCAACTCGGCGCGGAATTCACTGATGGGTATCGCCTTTTTGACCAGACGCCTGAATGTGGTGCCGACGATGGACGAGACACAAGATACATCAATTGTGACTGCTGCCGAGTCTAAAGATAAAGCAGAGTCCAAGGAAAAGTCGGAGTCAAAAGAAAAGTCCGAATCAAAGGACAAAGACAAGGAAAAGAACAAGTCAACGGATAAGAGCCATTAGACCGAGCTGCCAGAGATGAAATGGACGATTCCGATAGTTGCTGCAACCTGTCTTGCAGCTGACTATGCCACCAAGGTCTGGGCCAATGCAGCCCTGATACCGGGCAGCCCTTCGCCGTTCATACCGGGCTTGCTGCGCCTGACCTTGACCACTAATACCGGCGCCGCGTTCGGAGTGGGTAGGCAGTCGGCTTGGTTAATGACGGCCCTTGCCTTGACTATCTTGTCCGCCGTGCTGATTTGGGTGATTAAACGAGAATCTTCCAGCGAGCCGCCTTTGCTTTGCGAGAGAGTAGGAATGGGACTATTGATTGGCGGAGCGGCTGGCAACATTCTGGACAGACTTGTGGCCGGTCGAGTCACCGACTTCATCGAGTTCGCTTTTATCGACTTTCCAGTATTCAATTTAGCGGATGCTTGCATAGACGCGGGCGCCGTGCTGATCTTGCTCAAGCTGGTAGACAGCCATCAACGCTGCGCATTTTCGCAATCCGTCCAGCCTTCGGCACCATTACCAGACGCCACCACCGCTGCGTCCACTCAAGATTCAGAATCGCCAGGCAATGACTGAAGAACGCCAGCTCGAACTCACAGTCGCCACTCCCCTGCCGGCTCCGATCCGACTGGATCTGTATCTAGCGAAAAATCTCACTGACCTCAGCCGCTCTCGCATCCAGAAGCTAATCGAGCAGCAGAAAGTAAGCGTAGACGGCAAGCCGGCCAAAGCGAGCTTCACCCTTTGCGGCGGCGAGCAATTGCAAATTTGCATTCCCGAAGCCGAGCCGACCTCGCTCAAGCCACAAGACATCCCGCTTACACTGCTCTTCGAAGACAACTATCTCGCCGTCATCAATAAGCCGGCGGGTCTGGTTACACATCCTGGTGCAGGAGTTGCAGAAGGAACACTCGTCAACGCTTTGCTTCATCATTTGGCCGGCCGGCTCTCCGGCATCTCGGGCGTGCTCAGACCAGGCATTGTGCATAGACTGGACAAAGACACTTCCGGGCTGCTGGTCGTTGCGAAAGAAGATCAAGCCCATCGCGCGTTGGCCGAGCAAATTCGGGACAAGACAGCCCAGCGCGTTTACCTCGCCCTAGTAGAGGGGCAAGTCCCGCATGACTCTGGTATGGTCGACAAACCGGTGGGCAGGCATCCAACACAGCGCAAGCAGATGGCTGTCTCGGACAGAGGAAGACGGGCGGTTTCGCACTACCGGGTGCTGCGCCGCTGGCAGTCTTACACGCTGCTGCGGGTATCGCTGGAGACAGGACGCACCCACCAGATTCGAGTTCATATGGCTAGCCTGGGCTTTCCTGTAGTTGGAGACATCGTTTACAACCGCAAACGAACCGGAAGCCTGGAAAGCCGCCGGAAGTTAGGGCTCCTCGGCCATGCCCTTCATGCCGCTTATCTTTCCTTCACCCATCCGGCAACCGGTGCTTTGTTAGAATTTGAAGCTCCGCTCCCTAAAGACTTCCAGAGCCTGCTTGATACTCTGTAGTAAGTCCGCCCCTTCGAGGTTTTTATGCTCGCTCGTAAAATGCTGCTTGCAGTTTCGTCGCTGCTAACGCTGTTTATCCTTTTCGTCTGCATGGCAAACTTTCAGGCGGTCGACCTCACCTGTTTCGGCAGCGCTCGGCCAATCCCACTGGGATTCCTGCTGTTTGGGGCGCTCTCGGCAGGCGCGCTGACCGGACTGTCGATCGCTCAATTAGGTCGGTCGCCAGCGGCTAACGAACAGAGAAAGCTAGACTGGCAGATTCAGGACGCCAAGCTCATTGCGGAAGTAAAATCAGACCGCGAGAAACAGCTGGAAGCAAAGATTGCCACGCTCGAAACAGCATTAAAACAAGCTCTCAAGAAAGCTTGAGTGCAATCCGGCTAGAGGTCTTTATCTCCGGGATCTTTGGCTGAACGCCCTTCACCGAGCGTCTCTTGATCGACCGTTCTTTTTGGCTCCGGGCCGGGCTTGCTCCGCCCTTCACCTTTCACTTTGAAGTCAGATGCTTTCAGCCCGTCGATAAACTTTTTGAATTCTTCGGCTTCCTGCTCGTCCTTCTCCATGTCTGCAGGAATCGTGCCATCGGCGATCACCTGAGCCGAGACAAAAATCGGCGCTTTCGCTCTAAGCGCCAGCGCTATTGCATCTGAAGGACGAGAGTCAATCGGCTTTACAGTATCGACTGTGTGTGTCGGGTCGTTGATTCGCAAAACAATCGTCGCGAAATATGTGTTGGAGGCTAACTCGTTGATTTCTACCTTTTCTACTTTGTACCCCATTTGTGTGATCAGATTTAACAACAAATCATGAGTCATCGGACGCTCCGGTTTCACATTTTCCAGAGCTCTTGTAATAGCGTTGGCTTCAGCCATGCCGATCCAGATCGGCAGGGCCCTCCGCTTCGTAGAGTCATTCAAGACTACGATTGGGTGCCCATTTCGAGCATCCAGCGCGATTCCTGCCACAAACATCTCTATCATTAATTGTGCGTCCATGAGATTTGGAGCCGTAGATGGAGAATCGGATAAACGCAGCCCATGCTAGATATGCCCAGATTGTGCGGCTTTAACTGCCCTAAAGATAAATTTTTCCTTGCATAACAGCTAGGCTGACTAGCTCTAAACGACGCAGGATAAAGCGATATGTTTCCTTTTCTGCAAACCGGACGGAAGAGACAGAGGACAAAAAGACCGCTCCTCATCCCCAACGGACAAGATCGGCACTGGCCCCAGCGCCAGGGTTTCCAACTGGCTAGATACTGATGATTGAGCTCATTTCAACACTTAAAGAAAGTATTGACAGTCAAGCCGGCGGCATGCATAAACTATTCCCATCTCCAAATTGGCCCTGCTTCGATTCGGTAGAATGATCAACGAGAGGGCCAGTGTGGAAAGTTCGCGTCCGGATGGCGGAACTGGTAGACGCGCACGTTTGAGGGGCGTGTGGGCAACCATGAGGGTTCAAGTCCCTCTCCGGACAAATTTTCAGAAATCGTGTAACAGTTAGTATTAGCCTTTGCTCACGGCTAGTACTAATCGGCTTTGGCACTGCAAGCGATGTCAGTCGTTTAAAATAAGTGACGAAAGCGGCTTTGCAAGGAGCTTGAAAATGTTAACGACCAGACCTCAGTGGCCTCACACGATTGATGACATCAGGAAGTCACTGGACGGAATTTGGGGATTAGTCGGAGCTACCGGTGCAAACGGCAATCTGCTGCGCCTCGAGCGCAGCCTTCATCAGCCACTGATCTACACGGTTACCGAGTACCAAGGCGACGACGAAAGCAAAATCGTCAACAAGAAATCATATCCTGCCGAAAAGAAGGAAGACGCCGTCAACGATTTTGCTTCGGCAATCGGATTTTAGAGACATAACTCGAGCCACCACTCCGAGTTCCCCGGGAACAGCCGGCAATTTCTACCTTTTCGGGGCGCATCAATGAGCAAGAAACCCGAGGATTATCTGGGCATTATCACGCAAGGCTCCCTGTCGACGGGTCTTGAAATGCGTCTTGATCCCAACACGTCAGTCGAAGATTTGCGAGTCGGCCGTTTTGTCGTGATCGAAGGTCGCAACAATCGCTTTTTCAGCATGCTGACCGATGTCAGTCTGTCGACCGCCAACCCAAGGATTTTGCAGCATCCGCCACACGGTGACGAGTTTCTCCTGTCGGTGTTGTCGGGTGTGTCGACTTTCGGGCTGGTCAACGTTCAACCGATGTTGATGCTGGAAAGCAGCTCCGAATCAGGGGACCCTGAGTTGCGGCCGGTTAAGACGATTCCCAGTCACTTTTCAGCGGTTTATGAAGCGACGAAAGAGGACTTCGCGCTGGTATTCGGACGGGAGGACGAAAGCTCTCCGCAAAATACGCACTTCAATGTCGGCCGCCCACTGAATATGGAGACTCCTGTCTGCGTCGACCTCAATTCCTTCATCGAACGCTCCAACGGTATCTTCGGCAAATCAGGCACCGGAAAGTCTTTCCTCACTCGCATATTTTTGTGCGGAGTGATCAAGAAAGATCTTGCTTCAGTTTTGGTGTTCGACATGCACAACGAATACGGCTGGCAAGCCATGTCCGAAAGCAAAGCCGCTCCGCGCGTCAAAGGTCTGAAGCAGCTGTTCGGCAGCGACGTCGTCGTCTTCAGCCTCGATGCCGAATCCTCGCGCGCTCGCGGGCTGCCGGATGCGCACGAGCTCTACATCGGTTATGACCAGCTCGAAATAGAGGACCTGGAACTATTGAAGTCAGAGCTGGCATTGTCTGAAGCCACCCTCGAGAATGCTTACATAGTCAAAGAGAAGTTCAAAGCTGACTGGATCTCCACCTTGCTCGACATGTCAAGCGAAGAGATAGACGAATTTGTCTTGACCCACAAAGGACATGCGACTGCAATCAAAACATTGCAGCGGCGGTTGAACACCGTTGTAACCAAGACCTCCTACCTCAGGCCGCGTGTTTCGCATAACTACATCGACGAGATAATCAAGTACATCTCAGCCGGCAAACACATCGTTCTCGAATTCGGCAGACAGAACAATCTGCTTTCATACATGCTAGCCACCAACGTCATAACCAGACGGATACACACCGAATACGTCAAACGTTCAGAGATATACACCGCCGATCCTGAGCATGCTGCGCCGCCGCGCAAGCTTATGATCGTGATCGAAGAAGCGCATAAGTTCCTGGCTCCCCAGGTAGCCAGGCAGACAATTTTCGGTATCATCGCGCGCGAAATGCGCAAATACTTCGTCACTCTCTTAATTGTGGATCAGCGCCCGAGCGGCATCGACCCCGAGATCCTCAGCCAGATTGGCACACGCGTAACCGCCTTGCTTAATGACGAAAAGGATATCGAAGCGGTCTTTACCGGAGTAGCAGGCAGTCAAACCTTGCGAACGGTTTTGGCTCAGCTCGATCCCAAGCAACAAGCGCTCATCCTAGGCTATGCAGTGCCGATGCCGGTAGTAGTTCGCACACGAGCCTTCGATGCGGATTTCTACCGCAGCATGGGAGATCAGGCCAGTCAAGGCAGCGCTGAGAGCTCCGAGCAACGACGAGCACGCGCTCGCAAAGCAGCCGAAGAAGTATTTGGGCGGGGACCTTAGCTTCAGATTGCATATCCGCATGCCATCCGAGCGGCAGGGCTTGCCAGCGAAGATCTCAGTAAGCTATTGTTTAAGCTACGTGCACTTTCTAAATACTCGCCTCTGTAGAGCTGCTCAAATGTTTCGCGCCCAAGATCAAGAAGGCGACCCTCAAGACAATTTCGTCGAAGCGCGTGATCCTTCCGAGCTGGTGATGTGCACCATTCTGGCAGCTGCTTACGCCGGGCTGGCGAAGTATTGCTGGGAACCGCTTAGAGCATCCGGCAATTACGGATTGCTGTTTAACATCGAGGGCTTCTTCATCACCACCTCTCTGCTGGCCCTTCTTGTCGGTCTCCGACCGTACCTAAGCCCATGCAGTTTGCAGATCAGCGGTCGAGGAATAAAGTATCGCGGACCATATTGGCCCCAACGCAAGACAATTAACTGGGACCTGGTGCTCCGCATCTACGTGAGCCCCGAATTGATCATAGTTCTCCATCATCCCAAACCGGCAAGCAAGATAGTTTGGCCGATGTTCATTCAATCAGTTTATCTGTCGGACAAGGATAAGGTCGCCGATGCCGTGATCCGACACAGCCCGCTGCCGTCTATTAGGATTGCCGGGCCAAACTGGAAAACTCGGCTGATCCTGATCATCTTGTTTGTGCTCGTCGTTATCTGGATTCTGGAGATGCTGCTCGGCGGCATCGGGCACTAGCGCTGCTTGCCACCGCATATAGTGCCTAGTGCTTAAGCGCTCTCAGATAATCGATCAGATTATCCAGCTCTTTGTCATTTAATATCTCCGGGGGCTGAGCTGGCATCGAGCCCTTACCCTTGCGAATGAACGACTTCAACTGCTGATCGTTTGGAAAGTGCTCTCCAATCTTGTCGAGCGCCGGTCCCATCCCCGGCCGTCCACCGGGATGGCAGGTGTTGCAGCTGCGCATGAAGATCTGCTGGCCGGTGAGGTCGGTCGAGCTGGCGTCCTTCCGGCGTTGCTCCAGCTGATTCACCTGCTCAATCCGCTTTACTTCCTCCGACATAGAACAGCCGGCGCTTAAGCCTATTGCAGACAAAGCGGTCAACCGCTTAAGTACGATCTTAATGGTAGCTTTTGCGATCATCTGAAAACTTGAGATTTGAAACTCTGTTTACGGGGCCAGCGGTAGGCCCGTTCATATTTTGAACAGCACCTTCAAAATACTGCTTGACAGCCGGTTCTTACCCCAGTTTAACATCACTTTCCGCTCATCTTTAGCTCGGTTGTCAACGGCCGCTTGCCGAGCCTAAAAGCTACAAGCCGGTCATGCTGCCTGATTGCTCGAATTGATTGCTTTCTATTACACGACCGGCTTTGGCAAAATGCAGCGCACTGAAAAGTTAACGATAAAAACCTGAATCGGGCAGCTAATGAGAACCTTGGGTAGAATAGTTTTCCAAGTTAACATTGAGTTTACCTTGGCGTTGTAAATTATTTCCAGGGACGAACTTACCAGTTTCTCTAGAACAGGCGGAGACCGATATGACATCAGAGGCAACCAGACTGGATCCCCCAGCAAAGCCGACCACAGAAATCGAGCAGCGCATCATCATTCGCGGTGGGAATCCGCTGCGCGGAACTGTTCGCGTTGGTGGTGCAAAGAACGCCGTTCTTAAGAAAATGGCAGCAGCACTGCTCGCGGCAGACGTTTCGGTGCTTCGCAATGTGCCGAATCTGACCGACGTTCACATGATGGCGGACGTGATCAGATACTTGGGCGCAAAAGTCACAATTGCCGGCGACGAAGTCACCATCGACGCGCGCGATATTAACGAACTAGAAGCGCCTTACGAACTGGTCAGCCAGTTGCGTGCTTCATTCGTAGTACTCGGACCGTTGCTGGCTCGCTTCGGGCATGCAAAAGTTTCGCTGCCCGGCGGCTGCGCGATCGGCGAAAGAAGAATCGACTTGCACGAGCGTGGACTGAAGATACTCGGAGCAGACTGCAAGATCGAACACGGCTATGTTTACGCCTCCGCGGACAAACTTACCGGAAGCAGGATATACCTCGACCGTCCATCGAACGGCGCCACTGAAAACATCATGCTTGCCGCCGCTCTAGCCGAAGGTCAAACGATTATCGAGAATGCTGCTCAAGACCCAGAAATCGTCAACCTCGCAGACTTCATCAACGCTATGGGCGGCCGCATTTCCGGAGCCGGCAGCTACCAGATGGTAATTGACGGTGTCAAACCTTCCGAGATGCACGGCACTACATTCGAGACAATTCCGGATCGCCTGGAAGCCGGCAGCTTCATCTCAGCCGTTATGGCTACTGGCGGAGAAGTGACGATCGAGGGGCTCAATCCGCATCACCTCTATTCCGTAATCAGTAAAATCTCTGAGATCGGATCGGAAGTAGCGATTTACGCCCCGGACACAATCAAAGTGAAGTCGCATGGACGCTTGCGCGCGACCGATATCACAACGGTGCCTTATCCGGGCTTCCCGACCGATCTGCAAGCACCGATCATGTCCGTTCTGGCAACGTGCGAAGGAACTTCGATCATTACCGAAACCATCTACGAGAACCGCTTTATGCAGGTTGGCGAGTTGCGCCGGATGGGCGCAGACATCGCCCTCAAAGGTAATGCTGCCGTAGTCAAAGGCGTTCCTCGCTTGATGGGAGCTGAAGTCAAAGCAAGCGACCTGAGAGCCGCTGCTTCTTTGATTATTGCCGGGCTAGCAGCCGAAGGGATAACCGAGCTGACCGGGTTGAGCCATCTCGATCGGGGATACGAGCATCTCGAAGAAAAATTCAGAGCACTGGGCGCCGATATCTGGAGGCGCTGACGACGCAGACATGCTCGTTCTCAAATTCGGCGGAACGTCGGTAGAAAGCGCTGAGCGAATTCGACAGGTAGTGGATCTCTGCGCGCAAGCGAAGAGTCCTCAAAAGGTTGTCGTCTTGTCAGCGATGTCCGGCGTAACCAACGCCCTCATTGACGGAGCAGAAAAAGCACTCGCCCGCGATCTGGGCGGCGCGCTTTCGCAGATCGAAGCGATTCGAAAAAGACATCTCGACGCCATCACCGCTCTCTTAGGAACGAGCCAGGCCGGTCTTGCCTTGAAAGACGAGCTAGCAAGCCGGTTGGATGAGCTGAGCATCCTCTACAAAGGCGTCAGCTACCTTGGTGAGTTAACCAGAAGATCGCTCGATGCCGTCTCGGGTCTGGGCGAATTGCTCTCATCGCGCCTGGTCGCAGAATTCGCCATCCAAAGTGGGCATAAAGCAGTATGGCTGGATGCCCGGGAGTTTTTGATTACCGACGAGGTTTACGGAAAGGCCAACCCGCGTTGGGATGTGCTGACGCCAAAAGCACAGACGCACATCCTGCCTCATACGCAAGCCGGTACCATCGTCTTCACGCAGGGCTTTATCGGTCGCACCGAATCCGGTGCCAGCACGACGCTCGGACGAGGCGGTTCCGATTATAGCGCTTCAATCGTAGGCGTCGCCCTCAATTCAAATGAGATTCAGATCTGGACAGACGTAGACGGCATGATGACTGCCGATCCGAGAGTAGTTCCGGAAGCAAGAGTGCTTCCGGAGGTTTCCTTTCAAGAAGCCTCCGAACTGGCGTACTTCGGCGCCAAAGTCCTGCATCCGCTCACGATCAAACCGGCGATCGAAAAGAACATTCCGGTGCGCATCTTGAACACCATGCGGCCCGACCAACCGGGAACACTGATAAAATCCGCCGCCCAGGCCACTGAAACGATTCGTGCAGTGGCGGCCAAAAAGGGAATAACGGCAATCTTTTTGAGCTCACCACGCATGCTGATGAGTCATGGTTTCCTGTCCCAAATTTTTGCCCTCTTCGACCGCTACAAAACACCGATCGATTTAATCGCCACTTCCGAAATTTCGGTGTCGCTCACCATCGATCAAACCGATTACCTGAGCGAATTGAAAGAAGCGTTGCTCGAACATGGCGAAGTGCGCACATCATCAGATGTGGCGATCGTCTCGGTAGTAGGCAGGCAGTTCAGAGAGCAAAGCGGCATCGCCGGCCGAGTGTTCAGCGCCCTGAAGGACATAAATATCGTAATGATCTCCGGCGGCGCTTCAGATATCAATCTCAGTTTCGTGGTCAGCCGCGACGATGCTGATAAAGCGATGAAGCAGCTGCACGCTGAATTCTTCCCTTAAGCATCAAATCGCCCGACTTCAGTGCACAGATGTTCAGATCTTCTGACTGGCCTGCCGGAACATCGCGCGATAACGAATCGCTTCAGCTAGGTGTCCGGACTCGATCTGGTCGGACTCAGAGAGATCTGCTACCGTCCGTGCAATCCGCAATACGCGATCGTAAGCGCGAGCGGACAGACCGAGCTGGCTAACCGCCCGTGCCAGCAATGCCCGGCAACCGTCGTCAATTTTGCAGTATTTGATTAACTGGCGATGACTGAGCTGTCCGTTGTAGACAAATTGACCCTCGGGACATCTCCCCTTCTGTCGCTCAATCGCTCTCATCACTCGCAATTTCATGATTTCTGATGATTCACCGCGAGTGGTGCAGGACAACTCTCCCTCGCGCAGCCTGCCCACTTCGACATGCAGGTCGACCCGATCCAAGAACGGGCCAGACAACTTGGACCAATAGCGATCGGCCTGATGTGGTGTGCAGCTGCAATATTGCGCCGGGTCGCCACGGTGCCCGCATGGACAGGGATTGCAGGCCCCAATCAGCAAGAAGGAGGCAGGAAAGGTAAGCGTCTGCTGCGCCCGGCTGATTGTGACATTGCCGCTTTCGAGCGGCTGCCTGAGACAATCGATATGCGAACGCGGAAATTCGGTCAGCTCGTCCAGAAACAAGATTCCTAAATGACTGAGCGAGATCTCACCTGGCTTGGGCTGCGCGCCTCCACCGACCAATCCGACCGCCGACGCGCTGTGGTGTGGGTTGCGAAATGGTCTTTTGGCGATGATCGTCGATCTGTCAGGCAGCAGGCCAGCCACACTGTACAACTTGGTCAACTCGAGCGACTCGGAAAAGTCGAGCGGCGGCATGATAGTGGCGAGGCGTTGAGCAAGCATGGATTTACCGGAGCCGGGCGGACCGACCATCAAGATGTTGTGCCGGCCGGCTGCCGAGATCTCGAGTGCCCGTTTAGCCTGCTCCTGCCCTTTCACATCCTGGAAATCAAAATCGAAGTTTTGATTTTGTTGCGTACGGCGGAAGTTATAGACAGCATTACTCGCCAACGGAGCAGCGCTTGCTGGTTCAGTCAAGATCGTTAAAACCTGCTTGAGATGACTGACCGGATATACCTTCAGTTTTTCGACTAGACCAGCCTCTTCAGCATTCGCCTCCGGTACGATCATATTGTCCGCTCCGCTGGCGCGACAAGCCATAGCGATCGGCAAAACTCCGGAAACGGGTCGCAGCGAGCCGTCAAGCCCAAGCTCTCCAATCAGCCAGAAGTTGGGCAGGTGATCGACCGGCAGGTAACCGCCGGTGGCCAAGATACCGACGGCGATCGGTAAATCGAGCGCCGGTCCTTCCTTGCGAGTGTCAGCCGGAGCTAGATTAACCACCCATTTCTTGGCTGAAGGCATCAGGAGGGAGCAAGCCTTAATGGCAGACCTGACACGCTCTTGAGATTCCTTGACGGCAGCATCCGGCAGCCCGACCAACAAGATCTGCCCAATTCCACCATGAGCATCCACTTCTACTTCAATGCGATAAGCATCGACACCCAGCAGTCCACCAGAAAATACTCGTGCGAACATGATTGACCTCTCCCATCGCCCTCTTTCGTCCCACAATCGGTTAGACGCTTCACTTCTCAAGAAAGTTCAACGGTGGAAAGGTCTTTTCGTTCGTAATCGGCCTGACCGGACCTAAGAGGCCGGCTCTGTCGGTTGCTCAATCCTGGCCAGCATTCCGGTCAGCGCCGAAGTTAAAGACGGTGGACAGAACCTCTCGACATCGCCGCCAATCAGGACAACATTCATCAAATGAAAGAGCTGAATATTCCTTACGATCTCGTGTTCCGGGAGTATATCCACCCTTTCCACACCGTAGCACGAATTGAACACGCGCCTGTGTCCGTCCGGGTCGTCTTCATAGCAACTGCCATCGGCGCAATCGACAATCTTGTGCCCGTTGGAATAGATCTCCAGAAAGGTGCCGTCGTCAGTGCGCAATTCAATTGAATCGAATTCGGAATGACCCTGCCATTTCATCAGATAACTAGCATCACTAAATCTTTTTGAAAGCGTCCGCAAACCGTCCGGAAACTCACGGACTTTCGTGCCATCAGACAGATAGGTGGTGCGCACCGCCGCTTTCAAATCGTCATTTTTCACTCGTTCCATTTCACAATTGGCGTTCGTGTCACGCTTGTGCTCGTAGACGACTGACCCGTCGGAATACTTAAACAGCGTGGTATTTCCCTTTACGACTCTGCATGAAACCGGCTCACGACCTGGAGCACCAGTTCGTGAGCTTAGTGGCTCAGCGGAGTCGTATCGCAACCAGCTCACTTCATTGCCCTGCGCTTTCCAGATCCATCTCGCGGCAAGACACGCTCCAGCCCCAAGCGTCAAGCCAGTCAAGTAACCACTGGCGGTGCATGCTGCCACCCATACTCCACCGGCAATCGTCAAGCATGCTATGCCAAAGATCGCTATTGTGAGCGGGCTTAAATTCTCATGACTGGCCAATTCCTGAAGGAGGGACTGCAATCGCTCGACGGCAGACGAAAGTCCACCCTCGTACCTTCGCAAAAGCTCTCTCAATCCAGATCTAACGGCGGCACCATCTGGCACCGCCGGACCTCGGGCATCGCGAGAACCATTGCTAAAACCAGCTTCTGACATAGAATTTTCACCTGCCGCATCGCCATTCACGACTCCAACATATCGCCCGGGAAAGTGAGAGCCACTGTGCAATTGCACAGAAGCCGAGCAGTTGTACGTACTTGCCCCACCACTAATGAGCTGCATTCAGCCCCTTAACAATTCGACGAGGCGATTCGACCGCTGATGCATCGCCGATTGACAATCGTCCCAGCCCAAGTAAGCCTACTTGCAAGCTACAATGTCTTGATTGCCTGCGACAAGGCTGACGAGCCGTATAAAGCCCTGATGGTGCGTGCTCTCGCCTCCATTTTTTGAGCCTGATCGAAGCGTTTAGTCAGCTTCAACAGGTTTGCATAATCAGCAAGAGTGCGTGCCAGACGCGGATCGTCTGGACCGTAGCTCTCTTCGCTAAGCGCGATTGCCAGCCGGTAAAGCGGCTCGGCTTGCTCGTATCTTCCTTTGGAGCAACAGACAACCGCCAACCGGTGGAGCCCCTCTGCCACTGCCAAATCTCTTGGCCGGCGGTTCTTCTCATAAATGCTGAGCGCCTTCTTGATCAGCTTTTGTGACTGATCGAATTTATCTTCACTGCAGTAGACAGTGGCAAGATCGTTCAAGATCAGTACGGTACGCGGATCGTCAACCCCAGCCTGCTCGCCGTAGATGCTCAAAGTCTGCTCCAACAACTGTTGCGCCTTTTTATACTTGCCTTGATTTAAATAGGCCTCGGAAAGCAGTTGCATTACTTCGGCAGCTGCGGCGCTGTTGGCACCATCTCTTACTTCTCGAATCTCCAACAGCGTTTTATACAATGGCTCGGCCTTGTCCCATTGAGCTCCCTTGCTGTATCCACGCGCAAGCAGCTCCATAGATTTGCCGACTTTGAACTGCGAAAGCATCGCTGGTGGTGTCGGCGCGAACTCGCAAATCTCCTTAGCCAGTGAATAATTGCCGGCTAAACTCGATGAGGCGGCTGCCCAGTCCAGGATCAAGATTGCTGTCGATATTGAAGCAAACACAATCGCCAGCATATAAAGACTGCGATTAGTGAAGTTGTATGGACGGTAACGCTTCTCCAACTCCAGCAGATACGGTGCAATTGCGACCGCGGTGCGAATCTTGTTGGACTGCCTCAAGAAGTTGAGATAACGCAGCTCGGTGTGGATCTGGAAGGTAGAACTTCCCTGTTTACCGACCACGGCATTGATGGCGACGGCCCGCTTGTACAATCGTTCGGCCTCGTCGAATTTTTCTTCCTCCGTACAACAGTCAGCCAAGCTAACGCAGGCCTTTGCTACAAAGAGACTCGTGGTGCCGGTTATGCGCTCAACGACCGACAGCCAGCGGCGAGCGAACCAACCGGCAAGTCGGCGCCTTCCGACAGCCAAGCAAGCCACCGGCAGCAGCAGCAGCACGCAAGCCAGCGAAACGAATGCAATGTTGCCGAAGGAGATGGAGGCAACTTTAGGAAATTCCTGCCTTACGGCCCAAACCAAAAACAGGAATTCAGCAATGATCACCACCGAACAGCAAGCCAGTATCCCACTCAGCAGGAATTGAGCGAGACGCTCGACCTTGTTGCTTCTGGAGTCCTTCGGTGACACCGTCTTAAACCTTAGTCAATCAATTTCCAGCCTGCCAAACACCGGCAGCGAATTGAAAAGTTCATCCTATACCCACGCCAACACTCATTTAACAAGTCTACCCTGAGCGCGTGGCAAAGATCTGAAACTAAGGTGAGTTCGTCAAAAAGCGTTTGAACAACCACCGGAATTGTCGATCGGGTGGTTGACTCGCAATAGCAGAAACATGCAACTTCGATTGAACAACAGGACCGGGACTGGATGAGCCTACGCCCATGGCCGTTCCCAAAGCACTCGCTAGCAGTTCTCTGTCGATTTGAGTCTCTTCGATGATCGTCACCAGGTTCTCCGGCCTTGCCTCCGCCGAACGGCTGCTATAAAAAGCTTCAATATCTGCCCAGACAGGCAGCTCGATCTGCTGTCGACTGCGAAGCTCGATCACACGTTTGCCATCAATCCACGACTCTCGCACGTTGTGAAAATTGAGATCGGCTATCAGCCAAGCTAGATTAGGATCATGGAAGAACGCTTCAGCGACGCTTACCAAAGTATCTCTAGCCGAGATAATTGTAGTTGGTCTGTGCAGAACAACCTTGCGATGGACTGCACTCTCATGATCGGACTGCGAAACATTCTTCGACAAGCTTTCGACTAGCCTTTCAATTTCCTCCGGCTGCTCGTCGTCTTGCTCGTCTTTTCGCTCCGGAAAGTCAGATGCATTAGCCTTTAGCCGAATGCTGCCTGGAGATCGCAATCCGTCGCCAGCCGGCCTAACCTCCGCGCCTTGATAGCCGATGCGCTCCTGGCTCTCAGCTTGAGGTGTTTCATTTTGAACCGGTGAGCGCTCTGCCGGACTATCCGTCACTGCATTCAACTTGCTGACACCGGCAGCCGAGAGTATGGCTGCCAAGGCGATTTCAGCACCGGTAACAAAGCGCTTGTCGCCTACTTTAGCGGCAGTGGTGAATGATTTGAATTCAGCGTTGTTTGCCATCGAACGATCTGAACCGCGCCCGCCGTCCTGCGCCTTCGGTCGTCCGTCGGCAGCTGGACTCGTGCGGCTGCCGCTACCTTTGTCGCCGGCTTGCTGACCGAAAAGCTCCTTATCTAAACGATGCCGGGATACGCCGCCAGCAGCGATCAGAGCGGCGAGCGCAACCTCAGTCCCAAAGATATAGCGCCGATCGACGCGCGTACTGCATGTTAGTAAGCCCTGCTGGCGGTCTGCCATTGTCCGTCCGATTCCGCTTTCACGAATCGAAGCAAGCCCGGCAGGCAATGACGATGGGCGCCTGTCCGCAATCCGATCGCCCGGGCGATCTGTCGGTTTGTCCGCCGCTCTGCCACTGTTGGCAATATCTTCCGGACGGCGGCGAGCGACTCCAGCAGCTGCTATAACCGCTGCCAGAGCAATCTCGGTACCAAATATATAACGCCGATCGATCCTCTGAGCGGAAGTAAAACCACGCGGTTCTCTGATATTCAAAGCTCCCTGCGGATCGAATCTGCTCGTGCCAATGGCGCCCGGTCGAGCCGCGAGATCAACGCCACGTGTCTGTCCTGCCGCTGTCCTTCCAGCATCAAATGCAGCAAGCGTGCGCCCGATCACTGCTCGCACGGCGCCGTCGGTCAACGGCGTAGCCGCCCGGCCGGACGGCAGTTCTCTCAGCGTTCTGACCACTTCCAAAGGGCGCCCGGACACCGATTGCAATTGGTTCAAACGAGCCAGATTCTCCAGCCGCTGGACATTCCTGGCCAGGTCGACCGCACCTCTCAATTGGGTCGGGCTAGCACTGCGGTCCGTCTCAGCACCAATTTTACCGAAACTTCGCCCCGGCTCTTGCAAGGACTTAATGCCCCGAGCCAGATCGGAGACGCTGAGCTGAGCGCTCGCAGATTGCTGGCGCTTCAACTCGGTGGGCGACGAAACTTCCTGGTAAGCAGAACGCTTACTCGACGGCGTGCCCGATAGCCCCTTATCTCCTCCTTGTCCGGCCCCTTCACCGACCTTTCGCTGTTCGGATTTGGCTGAATTGTAATCAGATTGCGTCGCCGGCCGGTTAGCCGCACTGCGCTCCGGCCCAACCGCATGACCGGTCGCAGTCTGCGCAGCCTTACTGTCGCGGAAACCGTCCTTTACTGGCGTCGATGAAACATTGACGTCTGGCCGCTTGGCGGCTGGGAAGCGGTCATCGGAACCTCTTTGCTCCGGTGCTTTCCAATTCAAATTGCGTTCGAGTGTCGGCTTTTGATCGTTGGTTTTGACTGTACTTTGTAAATCATTCTGCTGTTTGCGCTCGGCTGGCCGCTCGAGCGGTCCTTTGCCATCGCCCGACTTTGGCTCTGGTGTTCGCCAATCAGAGAGCTTTGCCGGAATTGGTTTTTCGCCACCGGTTTTGATCGGCTCAGCAGTCAGCTTTGATCTCTGCTCCAAGGCAGGTCCCTGGTCGACACCACCTGCCTTCTGACGCTCCCGTGCCTGATTCATTTCGCGATCTAGAAATCGCTGCGGACCGTTTGCGCCTGGTTGCCACTCCCGACGAGATGCTACCTCCGCTCCACGCGAATCAGCTATCTTTTCAGCTCTGCGTTGATTATCGTTGTTCGGCTGACGGACATCATTTGCTTCCATCCCACGTACGGCCGGCCGGCTGCCAGCGTCCGGCTTGACAGCCGGTGCCTCCCTCGTACCACCTTGCTCTCTCGCTGGACCAGCAACCGGCGCAGCTGGACTTTCTCTCTTGCTTTGCTCCGTTCCGCCGGGTTTAGTTTGAGCCGCAGGAGCAATTTTTTCGCCGCCAGGCTGACTCTGTTTGATCTGATCGGCTCGCTTCTGGATAGCCTCTTCTAAAGACTTGCGCACATCGTTTTGTTCTACCAGCGGCACGCTCTTAAGTGTTTCTTT
>JAGVKB010000126.1 GCA_020050835.1 Candidatus Obscuribacterales bacterium | reverse complement strand
TGTCCGGTCGCCAGGTCAGTTGTTTGTAAATCCCTTCCTTGAAGAAGGGAAAGGCGAAGGACACTACCGCCGCTACCGCAAACAACACCAAAACACCTGTTGACAGCATTGACATGGCGGCTACTGACGCTCCTGTGTAGATTGGGCTTAAATGTAGTATAACTTGGCTCCGCATCCAAAGACTGCAAGCAATGAGAATCATCTATGTTCTGTTCCTCTCGATCTGCCTGGCAGCGATCACATTCGTCGTGCTTAATGACAAGTTTGCTCCGCCACTCGAACCAACCGTCACTCAGTTTCTAGAGACCATCAAAGCGGGAGAGGTATCTTCAGCGCTCCTCTACTTCGGCGACATCAGCTGCTCCTGCCCTCCCAAAGAGGGCTACGGAGCTTATCTTAAGTACGAGTCAGGACTTGAGCCAAATCTGGCATTTCTAGTCGGTCACAACTTTCAAGTCGGTCCACTGGCCAAGACCGAGTTGCATGAGAAGTTTCGCTACACATTTCCCTGGGAGAAGCCAACCAGCTTTTCTGTCTCCGTGCCGCTGCTGTTCGAGGCTGCTCGCTACAGCCCAATCTTTCTGCCGCTGTCTCTCGCTTTCGGCCGCAACCTCGAGCTGGCAGAATTTCAAAAGTTCATTGACAACCCGAATCTCGACTGCTCCCGCGGGTTGACACTACGGCTCAGACCTTCTTTAGAACCGGGTCTGATCAAATTGCCACAAGCGCAGGGAGATGGCTCTCCAGCCACAGCCGAAGCCAATCTCTACATCACTCCGAGCGATCCCGGCCAGGTATTAACGCCAGGCGGCGACCGCATTCCACATGACGAGCTAGCCAAACGACTGCCTAAGCTCAGGCAGGTCGTGCTGCATCTCAAGCTCGAGCGACGGGGTTCGCTCACCCCCTGGCTGATCTCCCACTTCCATTTGTCCGATGCGATCGTTCAAATAGAAGGGCTCGCTCCGGTGCGTTTACGCGATGAACAAATACACAATTAGAAAACTCCTTCACGCACACCTACCCAGCCAGCAGACGCTAAAGCTGGCCACCGGCGACGACGCGGCCGCTTCGGATGAAATGCAATCAGTTCAGTGAAAGCACCAGGTTCAGGCTGGCCGCGCAGACACAGAAAAATCAGTAAACGCTTATCTGCTCCCGAGCCCAGCCGCTTGCCAAGAAGATATGATCATCACCTAAAGTCCCACTTGCACCAACGGCCGTGCCGCTGAAATCTGACGTCTTTATGTGGAATAGCAAGCTCGAATGCATCGCGCGTCCGGAGCTGGAAGCGTTGCAAATAGAGAGACTAAAGCGCGTCGTCGAGCGCGTGCAAGCTCATGTTCCGTTCTATCGCGAAAGGCTTGCCGCAGCCGGAGTCACCCCGGAATCAATTAATTCCTTGGATGATTTGAAACGGATTCCGTTCACTCGCAAGAGCGACTTGCGTGACAACTATCCGTTCGGTCTCTTTGCCGTTGGCTTGCCTGAAATCTCGCGCCTGCATGCCTCGTCCGGTACGAGAGGAAAGCCAACGCTGGTCGGCTACACGAAAAACGATCTTGACAGCTGGTCGGAGGTTTGCGCGCGATCGCTGTCCGCAGGCGGGGTTAGGCCGGGCGACATCGTTCACAATAGTTACGGATACGGTCTTTTCACCGGCGGTCTCGGCGTGCACTATGGGGCAGAAAGATTAGGAGCGACAGTGATTCCGGCCTCTGGCGGAAAGACGCAGCAACAGCTGATGTTACTGCAAGACCTGGGAGCAAGAGTACTTTGCTCCACGCCATCTTATGCACTTAATCTAGCTTTTGCGATGACAGAGCAAAACATCAATCGAGATTCAATCAAACTGGAGATCGGAATTTTCGGCGCCGAGCCTTGGACCGAAGAGTTGCGCGGACAGATCGAGCAGGCTCTGAAAATCAATGCCCTGGACATTTACGGTTTGAGCGAAATGACCGGACCGGGGGTCTCAATGGAGTGCCTCGAAGGGAGAGATGGGCTGCACGTTTGGGAAGATCACTTTCTTCCGGAGGTAATCGATCCGGTGAGCGGTTCACCGTTGCCGGAGGGAGAAGAAGGGGAGCTCGTATTCACTAACCTTACGAAGGAAGGCATTCCGCTCCTTCGCTATCGCACCGGTGACTTGTCGACACTGTACGCCGAGCCCTGTCGCTGCGGAAGAACGATGGTACGAATGCGGCGAGTTCGCGCTCGGCTTGACGACATGCTTATTATTCGCGGCGTAAATCTCTATCCATCAGAGGTTGAGCGCGAACTGCTCAAAGTGGCAGAGCTCTCCGCCCACTATCAACTTGTCGTCGACCGGGAGAAAGCGCTAGACACACTGGAAGTACAAGTGGAAGTAACCGAGCAATTGCTCGCGTATTGGGGCCGGTTCGAAAAGGACCAGCTTGAATTGCAAGCGCTAAGCTACCGCATCACCTCTATTTTAAAAGAGACGCTCGGGTTGACCGCGAAAGTCACGCTGCTGCCTCCGAAGTCGTTGCCGCGCAGCGAAGGCAAAGCAGTTAGAGTGGTTGATCGCCGCCAACCCAGAAAGCAGCAGGACGCTGCTCAGAAGTAATCACGGACTTTCTAATCGCAAGGAAATCGACATGAAGCCTGGCTTAAAAATTGGAATGACCACCGAACTCGAAGTTACAGTCACGCCGAACATGACGGCGGTATTCGACGGCGCCGAGGTGCATCACCTTTTTTCCACCTCGTCGCTGGTGCAGCATCTGGAATGGGCATCGCGCAAACTGCTCGAACCATACTTCGACGACAATGAGGAGGGCATGGGATACCACATTGAAGTGTCCCATCTAATGCCGACCATTCCTGGCATGCCGGTCAAGCTGCATGCCACCGTCTGCGATATCAAAGACTCGAAGGTGGTCTGCGAAGTCGAAGCATTCAACCCACGCGGGAAGATCGCCAGAGGTACAGTCACTCAAGCAGTCGTCGCCAAATCCTGGCTGGACAACAAGATTAAAGAGATGGCGCTTTTGCACCAGCTCGCTTGCGAAGCGGAAGCGGCCTTACGGAAGACTGCCAGCAATTCGCGCGCAAACAACTGAACAAATGAGTTTTACGGTAACAACATACACAAGGAGAGAGTAAATGGTCAAGTTAGTAGCGCTATACAAGAAGCCTGAGAATCCAGCGGAATTCGACAAGCTCTATTTCGAAACCCATATACCGCTGGCCAACAAAATGCCCGGACTCAAGAAGGTTGAAGTATCGAAAGTGCTCGGCACACCACAAGGTGAATCAGAGTACTACCTGATAGCAGAGCTTTACTTCGATGATATGGACGCGCTTAAAAATGCCATGTCATCCGATGAGGGCAAGGCATCCGCGAAAAACTTGATGAGCTTCGCCAAAGGCATCGTTTCGATGATGTTCGTTCAGGTCGAAGAGAAGGTTCCCGCTTCGGTCGGCGGCTAAGCGACGTAGCCGGCGCCGACTCAGGAAAGTTGTTCAACTGATTCACTAAAGGGGAAGAGAATGGGACAGACGGAGACATATTGGACCGGCGCACCAACTGACAGCTTCGGATTCCAGCGCATTCTCTATGCGAAAACCGGCTACACTGCCACCATCACGATCAACCGGCAGGAAGTCCTCAACTGTTTCGACCTTCAGACCCTGCTTGAGTTGGCGGCTGCCTTTCAAGACGCCAGCAACGATGATAACGTCGCCTGCGCGATCATCACCGGCGCGGGCGACAGAGCCTTTTGTACCGGAGCCGACTTGCGGGAACAGGAGGAGCGAACACTCAAGAAACCGAATGATTATCACAAGTGGATGTATGCCTTCATCGAAATGCATGATCGCTTGAGAAACATCGGCAAACCGACGATCGCCCGCTTAAACGGCATGGTTGTCGGCGGAGGCAACGAGCTGAACATGGCTTGCGATCTGGCGGTAGCGGCAGATCACGTCACAATCAGACAGGTGGGAGCGGCACGCGGCAGTGTCGCCGCCGGCGGTGCCACCCAATGGCTGCCACTGATCATCGGTGACCGTCGCGCCCGCGAAATGCTGCTGCTCTGCGAACCAATAGACGCATACACCGCCCTCGACTGGGGATTGGTAAATCAAGTAGTGCCAGCCTCCATGCTGGATCAAGCTGTCGCCGAACTAGCCGAAAAGCTCTACAACAAACTTCCCGAGTGCTCGCGTTATACGAAGCAACAGCTCAACTTCTGGCGTGATTTCTCATGGTCGATGACGATCGGGCATGCCCGCGATTGGCTGACTCTGCACGCCGGTGCTTCTGAAACAGCCGAGGGGCTGCGCTCCTTTCGTCGTAAGGCGGAGATGCCCTATGAAAAGATTCGCGGACAAGCCAAAGCACCAGCCGAGCCTTTCGGGCCGGCGGTCGATCTGCGTGAATGTGGTTCTTGCCAGGCGAGCCAGCCGACCACATTTAAATTCTGTGGCAATTGCGGACAAACATTAAGCTGACAACAGGAGAGAAGGAATGATGACTCTGACGAATCAAAACATTTTGGTTGAAACGGACGATCAAATCGGCATCGTCAAATTGAATAGACCGAAGGTTCTGAACGCGCTCAATCACGAGCTTATGGACGAACTCGTGACCGCCCTGGAAGCATTCGATCGCAACGACTCAATTAGAGTAATCATCTTGACCGGCAGCGAGCGAGCTTTTGCGGCCGGAGCAGACATCAAAGAGATGTCGGACGAAACCACGGTCAGCATTATGCTAAAAGATCGCTTCGCGACCTGGGATCGCATCCGCAACATCAAAAAACCGATTATCGCCGCCGTTAGCGGCTTCGCACTAGGTGGTGGCTGTGAGTTGGTGATGAATTGCGACATCATAGTCGCCTCCGAGACCGCCCAGTTTGGACAGCCCGAGATAAACATCGGAGTAATTCCCGGCGCCGGCGGAACGCAACGTCTCACGCGGGTAATCGGCAAGCACAAAGCGATGGAGCTGATCTTGACCGGCAGGCCGATTACTGCCGCTGAAGCGCACGCTCTCGGTTTGGTCAACAAAGTAGCTCCGGTTGAGCTTTACTTCGACGCCGCCAAAGAGCTGGCTCGAGAGATTGCCAAGAAATCGCCAATTGCCGTTCGTTTAGCCAAGGAAGCCGTGCTGAAGACCTTCGACACCTCAATCTCGGAAGGACTGCAATTCGAGCGAAAAAACTTCTATATGCTCTTCGCCTCCGAGGATCAAAAGGAAGGCATGCGTGCATTCCTGGAGAAGAGGCCGGCAAGCTTCACTGGACGCTAAGAAGACAGTTGTCACACCTGGATTGCAGGCCGAAGTTAGCGAAGCCGTGCCATTTCAGGAGTCGGATTTAAGTAAATAGCCTGGAGAAACAAAAACAATGAGCGAAGAAAACATATTGCTTGTCGAGCAAAAGGATGCGGTGCAGGTAATCACCTTGAACCGCCCTGACAAGCTCAACTCTTTCAACGACGAGCTCACGTTCAAACTGCAAGATGCTCTCAAGGAAGCGGAAAGGCACGAGGGCACGCGCGCCATCGTCATTACCGGAGCCGGTCGCGGTTTTTGTGCCGGCCAGGATTTGCAAAGTCGAGCGGTGACTGCCGATGGCGGACAACGTCCATCACTGGGTGACTCGATTCGACGGCGCTACAATCCGATCATCATTCGCATCCGTCGCATGGAAAAACCGGTCATTGCTGCGATTAATGGAGTTGCAGCCGGAGCCGGTGCCAGTGTGACTTTTGCCTGCGATTATCGAATCGTCGCTGAAGGCGTCAGCTTTATTCAATCATTTACGAAGGTGGGATTAATCCCGGATTCGGGCTCGACATTCTTCCTTCCGCGGTTAATCGGTCTGACAAAGGCGCTCGAATTGATGTACAGCGCCGAGAAATTGGATGCCGCCGAGGCCTTGCGGCTGGGGCTGATCAACAAAATAGTCGCCCAGGATCAATTGATGAAAGAAGCTCTGGAGCTTGCCACCAAACTGTCAGTTGGTCCGACCAAAGCGTTTGGCTTGACCAAGCGAGCAGTCAATCGCGCCGTCTTTCCTGATCTCGAAGAGCTGCTCGACTACGAAGCCAGCCTGCAAGAGATTGCCGGAAGAAGCGATGATTTCCAGGAAGGCGTCAAGGCATTTGTCGAAAAGCGGCAACCTTCTTATTCAGGCAGATAAGCCCCAGCCTCTGCCGGCATGAAGAGTGGCTCTAATTTCGACCCGGAGGCGAGGCAAAACCTCGCCTCCAAATTTGAGGAGATGAATGATGACCACAATTAGCATCGACGAGCGCATTAAGGTCGAACGTCCGGACAAAGATCAACTCGACGCAGTTAAAGCCACCACCTGGCCGATTTGGACAAAGGAGCCTTCTACTTTTGACTGGCATTATGACTCAAAAGAAACTTGCTACTTTCTGGAAGGCGTGGTGACAGTCAGGACAGACAAGGGTGAAGTAGCTATAGGCACCGGCGACCTGGTCACCTTTGAAAAAGGATTGAGCTGCCAGTGGCATATTACCCAGGCAGTTCGCAAGCATTACCGTTTTGAATAGCATGAGGTTTCAATGAAAAGTATTCGCAGTTTCCTCGTCTTAGCCCTAGTGCAGACGATCGCCACCGAGGGCGCCATCGCTCAGCAAGAGCCAGCAAAATCAGCTGTACCGGCTCCAGCAGCCAGCACCACCGCCCAAAAAGCAACGAGCAACGGCTGGGACAAACTGATCGAGGAGGCCCTGGCTGCGGCTGAAAAAGGTAATTATGCCGACGCGAAATCAATTCTGGTCAAAGCAATGATAGAAGCCGAGAAGCGTGGGTCGAAAGACCCGAGCTTAGCCATTACGCTGAACTCAATCGGCGCAATGGATATGAGACTCGGCCAGATGGAAGAAGCTCAAAAAAACGTCGAGAAAGCAGTCTCATTGGCCAAAGAGCTGCCCGCCGGCAACAGCGAAGTCACTTATTCTGCTATGACCAATTTGGCCGAGATTTATATCCACCAGGGAAAGCTGGGCGAAGCCGAGCCGCTGTTGAAACAAGCGCTCGCGATGGAGGAGACCGCGAAGGAACCGGACACCATCATGCTGGGCAAAACCTTAAACGATCTGGCGACGCTATATCTCTATCAGAAGAATCTGAAGGGAGCTGAGGACGCCTATCGAAAAGCGATCACCCATGCCGAAAAGTCGGACGACCTGGAGTTCAAGACTCTTTCGCTCAGCAACCTCGCTGTCGCGCTGCTGGCCCAGGGCAAGGCAGCGGAAGCCGAACCGTTAGCGAAGCAAGCCGTTACTTTGCGTGAATCCAATTCCGGTGCCAATCATCCCGGGCTGGCCCTGGTCCTGAATACGCTCGGAAACTGCCAGGCCAGCCAAGGCAAGCTTGCCGATTCCGAGCCGGTATTGAAGCGCGCAATCGAAATTCAACGCACGTCCTTTCCGGCGACTCATCCGCACCTCTTGGTGTTCTTGAAGGATTATTCCAGAATTCTCAAGGCCCAGAAGAAAACAACACAAGCCGAGCAAGTCGACCAAGAGATTGCAACCATCTCTCAATCTGAAGCAAAATAGCGCCGACCAAACAGGCTTATAAGATCTCGGCCAAACGAAGACTGCTTCAATCGGCAGATAACATGGGCGGCTACCGGTTATCTGGCCAGCTAGCTACATTAATTTACTGAAGAAACTTGAGCGCCGATTTTTAAAAATCCGGCTATATGAGGCCTTCAATCGACCGGGCGATTCCAGTCGGCGAAAAAACCGGATTGAAGCCACTCGCCGGAATGTCGACATTGAGGTACACTCGAATTGACAAGAGATGGGGGAGGCGACACATTGCCTGGGCGATTGTGTTCAGACTTTACAATTTAGATTGTGTCTCCACGGTTGCAACGGCCAGTCGCTGAATTAGGTCGATGCGCAGTCAAAGTTTTCTTGAGATGCGTCGTCGAAACGCTCTAGCGATCGTTTCGATAGTTCGCGGTGAGCGTGAGATCAGCCGGGCCGAATTAGCTCGGGAAGCCAACCTATCACCGGCGACGGTATCGAATATAGTAGATGAGCTGCTTGAAGCGGGCGTGTTGATCGAGACCGGTTCCAAATCATCCACATCGCAACGAGGCCGGCGGCCGATTGGATTGATCTTCAATCCCACCTTTGCCTTTGCCGCCGGCATGAGCCTTGATTCGACCAGATTGAAAGTCGTGATCTGCGATTTAGACGGCAATCTGATTGCCGAGTCAGCCAGCGATTGCAACTTGCATGCCGGTTACGATCAACTTGCTTCGTCCGTCATGGAGTCGCTCAAAGAGATAGCCAAGAAAGCTTCTATTCCGGTAAGAAAGATCTGCGCCCTGGGACTAGCCTTGCCCAGCGGCATCGAGCGGCCGAGCTCAGCGAAGCCACATCCGGTCAGCAAAGCGACCGGCGCTGTCCAGCCGGTCGAGCTCTGGGCCAGACTGCAGAAGAAGCTGAAGCGTGCAATCGTATTGGACTCCCACGTCAATATGTCCGCGATCGCGGAGAGCTCCACCGGCGGTGAGCGTCACTCAGATGTCGTGATGGTTGTTCGTCTCGGCCATGTCGTTCATTCCGCGCTGGTCGTGCACGGACAGCTCTTAGCTGGCAGCTCCGGTCTGGCCGGCGAACTGGGCCATCTTCCTTCTCCGGGGAATCGGCGAAACTGCGAGTGCGGCAACGTCGGCTGTATCAATACTATTGCCACACCCGGTGCGCTTTTGAAAGTCTGCCAGGAGCGCGGCGCACGAGTCAAAGAGCTCGATGATGTAATCTCAGAGGCCGAACGGGGCAACCGGGCTTGCCGCGATACATTGACAGAGGCCGCTTCCTCGGTCGGTTTTGGCATAGCGGCGGCGATCAATATCCTGGCACCACAACAGATCATCATTTCCGGTCCGCTCGTCGAAGCAAAAGAGATCTTTCTAGTACCGTTATATTCAGCAATCAGGCAACACGCCCTTAAGACCAGTTATCAAAATTGTATCGTCAGCACCAGCGAGTTGCGGCACCTTGCCGAGCCGCTCGGTGCAGCATTAAAAGCACTTTCGATGGAGCCTCGTTTGCTGCTCTTCGGAACACCGTCTGAGATGTCTCCGGAGGAGGAAGAGGAACGATACGGGTTAGGATGAAAGAAGCAAAAGAACACCAAAGCAAGAAGGACGCCCTTTTCGAATCCTTCCAAAATCTTGCCGAAGCACTTCCCAACATGGTTTGGACCAAACGTTTAGAATGGATTTTCGGTTGGTGGCGGTGGCGCGCTCAACTCTTCAAACGCCTTTCGTTTGGCAGCCTCAGCCTCCTGCGCCTGCTGCCTCATGTAAGGAGTTGGCTTGGCGCTGGAAACAGGCTCCTGCGGATGCAGCTTTTGTTCCAGGGCCTCGAGGCGATCTTTGACATTGCCCACCTTCTCATCGCGCGGTGCCAATCTGACGAACTGCTTGTACTCGGCTATCGCTGAACTGATGTGGCTTTCGGAATCGAATAGCATAGCGAGGTTGAGATGAGCCACGGCATTGGAGGGATTGATCGACAAACATTCTCGCCAGCGGCGCATAGCTCCCTCGTGATCGCCCTTTGCCAACAGGCACAGCCCCATGTCGTTAAAAATCTTTTGCTGATCATCCTTGGTCAACTTGATAGTTTCGCTATTCAAAATAGTTTGAAGTTGTGCATAGCCGGAGCCCCAATCCTTCAATTTGATAAAGCATTCGGCATAATTCATCCAGGCTTCAAGATAAGTCCACGGGCCGGTACCCAAGGCATCGCGGTAACAACCCAGCGCTTCTCGATACTTGCCTTCCTTTTCCCAGAGCTTTCCGAGCGCGTTATGTGCCCGCGGTCCCGGTCCCATAAATTGACCGAGGGCCGTGTAAAACTCATTACGGGCTTCGTCGTCGTGACCGGTCTCCATGTACAGGTAGCCCAGCTCGATGTGTCCGTCCGGAGTCGGGCCCATCACCTGCTCGATATGCTGCTTGAACGCCTCGATCCCTTTGGCATTCTCCTTCTTAAGCTTGTAGCATTCGCCGAGCCAGAAGTAAGCCCATGGATTGTAGCCATTTCTGGCGAAATAAATCGCTTGCAAATAAGAGTCGATAGCACCATCGATATCGCCTTCTTTGAATCGTTTCATTCCGATGTCAAAGTTTTCCTGAGCCGAGCCGGAGGTATTCTTCTCCTTGGGCTTCGACCACGCAGGCTGTACTTTAAACGGGCTGAGCCCGCACAGAATCAGGTTGACTGCTAAACTGCCGACCGCAAGGCCAATCGTCAATCGCTTAAAACCTAGCCGTCGCCGGTTGCTGCCAAAGCTGCTGAAAAATCCGATCATAGGACTGAAAGACGCCCCCAATCATCACCGCTCCGGACTCTTTCAGGAACCATTTTAACCTAAAGAGTGTTGGGACGCATTTGTCCGTCTACAAACCGGTTAAGCGCTTAGCCATCAGCTTTCATCATCGCTTTGAACTCGCTCTCGTCAAGAACCAAAACGCCGAGCTCCTGCGCTTTTGCCAGCTTTGAGCCAGGATTGCTGCCGGCTACTACAAAACTGGTCTTCTTCGATACGGAAGATGTCGCCTTGCCACCACGAGCCTTAACCATCTTTTCGGCCTCGCTGCGATCAACGGTGGCAAGTTCGCCGGTAAATACAAAAGTTTGGCCCGCCAGCGTCTGCGGCATCTTCTGCGCCGGTTGGCTGTCATCGCTCATTTTTACGCCAAGACTGCGCAGCCGCTCCAGCAAGCTTCGATTGTCCAGGCAGTTGAAGAACTCGACAACGCTTGCCGCAATGGTCGGTCCTAATCCTTCAATCTCTTCAATCTGCTCGACTCCAGCGCTTTGCAATCGCTCGATCGACCCGAACTGCTCGGCCAAAAGCTCTGCCGCCGATTGCCCGACGTGACGTATACCCAAGGCGAAGATGAGATTAGCCAGCGGTCTGCCTTTGGAAGCAGCGATTGCGGCTACAACATTGAGAGCTGATTTCTTGCCGACTCGCTCTAAGTTCAAAAGCAGCTCTTCGTTCAACCGGTAAAAATCAGATGGGTCTCTGATCAGCCCGGCATCGCATGCCTGGCTGATCAGGACCTCGCCAATCCCCTCGATATCCATCGCCTCTCGGCTCACCCAATGCTCCAATCGGCGCTTGAGTTGGGCCGGGCAGCCGTAAGTGTTGAGGCAACGATAGGCGACTTCGGCTCCCACCCGCTCAAGCGGCCCGGCACAAACAGGACAATGCACGGGAAACTCGAATGGAACGGAATCGGCTGGTCTGAATTCCGGCTTTACACAGAGCACTTCCGGAATAATTTCACCGGCCTTGCGCACGACCACGGTATCACCCACTCTTACGTCCAATCGCTTGATCTGCTCGGCGTTGTGAAGCGTGGCTCGCTTGACGGTCGTGCCCGCCAGCTTGATCGGTCTTAGATTAGCGGCTGGCGTAACAGCACCGGTGCGTCCGACATCGAGCTCGATCGACTCGACCACAGTGTCTGCCTCTTCCGGCGGGTACTTAAATGCAATCGCCCAGCGCGGGCTGTGCGAAGTTGCTCCAATCTCCTGCCAGAGCCGGCGGCAGTCTAGCTTCACGACGACACCGTCAGTTTGATAATCCAATTGATGGCGTCTGTGATTCCAGAATTCGCAGAATTCCTTGACTCCCTGCAAAGAGCCTACAACCGCTCGATTTGACTCAACCGGCAATCCCAGCTTCGACAACAGCTGAAGTGTTTTGTCGTGACTGGTGGGCTCTGCCAGCGCTGAGCCGGTGACATAAGCGAAATAAGCCCAATATCCCAGATTCCGGCGGGCAGTAACCCGTGGATCTTTCTGACGCAACGAGCCGGCCGCTGCATTTCTCGGATTGGCAAAGAGTTGCTGCCCGGACTCGGCCAGCTCCGCATTCAGCTTTTGAAAACTCGAAACCGGCATGTAGACTTCACCACGCACCTCCAGCAGCTCCGGCATCGATCCGCCCGGCGGCGGGCTTAACTTGTGCGGTATAGCTTTGACCGTCTTCAAATTGAGCGTGACTTCCTCTCCTACGACACCATTACCTCTGGTTGCGCCTTCTATCAATACTCCCTGCTTGTATGTAAGCGCGACTGAAAGCCCGTCAATTTTTAGCTCGCATACATAGACGAGTTTGCCTTTGTCCGCCTCCGTAAGTCCAAGCGTTCGCAGCAATCGCTCCTGCCAGCCATCGAGCTCTTCGAAGGACATGGCATTGGCAAGGCTCATCAGCGGCACTCTATGCCGGACCGCTCCGAATTCCGTACTGGGTGCCACACCCACCTTTTGAGTCGGAGAATCAGGGGTGAGGAATTCAGGATACTTGCTTTCCAGCGATTGCAGCTCTCGAAAGAGACTGTCGAACTCAAAATCGCCAATCTCCGGCTGGTCCAGCACGTAATAGCAGAAGCTGTGGTGCTGCAGAGTCCGCCTTAAATCCTCGATTCTCGTTAAAGCTTGCTCTCTGTCGGTCAGACTCGCCATGCCGCAGTCCGCCTCTCCGTAAAATGGGCGCCTTTCTGCATTTAATACTCTCCTTGCCGGTAAGGGTACCGCCGTTTAAGGAGCTTATTCCAATCCTTCCCGTGAAAGAATCACACAATCTCCCTGCGCTGTCCCAGAGCAGATCGCCGCTGCACCATAACGGGAATTGCGTCGCTTCATCTCCTTGGCCAGAGTCAAGAGTATGCGCGCACCGCTCGCACCGATCGGATGTCCAAAGGCGATTGCACCGCCATTGACATTTACTTTGGCTGGGTCTATCCCGAGCATTTCAATTGAAGTGAGCGCCACGGCCGCGAAGGCTTCGTTGATCTCCATAAGATCGAGATCGCTTACTTTCAGATTGACTTTCGCCAGCGCCTTCTTCGTCGACAAAGCCGGCACAGTGGCCAGATATGGCACATCTTGCCCGAGCGAGGCATGCGTCAAGATCTTTGCCAATGGCTTCAGACCTAACTCGCGAGCCTTGTCTTCGCTCATGAGCAAAAGCAGAGCTGCACCATCATTAATACCAGGAGCGTTGCCGGCAGTGACTGAACCTTTATCATAAAAAACCGGACGCAATGATTTTAGCGCTTCGAGTGTGGTGTCCTGCCTGGGCGCTTCATCACGGTCTACCGATTTCGCCGCGCCTTTGCCAGCCTGCACGCTGATCGGTAAAATCTCTTCTTGAAGACGACCTTCAACTTGCGCCTTACAGGCCAAGTGATGACTGCGCAGAGCCCATTCATCTTGAGCTTCGCGCGTGACTTTCAACTCTTCGGCAACTTTAGCGCCATGCACCGCCATATGGACGAGTGTGACGGGACATTCAAGCCCATCTTGAAGCATCGCATCGGCGAACTTGGCATGACCCATCCGTTTGCCAAATCGAGCGGAATTCGCCTCGACCAGGTAAGGAGCCTGACTCATTGACTCCATTCCGCCGGCCAAAATGATCGAGCCGTCTCCGGCGCGGATGCGCAAGTCACCGATAGTGACAGAGCGAATACCCGAAGCGCAAACCTTGTTGACAGTTGTCGATTCGCAGGTAGTCGGCAAGCCAGCCTTTAACAACGCTTGACGGGACGGAATCTGTCCGCAACCAGCCTGAATCACCTGTCCGATAATAACTTCATCGACAGAATCGCCTGCTAATTTATAGCGCTCAACCAGTGCCTTGATTAGCGGAGCAGCGAGGTCGATCGCAGGCAGCGAGCTCAAGGCTCCGCCGAGCTTTCCAAATGGTGTTCTCAGTCCGTCGATTATTACCGTCTGGCTCATTGCCGTTTTTCATCCTTTCAAATCAAAAAACCATGCTTTTGTCGATCGTATCGCTTCTTAAGCGCAAATCCCGCGGCCATAATTATTTAGTAGCCTCGCTCTCAGCCCGGGCGCGCTCACACTGAAGGTTACAGCCTAACCAGCCTTCAAGGTTTCCTTTCGATGTCAAAGGGAACATACTCAATAGACTCGGCTTGCTCTATGATAAACAATGAGATTAGAAAGGGTGGCAGATGACAAGATCCTTTGGCGGTCCGGGCGGCAGATCTGATGACAGGAGCGGCAGCCGCTCCGGTCGGGGCACACCGAGAGAGCCGCAGCCACAGCAGCAACAGCCATCGCGGCAGCCCGGCGTCGAACCGGACCGGATCGATATCGGCAAAAGGTTAGTAGCTCTGATTATCGACTTTTTCGCCTGCTATCTCGTCGGCGCAGCTGTTGCACTCGTGCCGATCGTCAACACATTTCTGCCCTTGCCGACCGTGATGATTCTCGTCTTTCTCTGTCGCGATTTCCTTTTCGAGGGCCGCGGTGTTGGCAAGAATCTGATGGGCATTCAGGTGGTAGATATTGGAAGCGGTCAGCCCTGCGGTCTGCTGCAGTCGGTTCAGCGCAATATCGTCCTGGTCGCTCCCTACGTCGTGCTGACGCTGTTCGATTCGGTGCTGCGTTTCGTGCCAATTCCATGGATTAACGAAACCGTGCGCAACATCATCAACCTGGTAGGCATGGTTTATTGCGCAGTGGTTATTCCAATCGAGGGCTACCGGGTCTACAACCGGCAGGACGGCTTGCGAATCGGCGATGACATCGCCGGCACCGCACTGGTGGAAGCTCCAATGGATTTCAGCACACTCCTGCCTCGTCAGTAACGCTCTTTTCAGGCGAATGTAAAGACAACGCAGCCGGTGATCGCCGGCTTCTGCCGCGGCAGCAAACTCAGCACTAGACCGCGCCGCGCAGGTAGATTCCTTTAGAATCGAGCTCACGCAGAAGCTTTAGCTCTTCGTCCGAAGGTGGCACGGTATATTCAGGCGAATCAATCAGCTCCGGCTCCCAGCCGAGGCTAGCCCGCACTTGATCCAGCGAAACACCGCAATGCCGGTGGGTAAGCCGCATCTTTCCGTCACTGTCGAACTTGTAAACTCCCAGGTCGGTGATCACCAACTTCGGTCCGCCACCCGGTAATCCCAGCGACTCTCTCTCTTTGCGACCAGAAAGGAAGCCCGGACTAGTAATGAAATCCACTCTTTCGGGAAAACGCTTGGCGTCCTGCTTGGTCATGACGACCGTACGCTTGGCATGAATCGCAATTTCGCAAGCCCCACCACTGCCTGGCAGGCGAACTTTGCACTTGTCATACGGCCCGATTACCGTTGAGTTGATATTGCCGAAGCGGTCGATCTGCGCCCCACCTAAAAACCCGACATCGACCAGGCCGCCTTGCAGATAAAAATTGAACAGCTCGAACATGGAGCAGACGGCCTGCGAATTCTCGACCAGCACCGAGTCGCCGATCGACAGCGGCAGCCGCGCCGGTTGTGCTCCTACCACTCCGGATTCAAAGATGAGTACCAGATTGGGCGCATGCAGCCTGAGGGCCAGACAAGCCGCCAGGTTAGGCATGCCAACGCCAACCAGGACTCGTTCGCCATCGACCAGCGAGCGAGCGGCCTCGACGACCATCATCTCCGTATCTGTGTATGTTCTGGTTGCGACCATATTTTCACCCTATAAGGTCCAGCTAAACTTCGCTCAACGTTAGCATATGGCGGCGAGCGCAATCAGAGTGCCGGCGAGGAGGGATGGCAGTTTCAAAGAAATTTTATACACGCTGTCAAGAGAGCTTGCCTGTCGGCAAAGGTAACAAAAGCTGGTCTGCATGCCCCTCTCCCGCCATCCGTGTGTTATCTTTTTCGTTTACTTGGGCAATGGCACTCAACTTTGGTGATTTCGCCGCGAATCGCCATGCCAGGACGAATTATGACCCACAAAACAGCCTACCTCTGGGGACCGATCTCTAGCTTCTCTGGACCGCTTGTGGCCACGCTGCTCAACAAGGGTTGGCAGATTCATGTTGCCACCAAATCATCGCTCAATCTTTTTACGTTATCGCCGCTCGACCTCAAATCAGCGGCGCAAACCTGGATTGAGCGGGCGCTGGGCGGCCACGATCAGCTTCACATATTCCAGGAACGGCTGCGTTTTCTGGATGCCGGAGAGATCGCCAAAGGGGTAAATTACGATGCCGTTATCTTTTGCGGCTTGCCACCCAATTTTGACGAGCCCAGGGCGCCGCGCGCACCGTGGGCTGCCGGTGAACTACCAGCGGTAGCAAAGCTTTTCACGGACGTGCCCACTTTCATTATCTCCTCGCTCTGGGGCGGCATCCAGCCAGATGACGTCGTACCGGAAGAGTTGGAATTCGAGCGGCGTAAACCCAAGAGTCACTGGGAGGGCGTCTGCCAGCAGTACGAGCACCGTATAATGCAAAATCTTTCCAGCCTCGGCTCGCAATGGCATCTGATCAGGCTGCCCCTGCTCTCCGGATCAACCGTCGACGGCAGCGTGCTGAATTTCTGCGGTCTCTCTTCCTTGCTGCGCACGCTCTCCTTGCAGACCGAAACGGCGACCGAAGAAAACAAAACTCTCAAGCTTTCGTACAATCCAGATTCAACACTCTGGTTCTCGCCTGTCAATACGATCGTAAGCCTGTTTTCCCGGCTGCTCGAAGACGAGTCACGACCGAAAATTTGCAATTTGGTATCGACGCAAAACATTCTCAATCGGGAGTGGGTTCAACATCTGGCTCAAGCGCTGGGCTACAACGACGTCGAGGCCGCAGCCGAAGATCCATTGACGCTGCCAGGCATACTGCGAAAGATGCTGAAGGACGCAGTGCAAGTCAAGACCAGGAACCTGTTTGAAGTCGCCGGTCGCTACCAACATACGCCTACTCTCTTGGATTCAGCGTATTTCGACCGATTGATCGCCTTCGGCAAAACCGAGAATTGGGGTCATACGGTAACAGCAAAGCCGCAAGAGATCAGCTTCTCACCCGAGCTGGCGCGCACCTACTTTCAAGAGTTCATGCCGGCGAAAATCTCCCCAGACACAATTGGAGAAGTCACTAAGGGCGGTGCCGAGATAGCCTTCTACATAGAGAGCGCCGAGCCGCTGTCCTTTATTTTGAAAGCTGCCAATGGTCTCCCGGTAGTCGAGGCGCTGGATCCCAGCAAAGATCATCCGCGAGTGAGCTTTCACCTCTCCGGAGATACGATGGCCAAGCTAGTGCAGAATAAACTGTCTCTTCCCAAAGCATTGCTCATGCGTGAAGTGCGAATGGACGGACCCTGGCTTGATGCCGTGCGCATCAGCAATGTCCTGTACGGGTTCCTTCAGAACAACCCGTACGCTCCGGACCGAGAAGAAAGTAGTAACGGCACCAACTAAAGGCAATCTGCTTAGTACTTGCCGGCAGCCGTTTTCTTGCGCGACGAGTTTTTGATTGCAACATTCAAATTTGCCATCTCGATCGCCGTGACCGCTGCATCAGCGCCCTTGTTGCCAGCCTTGGTGCCGGCCCGTTCGATCGCCTGCTCGATTGTATCGGTTGTAACCACGCCAAAGATCACAGGAATTCCGCTTTCCATCCCAACCTGCGCTATCCCTTTCGCACACTCGCCGGCGACATAATCAAAGTGGGGAGTGGCACCACGTATGACGGCGCCCAAACAAATGATCGCATCGTACCTTTCGGTTGCAGCCAGCTGCTTTGCCACGAAAGGAATTTCGTAGGCGCCGGGGCACCAGACGATATCGAAAGCCTCTTCATCAGCACCATGCCGCTTGAGTGTATCTACGCAAGCGCCCAGCAGCTTAGATGTAATGAACTCGTTGAATCGGCTCACAATAATTGCACAATTCAATTCGGTTGCTATCAGCTGTCCTTCAATAACTCTAGGCATGGCCAAACAGTCCTCCTAACTTCGACGAATCAAATCACACTGTCAATCGCCTGAGTGGCTGCCCTGCGGGCCAACGGTGCAACCGGCGCAACATTCTCCTGCAGATCTTCAAGCCAGTGTCCCAGCTTCTCTTTCTTAGTGACGAGATAACCAAGATTGTGACTGTTGCAAGCCGGAGGCATCGCGACTCGGTCAGTGACTCGCAATCCATAGCCTTCCAGTCCGACAATCTTACGCGGATTATTGGTGATGATTCGAACAGAGGAAAGCCCAAGGTCATGAAGTATCTGGGCACCAACACCATAATCTCTCAAATCAGGCTTGAAACCGAGCGACTCATTCGCCTGCACCGTGTCTTGTCCGCAATCCTGCAAGGCGTAAGCCTTGATCTTGTTAATGAGCCCGATCCCTCGACCTTCCTGGCGCAGATAAACCAGCACTCCACAATTTTCCTTGGCGATCATAGCCATTCCCGCTTCCAGCTGCGGTCCGCAGTCGCAGCGCAGACTGGCGAAAACATCTCCGGTCAGGCACTCGCTGTGAACACGCACCAAAACGTCCTGCTTACCGACTACATCACCTTTCACCAGCGCCAGGTGACCGATGCCGTCGAGCAGATTGCGATAGGCATAGACTGTAAAATCGCCGTAGGCCGAGGGCAGGGTTGCCACCGCTTCTCGAACTACGAATCGCTCTCGCTCGAGGCGATAAGCGATCAGCTGGGCGATATTGACGAATTTCAGTTTGTGCTTGGCGGCAAAAGTGAACAAATCAGGCACTCTGGCCATCGTACCGTCCTGATTGATAATCTCGCAGATTACTCCGGCTGGAGAAAAACCTGCCAGCCTCGCGAAATCCACAGCCGCTTCAGTGTGTCCGGCTCGTTGCAATACACCGCCGGGTTTTGCCACCAGTGGTGGTACGTGACCCGGTCTGCGCAGGTCTGTCGGCTTGCAGCTGGGATCGACCGCGACTCTAATTGTGGTAGCCCGATCGTAGGCGCTGATGCCGGTGGTGACACCGAATTTGGTATCAGCATCGATCGTCACTGTAAAAGCAGTGCCCTGAGCATCCGTGTTTTGATTCACCATTTGAGGCAGATTGAGCTGGGCAGCACGCTCTTCGCACATTGACAGGCATACCCAGCCTCGCGCCTCCGAAATCATAAAATTGATCATCGCCGGCGTCACCAGCTCGGCGGCACAGATCAGGTCACCCTCGTTCTCCCGCCCTTCGTCGTCTGCTACCACTACGAAGCGTCCAGCTCGAATCTCGTCGATCGCCTCTTCAATCGTGGCGAACTGTCCTTCATTAGACTCTGGTGGCGCAAAATTCTCAGAATTGAGCTCTAGCATCGAGATTTCCAATTGATTTCCTGTCACTGAAATGCGGACTGCCAGCTGCCTTTCACGGCATCGGAATGAAGGGATTTTAGTGGCCTAAGTGTAGCCATGTTCACTGAGAAAGTTGAGGGATAATCCAGCTTTATTAACGTTTCCGCCGATGGTCGGAGCGACCAACCTGGCCACGTATTTGGCGATTAAGTCGGTCTCCATATTCACCTGGTCGCCAACCGCCAGATCGCCAATCGTTGTCTCACTCATCGTGTGCGGAATGAGCGCCACGGTAAAGCGCATAAGCCCGGCTCCATTTGCCTGGTCCAATCTGGCGATGGTCAGGCTCACCCCGTCAATTGCAACCGAACCTTTCTCAACGAAATAAGGCGCCGACTTTCCATCCAGCTCGAACGTAACAAGCTTTGAGAAGCCTTCGTTTTGAATCGCCACAACCGTCGCCAGCCCATCGACATGCCCGCTTACCAGGTGCCCACCCAGCCGGTCCGACAAACGCAATGCGCGCTCCAGGTTGACCGTGGCACCCACCTTTGCGGCGTCCAGCTTGGTCGTCCTGAGCGTCTGAAAGGAAGCTTCCACCTCGAACCAATCGGCAGCGAATGCAACTACAGTCAAGCAGATACCGCTTACAGCGATCGAGTCACCCTGTTTTACGGCTTCCAGCACTTTCTTGGCGGCCAGTTTCAGACGCCGGCCATCAGCTGTATCTCGCACTGCTGTGACCTTTCCAATCTCTTCGACAATGCCGGTAAACAAATCGCCGTCCAGTCGACCCAACCCGGTCGCCTCGCCCAGATCCAAGCAGGTATTCTACAACCAAATCTCCTGGCAACCACCATCAGCCCATGGGAAGCCTCCCAATTCAGTCCGGACAGACAGCGCCCGAATGCTACAAACGCCGCACCGGCGAGGCTTATGCTCACGGTCAGCCGACCCGACAAAGCCAGCCAGGCTGACCGCGAGCATAACATACCTTTACAAGAACCTTTACAAGATCCGGACAAGAACCGGCTATAAACGCCAGCAGTGATTGCCCTGCCGATCCAGCCTGGCTGACTAGATTAACCGGCAACTTCTTGTATGTCGACCACAATCGGAGCAAGCACTTGTTGTTGATTGTTGCCGGCAGCGGCATAGCGTGAGTGGCTATTGACACTGGAATCAACTTCGCCGGTCGCCACCATCCCCATCAAGAAGCGCAGATGAAAGCGGTTTTCATCTGCTCCTGAAGCCGAATGACGGGCCACCATGCCGGAGATATCGATCGGCACGTACCCGGTCTTCTCGAGCGGGTCCCCGCTGGCTACCGAATCAATTCTCACCGACACTACACTCTTTTCTTCAGTCAGGCTGCGCACATTTGCTTTGAGCTCTTCATTGTTCTTCGGAATCTGGCCTGCGGTCTGGAGCTTTCTAATGACGCTTGCATGCAATTCCTTGCCGCTCAGCAGCTTCTGCGTATTTTCAGCGTAAGTCAGATAGCTAGTGTCCAACAACTGGCTGGCGACATTACGACCGAGCTCTTCGGTGCTCTGCTTGATCTCGTGAGGAACCTTCTTGGTTTGCGCCGGTCGCGTCGTGAACAAGACGAGATTGAAGAACAGGCTGGCTGCCAAGGCAGCATGCACACCGTATTGCCGGATCAAATGCTCTGGTCCAAAGTTTCTTACTCGCCAATACATTTACTGCAGCTCCACCCTACCTAGAATCCAGTTGTTGCTCGATCGGTAAAAGGTCAACGTCGCACCGCAATCAACAATCTCTTGACCGCCGCTTCCGGACCCGAACCCAGACAGAACCTGTCTGCCCTGTATCTTTACTATAGCGTCTGTACCGTTTCTCTGTAAGACATCGGCTCTGGTAATTTCAGCCGTTGAGCTCCAATGCCTGTCCGGCCAGGACCAAGTGAAGATATGTTGTCCGATCGCCTTAGCCTCATCTGCGATTCGCAGATTCATTACGAACTGCAATCCTGCAAACACCAGAACAAGCAACCCGCAGAATGACACAAACCACTTGTTGGGACGGAATACTTTGTCGAAATCGATCATAACGGCTTATTAATCGTGCTGCAGTCCGAGATAATAAACGGCTTGCCGGCAAGCATCTGTGTGATTCAGTTTGGGATTCTTTGATTTCACTTCTCTAATCATCTCAAGCCGACGCGGAATATCCTTAATCGGCTCTGACGTGCAGATCCAGTAATCCATGCCGGACGGAACCAATCTGATAGTACCGTGCACCGCTCCGACGATCAGCAGCAATTGGCTGTCTCGCCTCTTCTCTTCTTGGGTCGAGAAATTTTCTACCGCCACCACCTCTGCATCGGTTAGCTTCAATACATCCTTCAGCACCTTAAGATCGCTGGGATCTTGCCGCAGCAAGATCTTCATGTGCGAGTTCTTCACCACCGAATCGGCTTGCTCGGATTGACGAAAGAAGTCCTTCAATTGCTGAGTAATAGAGACCAGCATCATGCCGTAGTGACGCGCTCGTCTGGACAGGTCATCCAACAATCTGGCTCCGGCTCTAAATCTCATCAGAGCTGCGGCTTCGTCGATGATGGCTGCATACCGAAGTCCACGCTTCTTGCAGTCGGCTGCCTTCCGTCTGATGAATTCAGCCAGAATGAATACTGCCATTCTCTCCAGTCGCGGGTCGTTAACTTCTCTCGTATCGAAGACCATAAACAGCTTTTCGGTATCGATATTCGTGTAGCCGTCCACCAAGCCACCGAACGCGCCGGCCCGGGTAAACAATGACAAACCACGAGCGAACTGCTGTAGCCTGTCACGCTGCAACGGGTCTACTTCATCAGCTGCAGCTTGCGCGGTCACCCGGGCGAGATCGGACATCGTTGGGACCGTCCCGCGGAAGCTCGCATCCATGTACGCGACTCTGATCAAGCCGTCCAGAAGCGACTTCTCCTCGACATTTAACTCGTCTCGCCCTTCCGGAGCAAGCATGATATCGAGCAACGACAAAATTCCACTCACCTTATCCGGCGACGGATTGGCCGGGTCCCCATCATCCGGTCCGAGATCGAACGGGTTCAAAATCTTGCCAGAACTTGGTCCGAGATCGACGTAATCGCAAAGCTCGGGACCGAGCAGCTCGGTAATGAAGCGATACGCTCCAAATTTATCAACCGTTTTGTCGATGAGCGTAAACCGCACACCAAGCGGCAAGAGGCGCAAAATCAACATGGACACGGCAAATGATTTACCAGCACCGGTGGTGCCTACCACGAACATGTTGTTCGCATCTTTACCCTGACCTCGAAAGAATGGGTTTAAAAGCACAGGCTCTCTCGAGGCGATCGCAAATCCGAACGGCACACCGTCGGGAGTACCACACTGAGCTGTGAAAAATGGCCAGAAGGTGCCGACAACCGGCGACATTACGCGATGAACTATTGCCAGCTTGTCTACGCCGACGGCAATAGTGGACTGCCAGGCATCGAGTTGAAGCATCTGCCCGCGATCGAGAATAGCGCCGCGATTCTTGAACACGCGCCTGATTTCATCCATATTTTGCGCGAGCTTTTCGGGAGTCTCGGCATGCGTGCGCATGTAGCAGCTAACATCAAATGCTTTATTGGAACTGCGCAGAAACTCTTGAATAGCCGAAGCGGCGCTGCGGGTGCTTTCCAATCCTTCGAGGTCGGGGGTAGCCAGCTGCGTGCTGGTAACGACGCCAAGCCTGTAATCTGATTGAAGCTTCTTGCGAACTTGGTCTTGATCGCAAACGTGAATAAACAGTGAAAATGTATATTCGACTGAAAGCGTAAGCAGGTCAACCAGCCAACCCATCCACGTTTCATGCGGCGGTTCCGCCATATACTGGGTGCCGACGTACTTGCCGTCCAACCAGATGTGCTCGTCAGTGATTTTGAGTGCAGAACGAGCCAGGCAGGAGGCTTCCGAGATATCCGGGCGGGATGGCGGTGCATCATGATCCGCATCGGCCAGACTCGGGTTCAAATCCGAGTAGATCAGGTCTCGCACCTCCTTTTTTGTCAGCACATGGGGCCGGAGATTGGACGATCTGAGCTGTTCGGTGGCAGTCTTGCACAAACGATTGAGCGATTCGAGAAACTCCTCGTGCTTGTGAATCGAGCGGCGACCGTTCCACGGCTTGGTCAGATTCTTGCAATCCGGTGGCTGAAAGCTAATCGCTACGTAGAAGTCGCGCTGGGGGACAAAGTGTACGTCCTGAACGCGGCGAAACCACTTATCGGTGTAGTCTGCGTACCACTTGAGATACTCAACATCGGACTTGACGTGCACCTTGAACCGGTCCAAATATTCGTCAACCGACAGGTTGCGAGACTTGATGATGACTTGAATATCCGAATCGCAAGAGTTGGCAAAGGCGGTAAACTGGCGAGCCATCTGCTCGCGCTCTGCCTCATCAAAGAGCAAAGCGTTTATTCCCTTGCAACCGATGTACTTGCGCAGCGTGCCGTCGGCTAGCACGACCAGCCCTTCGTCGTTATCGTCACCAGGTATGGAGTGAATGAAACAGACATCCTGCCAACTCGTCTCGTTGCGCTTGTCGACCGGCGGACCGGCTAATTGTTCGGCGCTGGACCCGAAGGGTAAAAGATCGCGCAACATTGGCGGCAGGCCGCTCACAAAGGAATCCAGGAACCCGCCCCGCGCCGAACCTCCCGGCGAGCTGCTCTGAAATCTCGAACTGCTGCTCCCGTTGCCTGAATCTCCGTCGTCTTTTACCGGTCGCAAGGAAGAGCCGGATGACGGCGGCCTACGGGTGGGTGGTCTCATGTTGCCAGTCATGGTCTGTCCTCGAAGTCCTAATGAATCGGTCTGTCTTCACGGGATACAAACGGCAAATCTTCTTTCCGTCCCGGATCAATCATAGTCGGATCCGGGTATATTGTTCCCTTTTCCGAATGGGGCAAATACACGACCGGCACGAGCTTCATGCGATAAGCAATCATATTTCTCCACCAGGTAAGCGGTTTCATCTGCAACGCCTGAGTGAACACCAGAGCGCCGCAAAAGATGATCATCCCCAGCCAGAAACCGGTCGGCACCCCGGCAAATTTCCAGGTACCAGGGACGATCGAGCCGGCACCAATCGCCGCGCCTAAGGCTAATGTCATCATGATCCATTGCGAGACAGTCAAGCCGCGAATCTTTAGCGGTTTGTTCAAGATGACCACTCGATGAACCAGCGACATTCAACTAACCTCCGATCGACTCGAAATCAATTGCCTCGATTGTCCGGCTTTCGCACAGCCTAATCAGCTTGCGCGCCATCATGGCAAATCGGCCTGAAAGTCTCGGCAACACCTCATTAAAGTGTGTCCTAGCGGACTCGAACTCTCCGGCCCTTCTCAAGAGCTCGCCTATCAAATATTCTATCTCCGGTCGCCGGGCAACGGGACATGAAACATCGACCAGAGATTTACGAAAGGCATCCGATGCAAACTTTCTATACTCTCTTGCCTGCGGCTCGGCATGAACATCGTCAGCACACCAGGCAGCGTGAAGGTAGAACAGCCCTACATTGTAAAAGTCACGACCCTGCCGCTCGCCGGCGATTGCTGCCGCACGAAACTGAAGATGAGACGGCATATTGGGCTGCGTAAGGACAGTCTGCTCGGCAGTCGGCTCAAAACTGCTGCTCCAGTCAGCTCGCCCGCAGCTTGGACAGGTAACGACTGCGTAGTGCTCCATCTGCTGAATTTGGCCCTTGAAGTCCTGGCGCAACTCGCTATTTCGGTAGCCCGTGTCGAAAAGCACCGGCAGCTGTCTGGAGCTGAACTTGACTCCACAGTTCGGACACTTGACACCTATTTCGGCGATGTAGAGCATTAGACAGCTTTCTCCACTTTCTGAGCTAATCTATCCTGGTTAGAAACCACATAGTGCAACTAGTAACAATACGATTAGTATAGTAGGCTCGATCAGCCTGGCAGTAAACAGCCGCGTCTATTTGGTCAGGGCGCCAGTGCAGCTCCGATCAGGCTTGCTGAAGTTGATTAGGCCTGGTTGGTGGGGGGAGGACCTTCATTGTCCTGGTCATTTTTCTTCTTGGGGTCCCGGCCTCCCTTCTTTTGGACACCATCGAGCCAGTTTTGCCTCGACTTGGACTGATTCTGCGGAGGCGGGCTCTGCGGCTTTTGCAAGCTCGGGTTTTGAGAACCAGCACCACCGATCACTCGATTGAGCGACCCGCCGCCATAGGCGACCGTGCCTCCGGGCGGTCCGTCATAGACCACATTGGGAGGACTTTCATGAACGACATTGGGCTGGCTGTCATGAACTTCGGCCGGATGACTGGGCGCCGGGGAGTGAACATCGGCTACCGGGGCAGATTCGCGGTAATGTGAGCCCCCATAGGATTCCGGTGCCGGAGCTGACGGCTGCGGCGGCGCTGAATTACCGCTCCAAGCATGGTCTTGCATCGGCGCATTGGACGGACCCCAGTTCGGTTCCGGAGCCGGTGCGCTTTGCCAGTTGGATGCTGCCTGATTCTGCTGCCACGAGTTGTCGGCCATCGGCGGCGCGCTGTTCAAGCTGGGCGGCGGGGCGCTCTGCCAGGAGTTATCGACTGGTGGCGGCGCGCTCATACTGGCCGGCGGTGGGCTGCCCTGCTGCCAGGAGTTGTCCACCGGCGGTGGCGCGCTCTGCAGGTTGGACTGCGGCGAGCTGGTTTGCCAGGAGTTATCCACCGGCGGCGGCGCACTCTGCGTGTTGGACTGTGGCGAGCTGGTTTGCCAGGAGTTATCCACCGGCGGCGGCGCGCTCTGCGTGTTGGACTGTGGCGAACTGGTTTGCTGCCACGAATTATCCACCGACGGCGGCGCGCTTTGCGTGTTGACCGGCGAAGAATTGTTTTGCTGCCACGAGTTATCCACTGGCGGAGCAGCGCTCTGATTATGGACCTGCTCGGCAGTAGGCGCATTTACCACCTGTTGCGGTGAGCTCTCGTACTGATAGTTAGAACCAGGAGAGCCCGGTGCTACCGGCGTTACCGTGCCTGAATCGTAGCTGCCAGTACTGCCGCCGCCCACGGTAGCGCTGCCGCCGGAAGCGACTGTCTCGATCTGCCCGCCAGGCATCTGATGTTGGGCCACTGCATGCCCATCGTAATACTGATGATTCTGCGGGTCGTACAACTTCACATCACCTGATTGCGGATTGACGGCACCATATGAGACACCACTTTGAGTGTCATAATGAAAGCGGTCGCCGGTCGGGCTGTCGACCCAGGCTTGTCCTTTCGAATCGACCATATAAGCCATGTTATGAGCCTGATCGTAGGCCGGCATCATCTGTGCGTTGGAACCAGGGTCGACCGTAATCCCGCTCGGTCCGGGAGCACCAGGAGCAACCGACGTCGGATCGATCTGCCCGCTGGCAACACCAAAGACCTGCCCGGCCTGATCTGCGGCTACCGACGGCGCATACATGCCACCGGGCGCCAAAACGTTGGCTGGAATGCCGTCGAGTGGCGATTGCAGTCCGGGCATGCCACCGGCAATCGGCATGCCGCTTGCATCCAGAATTGGCGGCGCCGTTAGCCCGGCCGCTCCCAAAATGTTTTGTGTATCTCCTGTAAATCCGGCTGGATTGAATCCCGGCAATGCGGATTGCCCAGCCGATATCAGGTCCGCCGTGACCGACGGCGGTAAGCTAGCTAAACCACCAGGTCCTCCGGCATCACCGGTCAGGTTGAAGCCAGGCAAGCTGCCAGACACACTACCTGCCACGTTAGTAGCGCTGTCCAATATGCCGCCCGGAGCGTTCGGTCCGCCCGCACCAGTAGCGAGCGGATCGCCAACGCCAAGCGGGCCTGCCTTCCCAAGTGGGTCTGCCCCGCCGGGTCCTGCCACGCCCTGGATATCTATGCCACCGGCCACGACACCACCTGGGTCGCTGCCAGGCGGCAAGTTAGGACCGCCTGGACCGCTCGTGCCCGCCTCGCCGGGCGAGTGCGTGCCTCCGTGCGTCCAGCCGGCGGCGTGCTGACCTTCGTGGGCCAGCGTGCCGTGCGTGCCCGCTCCAGCTGTATGCGGTCCACCTCCGGGCTCACCGTGACCACCAGGATTTACACCTCCGGCGGTGCCTGGCGGTGGAGAATGGGATGCCATGTCGGCGACACCAGCCGCGGCACTGGCCACTCCTCCGGCAATACCAGATCCGACATCACTGCCTGGAGGCGCCGAGAATCCTGCACCACCGCCCGGATCGCCACCGGGACCACCACCCGGACCTCCGCCCGGACCTCCGTGTCCTGGGCCAGGACCATGTCCGGTCCGCCCGGCTATCATATCGCCCAGCGCAGCCCCGCCGACTCCACCGGCAGCGCCATGCATAGCAGCGGCCGCTCCAGCTGCAACATGCTGTCCGCCCTGACCACCAGCATGAGCACCGGGCGCTCCGGCATGAGCTCCACCGGGTCCGCCCGGTCCAGATCCGGGGCCGTGACCGCCGCCTGGCCTGCCACCGGTGGCGTGGCCGGCTGCCTGGCCTGCTCCCTTGGCTGCGGCCGAGGCAGCACTTTTCATTTCGCCTGCCGCTTGCGCGCCCGCTTGCGATACTAATCCCTCGAAATCGAACGCCAGCTTAACTGACGTATTGGCCAAAAAGTTAAGCGCGCTCATGATGATGGTGCCGGTATCGTCTACCCCTTTAAAGCAGGCCATCAAAAGGATAGTGGTGTTCCAGAACAAACTCCAGAATGACAATGTAACCACACCACCCACCCAGCCTGGAAATGCACCACGGAGCTGCGCCATCGGCCAGACCCAGAGCGCAGCGGCGATCGGACCCATACACCAGAGATAAAGCATAAAGGCTGTCTGAAATGCGGTCAGCACATTGAAGGTGCCGGTCATTCCAAAATTTGCTGAGTTAACCGCTGCCCGGCCAATTGACTCGTTGTAGCGCGAGCCTTCATCGGTACCTTTGGCCTTGCCCGGACCTTGCCGTCCATCGTTGCCATCGCACTGATCGGTCGAACGAACTGAAAAATTGAGCACTTCGTTGTAAGCAAACGGAGTGTTTTGCTGCGGCTTGGGCACAGTATTCTTTCGGTAAAGTGCGTTGTCGTTATCGGCCGAGTCGCGAATTGGGAATGCCCTTCTTTCGGCACATTTGGCATCTTCATACATGTCAGACTGGAAGATGCGTTTGTACTCGTCTTTAATCGTAAAAGCAATCGAGTTGTTAACGTCGATTCCGTAGTTGACTACGAGATACGTAGACGGTATCAGGAAGATTGCAATAATCGATCTGGTTATCCCTTCCCAGGGATTGATGTCCCCGAGTACGGAAGTGCCCTGGGCGATGATCGCCTTAACCTGCGTCATGACTGCGCCGGGCAGCAGCAAGAGGATGGCCATCGGTACGAAAAGTTGATCGCGTATCTTGTTCCAGACGTTGCCTTGTTGCACAGTGAAGTTTTGCAAGTACCCTTTTTTGTCCGGGTTGACGTTGTCGATCGCCGTCGTCGCCTGGTTGCGAGCCAGTCCTGCCGAACTGTTGGCGACTGAGGTCGCCTGCAGGTTGCTGACACAATTGGACAGCCACATCAGCTTTTCAGGGTCGTAAAGCTGCTCCAGCATGCGATTGTCGTTGTAGCGCTGGATTACTTGAAACTGAGTATCCGAAACCGGGTAACCGAAAGTCTGGAACACATCATCCATAATTCCTTCGTCGCGCTTGGTCGGAGCGTAGGACACAGCGGTCGGAATAAACTTCGGCCAGACCTGAACCGGTCCGGATACATGGTGAAAGATAACTCCAGGTCCATAGGAAGTCCCCTGCTGAACTAGATCGTGTCCGTTGGAGCTTGTCGGTCCGAACTCTCTGGCCACCGGATAGCGCAAGAAGTAATTCTTGCGTATGTCCCAGGCGGTTCCGGGGTTAGGGTCCTTGCTGCCGCCGTCCGAAGTATTGCCAGCACCGAGGCCGCCGCCGCCACCACCACCGCCACCGCCACCGCCACCGCCCTGCGCAAACGCTGGACCGATCAGCGACACCACGAGGAGGAAGGCAGCGAGCTGAAGCAGTAAGAATTTGAGTCTAGAAGCAGATGGCATTGCGGAATGAGCCTCGAGGGGAATGTAAATTGAATCAATCGTTCGGTAAAAGTAGCTCTTGCAGAGGAAGGTGGTGGCTTAGTTCCACCCGGCGGCTTCGATGACGGACCCGGTGGCGGCGACCCGCCTCCCGGTGGTGGTGGTGCCGGCGGTGGGCCACCGGAAGGCGGGCTGCCCGGTGGAGGT
>JAGVKB010000088.1 GCA_020050835.1 Candidatus Obscuribacterales bacterium | reverse complement strand
CGCTGACTTATGACGCAAACGGCAACATGACTAGCGATGGCACAAACTCATACTCGTGGGATGCAGAAAACAGGTTGATCCAGGTCACTTATCCCGGAACGGGGAATAATAGCCAGTTTACTTGTGACGGGCTGGGAAGGTGCGTCAAAATTGTAGAGACTGTCAGTAGCTCGGTGACAAGCACTAAGCAATTTGTTTGGTGTGAGAATGAAAGATGTGAGGAGCGAGATGGCTCGGGAGCATTGACCAGGCAGTTTTATGGCTGGGGTGAAAAGGTTTCCGGGACCAATTACTTCTACAGCAAAGACCATTTAGGCTCAGTTCGGGAGATGACTGATGGAAGTGGAAACATTCAAGCAGAGTATTCTTATGACCCCTATGGCCAGGCTACTTTGGTCCAAGGAAGTAACCTAGCTGACTTTCAGTATGCCGGATATTACTTGCACCAGGGAAGTGGGCTTAATCAGACCATGTTCAGAGAATATAGCCCGGACCTTGGGAGATGGCTAAGTAGGGACCCAACTGAGGACAATGGAAGTACGAATTTCTATGATTACGTGAACAACTGTCCTATTGTCCTCACTGATCCGAGCGGACTCGCTCCACCAGCGTATGAAATGTTCTATCTGCCCGAGCCTGGTGGCTCTGCTGGCGGTCCAGTATTAAATATCCAACGGGCAACGACGACAACAGTGGGAAAATATAATCCGTATCCGGAGATAATAAACACGAAGGCTGGTCAAATTCGGATTCCCGAGGGATACATTCCTGAACCATCGCGGACTGGCGGTGGAACGACTTACAGATGTCCCGGCACCACTGGAAATGCGAACATCATTCGCACTATGCCTCCAGGTTCCAATCCAAAATACCCAACTGGATATGCTAGACAATATAATCAGAAAGGACAGCCAATAGACATTCGCACGGGCAAATCAGGTAGTCAGAGCGAAACGCACTTTCCCTTAGCTCCTGGGCATTATGGGTATTAGCGTATGAATGGACAACTTAAGGAAAATGAATTGAACTTCCTGATCGGAGCTGTACTTGCACAAGTGTGTGTTGGAAAGTACGGGGTGATCTTGAATTTCGAGGAAGAAGTCTCCATTTCAGTGGAGTCGTCTCTTTCCATCAACCAACCCGAGCCAAAGTTAGATCAGCTTTGGAGCCCTGGTGGGACGTTCGTGTGCAACGGCGTCTTTGATTTCATTGGCAATCCCATATCAGAGTTTCAGATTTTCCCGGATGGCGGTCTTTCACTGAGGTTCGGTAATTTGGGCACCGTAAGCATTGGTATCAACATTGAGTACGAGTCATATCAAATATGTAATGGAAGTGAGCTGTGGGTCGTCTAGCGTAGCAGTCTGACGAACTCGGGCTTCAGACGACAATCTTTAGAGAATTCGGCAGACTAAAACCATTGTCGTTGATCAACAGCCCCTATGGGGAGCCAACTCTACTGCAAGAGACCAACTTGGCTGATTTTCAGTATGCCGGCTATTACTTGCACCAGAGGAGCGGACTGAATCTGACAAGGACAAGAGCCTACAGTACAAGTCTTAGCAGATGGATAAACAGAGATACAATTGGTGAGAAGGGTGGAGTAAATCTCTATGCTTACGCAAACAACAATCCAATTAATCTAAGGTATCCCCGTGGCACAGCATGTAATGAAGAAGAAGAAGAAGAACCTGAAGATTCTTACAATGCTGACTGTCAGTATGCTGGCTATTACATGCACCAAAGGAGTTGGGAGTTATTCTCAAAAGTAGTGTTTTGAAATTTTTAAAAAGGCGGCGTATTCTTTCAATCGCTAAAGTGAAGGAGATACGCCTAATGAAAAAAGATACCGTAATTGAGCTGAAGAAGCCAGAAGTTTCTGCTGAAGACCCTCTCACGGAAGTGCTTCGCCAAGGAGCCAGAAAGTTGTTAATCCACGCACTAGAAGCCGAAGTCCAAGCATTTCTCTTTGCGCATGAGCAGATTAGGGATGACGCCGGCAAGCGACAGGTCGTGCGCAATGGCTACGGACCAGAACGTAAGATTCAAACCGGTATTGGAGAGATCATGGTGAGAGCACCGAAGGTCGCAGACAGGCGGAAGCAGGCGCCGGCAAAGGTTCGGTTTGCATCAACCATCCTGCCGCCCTATCTCAGGCGAACGAAGAGCATTGAAGAGTTGTTGCCGTGGCTATATCTAAAGGGTATATCAACTGGGGATTTCAGCGAAGCCCTGGCTGCTTTGCTTGGCAAGAATGCGCCAGGGCTCTCGGCGTCGACGATCAGCCGGCTCAAGGAGGCGTGGAGCGAGGAATTGAAGCAATGGCAGCAGCGTTCGCTGAAGGGAAAAGAGTACGTCTATTTCTGGGTTGACGGCGTGCATTTTGGCGCCAGACTGGAAGATGCAAGTCAATGCATGCTGGTCATCCTTGGCGCGACAAAGGGCAGCACCAAGGAGCTGCTAGCGGTCGTAGATGGCTATCGCGAAAGTGAGCAGAGCTGGCTGGAAGTACTCAATGACTTGAAGCGCCGCGGGCTCAAGATGGGACCCAAGCTGGCAATTGGAGACGGTGCTCTTGGATTCTGGAGCGCACTGCCGAAGGTATTTGGAGAGACGCGCTGGCAACGGTGTTGGATGCATAAAGCGGGTAATGTGCTCGACAAGCTGCCAAAGCATGCGCAGGCAAGGGCCAAAGACAACCTGCACCAAATCTGGATGGCGGAAACCAAGGCGGAAGCAGAAAAGGCGTTCGACCACTTCATCGAGAGCTATGAAGCGAAGTACCCAAAAGCCACCGAGTGTCTTTCCAAAGACCGAGACGTGCTGCTGACGTTCTACGACTTTCCGGCCGAGCACTGGGTGCATTTGCGCACCACGAATCCTGTGGAATCGACCTTCGCAACAGTCCGGCTCCGCACAAACAAAACGCGCGGCATGCTGACGCGCGATACGATGCTGACCATGGTTTTCAAATTGTCGCTAAGCGCACAACAGCGCTGGCGCCGGTTGAACAGACCAGAAAGGCTTGGAGAACTGATCGAAGGAGTTAGATTTGTCGATGGTATCAAACAAGAAAAGGAGGCCGCCTAACGAATGCCAGAACACCACATTTGACAAAAACTCAGGAGTTGGTCAAACCTGACGCAGACAAGGGCTTACAATGCGAGTCTCGCAAGATTTACTAGCAGAGATACAATTGGTGAGAAAGGCGGAGTAAATCTCTATGCTTACGCAAACAACAATCCTATTAGCCGAAGGGATCCCCGAGGAACGGCATGTAATGACGAAGAAGATGAAGAACCAGAAGATTCTTACAATGAGCCAGTCACACCAATCTCTGTGGGATTCCCACACGGTGGACCTCAGCCGCAACCACCAGAACTACCACCGCCTCCAAAGCCTCCAGGTCCGCACGAACTTTGTAAAGCCCAGTGTCAAGACAATCCGAATTTCATTGACTGCTATAGAAAGTGTATGAGGGGCTATGGAGAGCCTGGTTGGTAAGTAGTATGCAAACAGATCAACTTTTTAAACTGGTGATTGAACGCTATTCGAAGTGCCACTCTTATGAAGATCGAGGCAGGGTCGAATTCGATGGTCCGAATGGGCTCAGGGATTCCATTTCGTTTCAAACGAGGTTTCGCCGACCAAACCAATTCAGATTTGAATGGAAGAGAGATTCGAGCGATCAGCTGAATGCAGTATGGTGGGACAAGGAAAAGGCGTATATTTGCATGGATGATAACAAACCCGAGGAAGAAAACAGTCGTGAACTTGCTATTGCTGGAGCAACTGGCGTCACTGCTCGAGCTGTGGTACAGATTCCGTCATTGTTGATTCCAGAGATACGCTCTAGAATCCCTAATATTTCTAATTTGACTGACCGGCGATGGGCTGAATCGGTGCTTGTTGATAACTGCACATGCCATGCCTTACTGGGTTGGGTTGGCCATGATCGATACCGACTTTTGGTATCCGAAGGTGATTGGAGCATAAGAGCAATTGAAGAAGAACTAGTACTAACTGCGAAGGAAGCGCAATACTACGATGAATTGATCAGAACTTACGGAAAGAAACAAGGACTGGATGAGGATCTTCTTCCGAAGCCACAAGCGCAGTATGAGGCTCTCCATCTATTGAACAATTATTTCTATGACGAAATCAGATTTGCATAGCAGGGCCAGCGCTTTTGAAGTAGCGTGACCATTTCTTGAATCGAAAGCGTTGCAGCAACCGCGTCATTGAATAAGACGCGCGCGTGCAGGAGGATTAGGGAGTGTTGACAGGTCAGTTCGTGGGCGGTTGAGCTTGTCGCAAAAGCGTGTCCGTTCGGACCGTGCGACATGAAGGTGATCAAATGAATGGAAGACAGTCTACAAGTGCCGGCGCTACGGAGACAATTACGCTCAGCGCAGATCTCAATCCAAAACAGATAGCAGCAATTGGAGGAAGTAAGACGACAGGCGAT
>JAGVKB010000098.1 GCA_020050835.1 Candidatus Obscuribacterales bacterium | reverse complement strand
CGTGATGTTCGCGGACATCGACTTGATAAAGAGCGAGGCTGAACTTGAAGTTGCATAGACACCCAGAGCCTGCACGTTCGCGTTGACAGTTATTGCAGCGTGTCTGTCCGGTAGCTTGCGCTGAGTACGGCGATACTGCATGATTGAGTCATTGGCACCAGGGACAGTGCCAACAAAGGGAGATTCTCTCAGTTCGTGAGATGCCAGCATACCCAATATTCTACCACAAGCCCACTTGGCAGCCGATTCGGGTGCCACCGAATGTAGTGGCCATTGGCAAGCGCGACCGGCGGATAACAGACAAACTGTATCATCGCCAGCTCCCAATACGGCTCACTGGGCTTGATCTACCAAAATGAACTCATGCTGAAACGGCTTTTGGGGCACCCTTGGAAACCGCGATCTCGGCAGGTTCCACCTCAGTCGATTTCGGCTTCCAATTGTATGGCAGCAGTTCTTCGAGAATTACAGACGAATTTTCTGCCAATCTCGGTATAACATCTGTCAAGTAGGACCATGGTTCAACACCATGCCGCCGACACGTCGAGATGATCGACGATACGATCGTGTCGTTCCTACCACCAGCATCACTTCCGAAAAACAACCACGCTCTTTTGCCCATCGAGACGTATTTCATTTCCCTCTCGGTGTGGTTGTTGTCTATTCGCAGCTCTCCATCCTTCACGTACTGTGTCAGCTCGTTCCAGTTGTTCAGGCAGTAGAACAAAGCCTTGCCAAACATACTCTTCGGCTGCGCAATCAGATACTGCTGCTGCAACCAGGCATGGAATCTTTCCAGCAGTGGTACAGCTTCTTCTTCGCGCATCATGCGAATCTCATCGGTCGACAGCTCAAGCTCTTTTGCTGCGCGCTCAATTTCATACAGCGCTTGGAACATGGACAATGCCTGATTGCAGCCCTCTTTGTCGTTGAGCATCGCTTTGATGAAATAACGCCTGGCATGCGCGAGGCACGCAACAAGCACCGTGCCCATTGCTGCACAGATCGCCAGGTTGCCCGAAAAGCAATCACCTTGCAAGATCGCCTTGGAGCCATGAAGAAATGCAAGCGGCCCATCGCGTCCTCTTCCATGCGTGTAGTCGAAAACATTGACAGGATGTTCGCGATCTCCCAAGTACGCCCACTTGCGCCCGGTCTTAATGTTTTTCTCTTTGCTGCGATCGAGCACCTTCACTGGCGTATCATCGGTGGAAATTATTCGCGATTCCAGCAAAATTCGACACATCAGCTGGTAGAGCGGCAACAATATTGTCGCTAGCTGCGCGTGAATATCCGAAAGAGTCGATCTGTTCAACGGTACACCACTGCGCGCGTACATCCCGACTTGACGGTTGAACGGCATGTGGTCGACATCCCTGGACACTGCCACCTGGGCCATTAGACTTGGTGCAGCTTTGCCATTCTTCACCGCTTCGCTGACCTCGGCGATCAATTGTCCGCCATGCCCGTTTGGGCATTCATACACAACGTCATAAAGATCTTCGACAAAGAACGTTGCCGGCACGCATCCATAACGGCTGTTACGCAAAATGCGCCTGACTGCAACACGCAGTACATCGCAGCAAGGACAACGGCGCTCTGCCTCCGCCGGAACCGGTGCTTCTATCGGTCGACGCGGCAAATGATCTGGGATTGATTTGCGACCGTGTCCGGGTCTTCTCACCTTCGCTTCCGGTTTGTCCTCGGCCTTCGCCGGCGTACTTGGTGGCTCAGAACCAAACTCAGCCCCAGGGAAAACAAGCAGCTGCCCAGGCGCTTCGAAGCGCTCGTTCTTCTTCCCATATTTCTGCGTGATCAAATCACGAATGCTATCGCTTAACTGATCAATCTTCGCCTCCAAGGACAGATACATATCGACCAAGGTGGCATGATCGGTGGCGAGCAGACTCTCTCGATCGCGGGAGCAGGGCTTGCTCGTGTGATTAGTCTTCATGACGAAATTATACCAATTGCAGTGGTGGTACGCGTGGTGGCATGAAATTATTTTCTTTTCTCTTCGCAGGTTTGCCTACCGGGTTAATTCCAGCCAACACCATGGCGAAGTCCGCTGCTTCCATCTCGCCACCTTCATTCAAATCAAGCTCGTCGAGCCAGGCGAACGTTCCGCGCTCGAGCCGCTTGTAATACAGAACAAAGCCTTCCCTGTCCCAAAACAACAACTTCATCCGATCCCGGCGACGACTGAAGAAAACAAACAGGTGTCCACAAGTGGCATTCATACTGAAGTGCGACTTCACCATCCCCGCAAGTCCATCAAACGACAGTCTCATGTCGATCGCACGCGAGCACAGAAAGACCCTCGTAGTCGGTAGAATGTTGAGCATAGCTTCACCCTTTCATAGCTGACAGTAATTCGGCAACGAGGCGCACGTTTGAATTCTCAGCGAGCATTATCCGCGCACCCCCAGGAAGAACAATTTCAACATCTTTCGCGCAGCCTCCCTCTGGGGTTGCACCCGAGACCGCACCATGGGATATTTCGCCGGCATTAAAGAGCCGAATTGGAACGAAAGGATTTGATCCTTCCTGAAGCAGCGCTTGCATTCCCGGTTGATCCGTTTGACGATAGCGAATGGCAATCTTCCTACCACGTCCGTCTCTAAGCGTATTCGGCGTAACCCGATCGGGCATCGTGAGCTCGTCTGTCTCACCGTTCTCTCGCGCACGAACGATCAACTCTCTGCGCCAAGCGTAAAACGAAGTCTCTACGACTCCATGTTCCTTGCAAAAGGCTCTAATGCTTAGTCCACTTTTCTGCCATAAGGCAAGTTGCTTGCGCCAATATTCTTCCTTCGCTCGATCCCGCGTCCAACGTCCATCCCGTACTAGTCTTTTCTTCCGCTGTTTCATAATGCACACCGTGCAGGTCAACAGCGACCATCATCAAGCCGACCAGCTCAACGCGCAACCCACCGGACGGACACCTATTTGTCAATCATCAAAAGGGGAAAGAAGGCTTGTAGCTTCGGAATCTCGTAAAAAACGACTAAAAATCTCCGTTCCACTAGTAATGTCATTGAGTATTTGAAAAATTCTCTGTACGCAGAAAAATTCTGTGCGCACCATAACTCCATTGGCATTTTCGTACTCAGACACATGACCATGCCCAATTCTTTCTGCTTCAAATCTCGCATCTTCCTCATTCTCAGCATTGATAAGGACTATGCTTTCTTCCCACAGATAAATGACTTCAGATTGGTCAACCGGTGAGATATGATAAAAAATCGCTGCTGCATAAAACATTCGGTCTTCCTCTACTTTACCTTTAGAAAGCGTGAATCTGTCAACAACTTCTGTGCAGATTGAGCGTCCGGAATACCAGACTTTGCCTCTTTGAGAATCTCCTGTCCGGTCTTGCTCAGATATTGCCTGGGAAATGCATTATTAAGTGAGCCCTGGCAATACTTCCCAATGTATTCCTGTGCAGTGTTTTCAAGGCGGTAAACTACTTGCTGAGCACGGGCAATCTGTGCAGCACTCAGCCCACCAGCTTCCAATACTAGCTTGATTTCCGCTGGATTGCCGCCTGCAATTGCCTTGTTTAAACTAGCTGACACACTGTCTGCCTGAAGTCCCAGAGGGTCATTTAGCCTTATTGGGTCGTTGTTCACGTAAGCATAGAGATTGATGTCATCAGAAATCGGATCTCTGCTCAACCATCTTCCTAGTCCAGAGCTGTAAGCCCGGTAGAGAGTAAGGTTCAGCCCACTTCTCTGATGCAGATAATACCCAGCATATTGAAAGTCAGCGAGATTGCTGCCTTGGAGTAGCGTTACCAGCCCATATGGGTCATAGCCGTATTGAGCTTGAATGTTTCCACTTCCATCAGTCATCTCCCGAACTGAGCCTAAATGGTCTTTGCTGTAGAAGTAATTGGTCCCGGAAGCCTTTTCACCCCAGCCATAAAACTGCCTGGTCAATGCTCCAGAACCATCTCGCTCCTCACATTTTTCATTCTCACACCAGATAAACTGCTTCGTGCTTGTCACAGATCCACTAGTCCGTTCTTCGAGCTTGACGGCTTGTCCAAGACCATCATAGAAGAGCTGGCTATTGTTGCCACTTCCGGGATAAGTGACCTGGATCAACCTGTTTTCTGCATCCCACGAGTATGAGTTTGTGCCATCGCTAGTCATGTTGCCGTTTGCGTCATAAGTCAGCG
>JAGVKB010000090.1 GCA_020050835.1 Candidatus Obscuribacterales bacterium | reverse complement strand
GTCCTGCCTGCAGGCGGAGCAGGCGCTCCTGCGGCAGGCTCGCGCGCCCGGCAGCGAGCTGTCCATGATCATCTACAGCCCCGGCGGCAGCGTCGTCGCCGGCGCCGCGCTGCTGGACGTGATCAAGAAGCTGAAGGACGCCGGTCACAAGCTGAACACCACCGCCATCGGGTGCGCCGCTTCCATGGGCGGTTACCTGCTGGCGGCCGGCGACAACCGCAGCATCGGCGAGAATTCGCTGGTGCTCATCCACCGCATCTCCTCGGTGATCGGCGGCGGCACCAGCGAAGCCGAAGACCAGGACCGGATGATGTCGGAGCTGGAGCAGGAGGTGCTGCCGATGCTGCTCGAGGGCTGCACGATCACCACCGAAGAGTACATGACCCGCACCGAGGATGGTGACTGGTGGCTGGAGGCGACCGAGGCGCTCAACCGCAAGCTCGTCCACCAGATCATCTGAAGCAGCGCCCGTCGCCAAGACTGCCGAGACCCCGCCGCAAGGCGGGCTCGGTGGTCTTGCCCGATTTACGGTCGCTTTCGTCCGGAGCGTGCCCATACCACCTGCCTGCGCGGGCGGCAAGGGAACCCTGCCACTACATCAAATGCGGACAGATTCAACCCGATCAGCACCTTCATCTTCAGGAGGTAACTCCATGCAACTTTCGCAATTACCGGCCGCAGCGGCTAACAACCGAGCACCGGAGAGCCAAGACAGCGGCGCGCAATCGGCTGAGGAGGCTTTCAACCAGCTCACCATTGCGCTGGAGTGCGCGCTCAGGCAGGCGAAGGACGCTTTGTTCACCTGTGCCAGCCTGATCTGGGATATCAACAGCACCAGCAGGCGACTGAGCGACTGCCTGTACCGGTCGACACAACTCGAGATACTGTTCGAATTCAAGCAACACAAGCTCGAGCTGGACGGCTCGGACAACGGGCGAGCGCTGGCCGACGCATTGGCGACGCTGCTTGATCTCGGGCAGCCAGAGCAAGCCTGCCAGTGCCTGGAAGCAGCCTACAAAGCTGCCACCGGCAAGGACTTCCAGATGCCCAGGCGCATCCGCTGGGATGACAACGACAACGCTGTCTACGAGTTTTAGTGGTCGGACATCACCAAGCCGCCGGCCATAGCTGGCGGCTCAAACATCCACGGGGAAGGAGAAACGTTCCATGTACTTCGTTTTGTTCTTGCTGATCATCGCTCTGCTTTGCAGCAGTAAAGATCGAGCACTCGAGCGCCTCGGACACGAACTGTTGAGCGGAGTTCTATGCGCCGTCTTGCTTGTGGCTGTGCTGATGGCTCTGGTTTTCGGTTTGACCTTCTTCCCGACGGTCACCAAGCTGTTGCTTTGTACAGGCGCAGCAGTAGCTTCAGCGCTGCTGGTTCGCTGGATCTACCGGCGCTTCTTCTCGCCAGAGGCTCGTCTCAAAGCTGCGTACAACACCATGCATAAGCGCTGGTATGCGCTCAGCTGGCAAGTGGTGCAGCTGGAGAAGCATCGAAACGACCAGGATTATCTCTCCTGGGCGCTGAAGGATGGAGAGCGAATTCTGCAGCGCTGTCGCCAGGAACACGAGCGCTACAAGAAGCTGCCGCCAGAACCGGAGCCGTGGAGAGCAAAGTTCTACACGGACGACATTCTGCGTCTCGAGAGCAGAATGCTGGCCGTCGCTCAAGGGACCGTGAAACCGGAGTGATTCGAAGCCAAGCAGAATGCAGCCGGGACGCCCCCAGTGGGCGTCCCGGTCACACAACATAAATCGTCTCGCCTGCCAAAAAAATTTGCCGGGAGCTGCACCGCCGGCAGTGGCGTCTCGAAATTTCACGCAAGCCCGTACCTGCAAATCTGACGGCCCACTGACTTCAACCCAGGGACAAAACCTGGCGGCTATGTTGAAGCCGTCCGTCCAGATTGAGCGCAACCGTTCCTTGACAGCCTGGTTTCGCAATCGAGTCTTATGAATGAGCTAGATCCAGCAGTCGGTTAAAATTGCAAAACTTCCAAAGATTATGGATTGCAATTGACCCAAGGAGCCGTGAATGGATTTGCAGTTGGAGACCGCAATTGATTGGACAAGAGCACAGGACGGCAGACGGCTTTGGCAACCGTCTGAGCGAGAAGTCGATATCTTCAACGGCGAGAGCTGCTGGCAGAGATCACGACTCGAAAATGTCGATGTCCTCAGACTCTCCGTCACACCAACTGCCGGAGCGTCTATCCCTGATTCATTCACCGTAGTTGCCAGTCCCGATTGGTCAACAATCGCTCAACCAGATCTCCCACTTTGTTTCGAGTGGCAACAATCAAGGCCGGGCCGGTTCGACTTTTACTTCAAGCTCGCCAGAGAACTCAAATGCTTGGCGCTGGGAGAACGGTTTTCCGGGCTAAATGTGCGGGGACAAAAACACACTTTGATCAGCACCGACAGCCCTCATCATCACGAATCGACTGATGCGATGTATAAGTCGGTGCCATTTTTGGTGCTCGGCAGCGCCGACAAATTCTACGGACTCTATCTGGATTCGCCGGCTCCCTGCCGATTTGATTTAGACAGTGAGCTGACCGAAGAAGGTCATATAGAGTTATTGACGCGTCGCGGCTTCCGGATTTATCTGCTTGGACCGAGCCCACTAGCATCTTTAGTACAAGCATTCACAGGTTTAGTGGGCAGAGCGAAGTTGCCACCGCTCTGGTCGCTCGGGCACCAGCAATGCCGCTGGAGCTATCCGGATGAAACAACCGTGCGAGAGCTAGCCCGGGAATTCAGGCAGCGCAAGATCCCCTGCGACACGCTCGTTTTGGATATCGATTACATGGACGAATATCGCGTCTTTACCTCATCCGACGAGCGCTTCCCTCAATTCGAAAAGATGATCTCCGATCTCGCCGCCGAAAATTTCAAAGTGGTAACCATCATCGATCCCGGCGTCAAACAGGACTCCCGCTACAAACAATTCACGGATGGAGAGTCAAAGGACTATTTTTGCAAAACTGCTGACGGCAAAACTTTTATTGAGAAGGTCTGGCCGGGACCATCTGCTTTCCCGGACTTTCTCAAGCGAGAGACGCGTGCGTGGTGGGCCAGCCAACACAAGTTTTTGACCGACAAAGGAGTGGCCGGAATTTGGAACGACATGAACGAGCCTGCCTTCTTCGGAGTCACCAAGATTCTCCCCAACGACTTGACCGAACTTCCGGACGACAAGGATCAAATTTGTCTTCACGAAGCAGAAGAAGGCATCGTGCCTCATCTCGAGGTTCGAAATCTATACGGACTTTTGATGTCCAGATCTACTCATGAAGGATTGCTCTTGGAACGCCCCAATCAGCGTCCGTTCGTCCTTTCACGCTCCGGTACAGCCGGTATTCAGCGCTATGCGGCCGTCTGGCTTGGTGATAACAAATCCTGGTACGAGCACTTGCGAAAGAGCATTCCGATGTTACTGAACATCGGTCTGTCAGGCATACCGTTTGCCGGAGTCGACATCGGCGGCTTCTGGGAAAATGCGCTGCCCGAGCTGGTTATTCGTTGGTACGAACTGGGTATCTTCTATCCGTTCTTCCGAAATCACTGCGCACTATCATTCCGCGGTCAGGAAGCATTCGCTTACGCGCCGCATGTCGAGGAGTCCGCTCGCAAACTGATTGAGACGCGATACCGGCTCTTGCCATATATCCGAAATCTGTTCTGGGAGCACCTTCGTACCGGCGCACCCTTGATGCGTCCACTCATGTGGCATTACAGCACCGATCCAATTGCCGCTGATATTGACTGTCAATTCATGTTCGGTCGAGACATACTTGTCGCTCCAATCCTGGAGCGCGGACACGAGTATCGCAGCGTTTACCTTCCGGCTGGCAACTGGTATCACTTAGAGACGAATGAGCTGTTTGAAGGAGAGCGAGCGCACACTGTTAAAATGCCGCTGGGAGCCGTTCCAGCTTTTGCAAGGCAAGGGGCTATACTCCCGCTGGCGGAAGTAATGCAGCACACAAGTGAATACGATTCCAAATCGATCACGTTTCACGTTTACGGAGAACACGCATCCGGCAGCTATTTCGAAGACGATGGCATTACTTTCGATTACGAAACCGGCAAGTACAATGAATTCGAGCTCTCATTTCAAAGCGGAGAGTTTCATTGTTCCACCGTGAGAAGGGAGTTCGTTTCAAGCCACCAATACCGGTTTTGCAGGGTGGGTAACACATTTCAGGAGGCTATTACGTTGTAATACGGAACAACGAGGAGTCGTACCCGCACCCAACGCCACCTTAAGCATTGATCGTAGCGCCAGCGAAAACTGTGCCGATCATCATTCAAGCGCACAGACGTTGATACTCAACTGGCGGCGGCAAGTTTGCATGGGAATTCCACCCTTCACTTACTCAAGTAACTGATCTATCGTCCGTACTTAAGGCTGGCATGCGTGAGGTTATGCATCCATGTCTGAAGGCTGGCGACAAACCGCTCAGATTGAGAAGATCGGGCAACAGCCTGCTCCGGAAGATCCGCTATCGAACAAGCTCTGGCGCGAAGCTCGTCTCTTGACCCAGGGCTTCTTTGGCGGAATCGGGAAGGGATTCTCGGAATCGGCCAACGATCTGCCTGGCACCGCGTTGCGGGCAGCGGAAGTATTAGCAATTAATGTCATTCTGGCTCGCAGCCAGCACTCCGGCGGGGCTGTTCGACTAATAGGCAAAGCGGCTGGAGCTTACCTGTGTCTCAATTTTGCCAATGACGTGCTGTCCCCCAGGCGCTGGGGCTCCATTAGCTCTTCTATAGCAGACACCTGGACTCACGCCGATAACTTGAACAGTAACATCGGTCGAATGCAGGACGATCTAGGACGCTTCGCCTTCGACACCTCCTTCATGCTCGGCGTTACAATGCTCAATCCGAGAATAATTGAGTTCGGGCGAAATTCGCTTGCGCCGCATTTTCAGAGCCGGCGGATTGAAAAGGCAATGACAGAATCGGAGACAGCTACCAGCTGTGCTTCTTATCTTGAAAGATTCGACGCTAAATCAACCGGCGATCTCAGATCTCCGGCGCTAGAAGCGATGGTGGCATTGAACCCGAAGCTAAAGCCAGGCGGGCTTGAGCCAGCCGCTCCCATCCGCCCGACTGACGGACTGCTGCTACCGTTCAGCCAGAGCCTCGAGACATGGAGCAGCGCCGAAAGAGGAATCTTACTGCGTGAGCTACAGAAACAAAGCGGTAGCGAGCCGTTGGGCGAGCGAGACAATGGGATACTGGTCAGCCTGCTTAAGCAGCACACGACAAATTGGTCGCGCCTGGACTTAAGTCCGCTTAGAGAACAGTATTTGACGGCACGGTACGAGTACCTGGTGGCAGATCATCACTTGCGGAGTCTCTGGAAAGGCGAACCAGCCGACCTCTATCGCAGCGACATCAAAAGAGACTTCACCAACTCGCAGATGAAGGAGGCATTCACAGACACAAGCCGGCTGAGAGCAGCATTGGATTCCGTGTGGCACAAGATCAATCCGCACTACATCGCGCGCGCTGATGCTCTAAGGGGTGCGTATGGAGATTTTGCAAGATACAAGAACCTGCCTCGGCCAACGGTAGAGATAAGCGATGCAGAGGCATACAACGGCACGCATTTCGCCGGGAGAGCCCATATCTGGTTTGGCGCAAAAAATGTCGTTCAGCCCGGTCCCTCTCCATTCCTGGTAGAGGTTGCCCGGCATGAATTCAAACACTTCGAGCAGGACGTGCTGTGCTTGCGGAAACTGGCCGACGAATTGAACATTGGACGAAGACCGACCAAAGATCAAGCGGAGAGACTGACTCACCTGTACAAGCAACGCAGCGGAAATGAGCTGTCCGACCACCTGTTGACCGACGTTATGCAAATTCGAGACGGGCAGAAATTGAGCGCGGCTGAGCAGAAGCGGGCAGATAAACTTTTGGAATCATCAGAACGCTGGAGCAGGGAAGATACGTCCAACCGGCTCGACACCGGCTGGGAGGATCTGGAACTTCTCCGCAGGCAAGCAGCAATGATGGACCGTCCGAACGAGGGGCTGCGCCTGGCTAACCGGCTGCAGACCGGGCGCGATCTCCTGGAAGAGGCAATGTTCGCAATCGAGCCTCCTTCTCCAGAGCTGCTCGCCTGGCTTTCTCATTCCCACCAGGTGAAGCAGTCTTCCAAATTGACTCACGCCTGGGACGAAGCAGGCGCTAAGCTGATTCTAAGCGAACATATGAACCGCGCCGGATCGGCAATCTTGACCAATCTTGCCAAGCCTCGACTCAAGTACCTCGACCTTCAACTCGAAAGGGAAGCTTTCGCAGACGGGCTCCTGGCCCACATCAAATCACGTGCTATGGGCTTGGAGATTCCCAGCCAGAAAAGGTGATAGCTTGACCCGGAGTGACACGAGCGGCCTTTAACAATCCTTTTACATCTCAACCACCGTATTCCTAACCTGTAGGATATAGGATGAGATTGGAAGCAGCATAGATTGCCTCCAGTTGACTGACATTGCAAATGAGCGCACCGGCTCAGCAAAGGCCTACAGCAAGATGTTTAACCGATTTCTACCGTTTGGACAGATGCATCCCCAGGAAAACTGTTGGACAGCAGTTCAGCTGGAGAAACTCCCGGGAGACATGAAACGAATGCTTCGCATCCAGTTCAAGACATTCATTTGCTACAGCGAATTCGCCGAATCCTTGTTCATGCGCACCGACTCGGTCGGCTTTCTAGAGCGTTGCCTGTCACTGTCCAGAGACCGCAAGCGCTGACGACAGTTTGGACTTCAAGGCGAGACTAGCAAGCGACCGAGCTGATATTCTAGGGCGCTGATCGCTCCCACCGCTGTCAAGAAGCCAATCATGCGCCAACCACTAACCGAAATTTACAAACACTCGCTGGCGTTGCTGACGGACCTTTACCAGTTGACGATGGCCTACGCCTACTGGAAATCGGAAACCAGCAACAAAGAAGCCGTGTTCTCTCTCTTTTTCAGAAAAAGTCCGTTTCAAGGCGGCTTTGCCATCGCCTGTGGCTTGCAATATCTAATCGATTATCTGCGCAATTTCAAGTTTTCAGCAGATGATCTCGACTATCTCTCACAGCTGCGCGGCAGCGACCGCAAGCCGCTGTTCGAGTCGGCTTTTCTCTACTATCTCGAAAATCTCAATTTCTCCTGCGATATCGATGCCGTTCCCGAAGGAACGGTGGTCTTCCCGCACGAGCCGCTCGTGCGCGTGAAGGGGCCGATTATCCAGGCGCAGATCCTGGAGAGCGCGCTGCTCAACATGATCAACTTTCAGACGTTAATCGCCACCAAGTCTGCACGGATCAGATTGGTTGCCGGCGATCGTGAAGTGACCGAGTTCGGACTCCGGCGAGCACAAGGAATCGATGGGGCGCTCGCGGCGAGCTGGGCAGCCTATATCGGCGGCTGCGATGCCACCTCCAACGTCCTGGCCGGCAAGCTCTTTGGCATTCCAGTCAAAGGCACACATGCACACAGTTGGGTAATGTCATTCGACACCGAGGTCGAAGCATTCAAAACTTATGCCAAAGCGATGCCCAACAACTCGCTCTTTCTGGTCGACACCTACGACACGCTGGAAGGAGTCAAGCATGCAATCGAGGTGGGACGCTGGCTGCGCGACAATGGACACGAGTTACTGGGAATCAGACTCGATTCAGGCGACCTGGCCTATCTCAGCATCGAAGCCCGCAAAATGTTGGATGAAGCCGGATTCGAAAAGGCGACCATCCTAGCCAGCAACGAGCTGGACGAACATATCATCAACAGTTTGAATCAGCAGAATGCGGCGGTTGGAACGTTCGGGATCGGCACCAATTTGGTAACCGGAAAGGACCAGCCGGCACTCGGCGGTGTGTACAAACTGACCGCCGTCCGCAACCCTGACGAAGCCTGGCGGTATCGCGTCAAAATTTCAGAGCAGTCGATTAAGATCACCACGCCCGGCATCTCGCAGATTCGCCGTTTTCAGACGAAGCACGAGTTCATCGGCGACATGATTTATGACGAATCGATGCCACCATCAGGCGACTCGACGATCATCGATCCGACCGATTTCACTAAGCGCAAAGTCATTCCTGATGGCACGTTTTTCGTCGACTTGCTGGTGCCGATCTTCCGCGAGGGAAAGCTGGTCTATCAGGCACCGAACGTCGACGAGATCAAACAACATGCGCGCACCCAGTTGACCCACTTTCACACCGGCATTAAACGCTTGATCAATGCACACGCTTATCCGGTCGGACTGGAGAAGCGTCTCTATGATATGAGAACGGATTTGGTGCTCAATGCAAGGGGAATTCCGGCCCGATGAACAGAGACGAACCGCTCGTATTCAGCACCGACAACTACGGCAATCTGTCCAAGAAGATCTGCGAAGTCGGCGGCTTCGAGCCGGGACGATTGGAGCGCGAGCTATTTCCTGACGGAGAACGCTATCTGCGCATTCTAGACAATGTGGATTACCGCGACGTCATCCTGGTGGGCGGCACCATATCCGATGCCGATACGCTTGAGATTTACGATTTAGCATCAGCACTCGTGAAGTACGGCGCTCAGAGCTTGACGATCGTCATTCCATATTATGGATACTCGACCATGGAGCGGGCCGTCAAACACGGCGAGATTGTCATGGCGAAAACTCGGGCGCGCCTCCTGTCGGCGATTCCACCGGCAAAATTTGGAAATAGAATCGTGCTGGCAGATCTCCATGCGGACGGCTTGCCTGAATACTTCGAGGGGGAGGTGACGACGGTGCATCTTCATGCCCGAGATTTCGTTAAAAGAGCCGCTGCTCACCTAAGCACCGGTGATTTCGTCCTGGGCTGCACGGATGCCGGCCGGGCGAAATGGGTTCAATCGCTAGCGCAAGATCTGGCCGTTTCGGCCTCGTTCGTCTTGAAGCGCCGAGTCGATGGCGGCACCACCGAACTAGTCGCCGTCAGCGCACACGTCGAAGGCAAAGATGTAATCATTTACGACGACATGATTCGTACCGGCGGATCGCTTTTGACAGCAGCCCGCGCTTATCGCGAGGCCGGTGCCAGAATGATGGCGGCGATCGCCACCCACGGAGTATTGCCGGGAGACTCGCTCGAGCAGCTGGAACACAGCGGTCTATTTACGCGGATAATCTGCTCAGACAGCCACCCCCGCGCCGAGCTTCTGGCAGGCAGCTTCCTGCACATCGAATCAATCGCCGATCTCCTGGCCGGATACCTAAGGACCGGCGCACTGCAATAATTTCCCTCTCTGGCAGCGCTACTTACCGGCAAGAGGTTCAGAATCAGCTTCGATTGACTGTTTGCTAACCATCAACGTTTTCATGGTTGTTCGATAACGCCCAGTATCGCCAGGGAAGTGGCTCGATGCTGGATGCGAATTTATGGAGACAAAAGCGATCTGATCCCTTGCCTGGCCATTGAGGTGAGCGTCTGGCGAACGATGCTGGTAGTCTGCCTTTTTACTTCAGTTTTGATCGGATGAGCGCGCGGATCGTTGCCGATCAATCTGCCTCTGGATAGATCAGCTCCCGGAGCAATCTGCCCGTTGGCCATCCGAAAGTCCTCTTGCTTGTCGTACATCGGCTTGCCGTAATCGGAGAAGGCGACGACATCGAAGTCCTGATAACTCCGAAACGGCTGGCGCGCCATGCGCTCGTGCATGATCACGTCCGTGGTTTTTACCGCCGCAGCCGGAGCATGGCCGCTCTTCGGATTGATGGCGTAACGGTTGTAGAACACATCAGAGCTATAAAGCTTATGCTTTGTTTCGTAGGCGATATCGAAACCTTGCATGTGGCTCCGAGCTCGCTCGGCTTGCGGATGTTCGCCAATATGAGCGGTCTGCATCTGCCGGAAAATTTCATTCTTTTGCGTCGCAGTGAGATTTGTGTCCTGCCAGACGGAGTTCAAACGCTGAGCGAGCACAAGCTCGCGAGCGAGGTCCTCCGATCGCCAAAATCCTGGCAGAGCTGTAAGAACTATGCCGTCGGCATTAAGAACGAAGATCTGGATGTTATGAGGTCCTGCACCATTTGTGGTGTCAACCGCTTGACCGTCCGGCTCGTGCTTACCTGAGGCACCAGCCCATTTCTTGTTCTCGATATTGCGGTAGCCGCAGACGAAATCATTCCTGAGCATGGCAAAGACCGGATCCTGCGAGAGCGACACGGCTCTCAAGCTGTTGCCCGCGCTTCAAGTAGCGCCATCAATTTTGCCGACCATGTGAATCCAGACAATCAATTTGCCTGTCTCTCGAGCTTCCTCCTGCGCCTTGCCCAACGACTTGTACCAGCTGATATCGGACGTCAATTGCTGCACCCGCTGCAAGCAGACCTGCCCCTGCAATACCTTCTCCGCGCCTGCCTGCGGCGACAGGAAGAGAGTCGCGCCGCCGAACAAGAACATTCCGGCTAGAACACTGCTTATCTTGCGCACTGTGTCACCCTCCTGCCCATCGCTATTACCAATTTGCACGAACGGTAGATAAATCAAACAGGCTGACTGTTCAGCTCCGATAAACGGATTAGGTTGGGAGGAAAATCAGCCGCCACAAGGTCAATCGGAGATGCTGACGACAGCTGTCAAGAATTGTTCCCGGCGCTTTCTTATGTATTGAGCCAGCACGGGAATTGGCATGAAAGCATGAAAGGGGCGGCTCTGGCAGCCACCCCAACGAAGTTTCCTACCTGTGCAGACCGGATGCTTGGGGATGATCTTCGCTATACTATCTTTTATAGCACATTTATTTAAAGCAAAAACGCGCAGATAGTTCGGCCCGGAGCCGTTCTCGTGTCTGCGCGTTGATGGCGATTCAGAGAGTAAAGAGCGGACCGGCGCCTGCCACTGGCGATAGTGCTCCAGTGATTGAGACGCCGGTCCGCTTCACAACGCGCGAGAATGCTCGATTAGACGGCGAGCAGCTCGAGCGTGCGGTCGCCGCTGGCCACGTAGGCGCGCGTCGCCGGGTCCGGGTAGCGCTCCTCGCTCTGGACGCTGTCGCAGAAGTTCTCCAGGAAGCCGTTGAGCGTGCCGGTGTCGTAGGACTGGGCGAGCGCGGCGAAACCGCCGGCATCCATTCCGCACTCCACTGCCGCGCTGAACAGCTCCGGGTCGAGCCCGTTGGCGAGCGCCTGCGCGAACGCACAGACGTCGAGACCGTCCTTGAGGGCCAGGCAGAACTCGTGCAGGCTGAGCCCGTTGCGGCAGGCCTTGCCGAGGAGCGACGGCTCCAGCAGTCCGCCGTCGAGCACGGTGGCGATGGTGATGATGTCGACGCCCAGGGTCACCATCAGGTCGGACGACGGGAAGCGCTCGCAGACGTCCTCGTCGTAGTTGGTGCGAGCGCTGTCGGTCACGTGCCGCTGGCTCTCGATCACGCGGTCGGCCCAGAGCTCGAGGTGCTCGACCGAGAGGTCCGCCTTGAGCGCGGGGTGTTTTCCGTGGCGGAAAGACGTGTTCATGGTGGTCATAGTTCAGTTCTCCTGTGCACTCGGGAAAGAAAAGAATTGTCACCGCCGACAGTCGGTTGGTGACGTCTGCCACTGGTTGAACTCGTTGAGTCTGTGAGCGAGGGAACAGCAAGCGGACCGGCATCCGATTGGCAGAGCGCCTGCTCCGCTTCCCGTGTTGCCGGTCCGCTTAACTACAGCCGCTGCCGGTGAGGGAACGCGGCCGTCACTTCAGTCGGCGCAGCCGGACAGAGCGAGCGCGCGCTCCACCGGGTGCGGGAAGCTGCGCACGTCCTCGACGCTCTCGCAGAAGTTCTCGAGGGAGCCGTTGAGCGTCCGGATATCCAGCGCCTCCACCATCTCGGCGAAGCCGTTGACCCGGAGCCCGTAGCCGAGCGCCTGCGAGAACATGTCCAGGTTCAGCCCGGTCATGACCGCCATCGAGAACGCCGCCGGGTCGAGCCCATCGGCGACAGCCTGGGAGAAGGCGCTCAAGCTGAGCCCCTTCTTCAGCGCCTTGCGAAACGCGCGCGGGGTGAGACCGCCCTCGAAGGCGACGGCGATCTGCACCAGGTCGGCGCCGTGCTCCACGAGCTTCTCGTTGGACGCGAAGCGGCCGTCGACCTGCTCGTCCTCGCAGAGCTGCAGGGCGCGATCCACGCGGTTGAAGCGGTTGCGGTCGATCACCGCCTCCGCCCACATCTCGAGCGCGACCGCCGGCTGGCAGACCGAGCTCTCGGCAACCAGAGCGGCGCTCGCGGTGCCCGTACCATTCAGGTTCAGTTTCGACATGGTTCTTTCCTCCATTTGCATTGGGTTTGGGATTGGCCCGGCTTCGACCGGCAAGAAGTTTGCCAGCCGTCCGAAACCATCGTGCGAAAGAAGAATCACCGGCACCGTAAACGGGCCGGCATCACAAGCGGTGCAACAACGGGCTTGCGCCCGCGATTGCCCGCTAACGGACCGGGTGACTAGTCGACGAGCGGGTCACCCAAGTAAGGCACAGCATCTGGTTTGAGCCTTCCCGTTTTGCGGTTCCGGGCATAACTCGTAACCGAGCAGTTAGCGGCGTCGTCTGCACGAACAGCCGCCAGGAACTTCTCGTCTGTCAGGTTCTCGAACAAGTAGCGCAAGCACCGGATGACGGCGGAATGAGTGACAAGCAGCACGCGCTGTCCCTGGTAGCGGGTGCGCAGCTCGAGCACAAGCGGACGCAGCCGTTCAACCACGTCCCAACGATTTTCACCGTTGGGTTGGCGGTATTCCAGCTCGCCGACCTTTTCGAACTTCTCGGTTTCAGCCGGGAATTGCTCCCGTCCTTTGCGAGTAAAGTACGTCAGGTCGCCGTGTTGCAGCTCGCGGAGCCGGTCATCGACCTTGACGACCAGGTTGTCCTGCGGGATGCCTGATACGGCCAGCATGATTTCAGCTGTCTGGCGCGCGCGAACGAAAGGAGAGACCAGCACCACCGTCGGTTGCAGGTCGGCAGGCAGCTGTCCGAGCCAGCTTCCGCGGGCTTCGGCCTGCTTCCTGCCTCTTTCAACCAACGGAGCATCGGACTCCGGCATGCCCAGCTCGAATTGCAGAGCACCGGACCTTTCGGCGGCGTCCCGCAACTCCTGAGCATGACTACGACCATGGCGCACGACCAGAATACGGTCGGGCCATTTCTTCTTCTTCATGAGCATCACCTCTTTTCTTGAAGAGAGAAAAACGGCCCGGCATCCACTAGGGACTTCGGGCGGTAGGAACGGGAAGTACCCACAGGCCGCCAGAGCAGCGAACGTCGCGTCTTGCTAGTTCGCTTCATGCCAGCAGAGCCCGTGGGGTCGAGCGACCCCACGGGTGGTGCAATGCGGCGTTCCGGCCGCATTGACACTGACTAGCCCTCTTGGTGCAGCTTGAAGACCAGCGACCGCGCGTGGGGCACGCAGTCGAGCACGACCGTGATCTCGTCGCCGACCTTGACGGCTCCGACCTCCTTGGCCGTGTTCCAGTGCATCGGCACCTTGCCGTCCAGCGTGTACGGCAGCTGACCACCGACGGTGACCACGCGGTCGCCGTTGGAGCAGACCTCCTTGCAGACGGCGGTCATCGGCTTGCGGAAGCCGAGGCTCACCGGGAAGACCCGCTTCAGGCTGACGGTGACCGCGCGGCGCTCGTCGTCCACGGTCAGGACGACCAGCTTCTCCGTGCCGCCGACCAGCATCTTGAGCGCGTCCTCCGAGAACTCGGAGTCCGAGACCTCGCTGCGGTCGAGGTAGGCGTCGATGCCCTTGGCGAGCTGGACCTTGAAGCCCTTGCCCTCGAGAGCGACGATCTTGCCGTCGACCGACTTGCCGCCGTACAGCCCGTGGCGCTCGCCCCAGTTGTCGTACGTCCGCTCGGAGCCGCCGTCCGAGAAGCTGCGGTGCGAGCCGTGGCGGTTGCCGCCATCACGGTCGTTGGTCCGCCGCCCCTTCTCGCTGCG
>JAGVKB010000057.1 GCA_020050835.1 Candidatus Obscuribacterales bacterium | reverse complement strand
CGCTCCATGATTGTACGGCTATCTATCCCTTGATATCCGCATTGACGCTGGGACCCCTTGCGCCCGCTATTCGGCAGCCGCTGCAGCCGTGCGGCGCGATAACAGAACCGGAGCGGCTCCCAGGAAGGGCGCGCCCGAGGCTGCCGGCGGCAAGCCTAGCAGGCGCAAGCCCAGCATCAATGCGGGCGGCCTGTAGGCGGCCTGCATGGACTCAGTGTGTCTGGCCAAAGAAGCGCCAGAGATCAAACATGTGAGGCAAGGAGCTGCGGTTAGCCTCCATGTTTATGACGTTGCCGTTGGGTTGCCTCAGCACTTCCAAGATCTGATCGTCGGAGCTGCGCTTTATTTGCAAGCCATCTTTGTTCTCGGTGAATGGCGTTGATACAACCACGCTATCAAGCAAGTACCTGTTGCCCTTCAGGTGGTAGTAGTAAACCGTCGATTGCACAAGCACGTCACCGACCTCAGAGACGTTTCGTTGATCTTTGAAAACAATCGAGCCCGATTGCCACGTCGGTTGAAAATGTTGGACGCCGACCTGCAAGCCGTCGTCGGAAACTTTCACTACGTACTGATCGTAGAAGCTCCAGGAGCTTGAACTTTCCTGACTGTAGAACTGCAGATAGTTGACCAGGCGATCTTGATTGTCATAACCAAGCACGCCGATCCGCGTTGATCCAGGTGTTGTTAGATCCTCGGTTGTCCATTTCACTACTCGCTCTTTGACACCATTGTGCAGGTACGGAATCACATAATCCGGGGGAGCTGACGGCACTGGTTTTGTCTCGATAGGCTTTGTCTCTATCGGCTTCTCTTGTTGTTTCTCCCGTTGGTTTCTTTCGTTTTTGTCGTGTTCCGTTTTAACTTCGTCGTACCAGAACAACCCAGCCACCACAAGCAAGATGCCAAAAACCCAGGCCCAGGGATCGTTTTTACCTTTGCCGGAACCAGCGCCCTGGGGCCCTGGAGCGGTGCCACCAGATGTGGTGCTACCGGAGCTCGTGCCGGTGGTGGTAGAAGTCAGAACTGTATGAGCTTGTTCAATTTTTGCGCGCATGTCGGCTGCGATTTTCTTTAGCGGCGCGCTCAGGCCGCCTTCGTCAGCCCAGAACGCAAGCAGCTTCTTGTATGCTGCCTTTACCTCTGCCTCACTCGCACCCGGCTTTAGCCCGAGTGTCTCGTAAGCGGCCGTCTTTTCTGTTTCATTCACGGACGCCTCCGATCAAGATCATTTAGCCAGCCGTTTCAAAAACTGCTTGTGGCTCTGCTCAAGCTCTGCGGCTCTCTTTTTGGCGAACACACTCTCCGGTCGTCGCTGCGAGTCAAGAAAGACAGCGTATGCTTGCCATGCTTCTAGCGATGCATCATTCAGCTTGGTTGCTTTCTTGTATAATCCGTCCGCCTCTTTCACGGCGCCCCGCTTCTCGCAAAGCCGCGCCAGGCTTAAGTAAGAGTCTGGATATTTGACGCTGTACTTATCGGACAGTTGCACCGCTTGCCTGTACGCCGCTTCTGCTGCCTTGCTGTCGCCGGTGGCAAGATAGCACTGGCCCAGGTTGTCATAAAAGCCAGTCTCCTGCGGATACTTCGCTATCGCCTGCTTCAGTAAAGTGATCGCTTGTTTGTTTTTTCCGTCCTGCATCTCTTGGGTGGCGCGTGTATTGATCGTGCAAGCTTCTTCCCAGGCCGTGCGGCTGCCGACGCCAGGGAAGCCCAGCGGATCGCCTGTGCCTTTCGCCCAGGCGCCCGCGAGCAACAACATGGAAACTCCAACTGCTATGAAATAACGAGTCAAGAGCATGACATCAACCTGCAATCTCTTCCGTCCCAATACATTGTGCCCGACCGCAGTCCGGGTCCCTGCATGTTGGCAACCCGTCCCGCTGCGCCTATTCTGCAGTCACCCAAATTACAATGGGCATATAACTTCCAGGAAGCCCGCGAGAGGATGAACAAGGACACTGCACTACAGTTGCTCGGACTCGAACCTGATGCAACGCCGGAGACTATTACCACCCGCTATGCGCAAGCCACGGCGTTTTTCGATCCGGACCGACAGCACCACGCAAAGCTTCAAGACCTTGTAATGCGTGCAAGCCTGCTCCTGACCGCCGCTTATGACGCTACCGATATCACCAGAACTGAGACCCAAGAGAAGAAACAAACGGAGCCGACGATGGAGCGAACAAAGACTGAACATTGGCAGGCCGGAGCAGAAGTACTCATTGAGTCGGCAACCGGCAAAAGAAAACTTGATGACGAGTCGCCGGTGCTCGAAACCTTCGATAGCATCAACGATCTCACGTTGAAGGGCAAATACATGGCGCTGACATTTCGCCGGCTGTTGCTAAACGTTCCGCTAAAAAGCAAATACAGCGGCGACATCAAACGCTTCACTTTGGTCGAATTGCTCTTTCAGAATGTCTGGGACTATCCGTTGAACGCAATGTCGTCCGCCAAGATGATTGATACAGAAGGCTTCCAGCACGGGGATGACTGCGAATCTTACGAGTTTGACCATGCGATTCAGAATGGCAAAACGATTCCGGTTTCATTTCCCGAGCCGGAATCACCTCTGGAAGATCATGCAAAGACAAAGGGATGGATTTGGTTCGACGAGCTGCAGAACGGCGTCTTACCGCAGCGGTTCATATTCGCCATTAACATCTTCGAGCCTGGACACACATCCGGCTGGGTCAAGAACACGGAAGTGCTGGAGTTTTTCATAAAGAGTTGCTCGACAAGTGCAGCCAAACTGAAATGACATGATGGCGCCCCAATATAGCTCTGGTCTCCCCTGAGCCAATTCGTGCATTATCAGCAACTCCTTGTTTACTGCATGCATTTTGCAGTCGCGCCTGCAATGCTGCTGTCAAGAGATGTTGGTAGCGCCCATGTGGAATATTGTTAACACCCCACAAGATGGAACCTCATGGCATTCAAAGTTGGAGATTTGGTTGCTCTTCGCGCCGACCGTAAACGTGTCGGCCCTGTACTGGAGATCTTAACGCCGATCGGCTCGATAAGCCGATATCGAGTTTTTCATGGAAATGCTGATTTTGCAGTCTACGCAGAAGATCAGTTAATACAAGTCATTCAGGAGTCCACTGAACAAGCTGTAGTCCGAGCGCTAGCTGAACGTCAATGGCTTACGACACCGGAATTCAGAGCCAGGCTTACGAGTGCTCGTCTATCAAATCCACAAACAGACGCACTTTATGCACTCCATGCCGCCAGAATCAAATTCATTCCTTTTCAATTCAAGCCCCTTCTTCGGTTTCTGGCCGCCGACCAGCCCCGGATTCTCATAGCAGACGAAGTAGGAGTTGGCAAAACAATCGAAGCCGGACTAATCCTTAAAGAGTTGAATGCTCGAAGAAACTTGCGACGAGTACTCATTCTTTGCCCCAAAGCACTTACCAGCAAATGGCGTGCTGAACTAAGGCGCTTCGACGAGAATTTCACAGTCCTGTCAGCAGATACTTTGATGCATTGCCTTAAAGAAACACATCTTGAGGGCGAATGGCCAGAGCAATTCGGCCGCGCAATAGTCAACTTGGAATTGTTTCGTCAAACGGAGTATCTGGACGGTACCAAAAACATGATTGGGCTCGCAAATCTATCACCGCCTCCACAATTTGACTTGGTTATTCTCGACGAAGCACACCATGTCAGAAATACAACCACCAGCTCACACCGCCTTCTCAGATATCTTTGTGACAACGCAGACGGAGTCGTATTTTTATCAGCAACTCCTGTCCACGTCGGTTCAGTAAATCTCTTCTCCTTATTAAGCCTTCTGCGTCCAGACCAATTTCTTGATCAATCGACCTTCTATGAAATGGTCGAACCAAATACATACATCCTTGAGGCCATGCGTTATGTTCGTGCAGGTGATCAGACAGCAAATTGGTCCCTCTCCGCTGCAGAAGCACTCCGAAAGGCTATTGCTACAAGTTGGGGAAAACGGATCTTAGAACCAGATCCGCGTTTTTCGAGTTGTCTCCAGAAATTAGAGTCAAGCAGCGTTTCTGCTCTCTCTGCTGACGAGCGAATTAGATGCCTAAGAGATCTAGAAGAGACCCATACTCTTGCGCATTTAGTCAACCGAACAAGACGCCGAGATATTGGCGAATTCACTGTTCGCGATCCAAAAACGGTGGAGGTCGAATTCACACCACAACAAAAACAGCTCTATGACAAGATCATAGAGTTCCGCAAACAATTGCTACTTCTGAAGTATCATCCACGAATCGTCGCCCTGATATCGGACATGTTGCAGCGCCAAGCCGCAAGCTGCTTACCTGCTCTACTTAGTTTTCTAGACTCATTCCTACGCACCGGCCGATTCATCACGTCTGCTGTCTCAGATGGTTTCGACGAAGACGATGAAGGAGTCGATTTTGACAACAACCTTGTCGAGCTCGCGGATGAGATTAGAACATTGGCGGCAGCATTACCAGCAGATGATCCGAAACTAGATACCCTCGTCAGCAAAATTGCGAAACCGACCATGGAGGGCGAGCCTGGAAAGCTACTGATCTTCTCCTTCTTCTTGCACACATTGGAATACTTACGAAAGAATCTAGCAGCCCAGGGCTACCGTGTTGCAGTCATCACCGGCAAGACTCCCGACTTCGACCGAGACCAGCTTCGTGCCAGGTTCAGACTGCCTCGAAATGATACTAACGCAATTGATATTCTGCTCTCGTCAGAGGTGGGATGCGAAGGACTCGACTATGAGTTCTGTGACCGACTCGTAAATTATGACATTCCATGGAATCCGATGCGCCTGGAACAACGGATTGGAAGAATTGACCGCTTCGGTCAAAAGAGCCCGAAGGTTCTCATCTTCAATTTTGTTACTCCAGGCACAGTTGATCATCGAATCTTCTACCGCTGTTACGAGCGGTTGGATATCTTTAGGCATACTCTCGGCGACCTAGAGGAGGTTCTCGGCGATCTCGTTCCCGAACTGACAAAAACCGCTGTTGATCCCAATCTAACGAACGCCGAGCAAGAAGCTCGTGTTAAACAACTGCTCGACAATGCAATACGTGTTGCCGAGGAATACAGACGCCTTGAGTCTGATCGAGAAAACATAGTTGGATTAGATCAACTACTTTTTGAAGAATTGGATGCCTTACAGGCCGACGGTCGAACTGTCAGTCCACACGATATCGAACACATGGTTCGGTTCTTCATTGCACTTCAAGAAATTCAAGGCACGTTGACTGAGGACCAAGAAAAAATCTGGCAGCTCAAAGTGAATAAACAAGGCAAAGCCTCAATCGCAACACTCCTGCACGGCCACACCAAGACTTTTTACGCACAACAGGATTCAGCATTCCTAAGATGGTTGGACTCCGAAGAACCATCAATTTCACTGACATTTGATCAAGACACCGCTGTTCGCGAGCGGAGCTTGCCATTCGTGACTGCCGTTCATCCGCTAGCCAGAGCCGCCGTTGAATACTGGCAAACAAGCTCAGACGCGCTCTTGGTCTCTAGCGTTCTACTACCCAAAGACGATGTCGAGCCAGGACGATACATTTTCGTTTGCGATCTTTGGCAATACGTATGTGCTAATCGAGAGACACGATTGGTCGGAGCCGCCTGGAACATAGATAAGAAGGTTATTGTCCCCGACATGTCAAAACGACTCATCAGCCACATAGGCGGTCTTCTCCCAAATGCCAATGTCACTGGCGCCAGCCGCACAGACATTGAGTCTGCTCTACATGGCCTTGACGCAGACTTGGACAGTCGACGAAGGCTAGAACTTGAACGAATGATTGCTGTCAATGAACTAGTGCGCGCACGTCGCAGTGCATCGATTTCTGCTTTCTTCTCCCGGAGATTAGAGCGATTGCAATCTGAAATTGCCCAGATGAAAGAGCCAAAAATCAAACGAATGAAAGAATCTGAACAGTCTCGAATCGAACGCGAGCTTTCCACTAAACTCCGACAGTTAGACGAAACAGCACAATGCGACATCACGACGAAGCGCATTGCTGCCGGCGTCATTGAGGTTGTGAGATCATGAATCGCCAGTTCCTATCTCAAGGTGTGGACTATCTGAACTTTCTCCGGACGCAACTCCAGAGCCTGCATGGTTTTCGCACAATGTGTTCTGAACTTCTTCAGAATGCAGATGACGCTAAAGCAATATGGATAAAGTTCGATTTCTCCAAGGATAGACTGATAGTGTCCAATTCGTCCGTCTTTCAGAAGTGCACAGACGTAGGTGCGAAGATATGCTCGCGCAAGACACAGAAAGGCGTACCTTGCGACTTTCATCGAATGCGAGACGTGGCGTCAGCTGGTAAGCGGGATGAAGATGACACAATCGGAACGTTTGGTATCGGCTTTATTTCTGTTTATGGATTTACTGACACTCCCGAGATTCATTCGCAAGAAGTGCTCTGGAAGCTAATTCCAGAAAATCCCGAACACCAGCGAATCGAAGTTCTAGAAAAGAGTCCACATGCTTTACCGAATTGCGATCACACAAGGATCGCACTGCCGTGGGTCTTCGACGACACTCACCTTCGCCAGGAGTTGGAACAGACAAAACTATCACCAAATCAAATTAGGGCCTTCCAGGAAGAACTTGTTAAAGAACTGCCACACATTCTCCTGTTCGTTAAACATGTCGACCGTATTGAGGTTCTGTCAAAGGGGCAGCTTATCGCAGCAGCCATACGCCACAGGCAGAGCTCGACCACCTTCGAAATCGAGAATGAAAAGGGAGACCGACAAAAGTGGCTGATCCTGCGCAAATCATTTGCTGATGTTGCCCAGCAATTACGCACAAAGTATCCGATGATACCGCCGAAGAAGTCGACTGAAGTCACCATTGCTTACAATGCAGACCACGACGTGAAGACCAATGGGCTCATTTTTTCGTATCTCCCGACCGAACATCACACAGGCTTCAACTTTCACATTAATGCAGACTTCTTTCCGGTGCCGGATCGAAAGCATATCGATTTCGATGGTAGCAAACATAAGGTTGAATGGAACAACGCAGCCTTAAAAGCTGCCGCCTATCTCTTTGCTGATTCAATGCGCACTCTTGCCCCAGCGGTCGGACATACCCTCTTCTTTCGTTCTTTGGAGAACCTCTTTGCTGCTAGGAGTAACAATCATCTCTCCGTTTTTTGGACTCACGCAAAAGAGCATGCTCCGAAATCAAGGATCATGTATTCATCACAAGGCAAATGGTTCTACCCAGAGGAAATTAGACTTGTTTCCGACAAAGTTGAACTCGAATCAAGCGACGCGTTGACTTCGCTGTCCATACATGTCAATCACGCTGATCTGAGCAAGCACGAAACACTGCTTACACAGTTCGACGTGCAACGGATAAATCTGGAGGACATTGCCAATGCCTTCCGCAAAGCTCCTGTTCAAAACGACATGCCAGTCAAATCTTCACCGGCTTGGATTAGCGACAAGAGCCAACGAAGGAAGCTGTACAAGCTAATAGACCATATCTTCAGGCGAGGCAAGTCAGAGAATCAGGCACAGCAGCTCATCCTATCAATGCCTATTGGAATCTCGACGTCAGGACGAATTAGACAGCTCGGAAAGCTATTTCGCATCGACAAGAAGCTTCTTAAACTCTTCTCCCCGGTCACAGACAAACTCACATTTGCCGACCGTGATGAAATGTTCGCAGACGAATCCCAAATCTACAACCGAGTTCCTGACCTTAGTCCAACAGACGTGATCAGAGCCTTTCACGATGCTTTTCAGTCATCTGGAAAGCGTGTCTTGAATGATCTCTCTGCTCTAGGAACTGAGATCAATGACCTACATTATTGGTTCTCGCGTCGCGCAGAACAACTCGATCTTCAATGGCATGCGGCACTTGTTAAATTGCCAATCTATCCGTCTGGCAATACCTTCCTGCCTTTACCCGATCTGATGCTACCGTCGATTAGATTCAAGGATCCTTTTGGTCTTGCCGAAGTCGTCAAGACAGACGGAATCAGCAAGGAAGTTCTCATTTTTTGGCGCGAGCTGGGTGCCAGAGAAATCGATTGGTCTCTCCTTATCTCCAAGAAACTTTGCCCATATCTCAACACCGAACGAGACATTCCGGATGAACAACTTCGCGAAGTTATCGAATGGTTGGCCGACAGCATGGAGGAAATAAGAAATCGACGAGATATCATGACGGCATTAGAAGAGTGTCGCCTTGTTCCCTGTACCGATACTGTTCGTCGCCGACCAGGACAAGTGTATTTCAATTCTCCAGAAGTAGCAGAGATGCTTGGACCTCTCGCTAAATACGTGAAGGTTTCTGGTACAGGGAAGTCGAATGATATTCGATCATTTTTGGAACTCCTTGGCGTTGAAAGCTCTCCTCGAATTTCCGATATCTGCGCCAGGATAATGAGCCTAGTTGCTGTACCTCCAACGGATGAATCTATTAGCCAGATTCAAAAAATATACAAGTACCTTGCTGAAAACTATACCGATTTAAGCATCGAAGATCGCAATGAAATAGGGAAGCTCCGTTCGTTACGGTGGCTCCCGGAATTGTCCGACCGCCGCAACTGGTACAAACCTACCGATCTTTACACAAGAGCAAACGCGAAACTCTTCGAAAGCCAAGGCAAGTTTGTCGCATTCTCTGATGCTCTCAAAAAGGAGATACGCGATGCTTTCGGCATCAAGGACGACCCTTCCGTTGACCTCGTGATCAACCATCTGCTTCACTGTCGAGAAACGCATAAGACGCCACACATCGATATCTACAAGTTCTTACAGCGTCAGATGAGCACAGACAGAGACTATATCGTCGGCGAGTTGCAAGACACTCACTGCATTTTTATTGACGGTAACTTTCGAAAACCGTCCGAACTACTTTGGAAATCGCACAGACTAGGACGTTGGCGAGTAACGCTAGATGAGAAATTCAAGCCCTATCACACTCTTCTGAATGACCTGGGAGCCAAAGAAGATCCAACCGCGATGGATTTTCGCGACGTTGTTCTCTCCATTGCAGACGAGTTCGGATCTAAGAATCGTCCGATTGACGATCAAGCAAATGAGGTTCTTAGCTACTGTTATGCCGAGTTGGCGTCAAGATTTGTCCGTGGACAGAAGCCTTTCGATCTGGCTCCCCTCAAAGCTGCCAAGACAATTGCGAACGAGAAAGACAACCTTCTCTTTCTACCCAAAGATCTGTTATTCAAGGACAAATTGAAATACATCCAGCTCATCGGCGGACAGATTGACCAATTCTTGATTCCGAAAGAAGAGCACACAGCATCATTCTTTTCCCTATTGGGAGTTCGATCACTTAGTAAGGCTGTCGTCCGTGAACCAAAGATACAAGGCAACGCTCGCCCTTACGACGAACTTGAACTCTGGCTAAATGAATTGAGCCCCCTCATCAAGCAGGTCGTTCTACAAGCTGGACATACAAGTGAGATACACCTTTCACAGGAGCTATTTGAAGATCTAACAGTTTATGCAGTTGACTCCATTCTTGAAGCTCTATACCTGCCCATGGGTGACAAGGAGAAGGCAAGACGACTTACGGTCTCAGAACCACTTCCCACCACTGCCTTTCTGGATGACGAAAACTCCAAATTGTTTGTTGTCGAAAAAGACTACTCGGTTACCGATCTTGCGCATCAGATTGCAATTTTCTTGAATCCTGAAGTTGACAGTTGCACGATAGTTGCTCCTCTCGAACGGCTTTTGGATGCCGAAGATTTTGAAGAGGCGAGCCAGGTTCTTCATCGTTGGGGCTATGATGTGGTCAAAAGAACTACCGCACCAAGGCATGGTGTTGAAGGCACCACCGCAACAGCTCTTGGTGACGATCACGACTTGCCCGAGGATGCACATTATTTCGAGCCGGATACCGACCAAGACTCAGACAAAGAACCCGATGTATCACCACCAGGCAAGCCATTGTTGCGTTCACCAGCTATGCCACCAATTTCAGGCCCAGATTCAGGAAATGGAAATGATGCTTCTGATCACGACTTGGGTGCTATGCAACCCGATGTGGAAAAATATTTGAACGAGAAGCGAGATAGAAAGGGCGGTGAATATAGTCCTTTGCCGCCACCGCTGCCAACTCGAAATCCTCAGCGTCGCACCATACTCAAAGGTCAAGACATTCTCGATGCACGAGCAAACGAGCCACCAGAATACATGCGCTACGAGCATAAGTCCCGTAAGGTATGGAAAGAACCTGATAGTGGAGTCCGTGCGGCGCTCATGGCTTGGTACGACGGAAAGTGCCAAATTTGCAATGATTCCTTTCCGACTGCCGGCGGACGGCCATTCTTTCAATCACATAACATAATCAAGGCGAAGAAGGTGGGCGAATGGATTGAAAGTGGCGCAAACTCACTGTGCCTCTGTGCAACACATGCTGCTCAATACGAATTCGGGTTTCCTTCTGTAAAACTAAGAACGTTCGTAACGCAAATCCGAGACTGCGATCTGTCTCAGCGTCTTCAGTACTATCGCTTCGATTTGTTTCTCGTCGGCAAGCTCTGCCAGATAACCTTCACGCATGACCATTTACACGAATTGCAGTTGTTACTAATGACCGATGACGAACTTAGAGAGCTTCTCCGCCTTGAAACCGACACTGCTCTTGACAGCAATCCCTAATGTCACATACCACAATTCTCTAAACGATCAGTAAAGACTTGAGGAGTTTATAATCTTAACGTCATAACTCATACGCACTTGCACAAGTCAAGTAGTGGGGCGGTATTTCTATGGTTGTCACTTTGCAGGCAGCGCCGATTCCAGTGCCGGGCCAAATTGCTCGAGTCCGCCAGCGGCTTTACCTCGTCGAAGAAACTATTTCGCCACCCAAAAAAGGCGAAAGCACGCTCGTCAAGCTATCTTGCCTTGATGACGATAATCAAGGGCAACCGCTCGAAGTTCTTTGGGAACGAGAAATTGATGCTCAGGTAATTTCTGCCGAGGACTGGGACTGCATTGCCAAGCGCGGTTTTGATCAACCGAAAATGTTCGCCGCATTTTTCAATACCCTTCGTTGGAATTGTGTCACTTCAACAGACCCAAGACTTTTTCAATCGCCATTTCGCTCCGGCATCAGAATAGATGCATATCAATTGGAACCGCTAAAAAAGGCGCTTCTCCTTCCGAGAGTCAATCTATTTATCGCAGATGACGTAGGGCTCGGCAAGACGATTGAAGCGGGGCTGATTGCACGAGAACTATTGCTACGACGAAAGGTTAAAGAGATCGTCGTGTCCTGTCCCCCGTCGATGCTGCTGCAATGGAAAGAAGAACTTGAATCGCGATTCGGTTTGACATTTGAAATCCTCGATCGTGATTATATGAGCAGAATCAGGAGGGAGAGAGGCTTTGGAATCAACCCTTGGACAACGCATTCACGGTTTCTGATTTCGCATCGACTGCTAATCGACGAAAACTATGTAGGCTCCCTTCGTGACTGGCTTGGCACACTGCGAAGCGGGAGTATGTTCATTTTTGATGAGGCGCACGCAGCTGCCCCCGCAAGCGGCCAAAAGTATGCGGTTGATTCGCTTCTAACCAAAGCTATTCGAGATCTCGCTCCGCGTTTCGAGCACAGACTATTCTTGTCTGCCACCCCTCACAATGGGCACTCCAACAGCTTTTCAGCCTTGTTGGAACTGCTCGATCCGCAGCGTTTTTGTCGCGGTGTTCCAGTCCAACCGAAAATGCTAGACAAAATCTTGGTCCGGCGTTTGAAAGAGGACTTGCGTGAAATTGTTGGGGGGCTACCAAAGAGAACCGTTCAGCCAGTAACTATTGACGGACTCTCGGAAGACTCGCCGGAACTTAAACTCCCTCGACTGCTCGATCAATATCGAGCAGTCAGAGAAGAACGACTGAATTCTGAAAGTAAAAAGGTCCAAGCTGCGGCAAGCCTACTTATATCTGGACTCCAGCAGCGGTTGCTGTCGTCGATTGAAGCATTTGCGAGGACCTTACATGTCCACCGAAAGACCGTCAAAAAGCAATGGGAGCAATCACAAGCGAAGAAGATAAGCAAACCTGAACTGCCGCCAAAATATGACTTGATAGGGCAATCGATTGACGCGAACGACGAGCGCCTGGATGCGCCAGATCTTGCATTGGAAAATGAAGAAGACGAGCAGGTAGAAATTGTAACCATGGCGACCATGGGCAGCGCAAATGATGATTACGCAGCAAAGCTGTTCGCGAGGGAACAAGCTTTGCTTGATGAGATGAGCGCCATTGCCGAAGACAGCCGGGGAAGACCAGATGCTCGCGTGAAAGCGCTAATTACCTGGATCAACAAGAACATGTGCTCCTTGGACAATGAAGGGGCACCATGGAACAAAACCCGGGCGATCATTTTTACCGAGTACGAAGATACTAGACGTTATCTCGAACAACAGCTTGAGAATGCTATTGCCAAATCCGATCACGCATCCGAAAGAATTGCTGTGTTTCACGGACAAACGCCTCCCAAGGATCGAGATGAAATAAAAAAGGCCTTCAATGCTGATCCCGACAGGCATCCCGTGAGGATACTGTTAGCCACAGATGCGGCTCGGGAAGGTCTCAATCTACAAGCATATTGTTGGAACCTGTTTCACTTTGATGTTCCCTGGAATCCTTCCAGAATGGAGCAGCGCAATGGACGCATCGATCGAAAATTGCAACCAGAGCCAGAAGTTTTCTGTCATTACTTTCTCTATACGCAACGACCGGAGGACATAATCCTCAAGGCTTTGGTCAGGAAAACTGAGACGATCAAGGAAGAACTCGGCAGCTTGTCACAGGTCGTAGAAATTGATCTTCACAAGAAGCTTGAGCATGGTATACGAAGAAACAGTATTAACGACTTAGAGCGACAAATTGACACAGCAAGTGTCGAGAACGAGAAACGAACAACAACTGAGGCAGAGTTGGACGTCACCCGTAAGCGCAAAGAGGAGCTGCGTTCTGACATTGCGAACCTAGAAACGCTTCTGGATGAGTCGAGAAAAAATATCGGCTTGAACAAAGATCAGTTTCGCTCGGCTATTTCTTGCGCACTTGAACTCCTGGGTTCCAAAGCCTTAGAAATTTGCCCTGCAAGTAATGCTCCAGGTGATCTGGACCAATTTACCTTTCCCCCGTTGGATGAAAGAGAAGGAGCGGATGTTACTTGGACCGGTACGATAGACACACTGCGCACTCCGAAGAAACGCGATGAAAAGCCGTGGGAATGGAGACGAACAGCTGTTGTTAGGCCGGTCGTGTTCGAGGAGCCAAGCAAACTAGATGATGGCGTTGTTCATCTGCATTTGGAGCACCGTGTTGTACAACGCCTATTAAGCCGATTCAACTGTCAGGGTTTTATTTATCGAGATCTATCTAGGGCTTGTCTAGCACAAACTAAGGATGGCGTTCCTAGAGTCATCTTAATTGGGCGTCTATGTCTATATGGTAATGCCGCAGCAAGATTACATGAAGAACTAGTGCCAATTACTGCTCGATGGTCAGCACCGGAGAATCGCAAACAGCCGCTTTCGCCTTACGCAACGGAAGCAGAGACGAAAACATTGCAAATGCTCGAAGACGCGCTGCTTGACGATGGAAAACGCATTGACGGGGAGATCGCTGAGAAATATAGGAATGCCGCGCCTCAAGACATACAAGAACTTCTCCAACATCTCGAAGGAAGAGGAAATGAGTATGCACAAAAGGCGGAAGAAAAACTGAGTAGACGTGCTGAAGCCGAATCAAAGGCCATGCGCGAAATACTGGAAAGCCAAAGGCAGCACATCAGGACAACGATCGCCAAGTATGACAAGGATGTTGTTCAATTGAAGATCCAATTTCTCGATGAAGAGTTCAAACAGCTGGAGACCAATAGAAAGTATTGGGACAAACGCCTCGATTTCCTTGAACAGGAATTACTGACCGAGCCGGACAGAGTTCGCCAAGTGTATGAAGTGAAGGCGCGGCGAATTGAACCAGTTGGACTCGTCTACCTTTCTCCCGCATTACAGGAGTAACAAACGGATGTCTCGCGATCCGCAAACTGCGGCACATCTTGAATGGATCGGCTTTGTTCAACCTGTTGGACTCGTCGTCTCCGTCCCTGCTTTATTGAACGCTCAGGCGTATATAAACAGAAATGTTGCACCAGTCCAGCAGAGGTTCCTTTCTTGCTTGGAAAGGAATGTCGATGACGAGCCAATCCCAAGGATAATTGATTTCAGGCAGTTTGTTTGTACTGTACTTGAATGGCAGCCCAGTGACTTAGTGGAAGTAATAGCATCGCCAGATCCTGGCTTGAAGTCGCTGGAGGTTCTTTTACCTGAATACCAAGAATGTCTGAAACCAACATTTGCTGTGCCCGAGCTCAGGCCGAAGGAAGGACAATCGCCATGGCAACTTCTGATACAGGTTCTGGATAATGGAACCTTGTTCGATGAAAGCTCAGTTGAATCTAAGCAAGGATGGCATGCCAGCCCGCAAGCAAAGTTTGAACGACTGCTTCGCGAAACCGAGATACCGATAGGGCTGCTGGTCAACTCTAAACAGATTCGACTAGTTTATGCACCTCGCGGCGAGAGCAGCGGACACATTACCTTCTCTGTATCAGACATGATTTCTGTCGCAGGTAGGCCAATTCTTTCTGCACTGTATCTGTTGCTTTCTGCGGATAGCTTGTTCCTGCAGCAACAGGAGAATCAGCGATTACCGGCAATCCTTTCTGATAGCCGAAGATATCAAAATACGGTTTCGACCAAACTGGCGGAACAGGTGTTAGCAGCCTTATTTGAACTTCTGCGCGGATTTCAGGCAGCGAACGACCAGGCTCGCGGTGCGCTTCTTCAATCTGTTTTACAAAAGGATCCGAATCAGGTTTATGCAGGACTTCTGACAGTACTTATGCGCCTCGTCTTTATCTTGTATGCAGAGGACCGCAATCTGTTATCCAATTCCTCAGTTTATTGTGAGTACTATTCTGTTTCAAGGTTGTATGAAAGGCTGCGAGAGGACGCAGGTCGGTATCCTGACACGATGGATCATCGATACGGTTCATGGGCACAGCTACTTACCTTGTTTCGGATGGTATTCGAGGGTGGTTCCCACGGTGATCTGCAAATTCCTGATCGCAAAGGTCATCTATTCGATCCAAGCATATACCCCTTTCTTGAAGGTGCTTCTGCAACTGAATTCCAGGTCGTCGCAATTCCTCAGGTTCCTGACGGAGTAGTGTTTCGTGTCCTGAATAACCTGCTGATGTTAGATAGTGAGCGGCTCAGCTATCGCACGCTCGATGTCGAGCAAATTGGAAGTGTGTACGAAGCCATAATGGGATTCTCCCTTGAAGTCGCTACTGGAACCTCAATAGCAATAAAACCTAAGAAGCCGCACGGCGCACCAGCAACAATAAATCTAGAAATTCTGTTGCGGGTTAAGCCAAGTGATCGAGCAAAAAAGCTCCTCGAATTAACCGATCAAAAGATATCAGGCGTCCCAGCTCGCGCGCTGAAGGATGCTCAATCAGTTCAAGACTTGATGGCGGCACTTGAAATGAAAATTGCAAGATCCGTTACACCGTTCGCGGTGCCACGCGGCAACATCATATTGCAGCCTTCGAACGAACGACGGAAGAGCGGATCTCACTACACCCCCAGGTCCTTGACGGAACCAATCGTCAAAACCACTCTCAAGCCTATTGTAGAAGCCCTTGGACCCAACCCAACGCCAGAACAGATTTTGGATATTAAGGTCTGCGATCCAGCCATGGGATCTGGCGCTTTCTTGGTTGAAAGCTGTCGACAACTGGGAGATGAGTTGGTACGAGCTTGGAATTTTCATGATTCGATACCGATCATTCCGGTAGACGAAGACGAAATTTTACATGCCCGTCGACTTGTTGCACAGCGCTGTGTGTATGGGGTTGATAGAAATCCCATGGCCGTAAATCTGGCAAAGCTCTCGCTATGGTTAGCGACCCTTGCAAAAGAGCACCCTTTCACCTTTCTCGATCACACGTTGAGATGCGGCGATTCAGTTGTTGGACTTTCAAAGGATCACATCATCCGATACCATTGGCAGCCTACGGGACAACGTGCGATAGACGAAACACGCATAAAGAAGTCGGTACAAGCAGCAACAAAATTTCGAAAGGAAATTTTGGACAATCCTGACAAGTTCCTCTATCCATTGTTGCAAGTCAAGCTACAGGATGCTGATAAGGCCTTAGAGCCTGTTCGAATGGTTGGCGATAGCATTGTTGCCGCCTTCTTCTCTGGCGACAAAGAACGATCCCGCAGCGACACACGCAACAATCAGTTAGCACTTGTCTCAGTTGCTCTTGACGACATTAAGGGGGAAACTAGTGCTACCAAGAGTTTGACCGACGCTATCATTGCATTGCGCTCAGGATCGTTTCCAATTGAACCATTTCATTGGGAGATCGAATTTCCAGAGGTTTTCGATCGAGATAACGGCGGTTTCGATGCTATAGTCGGCAATCCACCATTTGCTGGCAAGAATACTCTAATTGCCGGCAATCGCAAAGGATATCTTGACTGGCTCAAAGCCTTGCATAAGGAATCGCATGGCAATAGCGACCTGGTGGCACACTTTTATCGACGGGCCTTTGCGCTATTGAGATCGAATGGCGCGTTCGGACTCATTGCTACAAACACTATTGGTCAGGGCGACACCCGTTCTACCGGATTGAGATGGATTTGTACGAATGGAGGCACCATATATTCCGCACGCAAACGCGTAAGGTGGCCGGGCGATGCTGCCGTAGTCGTCAGTGTTGCACACGTTTACCGTGGACATCTTGAAGCACCTTTTCTCCTTGATGGAAGAAGTGTTCCTGCAATAACTGCTTATCTCTATCATGCTGGTGGAAATGATGATGCGAAACAGTTAAAAGTCAATGAAGGCAAAAGCTATCAAGGTAGCATTTTACTCGGCATGGGCTTCACGTTTGACGATACTGATCAGAGTGGTACCGCTAATACTTTGGCTGAAATGGAACGTCTAATCGCCAAAGACCCACGAAATGCAGAGCGAATATTTCCCTATTTGGGCGGGGAGGAACTGCTGAATAGCCCGACCCAGTCACATCATAGGTATGCAATAAATCTGTCACCTTTTACTGAGGACAGAGCACGAGAATGGCCTGACTTGATGCAGATAATCGAAGAACGAGTCAAGCCTGAACGCATGGAATTGAATGACACAGCAGATGGACGCAGGCTAAAGGAGTATTGGTGGCAATGGTGCCGAGATCGACCAGGCTTGCACGAAGCCATCAAAGACCTCTCCCGTGTGTTGGTGCTATCGAGACATGGTCAGCAAGGTGCGTTTGCTTTTGTAAAAACAGGTCCTGTCTTTGCTGAATCGACCGTGGTTTTTACTTTCGATTCATACTCTGCTTTTGCTCTTCTTCAGTCTAGAATTCATGAGGTCTGGGCAAGATTCTTCTCGTCTTCAATCAAAGACGACATGCGCTACGGCCCATCTGACTGTTTTGAAACCTTTCCTTTCCCAATCGGTTTTGAAGAAAATGAAGCTTTAAATGTTGCCGGGCAAGAGTACTACGAATTTCGGCAGCAGCTCATGACACAAAACAATGAAGGATTAACAAAAACCTATAACCGCTTTCATGATCCCAACAATACTTCGGCTCCAATTATGCAACTTCGTGAACTTCATCAGAAGATGGATAAAGCCGTCCTTGACGCTTATGGATGGGGCGATATTATGCCCGCCTGCGATTTTTTCCTTGACTATGATGACGAAGAAGATGATGAAGTGGCACCAACGAGACGCACTCGTCGGAAGCCGTGGCGCTGGGCATGGAGCGATGCAGTTAAAGACGAAGTATTCGCTCGACTCCTTGAACTGAACATTCGCCGCGGCAATGAGGAAAATCTCTTAGGACCATCATCGTCAAGTCCGAAGACAACACGCAAGAAGAGATCTTCTAAACCAAAGAAACAAACCCCGACAGCCGACACTTCTGACGAAGATGAGGCAGACAAACAACTTACGTTATTGCAGATTGAATGAGTAGGATGATCGCAAATGAAAAGTATGACGCAGACTATATTGACACCCGTAGAAGTTCGTGAGCAGCTAGCAGACGCTCTCCAGCTTGATTTGATCGGTCCGGGAGAAATTACTGGTCATACCTCCGCATCACCGGGAGATTTTAACGAAGTTCTGGATCAGCGCCCATCCACGTGGTATCTGACAGGATTTCTGGTGCCCCTCGATGCAACTCCAGAACAGAAAGGTGATGAGCAAAGCGTTGATGAACTTGATGAAGTAACAGATGCCCAAGGTGCAGATGATGCAAATACACCTGAAGTGGCCGCGGCGCGCATTCGTTATTTGCCTTCATCTATGGGCCTGAGTGTGCTAGTTTCCCCAGAAACGCGAGATCTGAAAGTTAGCGTCAGATGGGGCGACTATAAGCGTGACGAGAATAGTACAGAAGAAGGTGCTTCATCCACTACATGGACAAGGATCCAACGAGAGGAGCAAGTAGACGTTCAGCTACCGTCAACCCTGGACGGGCAACCGCTTACTTATGACGTGCCAAATTCAGCTGGCCTCACAATAGTTGTGTCAGGCAAACAATTGACGACTAATGCATTTGAAGACCACTTGGTCCCTGGAACCAAGTCAGTATCAATCTTTCTTGTGAATAATAGAACACCTTCACCAGACGAAGTGAAAGACGAGGGCTTTGCGTTTCAGGCACAGCTTGAAATTGCTTCGGAAAGATCGTTTGCGGCTCGCCCTGACCTGCGATGCCTCGAGAGCAATGACTGGGATGATCGCGTAGCAGATCTCCAGTACCGGGATGTTTTTGAATTCGCTGTGGGCCACGGTATTGCCATCGAAGCTATGGCTGTTGATGGTGCCTGTATGAATGTGCGCACTCGTTGGATTCCTAAGGCTGAGGTTGAGAGAGTAGCCCCAACGTCAATCGAAGGCGTCACGCTTGAGATGGAACTTCTGTCCAAAATAAAAGATCAAAGCGAAGTAACTGCGCATCTTGGCGCCTTTGAGAAGAACTATCTGGACTGGATTGCCGGGCAAAAAAAACAGATAGGTTCGAATTGGTCAAAAAGAAAACGAGAAACTGCTCAAGAACTACTGCATCGTGCTGAGCTTGCTGCAAAACGTATTGGAAATGGAGTCAAGCTACTTGGTGCTGATCCAATGGCGCTTGACGCTTTTCGCATAGCAAATTTGGCAATGGCAATGGCTGCCCGCCGAAGATTCGGTACGATGAACGGCAAAGATGCCAGCACTATTGACCCTCCCAAATGGAGACCATTTCAGCTAGCGTTTGTTCTTATGAATCTCGTCGGAATTGCTGAGCCCGAGAGTGAAGAACGCGAAGTCGTAGATCTCCTTTTCTTCCCAACGGGAGGTGGCAAAACCGAAGCATATCTTGGTTTGGCTGCATTCACACTTGTTCTCAGACGTCTAAAGAACCCCGGAATTGCCTCTGCCGGATTGAGCGTTCTCATGCGCTATACACTGCGACTCTTGACGTTAGATCAGTTAAGCCGAGCCTCCACCCTCATTTGCGCGCTGGAGCTTGAGAGAAATCGAGACGTTGATAAACTAGGTAACTGGCCTTTTGAAATCGGTCTTTGGGTGGGAAAGGCAGCCACTCCGAATATCATTGGCGAAAAGGGTGATACTACACCAGACTCTGCTCGGGCACGTCTCAGGGCTTACAAGGGTGACGATAGCAAACCATCACCAATACCCCTGGAAGCCTGCCCTTGGTGTGGGGAGAAATTCCGAAACACTTCTTTCAATCTCTACCCCAACCCTGATTATCCAACCGAACTACGAATAACATGTGTCAATAGATCCTGCGACTTTTTCAGGGACAGACCGCTTCCTATTGCCGCGGTGGACGAACAGCTTTACCGGCGGCTTCCATGCTTTATGGTTGCCACCGTAGACAAATTTGCCGCACTTCCCTGGACAGGTGAGGTCGGCAAATTCTTCGGTCACGTTCAAAGGTACGACGACGAAGGATTCTACGGACCTTGTGAACCCATGATGGGCAAACCTTTACCAACAGGAAAGTTACTGCCACCTGAATTGATTATCCAGGACGAGCTCCACCTGATATCGGGACCTTTGGGTACCATTGTCGGCCTTTACGAGACTGCGTTGGACGAGCTGTGTAGTCACAAGCTTGGAGAGAAGAACATCCGCGCGAAGATTGTCGCTTCCACCGCAACGGTTAGACGGGCGGAAAGTCAAATCCGCGCACTCTTTAATCGCAGGCTTGTCGACATTTTCCCGCCACCGGGACCAGATAGAAGAGACTCGTTCTTTGCTGAAACGCACACAACGGCTCACAGCCATGCACGCCAATACGTAGGCATCACAGCGCAGGGGAGAAGCCCTAAGGTAATCATGATGCGCGTCTATTTGGCTCTTTTAGGTGCGGCACAAAAACTGTATTCATTGCAAAAGAAAAACGATCCCGATAACGCGGCCGATCCGTATATGACCCTGCTTGGCTACTTTAACAGCCTGCGAGAGTTGGGTGGAGCTCGCCGACTCATTGAGGACGAAGTTGGCACCAGACTATCGGGCTATGGTAGTCGAAAACGCGTTAATGAAGCACAGGGTCTATTCAAGGATCGCAAGATTCATTACGACGTTGTCGAGCTGACAAGTCGAATAAGTACCGACAAAGTCGCCGAGGCTAAACGCCGCCTTGAGTTGACCTTTGATCAAAAGGATCATCATGTGGATGTCGCAATAGCCACTAATATGATTTCTGTTGGTCTAGACATTCCGAGACTCGGTTTGATGGTCGCCTTTGGACAGCCCAAAACCAGCTCCGAATACATCCAGGCGACAAGTCGTGTTGGACGAAATCACGAGAAGCCCGGATTCGTAGTTACGATTTTGAATATTCACAAACCCAGAGACCGATCGCACTATGAGCGATTCGCAGCGTATCATCAAACATTTTACCGTTCCGTAGAAGCGACCAGTGTTACTCCGTTTTCACCGCGGGCATTGGACAGGGCGCTGGCAGCCACTCTTGTAGGTTTAGTGCGCCAAGGCCATGATGCAATGACACCGGCTCTTGGTGCTCATCAAATCACGCCAGAGCGTGGCAGACTCAATTTTGCAATTGATGCGATTATATCCCGTGCGGAATCCCATGCGGATCTAAGCCCCGCAGATAAGACCCGTCTGAAGGCTAGGGTAAAAGACAGATCGCTCGATCTGCTCGACGAATGGTCACATATAGCTGCTGATACAGCCAATATCGGCGGTGTTCTTCAATATCAAATTGAGCAGGGCAATGCACGAAGACTTCTCTATGAATTCTTAAATCCGGACCTCCAGAATGAGTCTCCTCGCTTCAGAAAGTTTCGCGCAAACAGGTCGATGCGCGATGTAGAGCCCAGCGTCAATCTCTGGATGAAAAACATGGACGGCATTGAAGTTGACGATGAGGATCAAGACTAATGGCTAAACCTAACGCAAAACCACACGGACAGATTCGTCAAAGTCAATTGGTCACTACTTTTGGCCCAGGTTCTATGATGGATCTCCCAAATAATGCCGTACTTGTAGCTGGGCTCGACGACTGGTCAATGGGCGACTTGATTAGCGAACCTCGACTCTCAGAAAAAATAGCCCGCTTGCTCGATGTTCCGGCAATTTACCTGCGGACTCCGCCAAGGGAGCCAGACAGCCCGACTGCCCCGCGAACTGGAATCAAAGTATGGCAATTCCCTGAATGGTTTTTGACTCAAGATGTAAACACCAGCGGGCAATCGTCCCTTCGATCACGAATGCTAGTTCACCGAAAACGGCTCACGAAGGGAAAGTTCATAGATAATGACCGAGTGAAGCGGCCCGTTGTACCGGTACGATTCGTGCGTGCTTGTCGCAATGGTCATATAGCCGACATTGATTGGAGAGTGTTTGCACATGCCGGACCTTCCGACTGCAGCCGGCAGATCTGGCTCGATGAACGCGGAACCAGTGGCGATCTTTCCGAAAGTTGGATACGTTGCGAGTGCGGCGCTCAACCCCGCAGTCTTGTCGCGGCTGCGAATTTGCAGAATAGAGCTCTAGGTACTTGCAACGGCTTGAGACCCTGGCTCGGCCCTATGACGCGTGAAGCATGTGGTGAACCTAGCCGTCTGCTGGTGCGTACAGCAAGTAACGCGTATTTTTCTCAGATGATGAGTGTGATATCCCTTCCCGAGCGAGATCACACCGTAAAGGAACGCGTTGATTTGATTTGGGAGTTCTTGAGCGTCGTTGAAGAATTGGGTGATCTTAAGTACGAAAGAAAAAAGCCTCGGGTGAGTAAGGCTCTTGAGGGCTTGTCGGATGAAGAAGTTTTCGCCGAAATCCAGGCTCGGAAAACGTCTTCACGTGGGCCTGCAAAATCGGTGAAACTGGCAGAACTTGAAACACTTGTTTCTGCTGAAGAAGAAATTGGTGAAGATCGTCCTGATGGAACTTTCTTTGCCCGAGCCTTGCCTCCAGATTTATGGCAGAACGAAGTTATGGCTCCAATTGAGCGTGTCGTTCTCGTACACCGCCTCCGTGAGGTAATGGCCCTCGTCGGATTTACACGTTTTGAAGCGGCGGCGCCAGACATCCAAGGCGAATTGGAAATCGGCGTGCGACGAGCAGATCTTGCGCCCGAGATCACCTGGGTACCTGCGATTGAAAACAAGGGCGAAGGAATCTTTCTAGTGTTCAAGCGAGAAGCTATCGAAGCTTGGATCAATCGACCGGACGTCAAACTCCGTGGACAACAATTGCTAGATGGCTTCGCACGCTGGCACCACGAACACAGCAACAGCAGAAGAGAGTTTCCCGGTTTGCCGTATCTCCTGTTGCATTCCTTTGCGCATCTTCTGATTACTTCCGTTTCGCTGGAATGTGGCTACCCGGCTAGCTCGATTAAGGAACGAATATACGCGCTTCCGGATGTTGGTTACGGCATCCTGCTTTATACCGGATCGACTGACTCCGAGGGCACTCTTGGTGGACTAATTGAAGTAGGTCGCAGAATTCATCAGCACGTCCGGTCTGCGCTGGAGCTTGGTGAACTCTGCTCAAACGATCCTGTATGTGCTCAGCATGCACCTGAAAATGCTCACGAGAAACGCTTCTTACATGGGGCCGCCTGTCATGGTTGCGTTCTAATCGCTGAAACATCATGCGAACAGCATAACGATTACTTGGATCGCGCGTTAGTTGTCCCAACGCTGGAAAATCGTGGAATCGAGTTCTTTCCTCGACCTACTAGATGACCGAGCATATAATCCGACTTTCTGACTCAGATCTTCAGGCACTCGCCGCTGCATTACGCTCCGGTAGGCTTCAGAATCCAGTTACCGCTTTTGTAGTTCAAAGGCTCATCCACTCTTCCCTGGCTGCTTCAATTGCTGATGACCTCAACTCCCTGACTTCTCTTGGATTTAATGGCACACAAATAGCTCATGTTCTCGATGTTTTAGTAAAGGACAGACGACAGCACGAATGCATTGACGAGCTAGTTGATTTTGTCACAACTGGCCCAGAAGCAGGTGCAGTCTCAAACCGGGATACGAGCGTAGTTGTAAGAGAATTATTTGCAAAAGCGAACACCTCAGTGCTTGTGGCCGGCTATGCAGTCTACCAGGGACAGCGGGTGTTTCAAGCGCTTGCCGACAGAATGGCAGAGAAGTCGACTCTCAAGGTGCAGCTGTTTTTAGACATACAAAGACAGCATGGAGATCAAACAGATGCACAATCCTTGGTCGAAAAGTTTCGCCACCGCTTTCTCCAACACCAATGGCCCCCACAAAGGCCGGTGCCGCAAGTCTACTATTTCCCAAAGTCTTTAGAGCTTTCGCCCGAAAGCAAAGCTTGCTTACATGCCAAATGCGTGGTGGTAGACAACCAGGAAGTCTTTATTTCTTCTGCTAATTTCACCGAAGCTGCACAGGAACGCAATATTGAACTTGGTCTCCTGTTGCGGAGTAACCCGATAGCAATGAGGGTGACAAGACATTTCGGAACGTTACTGGCCGAAAAACTGTTTTGCCAACTACTTTAACCTGCCTCAATTTGCTCGGTCGACATTTGAAATACGCGACCAGAAAGAGAGTAGCCCCGTCAACGATCCTACTTCCGTCCCCGCTTCATTCGCCTCTTAAATGTATCGTAAACGTCGTCGTCATTTCGCCGCCCGATCTCAACGACCCAAAGCATCTTGTCGTCGAAGCGATAGCAGATTCTGAACTCACCAATATCAGTACGGAAATGACCCGCTGCCCCCTTCAGATCAATGCTGTCGTGAGGCCGCGGGTTATCCATTAGATCGAGGATTTTATTGGAGACTTGTCGATGCTGCTTAGGCTCAAGGTTCCTGAGAAACTCGACGGCGTCATTCGTGCCGTTAAAACTAAGCTTCGGCACCGGCGCTCTCCTTAAGAGCCTTCATTGACTCCTCAGGACCCGCCCAGCCGGATTCCTCTGCCAGGCGACAGCGAGCTGCCCAGTAAGAGTCCTCCAGGCGCTGTAGCCGCTGGTACTCGCCATAGCTCAGCACTACGGCAACCGGCCGGCCAGCCTTCTCTATAACGACAGGCTCAGCCACGGCACTTTCCAGGTACTGACCCAGCCTATTCTTGATTTCAGTTGAGCTAACAGTCTTCATGGCTTTTCTCGCAAGTAACATTAAACGATATAGCTATCATAAGCCAAAACAGCTCTTTTAGCTAACAGATTTAATCTTTCTGTTGAAATTTTAAGGGTTTCCGGCGCTACCTTTAATGGTTTATGTCCGGAGAACCAGGCCCATGACCGATAAGCCATCCATTACCCAGGCTCCCATTGAGCAGCAAATACCGGCTCACCACCCGCTCCGGTTGCTCCATGCCCTTACGGCTGAGCCTGTTCAATACACGATGACAAGGCTCTCAACGGCGGGAACGCCTGAACCAGAGATGCCGCTGGACCAAGCTCTGCGGGCAGCGCTCCTGCAAGCCTTTTATTGGTTGCCGGACCATCAGCATTTCGCGGATCACTTGCGCTTCAATGCTCTCTTCCGGTGGTTCATCGGGTTGGATGACTTGGATCAGACGTGGGACTCCGCTCTATATGCGCAGCTGCAGCAACGACTTACTAACGACCAGGAGCTTCGTCAATTCTTTGACCTGGTCGCTGCCACCGCCAGAGCCAAGAAACAAGCTGAGTCTACGCAAATAGCCAATGCTCTCGATCGTTGGATTAGCGTCTACTCTCCCCGATCAGTTTACTTTCATCACTACTCGAAATCGCCACTGAAAGAAGTGATGCTCACAATCGAAGCCTTCGAACCGGATTCGCGCCAGCCGGTCTTTCCCGCGCACATCATGCATAACCATCTCAAATCGACATTTCCAGTAAAGGAAGTAGACAGTGAATATGGCTATGGAGAAGTGCCTGAGTTGCGGACAAGTGATGGTCTTTGCCGGGTCATGGCTGACGGACGCGGGATAGTTCTCTGGACAAGTGCTCACTATGAGACCTGGGAAGAAACTTTCAGACCGTATGCTGTTGATGTTGTGAATGCCTGCAAAGCCACTTACAATCAGGCAAAAATCACTAAGGTTGCTGTTCTTTTTTCCAACTTGATCACGCTGCCGGCAGAAGTTGAACTTACAGAGTATTTCCACATGCTGCCCAACGAGCCGCCGCGAGTGATACCACCGCGCTTTATGCGAGAACAAAATCTCTCCTATTCCTTTCCGAAACGATTGATCCGGGCTAATCATTCGACCGACCTTATGTACGATGACGATCCACGCTTTCTCAGATGCATCTATACCATTGAGCCAGTTGGCCCGTCTTTGGAGGTCCGTCTTGATCTTGAATCACACTGGATTCAAGAATGTACTCTTGACCAAGTTCTAGAGCTTGCTGACGGACTGAAAAAGAATGTCTACATCGCTTTTCACAGTCTAATCACCGATCAGACACGCGCTTTATTTGAGTAGTATCTGCCGAAAATCACGGGCTTGACGCCGGGACCCCAAGGCGCGCGCATTCACCGCAGGCGTCGCAGGCGGGGGCGCCGGGAGCGTCTGGGTGGTTCATCATCATGGATGGCGCCACCTGCCTGCGGTGGCGGTCCAGACTAGCGCGCACCAACCCGGCGTCAAGCCTGCCAGAAGTCACATCGGCCAGCAGCCGGATTCCGAATTGAACTTTTTATGCCTCTCATTCGTTATAAAGGATAGAAGGCAGGGCGAGGTAGTCAGGCGATGGAAAAAGTACTCAGATCCGCGCTTGTAATGATGATTACTGCCTGTCTTACTATCGCTGCCGCGCATGCGAAGAGTTATGACGCCCTGGTGGTAGGCATCGCTGATGGCGACACAATCAAGGTTCTGCACAACGGTCAGACCGAAACTCTCAGGCTCGCCGAAATTGACTGCCCTGAGAAAACGCAGGCTTACGGCACCGCCGCCAAGCAATTTACAGCCCAACTCGTTTTTCGCAAGACGGTCCTGGTCGATACAGTTGGTCAAGACCGGTATCGCCGATCGATCGCCCAGGTCAAACTACCAAATGGTGACTCACTCAATCGCGAGCTCGTCAAACAAGGTTTTGCCTGGCAATACTCTAAATACAGTAAAGATGCGGATCTACAGATGCTGGAGGAAGAAGCGAGAAGCAATCGCCGCGGACTCTGGCAGGCACCAGATACGGTGCCGCCCTGGACCTTCAGAAAAACTGCCGGCAGAAGCAACTGATCTCTAGTCATAATCAAAAGACAGTCCGAGAGCTGGACTAGCTATGTTCATTGGCTAGCCAACAAGATAAAATAGGGGACTCTAGATTCGGTGATTGGTGCATGGCAGCGAGAGTCTGCAAAGACTGTAATAGCAAGCTCGGTGTGGTGGGCTGCGGACACTGGGAGAACTGGCCGGAAAACATCGATCAGCCGCATGACTGGACTGATCAGATCGACGTAACCATGAAGGTTACCTGCAGAGCCTGCGGGCTAGTCACCACGTTGCCGGATCTGGCACAAGGCAAGACAGAGTCTTTCCGTTGCCCGAAGTATATTTTAGTGCGGCCGGGCGGGGACCAGGCCCCAGACTGACTGTAAACAGGCGCAAGCAACTTAGCCATTGGCTCGGCGCCGCACTGGACATGTCCCGCCAAAACACGCAAGTATTTCGAGGGTTCTGCCGGTCAATGTATTGGCAGTTTGGTGAAAACTTGACAAAACCCGTCAAAACACTCAGTATATTAGGGTGTATAACCGGTCAATGTACAGTAGCTCTTGGTTTTTCGCCCGTAATCCTGTGTTTACGGCCGCAGATTTCGCCGCCGCTGGGACAGAACGGGGCAAGCGCGGCAATGAGTCCCTGCTCGCGCATCACCTCGCCGCCGGACGCTTGATACGTGTTCGTCGCAGTCTCTATGCCGTGGTGCCCGAGGGCATCGAGCCTGACAAATTCATCGTTGATCCCTACCAGGTCGCTCACAAAGCGGCACCTGATGCCATCATTGGCTATCATTCGGCTCTGTCCTTCTTGGGACTGGCATACACTGTCACCCAGAAGATTACATTTCTAACCACTCACGAAGACAGCAAGCCATTCTCCTTCCAGGGCGTAAGTTACTGCCCCGTTCAACATCCACGCAAGTTACTCAAGCGAGGACAAGAAGCAGCCGCGACCGACATGCATGACTATCGCGGGCAATATGTTGCTGTCACAGCAGTTGAACGAACGCTTGTCGATTGCTTCGACCGCATTGACCTTGCCGGTGGTATCGAGGAAGTCTGGCGCTCATTGGCAGGTATCAGTTACCTAAAAATGGACGAGATCATCAAATACTTGATCCTCCTGGACAATGCCACCACTACCGCCAAAGTCGGTTTCTATCTTGAGCAGCAGCAAGATCGTCTGATGGTTTCCGAGCAAAAACTTGAGCAGTTGGCTGAACGCAAACCGAAATCGCCTCGATACATGTTTCGCACCAAACGCGAAGGCAAGCTTGTTCTGCGCTGGAATCTCATTGTGCCGGAAAGTGTACTGACTCGCTCCTGGGAGGAACCAATGTGAGCCTAAGTAAGGAGCGCATCGAACATCTTGCTGCAGACACTGGCTTTAAGCAGGACATGCTTGAAAAAGCATCGCACCTGATCGACTTGTTGAGCATGATCGCAGAAGATGATTACCTCAAGGATCGTGTTGTGCTCAAAGGCGGCACCGCCTTGAACCTGTTCTATTTTGACTTGCCTCGATTGTCGATCGACATCGATCTCAATTACATTGGATCGCTCGACGCTGCAGTGATGCAGAAAGAAAGGGATCAGATAGAGCGCGTCCTGGACGCTATGTGCAAGCGGCTCCAGCTCCAGCTTGCCAAACTTCCCGACGAATACGCCTGCAGGAAATACACGGCCACTTATCACAGCTTCTTTAGCGGCCGGGGTAATTTGCAGGTTGATATCAACTACCTTCACCGCGTCACTTACTGGGAGCCGGAAAGGAAAAACTCTTGCGCCTTCGATGGGCAACTTGCCAAAAATATGCCGGTGATCTCGCTCTACGAGCTGGCCGGCGGCAAACTCGCTGCATTACTTGCCCGCACTGCCAGTCGCGACCTGTTCGACATTGCGCAGCTTTCTACACTGCTCTCATCGGATGATCAAAACTTGCGCCTGGCATACGTTATCTATGGCGCAAAACAACCAAAAGACTGGCGGACAGTGACGGCGGCCGACATCACTGTCAGCGCCCAGGAGCTGGCAGAAAGATTGATCCCCGTGCTGAAAACATCAATTGTGCAATCGATATCATCGCCGATAGCTTACGCAGAAGAACTGCTTACTACATGCAAGAAGTTTGTCAGTCCATTCTTTCCACTAACGGACAAAGAAGCCGAGTTCATACAGCGGCTCAGACAGGATGGAAACATTGATCCGAGCCTGCTTACAGACGACCCGGCCATGGCTGAACACATTAAGCAAGATCCGCCGCTTCTATGGCGGGCATCGAAAGCGGGCTCATAAGTGATTCTGCAGCGGACACAGCGAGCAATTTATACCGGAGAAAGTATTTGGACTATCGCATCGTCCTCGAAGGTGCGAAAGCCATCTGCACAATTCCGGTTGAAGTAAGTAACTTCTTCTGGGTACTTTAGCCAGGCTCCTGCAATTTCTCTGGGAGTTGGATACGGACATGGAGCTCCTGGTTCGAAAGGATAGTTGGCGGTAGCTAGCAACAAATCAAAGTCTAGTTCTGTGTCATCGGTCCTTTTGGGCCATGCAATCTGGAGCAGTCCAGAATCGCTGACAAGATTCACTTCGTTGGCGGGATGTGTGAATTTGGCGTAGTGATCGTGAACATTAGGATCTTCAGACACACGAGTTTTCCAGCTAGCAAGGATTTCTGGCGGAATAGCGCGATGCGGATTGACGCATACCACGACACAGCCCCAACTCGCAGATATCTGATTATTGGAATTTAGTTTCGCTTCTGCTGCCCAAAGGTTGGTAGCTTCCTCAAAGAGATCCTGATCGCTGGTAACATTTGTGCGACATGGAACGACCTTCGCATAGCCAGGAAGTGCCGACGCCGAAAAAACCATCGTATAAGTGTTACTCTTGGAGAGTCGCCCGTAGCGGATGGGAACGCGAACCGGAACTGCATCGTCCTTCCGCAGCCTGTCGTTTCGCCAGTCCTCCCGCGTTTTGTGCGGATGCCACCACAACGATCCGATGATAAGGATACCGATTCTCAAATTCATGTGAGTTGCTCCCCGACCGTTGGTGGACACTAAGGTCGTTCGACCTCTGCAAAATCTGCACGAGCTGGATACTGAATTTCCGCCAAGTGAAAGATCTCGCGCCAGGTTTCACCACAGCCGAGGCAGGTGATATCGCGAAAGGTTACGCCTGTTCCGCCGCGTAATTTGCCGAGGTGAAGTTTGTCGCCGGCACAAAACAAACAGTTTGAGCCATCGGTCTCAACGTACCGCTTGATTTCATCTTCAACAAGTTCGGGCATGATCAATCCCCACTAAATGTCTTCCAGTTCGGACTCTTTCAGTTCGGCCAAGCTATCGTAGTCAGTTATCGATTGGATCTTCCGTTGGTCATCCCATTACCGGCGTATTTGCAAGCCTTGAGGTCCTTAGCTTTTTCGCACAACCAAGTACTGCTCATGTTCGGACGCAAAAGCAGCGCATCAAATGTATCACCCACACTATTTGGTTCGGCCTTGTGCGCGAGCAAAATCATCTGCACGCCCACTTCCAGTGACGTGCGTAAAGGCCAAGTTTTACATGGAGAAGGATCTTGCAGCGCGATAGCAACGTGACTCTTCGGATGATCATGCGCGAACTTCAGTACGCTGGTTGAAGCGCCATCCGGAAGCGTTGTCCTGATCAGATTTCGTTCAAGCAATGTTCGTTTCGGCGCTTCCGGTCTATAGACATTGAACGCGATTATCTCGAACTGCCTTTCCGCTGGGACATAATGAACCACAAAGCTGCCGAATAGAAGTTTATCTATCGGGATACGCTGCATAAGCTTCTCTCCGGAGATCTCCTTTATGGCCTTGTCGAATGAGCTGACCAGTGTGTTTGCGATGAATTGTGCATCAACTGCTGTTATGCCCTTGGTAAGGTCGATGCGCCGAGATTTAATACAGTTAGCAGCAACTTCACTGGCGGAAAACAAAGTTTGTCGTTTCCCCGCCGCAAAAGCGACAACTTCGCAAGCGTTCACGGAGCCAATTGCACCCTTTCCGCTTAGCTGCACCAACTTACAGGTATCGAATTTCTGATTGCTGCTCTTAGAAGAGGCCAAACGATCCGACACAAGGATCATGCCCTCCGAGCAGGGAATTACGACCAATAGGGTTCCGCCAAGTAACTGGCCATTTGAACGAACAGCTTTCGCCAAGCACGCGGATTGTCCGAAACCTGCAGAAAGTGACATGCATAGAAGCGCGATCAGAAGCTGGAGCAACTTTCCTTTGCCATGAAAGATCTTGAACTCAACCTGATCCATTCTCTGTCGCCCCGATTAGTCACACGCTCTCGATACCTGCTGAATTTATTGCTATCACACGGCCGGCACTACCTCAGACAAGTTTGGTTGTACCGGAAAGAATCCAAAACGCTCGCCTGGTGCAACTCGTTTTGTAAACTCAACAACATTCGCAAGCGCCTTCACATCATCCGGCGGTTCTTTGTTTTCCAAGACGACGCATTGAATATCAGTTCGTTTAGCTAACGACATAAAGAATGCCTGTTGAACCTCTTCGCCAATCTCCTGAGCCTTGTCTGGCTCTGGTTTTGCTTCCTTTAGTGTCGTCAGAGGAGAATCGAGAATCAAAAACCCTGGATGTGGACGATTATTCCGCTTGCAATAGTCCAGGAGCCCTAAGGAAAAAGCAGAGTACAGCAAAGCTCTCGTGCCCTTACCATTGTCCTGGCGAGGAACCCCGTCTACTACGATGTCTTCGCTATCCTCGTCAAATGTCACCCTCGGATCGGTTGCGAATTTCCATTCTGTCAATATTCCCTCAATAATTTGGCACAACTCTAGTAGCGCCGCCTGGACCGTCTTGCGAAGCCCTGTTTCAGGCGACTCATTCTCCTCAGCTGCTTCCTTCGTCACTTTTGTTTCTTCAGCTTCGGCCTTCTTAACAGCAGCTAGTGCAACTGTTAGCGACTTCAATCGCTCTTTCGTCGAGTCGAGTGAGTCCTGTATGCGTCGAATGTTCATTAGTGATTGAAGCTTATCCTTTTGCCGGCTCCATTTAGGACGTAGTTGATTCGCCAACTCCGAATCTAGGCCCTCAATTTCTTGCTCCGCCTTTTTGTTTTCGGCTTTCAACTCGTCGCTTTCGCCATTCAGGCTGACAAATGTACTTTCAAGATCGGCAAGCTGAGATTCGATTTTTTTTCGCTCTAGATTGCACGATTCCTGAATTGACGTTTGGGGCATTGGATCTTCAACATTGTGCACATGGGCGGGTTCCAATAGCGTTTGTCCGCAGGTTTGACACACGCTTGGCTGTAGTTGCCCGAGCAAAGCTTCACCCTCGCTGATGAACTCTAGCCGTTTTAGATCTGACAGATAGTGCTGCTTCAAAAGCAAAAAACGATCAACCAATTCCTCTATGGCGATTATGCGCGACCGCGACTCGGTCAACGTCTCTACAATCTGCCGCTTGCTCTGTATGTGCGATTCAATTTCTCGACCAAAAGTCTCGACTGCTGACGAAATCAGTTCTATCTCTCTATCCAAATCTAGATCTGTCGGCAACTGTTTGAGTTGTTCTTCGTATGACTGCAGTTCTGATTTGGCAGCATCAATGAGGTTAAGAAAGACTTCCTCTTTTGCCTGTACACGGGCAGTGGTTATTTCTTTCTTCGGCTTCTTTATTAGGCTGTTATCGCTGATTCCGGTAAGGAGATAATTGAGGATGCTTCGGTTCTTCGTTCTGTCCGTAATCACATCATTGTAGATAGGAGAATTTTCAAGTTGGATGGCACCCTCATTCACGCAGAAAAAATGAATCAAGCCGCGCATTGAGAGTGTTGCCAATGTATTGCTTTCATCTTTCTTGACCTTAACGTTGGCAGGAAACCCACATAGCTTCATCAGGTACTCGGATACGCTCTCACCTTTTGATCCATGTTTTTGCGACAGCGAATCGACAAAACTTTCGTCCGTGATTTCATTTATCGGCGAGCTGAATAGATTTAGATCTCCACCTTTCAGACTGCGCTGCAGCGTTACATACTCACCGGTTGCCGTTTCTAGTTCCAAAAGCAACGTTTCATAACTTGCAGCTTCCTTGATACTCTTTGGCGGTTTCTGACCACCGAACATATAGTCGATACATTTCAGTGTGTATGATTTGCCGGTGTTGGAAATTCCGAACACCACATTCAAGCCCTTTTCAAATGTCAACTCGGCGTCAGGAACAGATTGACCACGCACGCACAACCGGCTTAGCTGAATACCATATTTACCGGTCACCAGGAATACCTCTTATCAGCGCTTCCCTTTTGAATTCCGCTCCCCACTCACTCATATTTTCCGAGAGAAGCTTGCGTAAATCCAGTTCACTAGACTCACCAAACCTGGCTTTAATCCACGCGGCGCGTTCCTTCAAGAGAGACGCGTATTCGGTGTTGAAGTATTCCAGCAAAGGTGTCGCCAACTCACTGGCACTATATACGATACCATCCGTTGTGAATCTCTTGAGCGCCAATTCCCTCGAAACCAAAATTTCCAAGCCTTTCTCGACGTATTGCCGGCGTGTCATCCATTCGCCACCCCTGTGCGGCACAGCTGCATGCAAGCTCACTGGACCGTTCGCGACATCGCCGGAATGCACCAATAGATAGTCAAAATACACCAGCTGTTCCAGCCCCATCGCGATTCCTGAGAAGGCGGACAGAAGAAACAATGTTCTCAATCCACTCTCAAGGGCTCCATTAAATGGATGCGTCTGGCGGGTTACTTCTGGCAATTAGCTTCCCTCCACCCAAGTAATCTGTTTGTCGTTTGCTAGGTGATGGCATATTCCAATTCGATCGCCAGGCTGAGCCTGCGGAGTAAGAATGTTTGCATCCAATTGAACCTTAGTCGCTGCGTCGCAGACCGCATTGACTTTTGTCAGGCTATCAGAGTGTGTTGAGGAAAGCGTCGGCTGAACGCCGTCCTTGATCTGCTCGACCAAGTCATCAAAAGGCGCGTGCTCTGGATAGCTGTCACGAGCAAACACTTTCAGTGACTCAGCTTTATAAAAGAACTTTCGGCACTGATCAAAATGTCGCCGAAGTTTGGGAAGCGCGTTCAGCTCGCTATGATGTTTGATTGTTTTACTCGCAGACTCGGTGTATACCTCATACAACTGCGTCACGTAGTGCGTCTCCTTCGGCTCGTCAATTTCCGCTGGAACCGTGAGATCAGCTGTACGTTGTTTCAACTTACCGCCGAAATATTGAGCATAGAAAGGTGTGGTGCTGTACTGCTCCAGTAACTTGGTTGGCTCCAATCCATCGACTATCGAGAAATCAAACTGTTCAATGAACTGTTTCAGAGCGCCTTCCAACAAGATCGAGATGCCCGTGGTTATCTCGTCCTGACACTTCTTTTCCCAGTTCTCAATCAATTGTTTCTTCATCTCCTCGGGCTTTTGGAAGAGATCTTGAAGACTAGGACCGAATCCTTTCGGCGAGACAAAGAAAAAGCCATCTGGCACAGTTGGATAATCGCCGGTAAAGCAGTAGTAGCAGAGTTTGCCGAGTTCCAGCCAAATATTGGAGGGCATTAGCTTGTTGTCGTAATGCTTGCATTGATACAAATCCCAATGCCGGGGGCTAACGGATTTCTGATCTTTGTAGCCGACGACATCTCGTCCTTTGTCTCCGGCACCGGCAAACAGCCGTACATCAACGTAGGTCTTCTTGAGGCAGTAATGCGCCCACTGCAAAACAAGAATTTCAAAATCATCCGCCGACATGATGCCTAAGCGCTTCTCGGGCGCTATCGGTGCGCCGGGATGACCATCAAGAAGGAGTTTATTCCCACCAGGCCAAAAAATGTTCACGGGTACGTCGGTCAGATTCACAGGATCTCTCTCGAAAAAAAGCGCTCCATCATTTTAAAGTACGGCGAGGTTGACAAGTTGACGGGTTGTCATAGCGGTAGACAAAATGTGCCTTTTGTCTACCCTGCCACTATACTTAGTTCCATACCCCATGAGCCTTTTTCGTCGCTCTTAAGCTTGCCCAGAAAATGTTAGTGCTTTAACATAGACGAAATGATCACTTACTAACTTTTCGTCTACCTCATTGCAAGCATGGCCGGCCAAGCAAAAATTCTGACTTCCAAAGAGATCGAGTCCGTCTTCAAGATATTGGAGACGGATCGGGATAAGGCTCTCTTTGGTCTCGGCATCTATACCGGTATGCGCATTGGGGAAATCATTCGCTTGCAGCAAGATCAGGTCTTCACTGACGATGGCGTTCGATACCAGCTTACAGTCAAACGGCTAAAGAAGAAGGACACCGTATATAGTGACATCCCGGTACACCCGAAGCTCCGCCAGCTATTGAAGGACTACAGGCAGGACGTAAGGAATGACGTCTGGTTGTTTCCTTCCAGCGAGTCGGTCGATGGGCATCTTAGTCGCGCCCGTGCTCATGAGATTCTGGCAACGGCATTCGACATCCTTAAACTTGAAGGTGCTTCTACTCACTCCATGCGCCGGTCCTGTCTCACCTATATGAGTAGGGCCGGCATTCCATTGCGCACGATTCAAGAAATATCCGGGCACTCGAACCTTGGGCAGCTCCAGGCGTACCTGCAAGTTGATCCCGAGGATAAGCACCGCGCAATAAACTTGTTGAAGTATTAGAACCTATAGATCCGATCGCTTCTGCTGCGCTCTCTCATTGGTGCCTATCCCGAGCGTTTCTAGCCTCAGGCAGTTACTGGATATCTTTCTTGCTCGGTTCTGAGTCTGCCGATGGCAATGGTGACAGCGTTTTCAAATTAGGTTGACTGGGATCGTAGACGTACCGAAGCAACGTCTTGCGCAATTCTTCGGGTTCGAACGGTTTGCTCAAGAAGTCATCCATGCCTGCCTTCTTGGCAGCATCATGAGCAGTATTTTCTGTCCTTGCTGTGAGCGCAATCACCGGAGTTCGTCTGCCTGATTCCAATTCCATCCGCCTTATGCGCTTGGTGCACTCATAGCCATCAATTCCAGGCAAACTGATGTCCATGAGGATGGCCGCGTACTTGGCCAAGCCCAAGGCGGCAAGCGCTTCTTCACCGGATGCAACTACGTGTACATCATAATCAAACTTCTGTATGAGCAGCTTGAGAATGTATTGCTCAGTCGAATTGTCTTCAACAACTAGGATTATTGACGTTGTCGCCAAGGGGCTTACCTCTGCAGCTTACGTAGCTTATGGGCGCACCTGCCTCAATTAGAGGGCATACGCAGCATCACCCTAATCCCATAATATCAATTAAGCAGCGTGTCGCTGTGACCTATGGCTGTGATTATCTAGCAGGCTAAGCGGCGAGGGCGGCGGAAAGTCTAGACAGGCGGACTGCTAGACGAACAGACGTCTGGACAAAGTCCTTTCTGGCGGTCCAGTAAGCCAGCAGTCTGAAGGGCGGAAAGTTTGAACGTCTATCTGTCGGGACGGCTGAAGGTCGAGCGGGCGGAAGGTCTCGATATCCAACTGTCTAGACTGCCGAACTGCCAGCAGTCTGTGATCTTTTTTGTGAGAGTTGACGCCGAGACGTCTGGATTGCTAGACGTCCGTCCGCTCCGTGCGGATAGTTTCACGAAGACATTTTCGTCGCAAGCCAGTCTGTTAGCAGATCTTCGACGAGTTCTGAAAAGTCCCTCTCTTCCTGCGCCTGGAGCATTGCAATCTTTGCCCTGTTCTGCGTGTGCTTCTTAAGATAGATAGTCACCTGATTGTAATCAGGGTGGCCCTTCTTCCCGCGCGGCGGCTCCATATTGATCAGCTTTGCAGTAGTCGCCACAAGCGGCGCCGGCGGCACTTGTGCAACCTGCTCAGGGACTGCCTTGGCTGGCTCAGTGGTCACTGCTGACTCTAGCGATGATGCTTGAATCGACTGCTCTACCTCTACATTCGATTCTTCAGATATGGGCGATTGCCCCTGCTTTGCTTGCAGTAGCGAACTGTACTTGCTCATCCACAATCTCCTTTCCTACCGCCTTGTAATCTTCCCAAGCTTCTTTGGCATTTGATGCTTTGATCTTGTGCACCGGCAAACCGCTCAGTGCTGCCTTCTTGTACGCAGAAAAGCGTCTTATCTCTGCCTTGAACACCGGTAGTCCGGCCTCCGCGAGAGCCTCTCTGGCTTCTTCCCCGTCCTTCTCTGGTCTCGGCGGAACAACGGTCAATAGAATCTTGAATTTTGCTGTCCCAAGTTTCTTCAACGCATCTACGGTTAGCTTTAATGCGTCCAGGGCCAACGCATCTGGAGTCGTCGGCAGAATCAGCAGGTCACAGCCATCAGCCAAGGCCTTAAGGTCCTCATATTCTGGCCGGGCCTCAGTATCAATGACGATGTGGTCGTACTGACGCGCATGCATAGCAGCACTTCTTTCGTCGACGACCTTAAAGGGCAGCTCGCCTCTGGCTGCCCATCCAAGTACGGATCTGTTGGGGTCTCCGTCGATCAGAAGGGTTTTTGCTTGCTCATTGAGATACGCAGCAATGTGAAACGCCGTAGTCGTTTTACCGACTCCGCCTTTGAAACTGGCCACGGTGATTATCATGCTTCTCTCCGGATGTCTGGACGTCTGGCAGTCTCGGAAGTCTAACTTGACTGAACATTCAGACTTCCAGACGAATGATAAGCGAAACTACATGTGGTGCCAAGTGCCACCACTATGCAATCGCCGCATATTCATCGACTATATCTTCGGCTCGATTCGTTCCCGATCGACTGATCAGGTCGTCGGTTCTGTCGAGCTATTATTGCTTCCCATCAGCCAGGACCACCAGCCACGCTTCTGTTGCGCGAGTCTTGCCTTCTCGGTGGCCGCTTCGGCTTCCAGCTGCAGCTTTTCATTTACTAACTTCAATTCCTCGATCTGTTTTTCGAGGGCTATGCTCTTCAACTCTGCGAGCTGCTTGTCATTTGCTTCTTTCTGCAGATCTGGCAGTAGCTTTAACTGACGATCCTTATCTTGAAGTTCGGAGCGCAGCTGGAAAATCATTTCGTTTGATTGGTCAAGCCTCTGTAGAAATTGTCCGGTAATCGACTGCAAGACGCTCTCTATCTCGCTTGGCCTTCTTGCAGAGCCATCGACTTCCTGGGCTTGTTGGTTCTGAGGAGTTGCTTCCGGTCCGGTCTCAACGATCTCATCATATGTATCATCCGGCTCCGCATTAAAGATCTCAACGACTTCAGAGTCATCGGAGTCTTCGTGCTCAACAAACTTGCTGACGTCCGGTGTTATCCAAAGTTCGAGCGGCGAATTGGTGCGCTTACCATTCCGGCGATACTTCAGCCATCCCTTTTTTATATGACGCCGCAACGTCCGTTCGGTAAGTCCGGTAACGATGGTTGCTTGCTGAATCGACATCCAAGTTCCATCACCAACCGCCAGGCGCACTGCTTCACCCGAAGGGCGGGTAGCACCGAAAGGAAGTGAGTTTGCCTGCTTGGAGTACATACCGGTCCGTCCGGAAGGATTTGCTCAGTAAGCATTATAAGGATAAATCCAATGTAGTGCCAGAAATTTCTTGTCGGCGCGGGTGCGACATATCGAAGTGGTGCACTAAATAGCATGGTGGCATATCCGGTGTGCATATCCCCGTGGTTTTTGCTTCTTGTGGTTGTCGCAATGCCTTATCCTGTCGACGATTTGTTTGTTTTCAAGTGTGGTGTCATGACACCATTATCGGCCACTGAGTGTAGTCGTGTCATGTCTGTCATGTCACCGGCGAACCGTTCAAGAGTCGGATAATATTTGCCACCACGCTGAACGTCTCGCCCAGTGTGGCATTCGAGCGAGTGTCATGTCTGTCACGATCTGATCTGATCTGTCATGATGGCGGCCATATACGTGTCATGATATGTCTTGACCCGCCCGGACATGCGTTGTATATTCTGTCATGACCGTTCACGACAAAGTCGCGAAAGCCTCACAGTTTCAGCGAAAAAGAGCTTGATCATTTTTACTATCGGCCTTAGGATCACCGATGATCCAAACTGCATATCAACACCAAATATGGTGCTGCACTAGAAAGGCAAAACAGCAAACTCCAAATTGAAATAACCGGCGACTCGCCGATCATCATTCAGTGGGAATAAACGCTTACTAAGGATGCTCGCAGCTGGCAAGAAGCCCATGCCACCGACGGTTATACAGCTTGCACCGAAGCTCAACTTATACGCAATTGCGTATGAATTAGGTGCCAGAAGCAAGAACTATTTGGAGCTGCTGAAGGGCACTACATGGTCGTCTTTGACTTAAAGCGCTACAGACAACTTTTCAATCAAATGGGATACGCCGATGACAATGGCGAGGCCCTATTAATAAGAACCCAGCTCCTGCATAGAGTCAAAGCGGAGCTGGAGAAAAAGAATTGGTCGCAGAAGGAAGCGGCCGAAAAGCTTGGAGTGAAACAGCCGAGGATTTCAGAGATACGGACTCTGAGAATCGACAAATTCAGCGTTGAGCTCCTCGTCAAGTACTTGTACAGATTAGAGAAGGAGGTGACCTTCGACATACGCGACGCTCGTCGCTAAGCGCCCATAAAACAAGAGACACCACTTGCCGGTGATGTCCTTGTTGAGACCAATTACGGATCTCGGTATTCAGTTGTCTTTCAGGTTTCTAAGCAGATTTCCTGATTTGCCAAAAGAATAAGCGATAGATCCGGTTAGGTCAACACGTCCCATATTAGAAATGAGGGATCATTCTGACCGGATTAGCACTGGCTACTGAGGCGCGTCCTCAGCAGCCGAACAGATTTGCGCGGGAAAAATTCTTTCCCAGCGATTGGAAACAGTACACAGACCAGTTCATGTCGCTTTTCCACCGCTATGCGTACATATACAAACCCATCACTGGTGGCTCTTGGCTATCGGCAGACGAGCAATGGAAACTGACCGACAGCGAGATGCTCAAGGCAGCAGCGTGCGTCCATCCAAAGTACTTCATTGGCTGCCGCGCCGGAAAATCCAGCAGGTTCGCGGTTCTCGACATAGACAACCGCAGCCAATATCACAACCTCAAGTCAATAGAAAAACTAAGAGAAACATTCACGGCCGCCGGCATCAAAGAAACCGTCGTATATCGCTCCAGTTACAGTGAAGGCTGGCACCTGTATATATTCTTCGATGAGCCAATTGCCTCAGCAGATCTCAGGCAGCAACTGGTGGCACTCCTGCAGCTCAATGGTTTTGAAATCGCTAAAGGCACCTTGGAAGTCTTCCCCTCACCCGGTGAAGGAACATTAGGGCAAGGCTTGCGCATGCCCTTGCAACCTGGCTGGGGCTGGCTCGATCAGAGGACCCTGGATCTCGAGCACGACAGAAACGAGTTGTCGGCTACCAGAGCACTCGAATGGTTCCTGGACCAGCTCGAAAGCGGCAGCAACAGTTATACGGATTTTCGTATACTCAAAAAACATGTCGCCGAGTTGGCATCCCGCAAGCAAGTCATCACATCTAAAACAACTAGCAACGTATATGCATTTAAGTCCAAGCAATCAACTCCATCATCCGACTTCCTATCCCAGGTCAAAGACATCTTTACTGTCGTTCCACCAGGCATAAATCCTGATGATTGGTGGAGCGGTCGCAACTACTACGAACAAGGGCTCACAGGACCCTCACAACGCGCACACGCAGTCTTCTGCCTTGGACACTATCTCTTCTATGGTGATCCAAGTCGCGGAATCGATGCTCTTGGTTATGGATGCCACCAGGAACGCGAGTGGGTCATCACCGAGATCCTGGCCGCTAAACATAATGGATATAGCAAGGATATCTCTCGCGGCCGGCGCGAGGCCGCTGCGCATGTTGAACGTGCCACTCGCTGGGTGCCACCACACAAGCGCGACACGGAGCTTCAGCGATACACACCGACTACTCCTATTAAGTGGATCAGACACAACGCCAATCAACAACAGGACGCACGCAAGCGCATAACAGAAGCCGTTGAATACTTCAAAGAGAATCACCAGCCATTCAGCATGCGCGACCTAAAGTCGCAGGCCAAGTGTTCAGAGCATACCCTCCAGAAGCATGAGGATCTTTGGAAACAGGCACAGGTGCAGATTCGTGAGATCCGCTTGCAAACCGTTGCACCCGAATATAACGCTGGGGTGGGGGCGGTTTCATCAGAAAACCAGCCCCCGACCACTTCTCTTGAGCATCTTATGCCGCCTGGTCGCTTGGCAGCTCGAAGAATCTGCTACGAGATCAGCATGCGGACAGAGCGTGAAAGACGTTCTAAAGCAAAAGATGGTCAGAAAAGAAAGGAAGAAACGGCCGAAGAGTGGAAGCAGCAGGTTCTGAGAATGCTACCGGTTCCTCTTGAGGATTCCGATACGATTAAACTCCAAGCGGTCCTGGCGCTTTCGATTTCCCTGATTGCCCGCAGTCCCGATGAGGAAATGGAGGTTTGGTTGTCTGACATCATCAGGAAGCTGCGCACTGAGTTAAAAGCTCGCTCCGGCAAACTGACTTTGGTTCCGTCCACAGAGCCGGATGGTTCTCTGAACTTTGATCCTAATTATGTTGATGATCCCTCTAATCCCCCGTTTTGTCCGGGCAATGAACTGAAAGCCGCACAGGGTAGGGTACTTGACTGGTAGTACTACCTCGTACTATTATGTACTAAGTACACCTATCGGGGCAAAGCTATGGTCACTACTAAACGGCAGCTCTCGTTTTACGCGGAAACTGATGTGGACTTGTATTTGTCCCTCGTTGGTCCTGGGAGCAAGACGTCCATACTCAATGATGCCATCAGAAGCCGGATTATTACAGATGCAATCGTGGACTTGAACGACGGGCGACGACCACAATACTTTGCCGCTTTGAGTGAGCACGAAATGAGCGAAGTACATTCAAATCTGATCCATGAAGATCTCAGCCTAAACGATGTAGACGATCACGTCTGGGAAATCGTGCGCGAAACGGCCAACCATAGTTGGAAGCAAAACACCGCCCGGTATCTGGCTTTGCATCAAGCGAAATTCAAAGAGCCGTTCAAGATCAAGCGAATTCGGAGTCAGGAAGAGCGCGATGAATACACACGTCAGCGCCCGGCGGCCAAGACATTCTATTTCTGCTACGAACACAAAACAAAGAACGCCGACATGCTAACAGGAATCAATATGGGCGAGCTGAAATGTGGCAAATGCGCAGCTGATGCCGAGTATCGCGAGTACAAGTAGAAACTGTTTAGAGAGCTGCTGATGAACCAGCAACCAGGCCCTATTTTATGGGGGTTCCCGACGACACATATTGCTTCATTCGTGGAGATGCTGAGAAGATCTGTTATGTGATAGTCGCGATTGCTTTAGGGCGGGTGATCTAGTCTGGTTTTCAATACCCGTTCGACATCTTCGAGAGTGATTTTGTTCGAGTCCATCGAATCGAAGTAGTGTCTGACTGTTTCTGTTTGCGTCCAGTGCGTCACAGATTCATCGGCATTGGTGTACTCATAGACAATGCCGTTCACGAGGGTTTGCATAAGATTGGAGCGATTCCATTCCGGGAACTTTCCGACTTTATTGTCGATGTCCTTTTTGGTGATTCCTGCCTTCGCAACGAGTAAATACGCCTCTTCGGAGTCGGGGAAGGGCCAGAATATACTCCGCAAAATGGATGCTTTTTTGGCCGCCGGATCTAAACGGTCATCTTCAATGAACCTTCTGAAGTCTTCTAAAGTCCTTTCGGAATGCATCTTTCGCTCAAGTAAATACTTCTCGCTACAGAACAACTTCGGCGGGGTAATCTGCGATAACGGTTTGAAAAATCCCGGCTTTGGTCTCCATTTCAGCTCGACCGGTTTCGCAATGATCGGTGCCCGTATCGCCGGTTGACTCACAGGACCAACTGATTGTTGACCCTGCATCCACAGGGAAGGAGGAGCGTGATCGCCGTAGGGGATAATCATTTGCCACGGATATTTGATTGCAAAAATGCGCTTCTTTGCTTCAAAGTCACGTTCGGCGAAAGACTCTGCTAACTTTGGTTGAACAAACCCAATTTGATAGTGGTTGTTGTTTTTCGAAGCAGCTGAAGCCCTGGACAAATTATTGCCATTCATTCCAATCGACGGTCTACCAGTCAGTTTGTGGAAACCTTCTCGGCTGCGATTGCGTTTTGCACGGTAGTCCTTCAGCGCATTGGACTCGTCCTGAAAGGGATAATATCGGGAATATTTTTCATCGTACAGTTGCTGAATTCTGCCAATCGAAGTACCTTTACGGTAAAGCTCCACCGCAAATAGAAGTTCTTCTTGGCACAAATGCTCGTATACAGCATGCTCGCTTGTGTAGCAATCAAGCAAGCATGTATGACCATTCGTCACGTCATCTCCCGAATAGCAAAACAACTGCTCCAGAAGTTGCGGATACTTTGCGGCCTGGGCATAAACCAATGCAGCGCTTCCAGAGAATTGGCTCCAATCCAGGACTTTCTTCACCGCCGATGTCGATTTTTTCTGAGGCTCGTAGCTATTCTGCATTTGTTCAAGCTGGTCGAAAGCAATTTTGAATTCGAGCCGATCGCCGGCGTACCAAGCGGGCAGCGGATCGTAGCTGCTTGTTTGAATGAGCTTCCGAGCCTGTTCGTCAATTGCTGCGTCGCCACTAGATTGTTGAACAGTGTAATTGACTAACTCTCCGGTCCTACCTATCATAATCAGCATGACAAGCCCTGACTTGCTCTGTGAGGGCTTCCAATTTCGAGCCAGTTTTTGCAACAACTGTTTTTTGTAAGGAGCAATATTGCCCATAGCTCTGCCTGGAGTAATCATTCCGGCAGCAGATTTTGCCGCACGGAGCGCGGCCAGCTCTGTCTTCAAGGAAACCACCTCGGCCTTGAGCGCGGCAATATCTTTGCGCATTTTCGCTACCGAGGACTCTTCACCCACTGCTGGTGGATGCAAAGTGGTTAGTGCAAGAAGGAGTAGTACGGGAATTCGCATAACACCATTATTGCAAAGACATGTTGTCCGCCCCCATGAGGCATATGATCGCATTCCTTTGGGTTGAATCTGGACGCCCCCTCCTCAGCAGGGGTGCGAGTCCGCCAGGTTCGCCGACCTGTAACTTGGCGAAATCTTTGGCAAAGTTTGGTTCTTTATTTGGCAAAACGCGGGCCTCGAACAACTTACTGGGCGGGAAATTGCCAAACAATTCGCCAGGAATTGCCAAAGAGCGCGCCAAAAAATCGGCAATTTATTGCGCCAAATCACAGCCGTGTGCGCTCAATGCTACCGGCTTGGCACCACCTCGCGTCAAGCCAGCCTGCACAGTAGCTGCGTCTAAATCAGTTCCTACCTCTTGCATGTACGGCTTGACCCGCGGAGCCAAGCCGGTGTCGAGAAAGCGCACGGCTGCGTGGTGGCCGGCACAGCAAGGAGATTTCAAAATGGCTAACAACGTTTTTTCAGTTGCACTTCCAGCACCCGAGACCAGAGAAAAACCATACCGCGTCGTGTGGGAGAACGACATTCACGCAACCTGCCCTCAGGATGCTGCAGAACAGGCCCTGGAAATGCACCGAGACCCCGAGTCTATAGCCACCAGCTTCACAGTCATAGTACATAAAGAAGATGACGCCGTTCTACGCTGTCTGTGCTGCGACAGTCCGATTGAATTGGATCGACTTGGCGTAGTTATAGACCTACTCGATGAAGAGGGCGAGTATATCCGTGAGAATAAGTAGCAGCAGTAAAGTCGGCGCTACCTCTACAAAGTGATGATACCGTGCCGATATTGTAGCGCCAGGTCCTTTCCATGAAACAAGCCGCCGCCGTGTGCGCTTAATGCTACCGGCTCGGCGCCACCTCGCGTCAAGCCAGCCTGCACAGTAGCTGCGCCTAAATCAGATCCAACCTCTTGCATATAGGGCTTGACCCGCGGAGCCAAGCCGGTGTCGGGAGAGCGCACGGCTGCGCGGGTGGCCGGCTACAGCAAAGGAGATTTCGACATGCCTAAGAAGGTTTTGATCGCACTACCACCAGCCCTACTGGCTCAAGTTGACTATGTTGCAGAAGCAGAGCACAGGACACGAAGCGACTTGATGCGAGAGGCGTTGCGCCGCTACGTGGCTAGCTTTCGTCCAACAGAAGTTGCCTCATGTGTGCCAATGGCACCAAGACAGTCATCCGGTGTAGCGCTGGTGGCTTCCGACCGAACGCAACTCGAACAAGCTTGGCACTCCAGGGAGGTAATTCGCTAAACATCCGTAAGTGACTAAGAGAGCGGGCAGGGACAGAAATGACCTGCCCGCCTTTCCATTGCAGGAGAAAAAGAAGTGGACAGTCAACCGCTCGACAAGCTTATACCGTGCCTTATTCCGTTAATTCATCAGGTCGCCCACCGATACCTGAATGACCATTCTGACATCGAGGATCTCACTCAAGAAGTGCTCGTCAAGCTGGTCACCGCTGCTAAGAGACAAGCACTGCGTACCAGCAGTGTCCCTAGTTGGGTATTTGCCACTACGAAAAATGCATCCATTGATGTTCTACGGCACTTGCGGCGAAGACGGCTGCATGAGGATTTCCGTGCAACAGCTCAGCTGAACTCCTGGAGCGATCCGGATCAACCGCGACTAGACATTGCCGTGAAGCAAGAGAACGCGCTCAATTCAGATCTGCAAGAGTGTCTACCGGAGATACTCTCAACGCTGCCGGATAACCAACGAATGGCGCTTCTGATGCGCGTTGCCGGTTACAGCTACTACCAAATAGCAGACCGCCAGGGCGTGACCTTGGGTACGGTCCGGTCCAGAATTCACTATGCAAAAGAAAAGGCTCGGCCCTTGCTGGAAGCCTACCGATAGAGCCTCTACGTCACACAACAACGGAGAATCAGAACATGAACAACAGTAAGAAACTGCCGGAAACGCCCTGGGGACCTGCCCAAACTAGCGAAGTAATCGCGCCAGGCATTGTCTTCTACTCAACTGCCAGCCACGGTGGCTTCCATCTAAGCGCTGAGCAAAACTCACGCGTGCCACTCAAGCTGAGGCAATCCACGTTCTTACAGCTCGGGATGAAGGGTTGGTACGAAGAAGACTGCGACGCCGCGATCGTACTTGCCACTTTCCCAGAGTATGCAGATCGGTTCAAGGGCTAGCGCGAATGCAGGTTCCCGAAACTCAATTACACCTAAAGGAGAATAACCATGCCCAAGCAAGCTGTCAGTAAGACATCAACGAAACCGAAGCCCCAGGCAGACAAAACAAAGGACAAGCCGCAATCGGAAAAACTCAATTGGAAGGAATTGCCCATGGAGATCCTTTCACCAGACGAATTCGAGGCGATTACAAAGGCAAATTACTTCCATCCGGAATCACAACTGATACTGAAGCTCTTCCTGCAAGTCAATTACTTCTGGCACATTACCCGCCAGATGCAGGGCAAGCCAACGCATTTACCGAAGGACGTTGATTGGACCATAGTCGAAGAAAGTGCTGCCCGGTTGATTGCACAGACGCTCAATCAACTCCTGACTGGAGTAACGATATCGTCCTGGGCAACGTCCAAACCGAACGGGAGGACGCGCAGCAATGGCTAGAGAAGATACAGTCATCTTTGTCGATCATGAAAGCGATTATGTCGCCTGCCCACGCTGTGCCGATGAATCTATGCGGTCTATGCGCATTCCTGCCACAGAACCGATCAGAATCTTTTGCGATTTCTGTGACATTCTGATTCTCGATCAATTGCTACAACCGGCACTGCAAGCCTAATAGTAGAACACTACTGTGAGTGGGGTGGATCTGATCCACTCCACTTTTTCTTTGCTCATGACTGTGAGATCTCCTGCGTCCCGCGGATCTTTATGCTACCGGCTTGGCGCCACCGCGCGTCAAGCCAACCGGCCAATCTAAAGAATATTTCGATCCATCGATTACCTGCATGCACGGCTTGACCCGCAGAGCCAAGCCGGTGGCGAGCCTCCGCGCGGAACGCATGGAGGACAAACAATGCAAACGCTCAAGAACAGAACCGAAATTACTTCTTTTAAGTACGGACTGGAGGCAACCGATAACAGTAAGGCCGGACCGTCATTTGCACTACCGCCCGAGAAAGTGTGCGGCGATGTGGCAACGACCACATGCAAACATAACTGTTACAAGAAAAGCGTCAGATACAACACGGCTGGCTCGATAGGAAAGCGAGAGCGCAACTTTCAAACCGTCGAAAGACTGCTGGAATTGGGCGGACCGCAGTTACTGGCAAGAGCTCTGATTGAGCTTATCGACGAGTACAAGCCGAAAGATTGGTTTGTTGCGCAAGCAACTGGTGGAAAAACATCACGCCCCTGGTCGTTCAGAATCCACGACCTGGGCGAGTTTTACCGCACT
>JAGVKB010000061.1 GCA_020050835.1 Candidatus Obscuribacterales bacterium | reverse complement strand
CCTCGCCCTGGGGCAGCGCGGAGCCGGCTGTGCCGTTCGCAGAAGCGCCGCCGGCTCCGGTATCTGAGCCGGACTCGGCCGATGCTGCCGCCCCCGGTTCGGCTTGGGGAAATCTCGATGCGATTGGCAGCCCCGCCAATGGAGCTGCTGCGACACCAGGGCAATGGGGTAATCTCGATGCGACCGTTGCCTCCGGTGCTCAACCGGCAGCGGCGCAACCTGCGACAGCGACTGGGGTCAATCCGTGGGGAGAGCTCGATTCAATTGCAACGCCCGGCGTTGCGGCGACTGCTGGCACCCCGTCGTCTGGACAATGGGGAAATCTCGACACGATCCCGACACCGGCGGCTGCCCCCGCCCAGGTCGGCAACGGCGGGGCATGGGGGAATCTCGATGCGATCCCCACCCCAGCTGCTGGTGGCGGCAAGCCAAGCTTGGCTGCGATGGCTAAGTCTAAAGGTGGCGGCGGCGGCGTTTCGAGTCCGCTGATGGCTTCATTTCACAAGGACAAATCGAAGTTTACTCAACAGATGCCGGTGACCGAGTTTGTCGATGGCCCGCCGGTCGAGATCGACGAAGTAGCTGCGCAAGCGAAGTTGCAGGAGATCCTTTCTTCGGCCAATCCAACCAGCGATTATGTCTTTGCGACTCCCGGCCTCGATGCTCGCATGCTCGGGCGGATTGACGGCTGGGTCTCTCAGATTGAGCTAAAGGATAAATACGCTCACGGGCATGCTCGGCAGGTTGCCGAATACTCGGTGGCGATCGCCACTCAAGCCGGACTTTCCGCTGAGGAGATTAGTATGGTTCGGCTAGCCGGGCTGGTGCACGATGTAGGCAAGCTTGGCGCCGCCGCTTCTGTCCTGCAGAAGCCGGACGACGAGCTGTCTGATTCGGAGCTGCTCTTGATGATGAAACATCCGCTCGACGGCGCCGAGCTGCTGGAATCCTTTCCCGACCTCAAACAATTGGCGCCAATCGTGCGAGCGCACCATGAAGAATACGATGGCAACGGCTATCCGGCCGGTCTCAAAGGCGACGATATACCGCTATTGGCGCGAGTTATCCATGTTGCCGACAGCTATCACCAGCTGACCAGCCCGATGCGCTTTCGAGCTGGAATGAGCCCGACTGATGCCCAGCAGGTCTTGACCAAGGGGGCTGGCAAGCAATGGGATCCACGCTTTGTTGAAGCACTTATCTTGTCGATCATGCAACAAAAGGTGCCGGCTGCGTTCGCCTGATCGCCCAGCGCTGTAGCCTAGATGATGGCCAATCCTTGCTTCTTGTCGGTGTTGGACTGTCTAATAATCGATTGGTTAAGAATGACATTTGCAGCTGCCAGGCCTTGCCGGTTGTGGGCATGATTGAAAGGGAAAGCTGCTCGTTGTTCTCGAGGAGGAAAGTGCAAGATGAGTGGTGACGACCAGAGCCCAGATGGAATCGAGCCGACTCAAGATCAGCCGCTGGCTTTGCCAAAAGGCAAAGAGCGCGCGCCGGGACCGGCTACGCGGGCGCTGGGCCGTCCGACTATCTTGGGGCTCGATGGGCAGCCGCTGGTCGAAGGTGTCAATCTCAAGAATAACAGTCGAGCCTCCATCCCGGCGCAAACGCAACCGACAAGCTCTGTCAAAGTCGAACAGCCGATTTCGGCTACTGCAAGAGAAGTTTTGAGACAGGCGATCTCCAACGATCGTAGAGTCAGTAATTCCTGCTTAAGAGTCTCTCCTGAAATCAGTGCTTGTCAGGTCGAGGCAGTCAAAGCGACTGCCGCCGAAATCTATCGGCATTTGCAAAATCCCGATTTCAGCGATTTGGAGATTGTCTGTAATCTGCTTGAGCGAAGAAGCGCAGCCGAGCTTAAGTACCTGAGCGCCGCGTACGAAGCCGTTCATCCTGGCTTGACGCTCGAGGGGGATTTGAAAAATGCGCGCGCTGTAGCCGGCTGGTCCGATGGCCAGAATGAAAAGGCAGTCTCCTTACTCTTTCAGGGGCAGCAGAGCGCCGGTCAGCGCGATGCAGCTTTCGTTCACGACAAGCTGATTCAACTCGAAGAGGCAGGGCGCAGCGCAAACAACCGGACTGTTGAGCAAGAGCTTCGCAGGACTATCTTGCAGTTGAATTCCAAACAGATTGAGGCTGTCGAGCGTGCATACAAAGAGCAAGGGTATGGCAGCTTGTTTGTGGGCTTATTGACGAACCAAAACGTTTGCAAGGAGACGCGAGAGGTGCTTTCGATTTATCTGAAGGGCATAGATAAGCGCAGCGAAGTTGACATCGTGAAATTGATTGATGCAGCCTTGCGGAAGCAGGATATCTGGATGTTCTACGAGGCTTTGCACTGTACTCCGGAGAGCTCTGAGCTGGTAGAGTCCGTTATACAGGAGTTTTTGCAAGCCGGTGGCGATCAATGGTTGAAGGAAGCATTTGGACGGGAGAGTCGCTATCGAGATCAAAACGGACATGAGGTCGTAATGTACGCCGAAAGCGAAGAATTGAGGGATGCTCGTGCGCTGGCAGATCCAAAAGGAGTATGCTTGGCTGACCGCATTTTGGAGAGTGCAGGCAGATTTCAAGCCAATCATGAGGCGGTAGAGCGGGCTCTTGAGAATTTGACCGATGCAGAGCGCAGCCGCTATCTGGCCGGACAAGCGCTGGCCGATGGGCTAACCGCCGAACAGAAGGCAACCGCCAGCCAGATACTGGCAGACCAGCTGGAAAGCGAGCTTTCACCGGATAAGGGTGAGCTCAAGTATTATCTGGACGTCAATAATGCATTGCGTGAAGCCAATCGCTGGTGCACGCAAGATCAATTCGAGCGCTGGGAAGCGATGATTGCTAACCGCTAGCCGTATTTAAGATCTAAGCGGCGTTAAAGCAAGAGCCCGAACCTGACGGTCCGGGCTCCAGCTAACTGTGCACTGGGCAAGGAGGCGTTTAACCGCCGAGCAGGTCGCTGACGTCCATGCCGCGCAGCGAGAGGCTGATCTTGTGCTCTTTGGGAGCAAACTTCTTGATGATCGCCTTCAATTCCTGACCAACAGCGACAATCTCTTCCGGCTTGATGTTCGGTTGTTCGGACATCTCGACGGTCGGCAACAGCGCGTCCACGCCCGGATAAATTTGCACGAATGCACCGAAGCTTTGGATCTTGCGCACCTTGCCGTTGACGACTTGACCTTCCTGGAACTTGTCTTCGATCTCCTTCCAGGGATCCGGCTGCATCTGCTTGAGGCTCAAGCTGATATGGCCTTTCTCTTTGTCGACCTTGAGCACCTTGGTCGAGATAATCTGGCCCACCTTGAGGACATCGGAAGGATGGGAGACGCGCTCCCAGGAAATTTCTGAAATCGGCAACAATCCATCCAGTCCACCGAGATCGATGAATGCACCGAAATCGGCGATTCGAACCACCTCACCGGTAACAACTTGTCCGCTTTCCAGCGTACCAAGGATTTTTTCACGTTGAACGGCCTTTTCTTCTTGAACCGCCAAACGCTGGCTCAGGATGAGCTTGTTGCGCTTGGTGTCGGTCTCGAGAATCTTCATCGGGATTTCCATTCCGATCAGCTCTTCAGGAGTCGTGCCTTTTACGCGCAGTTGGCTAGCCGGAACGAAACCGCGCAGCCCGTAGACATCAACGACCACTCCACCCTTGACGACAGCGGAGATCTTCGCTCGAATCGTTTCGTCGCTCTTCTTCTGCTCTTCGAGCTGTACCCAGCCTCGAGCTTGAGCCACTCGCTTGAGCGACAGAGTCAACTGCCCGTTTTCATTCTCCTCGCGCAGAATGTAAAACTCCAGGCGATCGCCGACTTTGATTACATCTTCGATGTTGTCGATCGGAATGTTGGATATCTCTTTAAAAGGTACGAAACCCTCCGATTTACCCCCGACATCGACAAGCACGCCGTCCCTTTCTATACGTACGACGTCTCCGGTGATAATGTCACCTTGTTCGAACCTATAGCTGAATGTCTCCCCGAGAAGACGTTCGAACTCGGAGCGGGAGTTCTCCTCTAGTTGCTGATCTGACACTGAAACGGTTTCTCCTTTAACAAGAATTTTTGACATCGGACCTCGGGAACCTCCTTTGCACCACCTGTTTCGGTTAACCGATGGCGATAAGGAGAATCGGATTGGGCTCAGGAGGAGCTACTCCAGAGAAGCAATCCTGCCCGATCGATCCTACCGTCTATTGGCAAAATAGGCTCCGATCAAGAGCCTAGACTCTGGCAATATACTCGTAAGTTTAACCACAGGTCGGTGAATCTAACAATATACAACACTTCTTGGCTAACTATAGTTCAAGAAACTAAATACTATTTACCCGGCGGGCGGGGCCGCCGGCGACTCAACCGCCAGCGCCTAAAGCCGGATCATCGCCGAGGGTTAGACTTCCTTCACGGTTGTAAATGAGTAACCTGGACACCGCCCGTACCCGGCCGGCTACGCCGGAACGGCGAGCCGGAAAGATGTCCTTAGAACGATCCGGCGTAGCGCAAATCTCCAAAGAATATGTTCGGCAAATCCCGGTCTCAATCCGAGGAGCAATCATAATTTCACTGCGATATATGCAATGGATGGCGATCGGATTTGCAATCGAGGTTGGCTCTGTATGCTGTTTTTATGAGACATTTCATAATGCTTGCGCTTGCTTGTGGAAAGTTTATAATCTCGTTGACTGCTGATAGCAAGGGGAGTTCGTGCGGATCTCCTCTTACCATTCCGCCGTCTTTAGCAGACAGAACCGCAGGCAGGCTTCTCCTGCCTCACTCACCGATCGGACGGGCAAGATTCAGCGAGGCAAGTTAATGAAGGCACGAAAAACAGCAACATTTGGTCTTTTGGTGGCATTTTTAGTGGCGGGTACTAATACCGCCGGTGGTGCAAAGCTCTTGCAACCCAACGGTCAAAACAACGCCAGCCCGGCAGCCAGCGCACCGGTTGCGCCCGAGCTTGCCGCCGCGGATCAGAAGGTGACTAAGGCCAAAGAGCAATGGGATACCGCTAAAAAGCAGCTCGAGGCGGCACGCGCGCTCGTCAAGGCTGCCGAGGCGGATTTCAAGGCGGCTCGCGCCGCTCGTGAAGCGCTGGCTCTGCAGTTGAAGGCCGATGGCTTGGCTGGTGCATCCGGTTTGAAGCAGATTGCTGCGCAAACACCGACCGTCAACGCTGAAGCTAGCCAGCCCAGATTGACCGTGGCGCCAGTTGCCCAGCCGGTTCAAGCTGCTCAAACAGCGCCGCAAGTGTAATCGGAAGCGCCCGCAAACAATCAAGCTGCCGACTTCAATTCGGAGCCTGCTCAGAGCGACGCGCCGCAACTGCGCTAAGCCGCATTTTTCGGACCGGCCGGTTGACAAGCTGAGCGGGCGAAGTCCGACGATCTTTGATTTGCGTGAATTTCTGCAAGCCGAGACTGTCGACAGTCTCGGCTTGCAGGGCAATACTTGATCGGGAGATCGACCAAATCTCTACCTAATAAGGAAATGGTCGCCCGTTTGAAGCCTTGCCTGACTCAAATGACCAGCGGTGGTTGACAGCGCGGCTGACCGGCTTAACCAGGGTCTTGCGGCTTGGCAACTCCGAGTCTAAGGATGGCGTCCTTGGCAGCTGCTTGTTCGGCATCTTTCTTCGAGTGTCCGGAGCCATTACCGACGACGTTGTTGGCGACCGATACGCTCACTCCAAAGATCGGATCGTGGGCCGGACCTTCGGTTTTGACCACTGCATAAATCGGTATTCCTTCACTGCGGGATTGTGTGAATTCCTGTAGCTGCGCCTTGTAGTTCTCTTTCACTTCGTCGCGGTCGACGGCTGTTGCTTGCGCACCGAAGAGGCGAATGATCAAGTTTTGCACTTGCATCAGTCCGGAGTCGAGGTAAATAGCGCCGAGGACCGCCTCCATCGCGCCTGCCAAGATGGATGGTTTCAAAGAAACGCGACGCCCAGTCAAGATGTACTTGCCCAACTTATGCTTGTCGGCAACTTCCGCCAACGTCTTGCCGGACACCAGCACCGCTCGAATCTCGGAAAGCTGCCCTTCGTCGTAGGCTGGAAACCGCTCTAACAGATATTCGCTTACAACGAATTTTAGAACCGAATCACCGAAGAACTCCAGCCGCTCATTGTGCGTTCCGCCCGGATGCTCGGCGGCATATGAGCTATGGGTCAGAGCTTCCTCGAGCAATGACATCCGCCCGACCAATACTCCGAAATCATTCAGCAGTTTGTCTAACTCTCTAAGGCGTTTGGGCGGTAAGGTGCTTCCGGTCATGGCGGGGTTCTCTAAATTCGGCAGGCGATCGCCTCAGATCATATCTCGTACAATCGACCTTGGGTGTCAAGGTCTGCTATTCACGCAGCTTTCGTAAAGAAAAAGCGCTTTGGATTTGTTAACCATTGTTGCGCGGATCGGCGGGAGCAAAGCTCAATTCATGCACACAACTCTGCCGCCCGTCAGATATAAACTGGCTATAATTTAGTCGGGGCGCGAGTTGTCCCCTTCCCTGTTATGCTTATTGGGTCCGATTCTGGCGCACGAATTCGGCCTGCTTGGCAGGGGATTTCAGGGTATGCAAGAGCTTCAAATTGCCGAGATTATTTTGTTCGTCATCGTCGGGTTCGCCTTGCCGGGACTCGGCATGATTGGCCTGGCATGGGTTGTCCAGCTGTTTTTCGGCTACCACACACCCAACGAGGTTAAGAATCAACCGTATGAGTGCGGGATGGCGCCATTGCAAGAAGCTCATCTGCAATTCGATATCCGATACTACCTTTATGCGCTTCTATTTATAGTCTTCGACATTGAAATAGTCTTTATCGTGCCCTGGGCAGTTTCTCTCGGCTGGCTCAAAGAAAGCATGCGTTCACCGTGGCTCGGACCGGTTGAGATGACAGTATTCCTGGTGGTTTTGGCCGTTGGGCTGGCGTATGCCTGGAAAAAGGGAGCGCTTGAGTGGGAGTGAGGATTTATGAGTGAAGATGCCACCCGCGCGAATGCAACGATGCCGGCCGGGATTCCCGAAGAGCTGAAGGATACAGTCACGCTTACCACCGTAGACAAGGCGGTCGATTTTTTGAGCCAGACTCTGGTCAACTCGGTGGTGAACTGGGCCCGTTCAAATTCTGTCTGGCCTTTGACTTTCGGTACTTCTTGTTGCGCCATAGAAATGATGTGCGTCGGCATGTCTGCTTTCGATATATCGCGCTTCGGTTCGGAAGTATTTCGCGCGACTCCGCGTCAGGCAGATTTGATCATTACCGCCGGAACGATTACGCGCAAGATGGCGCCGGCGCTAATAACTCTCTACGAGCAGTTGCCCGAGCCCAAATATGTAATTGCGATGGGAGCTTGCACTGTTACCGGCGGAATGTTCAACGATTCCTATTCTGTTGTTCAAGGTGTGGACCGGATTATTCCAGTCGATGTCTATCTGCCTGGATGTCCGCCCAGACCGGAAGCTATTTTGGATGCGCTCATGAAGCTCCAGCAAAAGATCAGAACTGAGACGCTGATCGCCCGCCGCAAACGCGAGTACAAGCAGCGCCCAGTCCGTTATGTCGATTACGATACGGGGCGCCCGGTCGAAGACCTGGTGCAGGAAGCCAAGCTTGAGTCCGAGCGCGCGCTGGAAAATGCCAGGCTGAAATCGAATAACGAGCAAGCCGCAGGGCGGTAGCTGAAACAAGTTTGTATTTGGTTCAAAGGAAAGGTCGAGAAAAGGTAAATGAGCGAAGAGAAGGCAACGGATAAGCCTGCCCAGGAGAGTCTCTCGGCTGGACCGTTTGGTCAATTCCTGCTTGAGCATGGTATTCCGTCGACACGATTGGCGGATTCTTGCGGCGTCGAAACGATCGAGTTGGAAGAAAAGCACCTCGAGGGTGCGATGAAACGGTTTCGCAATAGTGCGGAGGTCGCTCTGGATCTCTTAATCGCCGTCTCCGGCGTAGACAGTCCGGAAACTTTTGATTCCGTATATCACCTCTGGTCGTACAGCAATAGCAATGAGCTGGTCGTCAAGGTTCGCGTGCCGAAGAGTTCTGTAGCAGCAGGGCAATTGCCGACGGTTACCTCTCTCACTCCGTTCTGGAGCGCGGCTAATTGGCATGAGCGTGAAAGTTATGATCTGGTCGGCATCCGCTATGTCGGGCATCCGTACCTCCGGAGAATTTTGAATCCTTGGGATTGGGAAGGGCATCCGCTTCGTCGCGATTACAAGCAGGTGGTAGATGCACTCAACGACAAGAATCCGCATAGCTTCCGTTAATTGAGGCAGAGACGATGGCACCTGAGAAAATCGAAGCGCTGACTAGTACTCGCCTGAAAACCGATGAGATGATCATCAACATGGGTCCGCAGCACCCGGCCACACATGGCGTGCTGAGGTTGCTTTTGACATTGGATGGAGAGTTTGTAAAACACGTCGAGCCGGTAGTCGGCCACCTCCACAGAGCGCAAGAATGGCAAGGACAAAATCGCACCTGGTTTCAATATCAGGCGCTGATCGATAGGGTGGACTATCTTTCCGGCATGTTCACTTCCTGGGCGATGGCGCGAGCGGCTGAAAAGGTCGATGGCTGCCAAGTTCCATTGCGCGGTGAATACATGCGTGTGATCGTCTCCGAGATGAATCGCATCACCTCGCACCTTTTGTGGTTGGGAACTTACGGAATCGATCTCGGTGCGATGTTCGGATTTCCGTTCTATCCGTTTAGAGAGCGCGAAAAGCTACTCGATCTGCTCGAGGCCATCTCCGGACAGCGGATGATGTTTAATTACATAAGAATTGGTGGAGTACAAAGCGAAGCCCCTCCGGGATGGTTCGCCAAGGTGTCCGAGTTCGTCAAGGAATTTCCGGACAGAGTCGACGAATACGAAGCGATCCTGACTAACAATCCGATCTTTATCAAACGTACCAAAGGCGTCGGCATTCTCAAGAAGCAGTTGGCGCTGGATTACGGCGTGACCGGACCAAGTCTGCGCGCCTCCGGTGTTCCGCTCGATCTGCGTAAGACGAAGCCGTACTCTGTCTACGACCGATTGAAGTTTGAAGTTCCGATTCATGAAGGCGACGGTGACACATTCGATCGCTATGTGTTGCGCGTCAAGGAGATGCGCGAATCGAACGAGATCCTTCGCCAATGTCTGGAGCAGATTCCGGGCGGCACTGCCGATGAATTGCGCGAAAGGCGTAAAGCTTGCAACTCTTGCGGAAAGGCCGACTGCTCGAACTGTGGCGGAGATCTGATGATCATGGCCAAGAAACAGAATGCCGGGTTGAGAATAAAGGCTGGCGAAGGCTTTGATGCGATCGAGTCGCCACGGGGCATTTTGGGCTGCTACATCATCTCGACCGGTGGTGACACCGCCTATCGCTTCAAATGGCGCAACCCATCCTTCTGCAATCTGGCAGCCTTGCCAGACCTGCTCATCGATCACCCGATCGCTGACATCATGGCGATCTTCGGTTCGATTGATGTGATATTGCCTGACGTCGATCGCTGAGGTGAAAAGTGAATCCAGCTGTTTTTGAAATTGGCAAATTCGCGCGCCTGACGGTGATCTGGCTGAGCATCATATTTGGTGCGGTCTGGGCAGCTTGCTGGGCGGTCGGTGTATTTGCTCCGGCGCTGATTAATGCCAGCGGCATGCCGACTGAAACTGCTTCGCTCGCTTCGGAAGTGTTGAGGGCGTTGGTGCCGGTTGTGGCAGTGGCCGTATTCATTCCGATCAACGCGATGTTCATGGTTCTTTGCGAGCGCAGAGCGCTGGCGCTTTTCACCGTACGAAAGGGGCCTAATCGCGTTGGTCCGGACGGTCTTCTGCAGACTGCGGCGGATGCCGTAAAGCTATTGTTCAAGGAAGACATCACTCCGCATGGAGCTGATGCCGTCATGTTTACGGCAGCTCCAATCATCTTTTTTGCGCCCTCGATTATCGGCGTGCTTCCGCTGCTTGCCGCTGCCTCCGGCAATCACGAGCTGTTTAGATCAGTAAATCTGCCGACCGGAATCTTCTATGTCCTGGCAATTGCTTCGATTCCAGTGGTGGGAATCGTGATGGGAGGCTGGGCTAGCAACAACAAGTACTCGTTGGTCGGCGCGTTGCGCAGCGCTGCTCAAGCAATTAGCTATGAAATCCCGCTCGTTTTGTCGATTGTGGCGGTTTGCTTGATGGCCGGAACACTTGATGTGGTTAAGATAGCCGATCAGCAAAAGGACAGCCTGCTTTCCTGGAATATCTTCGGCGGGGGTGCTCTGCTTCCTTATGTCAATTTGGTTGTCGCCGGATTGCAGGGCAACAACGAGCAGGTGCAAGCGATCATGCAGCATTTTCAAGCACAACCGCTGGGACCATTTGCAGCTGTCTTGATGGTGGTTTGCTGCATAATTTTCTTTGGTATCTATATTACCGGCGCCTGCGCCGAGGTCAATCGCATTCCTTTCGATCTTCCGGAAGCGGAAAGCGAGCTGGTGAGCGGATATAACACCGAGTACAGCGGGATCAAGTTCGCGATTTTCTTTCTGGCAGAGTTTACTAATTTATTTGTGGTCTGCTCGATCGCTTCAATCATGTTCCTGGGAGGCGGTCATGCACCGCTGCCCGGTCTGGAGCAGGGCTTTACTGAGATGCTGGGTGGCATCCTAAAGCAATTGCCCGGCAGCAAAGAGATATTCAGCCCGGGTTGGCTGATTAATTCTCTCGTCAATCCTTCGACGGTTTCGCAAGCATTTTGGATCATACTCAAGACCTATTCGCTGGTAATCTTTGCCATCCTGATTCGGGCTACACTGCCCAGATTCCGGATCGACCAGTTGATGGCATTCGGCTGGAAGCGGCTGATCCCGTTATCTCTGATCTTGTTGATCGCCCTTACTTACTTGAGGGAGCTCGTTTAATGACACTGATGCAAAGCAAGCAGCGACCGGAGGGCTTATAAATGTTCGGTTTGGTTGGTCGTGCTGTTGAGAGCCTCTATTATGTCTGCGTCGGGTTGTGGACCGTAGCTAAACACACCGGTCGTGCTCCGATTACTAAAGAGTTTCCGGATACGATGCCGGATCTTCCCGGTGCATTTCGAGGACGATTGGCGCTGGCAGTTAACCCGGAAACTAGTGAGCACCTCTGCATTTCGTGCCGGCAGTGTGAGAGAGTCTGTCCGGACAAGTGTATTGACATTACAGCTCACAAAAGCCCGGAGACAGGAAAGTTGGAGTTGATCGATTTCAAAATCGATCATGGACTTTGCATGTTTTGCGGCTTGTGCACAGAAGTCTGTCCAACCACGTGCATTATCAATACGAATGATTTTGAGATGTCTGATTACAGCCGGGAAGCGCTCATTTACGATTTGAAGAAGCTTACGCTTACTCAAGATGAATCGGCGCATTACTTCAGTAAGAAGTATCTGCCGATTCCCAAACCGAAACCGAAGCCGGCACCGAAGCCGGCGGCGGCTGCCGCCAAGCCTGCTGACGGCGTGGCGGCGCCAGCTAAACCGGCGCCTCCCGCTGCCAAGCCTGCCGAAGGAGCCGCCGCTGCCAAATCAGCGCCGGCTGCTACGGACAAACCGGCCGGCGATGCTGCCGCTACCAAGCCGACCGCTGAAAAGAAAGCCGACGACTCGAAAGATAGCGAAAAAGAAAAAGCCGCTCCTGAACCTTCCGCTGCGGAAGGTAAGGCCGAGCCGGACAAAACGGAGGGTTAGCGCTCAACCATGGAAGGTTTCCCACAACTTACAACTTGGGCGCAAGCAAATGTGGAGCAGGCGGTCTTTTATCTGCTGGCCGTCATTGCTATACCGCTGGCTTACGGAGTCGTTTGCGATCGCAATATCATTCGAAGCGGATTTCTACTGATCGGAGTCTTCAGTACCATCGCCGGACTGTTTATTCTTCTGTCAGCACAATTCCTGGCGCTGGCGCAGATCATGATTTACGGAGTTGGTATCACGCTGGTGGTCGTGATCGCTTTGATGTTGACCAATCCCAAGGCCGAGAAGGAGTCGATGCCGGCTCTGAGCATTCACAAGGGTCCGGCTATCTTCGTTGCCTGTTTCCTGTTCATGTGTGTTTATCTCGCCTTGAGATCGGCCGAAAACTGGCCTGTAAAAACTGATGTAGCAGCGCTTTCAGCAGCGGAAAATCTCAGCCGGATCGGGCAGAGCTTGTTGACCAACTATTCTTTCCATTTTGAATTCGCCTCCATTCTTCTGCTCGCGGCTCTGATTGGAGCGGTCATGCTAGCAAAGGCTGAACCTGCCGTCCATGATTTGAACGAGCTGAGCGCGAATGAGGACAAACTCAAGTCAAGCGAGAGGGCCGATGATGTTGTCAAAGTCTAATCTGCAGTCACTCCTTTTCTTGGCAGTCGCCGTCGGTATCACACTCTTGTTCTTAACCGGTCAAGTGGGTGGCGTGCTTTCCGGCGCCGGTCTACCTGCATATAAGGCTGATCTGTTCGCATTTCTAGCGATTGTATCGGTGGCTGTCGTATCGCTTGCTTTCGGCGGCAACAAGACAATGATTATGATTGGCGGCACTGTCACTGCATTCATTGTGCTGACCGCGTTTCAAGACTCGATGGTTCGCTATATGACACTGGGGGCGATCTTCTTCGCAATCGGTGCTTATGGCATGGTTGCCTCGCGCAATGCGGTCAGAATGTTGATGTCAATTGAGCTAATGATCAACGCAGCTAACATCAATTTTGTGACGTTCTCGAGGGCGGTCGATCCGGAGCATCTGGGCGGACAATTGTTTGCGATTTTCGTTCTGACTGTAGCAGCGGCTGAAGCGGCAGTTGGACTGGCAATCGTACTGGCAATTTACCGCAATATGGCCACCGTCGATATGGAAAAATTCAATCTACTCAAGTGGTAGATTGCGCTGAGTCCATCGAGTTAGGCAGGAAACGTTCGAGCCTCTTCGAGCATTCCGTACTTGGCCGGGCTCAGAGTCGCGCTTGACGTAAAAGACACCGGAGTAGAGCTTCCTGCGTTCTATGGCCTGATCGCCTGTCTCAGGAAGCCGCAGGCCCAGTCATGCAATTGATTCCAATTGACTACGTGCCGCATCGCCAGCATTCGCCGCCGCTTTTCCTCGAAGGTCATCGAAAAGGCTTTGGCGATTGCCTTCGATATCTCTACTGGATTTTGCGGATCAATCAACAACGCTCCGACAGTAAGCTCATCAGCACAGCCGGCTTGGCGGCTCAAGACAAGAACTCCTTGCTCGTCCTGGCGGCAAGCCACGTATTCCTTGGCAATCAGATTTAGCCCATCGCGGACTGGGGTGACCGCTAAGACATCGGCTGTTTGATACCAGGCTGCCAATTCGCCGTGATCGAATTGCTTTTGGATCCAAAGAATCGGTTCCCAACCATCGCTGTGGTACTTGCGGTTAATCTCATCCACTTTTTGATTGACCAACTGCACGTAGCCCTCGAAGTCCGCTGATGGCGATTGCGGTGGCTGGGCCAACTGCACGTAATGGAAACGTCTTTGCCAGGTAGGGTTGTTCGCCAAGAAGTTATCCAGACCGTTTAGCTTTTCGAGAATTCCTTTGGAGTAGTCCAGTCTGTCTATGCCTAACACTAACTGATTAGCCAGCTTGTACTTCTTGGGAATGGCGGCTGCCCGCGGTCGGTTAGTCCGGGATAACCTCGTCCAATAGGCAAAATCCAGCCCCAGCGGCATTACTACTACTCTGGTCGTGGTGTGGTTGGAGCGGATTTCCATTTTGAGAACATCGACTACTGCCTCGGGAATTACTTCCTGGACGGTGTCGAGGAAATTCGTCGCATATTCGGTGGTATGGAAACCGACCAGCTTGTTGCATAACAGCGACTCGACCAGCTCAACGGCCACCGGTGAAGTTGACATGATGTTTGGGGATGGCCACGGGACATGCCAGAAATGGCAGGGGATGCTACCGGCTTCGAGCGACAGATGAGGCGCGACCAGCACCATCTGATAATCATGCATCCAGTAAAGGGTTGGGAAGCTCTGCGAGGCAATCCGGAGCGACTCGGCGGCCATCTGCTGGGAGAGCTGACGAAAGGCTCGCCAACAGTCAGAATCGAACTTGGCTTTCTCCGGCATGCCGTGCAGCAAAGGCCAGAGGTATTCCAGGCAGGCTCGCTCGTGTCGTTCTACCAGCGACTCCGGCAACTCGGCCCGGTAAAAGGTAAAGCCAAGCACCGGGCTGTTGTTTTCCGACGGTAAACCGGAAAGGGCTATCCAGTGAATCTTGGCGTCCAGCTGGCGGGTCAAGGGCTCGAGGCTGGCCGGCACCGCTCCGGATTCGCCCGGGCCTCGATATGAAATGACCTTGAGTGTCGGCAGGTGAAGCTTGAGCTCGCCTAAATCTTCCCTGGTAATCGGGGACAGCAGGGAGGGTTGCTGGGCGAGCGTGGCCATTGATTTACCTCTTGATGGCGGCGAAGGGAGAGAGCGGTTCAGCCAGACTTAAACAAAACTAGCGCTTCCGGGACAGCAGTCGATGTCAATTACGCCTGCAATTCGATAGATTTTGGATATATCCATTGCGAACATAAAGGTAATGTAAATCGCCCAAGTAATCAAGCTGTTTTGTGCGCTCATTAACAACAACTTAGAGGTTTCTTGAAAGTTGCCGATAATCAACCGGCGCTTTTCAAGTTGTGCCCTGATGCGGGTTTCATTCAACCATTGCCGTTCGGCTCGACAGTTCGATCGCATCTCTTGGTTCGGGTTAGTGCACCACCTGTGGTGCAACGCGATCCGGGCAGGCGAACAGTTCAACGCTGCTTTCTAAACGATTTCTCAGTACAGGCAGGCAACTGTTGTCTGGCTTGCCGACACAACATTATGTGCGCATTCAGTTGTGGTGCCGGTTCTACGGCTGAAAAAGCTGATGAGATGGGAGAAACCGGGGTGCGTAATCGGTTTATTTGTACATAATCAAGTTTAGATGGGAAGAGTGATCAAACTTGGCAGGTACGATCGCCTGTCGGGAGCTACCCGGTGCAAAGCGAGCAGCTAGCAGAAAAGAAGTGTGTTAAGGACTCCGTTGACCAGCCTCTGCACGAGCTGATCTCTGGGCAGATCTGGTTCAAAAAGGTTCTGGAAGGAGAGCGCCTTCAAAGTGAAGAGAGTGGAGCGGAAGTCGCAGCCCAGGCTGCCCGGCAACCGAGCTCAAAACAGGCAGAGCGTAAGGATACTGAGAGATACTTCTACAATTGCGGTGAACAGCTCGATCCTTACTTGCGAGCGCTAACCGGTCGCATTACCTACCTGGGTTTGAAAGGAACGCTTGTGGCCGACGAGCACTCCTGGCGCTTCGCCCTGGCTAAATCCGGACCGGTCGGCGAGCAGCTGCTCGAAAGAATGAGCCAGCTCGAGGCCAACGGTTGGAGCGTGGGGCGGCTGGGATACAACGATCCTTACTGGGAGCTGACCAAGACCGGAAAGGGTGAACGAATCTGGCGAATGTTCACGCTCGGAGGATACCACTGTGACCTCCAAGAAGGGCGAGCGGTAAAGAGAATAGCAATCAACGGCAGAGTCGTTTCGCTAGCAAATATGATTGCAGCTGCATTTGGCAGTGCGGACGCGCCGAAGGGAATTGCTACCTTGATGGCCCATGAACTCGGGCATGAAGATGGAATCTTGCGCGAGCATCCGGGCAATTGGCAGAAGTTGAGTCCTTCTCAGCAGAGAACGCTAGCAAAACGTATGCTCGCTACCGAGACGAGGGCGATCCTCACTCAGCTCCATGTGGCCGATCAGATTGGCGACAACACTATTACTAACACGCGATTCAAGGCGGCTCTGCAAAGGGGAAATCTCGGCGCCTTCATTCACGAGACTTGGGGGAAGTCCGGCGATAAATACGGTTCGTTTTCGACTATGAGCCGGCAAGAAGCCACCGCTTTTGTCAATCAATACATCGCCGAGACCTTCGGTAAGGACATCTACAATCCGGCCAATGGAAAAGTCCGCGCCTTCGATTTGAACGCCGGACTGGAACGGCAGATTGGCACGATTGCAGGCGACGCTGAATTGGTCGAACGCATGAAAGTTGGCAGGCAGGGAATGCGGCCGGCCGAGACTACGCTCAGCCGAATGCTTGGTGAAACCAGAACCGGCCGTTTTTTGGCGCGTGGTGGACAGGCGCTGGGTGCGGTCGGGCTCCTGGCCCTCGCCAATGATCTCAATGGTGCATTCGAACAGGGCGCCGAGCAAGGCGTCGGCCGGTTGGGCCGAGTCGGCGTCGATTGGGCCGGTTTTGAAGCTGGCACCGCTACTGGTGCGTTTGTCGGCCGGGCGCTGGCGGTGAGATTCGCCGAGCGAAAAATGCCGATGTTAGCCATACCGCTTATGATAATAGGTGGCGGAATGGTCGGTTCGCATGCATTCGATCGAGCGATCGGACAGCGCGTCGAGAGCAGTTTCAGTACAGCTGTCAAATCCGTCAAACAGCTCTTTGCCTGATTTCAAGGTCCGTGTCTGGGTTGAATAATCAGGTTTTCGGTGATCTGCTTTTCGCGAAGCGGCAAGTGTTAAACTTGACGGCATGGATCAAAAGCCTCACTGGTTAATCACTGAGCTCGCGGCTGTCTGCGTTGTCGGACTAATCCTTTACTTGGGTTGGATCTGGCAGTCGTCTGGGTCTCTGGAAAGTGTCAAGGTAAGCGCCAAGCATTATTACTATCAAAAGAATTATGCTGCTGCTATTCCGCTCTATGAGCGCTTGAAAGCCGGTATAGAGGGCTCCGACAAGCGAGACAGCAAAGACTATGCGGAAGTGTTGGCCAATCTGGCCGATGCTTACTACAACAACAACCAAGAGCAGAAGGCGATGCCTCTGCTTGAGAAGGTTTTGTCGCTGCAAGAGAAGCTTTTGACGACCGACAGCCCATATCTGGCTAGAACTCTGGAGGAGTTGGCCTACTGTTTGCGCCTGGACAAGAAGTATTCAGAATCGATCGCGCTCTACCAAAGAGTGATTGCAATCAGGAAGAAGCGGCAGGATGCGAGCGGGACGGCGTCGGCGCTGGAAGGACTGAGTGATGTCTACCTCGTTCAAGAGAATTATAAGCAGTCGATCGAGGCGGCAGAGAGAGCGCGAAAAGTTCGGGGACAGTCGATTTATAGTGACTCTGGTTCGGACCGAGCGAGGAATCTAGCAATCTGCTATGAAAGGACCAAATCGTTTGACAAGGCTGAGCTGCTCTACCGGGATATCCTCAATTATCGCCAGCGATCGAGCTCGGCGACTGAAGCAGAGAAGGTGCAGGCGACAAAAGATCTGGTTGATTGCCTGAAGGCTCAAGGTAAGACTGATGATGCTAAGGAGTTGGAAGACGCTAAGAGCGAATCCACTTCTGAAGTAGTAGAGAGCCAATCCGGAAGCGAAGATCAGGCGGTCGAGCAATCGTCAAACGGCGCCGGTTCTGATTGAGGAGCTGAGCGGCTAAAGCCAGACCAAGTGAGTTTACTCACTTGGCTATTGAGGCTCGAGCAAGCCGGGCAGCGCGACTACTTCGATTCGACCGGCCCGGATATCTACCTTTGGAACGAGGTCCTTGACGAAGGGGACGAGAATGGTTCCGTCGACCAGCCGGTCCTTGGATTTGATCTCGAGCACCTGATTGCCACCATCTATGATACTAACTACCGCTCCGACCAATTCTCCCGTGGTGGTGTAAACTTCCAGCCCGACCAGGTCGGTGACCCACCATTCGTCTGTTTCAAGCGGTTCAAGTTGATCTTTATCTACCAGCAATTCGGCGTCCATAAGAAATTCCACCGCTGTGCGGTCTTTATAGCCGGCTAAGGAGACAAATAGAAGTCGCTTGTCCAGGCGGACATTAGCGACTTCACCGGAAAGCTCCTGGCCGGAGGCAAGCCGAATCGAAACCTGCTCGATTGACAAGAGCAGAGTCGGGCTGTTTGTAGAAGGACGAACTTTCAATTCGCCGGCCAGTCCGTGGAAACCCACGACCTTACCCACTGAAAACAAGTCTTGACTGTCGGTCATCGGCTCAACTCAACCGTAGCCCTGGGACCGGAAGCGGCTTCGACTCTTCCTTCCAGCGTTTGAACAGGCTGTTTTCGAATCCGAACTGATCCAGCACTCGCCCGACTACAAAATCTATTTGATCGCAAAGAGTTTGCGGGCGATGATAAAAACCTGGACAGGCACTGGCAACGACTGCGCCGGCTTCGGACAGGGCAAGCATGTTCTTCAGTTGAATGTGACCGAACGGCATCTCTCTTACCAGCACTAGGAGCTGTCTTTTCTCCTTCAGGCAGACTGCTGCGGCGCGCTGAATCAAATTCTCCGTCAAACCATGCGCTAAGGCGCCGAGCGTGCCCAAACTGCAGGGTACCACAGCCATCCCGCGCGTGCGATATGATCCGCTCGAGACGGAAGCGCCATAGTCGTTCAAGCTATGCAGATTGACCAGAGCGCTGGCCGGCAATCCGAGATAATTGAGCAGCCCGGATCTGAGCTCGTCACCAAAATTCAGGTCAGCTTCTTCGCTCATCACCCGAATCGCGGCCTTTGATACGAGCAGCTCGACCGGTTGGTCCAACTCCGCCAGGTATTGCAAGAGCCGAAGCCCATAGACAGAGCCGGATGCTCCAGTGATAGCCAGAATAAATGGTAGTGTTTTGCTTTCGGGGTGGTCCATAGCTTTAGTATTGTATTAGCTAGCCTGAGAAATTACGAGACACCTGGTTTTTGAGGCTGCATTTCGATTCTTTCGCTCATGCACAGGTTGCGATCACGATGCGGAGGTCGATGCCGACGACATGAAGAGCTGGTGGGGGCAGCAAGTGGCGAGTTTCGAGCGCTAGCTGCGCGCCTTGCGGGTCAATCTCACCCCTGCCGCCGCAGCCATCAAGAATACAGTGGTTGGCGATCGCGCTTAAACTGCTACCTCGTTCTGTCTTACAAGTCTGGCGAGACTTCAGATCAGTTTAAAAATTGTCTGGTCCGGACGATGGTTGTTCGACTGGAGCAGGCTGGGGCGTTTGCTGCGGTGCTTGGTTGGGCGGCGCGTCGGCTGGCGGTGTGCCACCACTGGTAGTGTCGCCTGGAAAAGCGTTCGGACCTTCCAGGGCGGCTGGATTGCGGGTCGGGCTGAAGCGGCGGCCCGATCCGCTGTCACCCGGAAATGGCTCGGGCGAGTCATTCTCTTGCCCGCTGACTACCTCGCCGGGGTTGACCGGGTTGACCCCGATCTTAAAAGGCGCGTCCATTCTGATTGTTATCGGTGAACCGCTGTCGATGAAAAGATCGTGATCGCGCTTGACCAGCGAGCGAATCGTCGGTTTCGCCATCCGTTCCATCGGGTTGCCTGAACCCATGCCATAAATCGCGTCGCGCATCATCTGCTGTTTGGTGACGACTTGCGGTCCCCGCCCGCCGCGCCCACGATATTTGTCGGACATGCCGGGAGCAACTGCTTCGAATCCGGCAGCCGAGCCCATATAAGCGATACCGCCGCCCAGATTGGGATTGTTCATCGAGCGCCGTCCCATCTGAATCGTTTCGCCCGCCATCGAGGCCACAAGCGGATAGGTCATGCCGTCAGGCGTGTGCAGTCCACTTAGTTGCACGCGCAATTTGCCGTTGGGCTTAGGCATGTTTTTCTCTCGGGGCAGCCGGCTCGATGGGATAGCTTCGACCACTTCACCGATTACTTGCGATCCGGCCGGAATAATTACATCTACGCCGTTGGCCAGCACAGGCGTAGAGAGAGTGATTGTGAAACGCTCGCCTTGGTGGCTGGTGCGAGAGCCGACATTATTGTCCATGCGACCCTCGAAAGTGGTACCGACCGGCAAAACGACGGTCTTACCATGCATGGTCGAGGGAGCCCGGTAATAGGCGTCCGGGTTAGTGTTGCGCTGGGCGAAAACAGCAGGTATGGAGAGCGTGATCGCCAGCATTAAAAACGGGCCAATCTGCTTCCGGCTCGTCTTTTGCACAATCAAACTTTTCATATCGGGGACCTCAGGAGCTGGTGCTCTGTGATTCGTCATCTGCTAATGCCGTTTTTTCGGTCTGGGAGTCGTTGTCCTTCGAAGTGGTCGGGCAGAGGCGTGTACCGAGGTGTACCTTAACGCTTGCCATCAACCAGGCTAGAATCAGGACACCCACTATCCAAATGCCCAACCTCCCTAGCCCTGCCACGTATCTGACCAGATCGGGCAGCATCACACAGACTGCGGCTGCTACTATTATGGCGCCACCGGCAAATTTTAGCGCCTCCCTATTCAAGCTGACCTTCACCGCTAAAACTCTTTGTTCAGGTACTGGTCATACTGCACTGTGATAATCGGCGCCACCACTTTGGTGCCGGCCCAGAACGAAAGGATAAGAACGCCGGGAACAGCAAATATAGCGATCAGCTTCGGCAGGAATCCATAGAAAAACATCAGGACGAGGATGCTGACGCCGATAGTCACGATCTGGCAGAGGCGTGTGATCAATGCTTCCTGGTCGACACGAGGCATTTTCTGCCAGGAGGTCTTCAAAACCCGCTTGTAATTGGCCCACATGTTTTTCAAGCCGGCTTGCGACTGCTGCCAGGCTTGAGTTTCTTGAATATTGCGAGGATTCCCGGGGCGGCCGGCAGCCGGTCTGGTATTGCTCCGTCCGGCTGAATAATTGCCTGGACTCATGTCCAGATCGTCATCGGGGGAGCCTTGTCCAGATCTGGACCCTCGCCGCGAGGAATCGTCCTTCTTATTTCCTCTCATCTTATTCGGGTCCATGCTCTGTGTCCTCGTGCAATCGGACTGTCAACAATACTTTCCCTGTACCGCATGATTCTATCTTCACACGATTCTACTATTTCTTACTTTTTTCCCTTGCCCTTGTCCACTCTTTTCTTCAGCTTATCGAGGTCCATCTCGACCTCTTTGCGCTGCGGATTGGACTCGTCGGATGCTTCTAGAAAAGCCAATGCGTAATTAATCGCTTTATCGGCCTGTTCGGAATCCGGTTTCTTGGCCCGGCCAAAAAGTGTAAACAATCCATAATAAGCATTGGGGTATTGAGGATCCGCTATCAAGGCTTGTTTGTAATGGTCGACTGCCACTTCCGGAATCTGCCTGGTGGCATCGCCGAGCTTGGTCTGGCGAGCCGCTTCGTTGCGCTGAGTGACGATTTTGCTCAGCCCTTGCTCGGCGCGAGATTGCACTTCCGGAATCTCTTTGGCATAGGTATAGGCTTGCTCGGCTGATTTGAGGTCGCCGTCGTTGTATGCTTGCTCGCCGAGCGTCAAAAGGTTGTAGGGATCGTCTCTATGCGAGTTGATTACTTGTGAAAAGTGTTGGCGCGCCTCGCGGAAGCGGTTTTGAGCCAGGGCCTTTTCGCCCTCGTTGAGCTCCATGTTCTCCTGGAGGTCTTTGGCGCCCGATTTGAAAACCTTACCTTGCACATTTTGCTCGGTTACCACCGTTTGCAGCTGATCCATCAGCTGTTGCCAGCCCGGGGGATACTGCCCTTCCTTGCGCGCCTTGCGGAAGTAAACTCGCGAAAGCCCCAAGAGAGCGCTCGGATCGTCTGGCTGTGAAGCCAGAATGGTGCGGTATTCAGTTTCTGCCACATCGAGTTTGTCCTGCCTGAGGGCCAGCTCGGCCAAGCGAGCGCGCAACGGCATGTCGTTGGGAAGAATCTCTAGTGCGCTATGCAACTCTGAAATTGCCAGTTCGCCATCGCCGCGCATCGCGTAATACTCCGCCAGGCGCTTGTACGCTTCGGGATTATGAGGTTCGAGACGGATCGCCTCGCGCCAACAAGCGAGCGCGGCCGGGCCGTCGCCCTGCTTGCGGTAGATATCTCCTTCTACTTGATGGTAATCGGGTGTCCGATATTGATGAGGAATTCCCTTGAGCTCCAGGAACGCCTCTTCATGCTTGCCGTCATTGGTCAAGATGATCGCTTTCTGGAGGTGGGCCGGATAGTAATCGGACTTAAGTTGAAGCGCCTTGTCGACCAGCGGCGCCGCTTCTTTATCTTTCGGGTCGACTTTCAATTGAGCCTGGGCCAAGAGCGTCAAATTTACTGGATTCTCGGCGATTGCTACGGCTTTCTTAAGCGGCTCAATTGCTGATTCTGTATCATCCTGAGCCATCTTCACAAGACCGAGCGTCTGCTGAGCGATCAGTATATCTGGATTTGCTTTAGTGGCTTTGCGGCAAAAGTTGTCAGAGGCCTCCAGATATAAATCGCGCTTAGCTGGTGATGCAACGGTTTTCGAATGAATGAAGGAGACATAGCCGGCCGCTGCAATGACATTTGGATTGTCTGAGAACTTTTGTTTGGCCTGTCTTAGTATCTTTTCTGCTTCAAGTATTTTGGCTGGCCAGGACTGCTTTGCCAACGATACCGCCAGACCGGCATAAGCATCTCCGGTCTCGTCTTCATCGAGCAAATCTCGATAGGACTCTTCGGCTTCTTTGTACTTATTTTCGAGCAGAAAATTGTCGGCATCGGCCATTGTGGTGGCAAGAGCAGCCAGGCTACAGGTGAATGCGAGGGCCGACACGGACAAGCAAGCGATTGCTCGGCGCAATACTAGATGCTTGGCGAGTCCGTAATTCCAGCTAAAAGTTAGCGCCTGCTTTACTGTCATTTCTTCTCTGTTTCCGAGCGTTTGATCTTGTCAGCCTTTTTGAGCAGCTTAGCAGCTTCCTCTTTATCGCCCATTTTCTGTAAAACATCGGCCAGCTTTTCGTAAAGCATCGATTTGTGCGGGGCGATGCTAATCGCTTCTCGCAGGCTGGCTGCTGCTTGCACAAGGTTGTTCGATTGAATCTGTTTTTCAGATTCTGCCAGCATCGGTGCGATTCGAGATGAGCTAATCGTATCGAGCGCTTCATCTGCGCCCGGCTCCTTCAGCAGCGCCGCCTGCCGAAAGGCGACGATCGCTTGGTCTAAATCTGGTGTTTGCATTTTTTCGTAAGAATGTCCGAGCAAAAGCCAAGCCCGTCCATCTTTCGGATTCTTCTCTAGTAGGCCGTTTAAGTCTGTCTGGGCACCGGTGACGTCGCCGGAATTGAGCTTCTTCTCGATTGGGGCAAAAGCCAGCGCTCTTTTTGCCGTGTCATCCACCTTCTCCGGTTGAGCAGGCGTGGCGGCAGCGGCGCCTACTCCGGGCTTCGGAGTCTTGGGATTGGCTGGCGTTTGCCCGCTTGCAACTTCTGGAGCCTGCCCGGTCAGTCTGCGCAAGCCTGGCTCCAAGTCCTTGGCGATGTAGCGGTTGATGGAAGCAGCATTTTGATAGGCGGTAATCGCCGCTTCCTTGTCAGTATCCGAGCCGGATTTCTCATACATGGTTTCACGGGCTCGGCCGAGCACATACCACCACATCGCATCTTTGGGATCCTTCTGCGTGGCTTTTGTGACCTTTTCCAGGGTGTTTGCAAGCATCTCGGGCGAATCCTTGGCGTAAAGCGCAACCGCTAAGTGATAGGCCTTTTGAGCGGTCGGCAGCTCGGTGCGGCGAGCGTCCGCTTTCCAGCAGTCCTCGTATTCTTGTTTGGCATGCTCGAAATCGTTGATTAGAAGATAAGCCCCGCCGAGCGCCAGGTGATTGTCGAAAGAAGGATTGATCGCCACTGCTTCGCGGGACACTTCAATTAGCCCTCGGGCGGCGTCAGTATTGGCTGGGTTGACCTGGACGGCTCGCCGATATTCGATGCCGGCATTTAGTAAGCGCTTCAATCCGATCGTTCCGCTGCCGCGTTCACGAGCTTTGTACGCGAATTCCTTCAAAATATCGCCTAACTTGGCGTGGCATGCCGATAGTTGACGTCTCAACTCGTCATTGTTCTTGTAGTCCCAGGTCTTGCCTACGGCGATGCGCAGTTCGGCGAAGCCCTCGACTGTCTCTTTGTCATAACCGACCTTCAGTAAGCAGTTGCCGAGGCCGGCATGAGTCGGTCCGTCATCGCGCATTTTCGTGCACTTGCGCCACTCGACCACGGCCGTTTTGTAGTCTTGAGTCTCGTCTGCTGACTCTGCCAGGTTCTTCCGGTATGAGTAATCGTCAGGATTCTTTCTATTGCGCCGAATGCACTCGTCTAGACCTTCGTCGGCCGGACTGTTGGATGGGTCGACATACATCGCCTTTCGAAACTGGATAGCGGCATCGTAGCTCTTGCCGCGTTTTAGCAGGTCGTTGGCGTAGCGCAGATGGGCTCCGGAGAGATTTTGCTTGAATTCCGGATTCCAGGGGTCCATTTGGAGTGCGGTTTCGGCTTCTCGAATTGCATCGGGCCATAATCCTTTCGAACCAAGTTCGACGCCGCGATTGTTGTGTTCTACAGCCGTGTGAGGTTCTGGTGTTTGCAGCATCACGCCGCCACCGCCACCGCCTCCTCCTCCGGATGAGCGTCTGCGCTTAGCAGCTTCAGCGTCTTCAAGAGACAGTGAAAACGCCAGAAGCAGAGCACAAGCGATTAGCGGGGCACGAAAAGAAGAATTCCGATTTCGATCCATTTCTCGATTGCAACCAGGTACATTACAGGCTGGCAAGGGCATTCCCCTTCTTTTGTACATTCTAACGAGTAGGGAGCGTTTCGGCTGCCTCTTGTTTTGTTCCAGCTCGATCTGATTCGTGTCTACAGCCTTGCCAGAGAATTGTGTTGTCTGGATAACATTTTCTTGCCATTCAGGGGAAATGCGTCTTGACAAGCGGTGTTCAAACCATTAAAAATTAGTCACTTCGCTGGTCGAAGGATGGTCAGTTTAGTTATAGGAGATTAACATAACCTCATCTGATAGACTTGTATTAAGTGCAAAACCGCCCCAAGTCTGTTCTGTAGCTAGTTCTTACTAAAATATTCGGGGTTTTGTGCTGAGCCGTACAGCACGTTTCGCCGGAGGGGTTGCAAGTGAACGCCAAATATGCGCCAGGAATGGCCGCATTGTTGATATTGTTATCGGGCGCGCAGGTACTGCCGGGTCTTGCGCAGTTGCCGCCTGTCAATATGAGCAAGAGCGTGCGAACACCTGGAGATAACCAGTACACGGAGGCCGGGCAGTCTTGGCGACACGGTTATTCGGATATGAGGCCGGATGTTCTTGGCCGGCCGCAGATTAAGCAAGCCGCCGGTGGTGGTGGTGCCGGCGTGACAATGTCGGTACCGCTCACTCCGCCACCAAAACGACCGGACATAAGCATTGAGCCGATCGCCTCAGACGAGCCGATTCCGCCATCGGGATTTCCGCCCTTGCCAGACAGACTGGATCTGCCGATCGCTTCGGGCGGAGGATGGAAAGGTGGTGGTGGCGGCTGGAGCGGTGGTGGCGGCGGCGGCGGTGGCGGCGGCGGTGGTG
>JAGVKB010000063.1 GCA_020050835.1 Candidatus Obscuribacterales bacterium | reverse complement strand
GGTTGGAGCCGGCGGTGGTACCGGTGCTTGAGCTGCTACTCTTGGCGCTGCCGGCGGCGGCACTTGTACCGGCACCGGCGGCTGGGTCGGTGGCACTTGGGTTGGAGCCGGCGGTTGTGCCGGTGCTTGAGCCGCTACTCTTGGTGCCGGCGGCGGCGCTTGTACTTGCACCGGCGGTGGTGCATGCAGCAAGCGTGCCTCAACCAGAAATGAAGAAGGCTGAAGCGGCACTTCATTGAACTGCGCTGGATACGAGAGGTACAGAAGGTCCTTCGCTCGCGTGAACCCTAAATAACACAACTTACGCTCTTCATCCATGTTGCCTGCATTTTCGGCAGGGAACAACCCCTCCGCCATTCCAATCATGAAGACGACTTGAAACTCCAAACCCTTTGCTTCGTGCAGCGTTAGAACATGCACACCGGGATCTGAAGATCCTGTGCCGTGCTGCCGCAATGACGTTAAGTGCTTAACAAACTCAGTGATTGACTGAAATTTCCTCGCATCTTCTTCAAGCTGGTTCAGCTTGCGCAGCGGTTCGTATACTACTCCAGGCGGAACGCTCATGCCTCGATAGTACTCAGTAAGCCGCTGAGTTCTTCTCAAAAGAGAAATTGTCTCCGCCGGGGGCAGCCCCTCGTTTTTCATCGTGCGAATCAGCCGGACGAGCTGAACGAGATCTTTGCAAGCTTGATCGGCGGTGGCTTCCGAATAGATTTCCACTGCTTTGAGGAAGGACAGATTATTAGCTTCAGCAAAGCTTCCGATCGTCGACCATAACTTTGCATCGATCTCCTTGATGCGTAGTTGGCAGGCCCGCTCAAACGATTCTTTAGCCTTTGGACCGTCTGGATCCATCACCAACCGGAGAAATGCGAGCATATCCTCAACTTCATCGGGAATCAAGCCGGCTTCAGGATGTGAAGCCATGCATCTGATTCCCCGCCTGGCCAGACTTTCTTCAACGATCGGCCCGTAGTGATGGTAACGATACAGAACGGCAATATCTCGCAGTTTGCGACCGCTATCGACCAAAAGCATGATCTCTTCTGCCAACCATTCAGCTTCTGCCTGCTCGCTTGCCAGTCGGATTGGACCGCTGATCGCACCAGCGGTATCAGAAGGAAGGGCGGAGACCATTTCTTTATGGATATGCCTGCTTGTGATACCGGAGATCAACTGTCGAGCATGATCGACAATAGCCGGATGCGAACGCCAGTTCTTCTCGAGCACATAACATCTTGCTTGCGGCCAGCGCAGAGACACGTCCATAAGTAATTTCGGGGTCGCGCCTTTGCTTTCGTATATGGCCTCATCTTCATCGCCGACCAGATACAAATTGTCTTGCGGCGCAGCAAGCAGTCTTACCAATGCGTCTTCAGCCGGAGTAACATCCTGATACTCGTCTACCAGTACAAATTCGAAACTATATTGATACCGGGTTCGTATCTCTTGTCGATCGAGCAAGACTTGAACCGCCAGAGTGACCATATCTTCTCTGTCAATCCGGTTAGATCGTTGAAGCTGCTCATCATAAGCCTGAAAAACCTTAGCGATTAGCTGGCCGATTTCATCTTTGGTCTGATCTTTGACTTGCTTGGCCGTGACCAGGTTAGACTTGTAGATATTGATTACAGTTGAAACGGTAAACTCGTCGAGCCCAGATGAGAGCTCCAACGTCGCCGGGTCGAGATCCTTCTTATGCTTTTCGAGAATTCTTTGAAGAACCTTTTGCGGGTTTGATTCCACCTTCAGTGGCGCCTTTCGCTTGATCGCAGCCAGATTCTCTTTCAAGATTTTGAATCCGAAATCATGCCAGGCATATACCTGCACCCTCAGATTTGTCTGTTTATCGAGTATTTGATCCAAGCCTGCTTTGATCGTTTTCACGGTGTCGATTGAGTTCGAAAGGATCAAAATGCTGTCCGGATTCACACCCTGGCAGATTAGGTAAGCCACACGGTCAACAATGCAGGTGGTTTTGCCGGTACCGGCACCACCAATCAAAGCTCCAGGTCCGCCACCATGAGCAATGGCAGCTTGCTGTCCTTCGTCATCAAACGGCAGTTCCGGAATAGCGTCGACTCTTTGCCCAGTCAATAATCGACCGATCTGATGTTTCTTGCGTCCAGTACGCCACACTTCCTCTACAACATCGGCGCAGGCAGCAGGATTGCTCAGAATTTCAGCGCTGGTGAATCGGAGAATCTGCCAGCCGTCGGTGAGCAGCAAGAGATTGCGTTTCGCTTCCTCCGCCTGTCGTTCATGGCCTCCAATCGTAGACAGCCCGTCGCACTCAATATTCAATCTTTGATCTTTGCCGACCAGGGCGAGATCGAGTAAGTAGTCACCAAGCACATGCTGAGCGACGATGTTCAAACCACGTTCTTTCAGCGCCTTGTGCAGATAGAACTCCGGCTTCAGCATCGGCGGCAAGCCTTCATCACGAGCGTGCCTGAACAGATCCAGATTGATCATGGGGCTTCTATCAACCACATCACCTTTTCCCAGGTGATCGGCCGACCGGCAAAATCGCCGTCTTGACAGCTCCCGCCGTAGCGTGAGAACTCTTCATAGCTGAGCGGCGTGGTTATCACTGTCGCCTTTCCGGACAGCGCTCTTGGATAAATGATCTGGTTTTGAAGGTACCAGAGTTGCATCGCATTCTCCGGCGCGACTATCCCTTCTAAGATCAGAAGATCCGCGCCGACGATGTCAATCTCCGCCCTGGTCGCAACTGGACGACCAAAGGTCGTACCAGCCAGAGCCTGATCGTAAAGATACTCGGCTTGCTTGTTCAGCATTTCACCGGTGATGACAAGCGGGCTGAAGCCCCGAGACTTCAGACTGATAATCGAAGCTTCGAGACTTGCTTCGTGCTCCTCTGTAAAGTCCGATAAAAAAAGTCCGCGGATGGATCCGCTATAGAGCCCAAAATTGCTTACAAACCACTGCATAGCCTCGCGACAATCACCAGGCATTGATGGGAGTTTGGCGGGTGATTTAGAGTTTTTGTGTCCTTTTGCCAAGACGGTTAATTCTCGATCGGCCTTGCTGCGACGACGTTATGGCCGCCTCAAAATTCTACTTGAAAACCCCTTTACTGGGCTACCTCCTGGCTGGATTAAATCTTACAGCCGCGACTGTTAAGGCATCGTAAGCCGGATTCCATCATGTGTTCGCCCATATGAACCAGTCTTGACAATACTTTGCTCCATTTTGAAGTAGTACAATAGCTGTGAGCTGGATTGGACGATTGTCTAATCGCTCGAAGATTTATGAGCTGGAGCAAGTCCACGAAAAGGAGAGGACGGTCCATGAAAAAGTTACTACTGGCCCTTGCAGCGCTGTCGATTAGTTCCCCGGCATTCGCCCAGGCTTGCGGAGACGAAGGACGTTACTTCCACCTGACTCCGCCTGCATACTCGATTCCGAGTGCAAGAAGACAAGCCGTCCATCGTTATGCAAAGGCGTTGCGTTGGTATCACGAGCATCTGGGCGATAAGCCGTTGTGTGATGGCACAGGCCCGAGCGCCAAGCCACTCTAAACAGGATCATCAGCAACTAAGTTGTTGTATATAACCGTCACAAGCTGGCGGTGAGGTCTTGTTTGGTTCAAACCGCCTTTTGGATCGTCGCCGATCGGAAGGCGGTTTTTGTTCGAGCTATCGTTTCGTCCAGCGAGCAGCATTGAATAAGGGATTGTCCCAAGGCAACCCGCTGCTATTTTGTCCTGGCAGCTTCAGGTTGGTCACGCTCTGATCGTGAGCAAGCAGCAGGTCAGGGTGAACAAGAAATAGCCAGGGCAGCTCCTCTGAAAGCAACTTTTGAATCTCCCAATAAATTTGCCTCCTTTGCAACTGATCGCCTGTCCGCCTTCCCTCCTCTAATAGGCAATCGACCTTCGGGTTGGAGTACTTATAGAAATTCAGCGGTCCGCGGCTGTGCCAGGCCAAATAGCAGTCCGGCTCAGGTCCGACCGAACGACTCCAGACCGCTGTTTGAAACTGTCCCTTTTTCAGATATTGCTGCCGCAGTGTAGTGAATTCCACCAATTGAACTTCCGCTGAAATACCCAGTTTGTGCAGATCGGTCGCGACACATTCTGCAATGCTCTGATACTCCTTTACAGTCGCAATGCTAAAAGCCAGCAATTCACCCGTGCTCCGGCGACGCCACCGCCCGTCGATCGCTTGAAAGCCTGCCTCCAGCAACTTTTTGCGAGCTTCTCGAAGATCAAATGGCCATTGTCTGATACCGCTGTTGTAAGCCCAACTGCTCGAAGCAAAATCACCACCAGCGATAGTGGCATATCCAGAGTAAAGCCCGTTAACGATCGCTTCTCTGTCGATCGCCATACTGAGCGCTTGTCTCAAAGCGTTATCCCCGAACTGCTGCTGGCCGAGATTGAATCCTAAAAAAACTGTTCGCGAGCCGGGAAACCGGTCTAAAAGCAGAGAGTTGCCTTTCTGTTTGGACAGAAAGTCGGACCAGTCGACAGCCTCGCATTGAACAACATCCAGCTCACCGTTCTTGAGCGCAACGGCAAGCAGGCTATGATCAGGAACGATTTTCCAAACCAGTCGATCATAGGTTGGATGGCTGCCCCAGTAAAAGGGATTCGGTTCAAATACCAGCTCCGAACCTGATTCCCAACTCCTCAAACGAAATGGTCCACTGCCAATCGGATGACGAGCCAACTCATTTCGTCCACCGTCTGGCAGTCCAAGCAACCGTGCTGGAAGTATTCTCAACTCCACCAGACGGCTCAGCAGGGGAGCACACGGCTGCCCCAGGTGAAGAACGATCGTCTGTCTATCTTTCACCTCGATTTTCTCAATATCCAGGTAATCAGCACGATAAGGAGAAGTCGGTGCCATGGCAAGCTTCACCGAATCGACGACATCTTTTATGGTCACTGCTTGTCCGTCGCCAAAGCGCGCTCCGGAGCGCAACTTAAACCGGTATTCAAGCTGATCGGCAGAAACAGAGAAGCTCTCAGAAAGAGCAGGCACAATTCTCAACCGCTGATCGTAGCCGACCAATCCTTCATACACCAAAGTCTGTCCATAGTAAGACGCGGAGTCCAGAGCACGCAGCGGATAAAAGCTGACCGGCTCCCAACCCATCCCAAAGGTAATCTGCTTGAGCTTGTCAGGTAATATCTCCGAACTTACCGGCAGGTATCCACCGGCAAACAAGACGATCACCAAAACAAGGGTCAAAGGTCGAAACACTGATCCAAAGTTACTTAAGGGCCGCATCGCTCGGTGGGGCTGACTGTAACTGATTGGTTGGCGCAACCTGGTAGAGACAAGACAACATTACTAAGATCACGAGCATCGAGCTTGTTACGCCAAGCCAAAATGATGCGATCATGATTTGCCAGACCAACAGCGCTTGACGCTGCGTGAGAGCCAGGATGATGCCGAGCCGGTTAACAATGAAGAAGATAATCGCCCCGACCGTGAAAATCAAAGGCAACAGGCGCAGGGCTGGAGGAACCGGCAGCATTACAGCCGCCACGAGACTGAGAATACAGACGCATACTAGACCGACAGTTACATAGTCGGAAAAGCGCTGCTTGACCGAATCAGCTAACGAAGCCTGATTAATATGGTTGATCGCGAGAAAGAAGTTGTTGAGCCCCCCTCTCTTGGGTGGCACTGATGAACTTTCGGAAGCCGATGACGCTCCAATAACACCGGAGTCGTCGGTTTTTTTAATAACAGGCTCGTCCATCAGGAAACCTCACGCGAGACCTTTTAATATTATCAAGCCGCTAGCAAGGACGGCAGCCCCGCCAAGGAAATCAAGTGATACTTCGCAAAATAAGTGCTAATCTCTTACTCGGTTATCGGACAGTCACCTCCGGAGACCTTGTCCTGACTAAGTCCAACTTTGAGTCGGGAGGCAACCGGTGACAGAACAATCCAAGAGCACCGTCTGGATAGTAGTTCTGCACTGGCTGGGCAGTCATTACACGCGAGCATGCCTGGCTTCACTTCGGACATTGACCGATCTGAATCACAAGGTGCTTCTGGTCGACAATGGCTCTCCGGACAACTCGGGGGCAGATATCGCTCGACAATTCCCGGAAGTGAGCTTACTGGAAACCGGTCGCAATCTTGGTTTTTCCGGAGGCTGCAACGCCGGAATTAATTATTGTCTGGAGCAGGAGGCAGATTGGATCTGGCTTTTGAATAACGATACCAAAGTCGGCCATGACAGCCTGGCTCGCTTGATGAAAGTCGCTCAGGAGAACAAGAAGGCCGGTGTGCTTGGCGCAATGGTCATGACTGGAACCGGCGATCAATACGTCGCTTCCGGCGCCGGCGAGATTGACTTTCTTCGTTCCAAGACTTTCCTTAGAAGGTCTGCCGAAGCAGGCGCTGAGTTTATTGATTGCGACTGGGTTTCAGGTAGCAACCTTCTCTTGAGAGCAGAGGCCTTGAGGCAGTCCGGATCGTTCAATGATGATTACTTCCTCTACTTCGAAGATACTGAGTTGTGCTGGCGCATGCGTCAACATGGCTGGACTTGCCTGTTTGTTCCGGATGCCAAAGTGGAGCATGCCGGCGGAGGCTCTACGGAAGGCAGCCGCACTTACTGGCGCGCCTATTACTACACGCGCAACCGACTCTTATTCTTCGCGAAGTACACACGTGGTGCAGCGCTCATTCCAGGATTGATCAACATTGCCGGTCATCTTGTGCGACACGCGGTCGTACTGCCGATGCGGGGAACGCATGGCAAGCTGCAACTCAAGGCTGAGTTGCTTGGACTGAAAGATTACCTGGACAGACGATTTGGTAAGGCCTCTTGTCTGGATTGGTGCAGCAACGACGATTCCAGCTCTTGCTTGTAGTGGCCATCGCCCAAGAACACCGGCTTGCTGCCTTGACATACAAGTGGAAATCTACTGCCGCGGCTGCCTCGACCCCATCGACGCCTGTCCAGACTGAGACCTTGACAGAACAAACCCTGTCTCCAAGACATTGCTACTGAAGCTCGGCTACAAAGCTGCTCGTGCAACCCATATAATCAATTTATCGTCCACCCTTTGTCGAGTGTCAACGATTGAGCAAAATGCCTGCCGCCAGTGCTCTGTACCAGTCCTATATTGCTCTTGGACTGGAGCCTGGTGCACCATGGACTGACGTTCAACAGAGACACCGAGACCTGATCATGGCTTGGCATCCAGATCGATTCGAAGGAGAAAAGCAGAAGAGCAAAGCAGAAGATGAGCTCAAGAGAATAAATTCCGCCCGCGATCTCCTCAAACAACATTTTCAAAAGGAGCACAGACAGAACGGCCCTTGCGCCTGCCGGCCGATTACCTCCGCTGGCAGTGCGCAACCATCTACACCTTCGAACCAACAAGCAAGAGCGGACGGAGTTTATCGATCCTCTTCCCTCTCGAAGCAATCTCTGGTAACGCTAGGATTGGCAGCATGCAGCCTTGTCACGGTAGGCGTCTACTTCAAGATCGCTACCGGCGCAACCTCCAGGCAGAGAGCAGAACCGCTGGAAAGACCGGTCGAGCCTGCTAATGCTCGCCCAGATTGGCCTGCTGCAACCAGCTCGCAGCAACCACAAGGCGCCGGCTCGTCGCCAGAAAAGTACGCACCAGAGATCGACAGCATCCTGCTCGAGCGACCGCCGATCGTGCCGATGACAACCGATCGCAAACACACTCATGCTCCGGCTGGAACCTTCTACGCCAGTTTTCTGCAACGTCAGGAACAACGCCAAAGGGAGGCGCTGCTGGAGAAGCGCGGCAAGATCAAGCAAGAGCTCGAAACGGTTCAAAGATTCCTTTCAACAGCTGGGTCACAGCTGGCAGACCTTGAGCATCGACTGGCTCCACTAAACAAGGAGATTGGCGAACACGTGGAAGTAATGGGTGAATTGGAGAGAGTAAACAGCGACCTGGAGACACCGGCAAACAACAATCAGACGTCTGGTAGCTCCCAGCTCTATTACTCAAATCCTGACTATAAGAGCCACGGCGATAGACTCATGACGATTTCGGTGCAGCAAAAGGAGCTTCAGGAAGCAACGCTACGACTCAAGCAACAGATCGAGCTGGCCAAGAGCAGACGAAAGGAGCTCGAATCAATTCTCTCCGCCAATGAATAGCGAATTATTGCTGAGCGCCTTCTGATTCTGAAACGCCACCATATCGCAAGACGATATGTCTATCTTCCCCCTGTCCAAAGCTTTCTGACTGTAGGTCTGGAAAGTGTTCGTGGAGATAGTTGTGAACTATTCTGCGCTCGAAAGCGCTCATCGGGGGCAGAGAGAATTCCTCATACTCACCGTTTAACACGGCCACGGCTCCTCGCTTGGCTCGGTCGACAATCGCTTCTTTTCGACGCTCGCGATAATCACAAACATCAACGATAAAGTGTTCATCTTCTCCGCCTTGAGGTCCTTTGCACATTTGTCTGAGCAGAAATTGCAGAGCTTCCAATGTAGTGCCTTTGCGGCCGATCAGTATCTTTGCATCGGATTCTTTGCAATCGATTCGGTAGCATATCGTTGTTTCATCTATTGTTTGCTCCGCCACCGAGGCTTGGACTCCGATCAGCTGAAGCATTTTTTCAAGGTGGACTTTGGCACGATCGCTTTGTTCGCTCAGATTTAGTTCACTCATGTCGCTCACTTTTTCTTCTTTGACCGCTTTTTACCAGCTGCTTTCTTCTCGTCCGAATCATCTTCCTCGGTTGCCGAGAGCTTGTGTGTTGCTGAGCTTTCCGACTTGAGAGCTGGCAGCGCTTCACCAGAACTGGACTTACCCTCCCCGAGCACATCTATTATCGCTGGTGCGGGCGTTCGCATTATCCACCAGGTTTGAATAGATTGAATCACATTCGAGACGACCATATAGAGAAATACGCCTGATGGCAACGGGATAAAGAAGAACATCGCGGTGACGGCGATCGGCATAGTCTTTTGGGTCTGCTGCTGAATCGCCAGCTGATCCGGGTCCATGTTGGGCGATGGCGGCTGAACCATCAGCTTCTGCGACAGCCACATCGTCACACCGAACAAAATGATCATTACCAGATTGTCCCAATTTTCCGGTTTGAACAGATTCGTTCCTTGCTCGACCTTGCCGAGACTGTGAATGAAGAGGAAGGCCTCGTCTTTGGCTATGCCCGGTACAACAGCTTCGACATTTACTTCGCCGGTTTCCGGAAATACAGCATGACCCTTTTCATCAATTGTCGCGCCATGCTGCTCGGCCTTACTGCCCTTGATTCTCCAAGCCACTTTCAACTCAGACGGCATGGATCCTTCAACCGCCCTTACGCCGAAATCCAAACTGTCACCAGCGGTGACGGTCGAGTCTCCCGGAAAGACCACCAACTTGCAAAGACTGCCGTCATGGGCAACATATGGGCTATTTGCACCGGATGCCTCGGTTTTGTGAATCTTAGATGCTTCAGCCTTGGCGACGACCGTAATCTTTAACGGAATTGGTTTGTCTCCAAATGGCGGGCCGGTAAAAGTAGCGAAAAGAGCAAACAGGATCGGCAATTGAACGAGTGTCGGCAAGCAACCACCCATCGGATTGATCTTGTTCTTTTGATAGAACTCCATCGCTTTCTTCTGAAACTGCTCAGGCTCGTTCTTGTAGCGTTCTTGAATGATCTTCAACTGCGGTTGCATCTGTGACATGCGCTGCATAGATCTAGTGGAGCTTGCCACCAAGGGATACACGAGCACTCTGACTAGAACCGTCAGCAGGATGATCGCCCAGCCATAGCTATTGCATTGCTTGGCTATCCATTGCAGGATCGGGATCATGAAAGAATAAGTGATGTCCATTTAATTCCTTTGAGGCAACTCGTCTATACCGCCTGGATGGAGCGGATGGCAGCGCAGTAAACGCCACAAGCTGAAAGCAGTTCCTTTTATCACTCCATAAGTCTCAATCGCCTCAGCAGCATAGCCTGAACAAGACGGATAGAATCGGCAAGTCGGCTGGCGGAGAAACCTCGTCTTCTGATACAACCTGATTAGCTTAATAGCTAACTGCTTCATGATCACTATCTTTTTAGCGAATCGTCGCTTACTCCGTTGACTTACTTAGCAAAATTCCCAAACTTGTCGTTGGCTTTTGAGACGCTCTCGGAGACTGCTTTGCAAATCTCCTCCCAGGAGGCGGTCAGCGCTTTGCCGTGAATCACCCAAACCATTGAATACCACTGCCTGACACTGCCGTCCGTTGTTCGCTGGTACCGATAAGCCTCCCGCAATCGCCGTTTTGCAAAATTTCGCTGAGTTGCTCGTTTGTCGACTTTCTTGGCGATCACAAAGCCGACATGAGGCAGCTTCGGAGCGCTGCGAGCTTGTCTTGGCAAAACATAGAGCGTCGCAATCGGTGAGGCAACACTCTTCCTTTCAGCGTACGTACGCTGAAAAAGGCTTGCTCTGCGTAATCGCTCCGCCGATGGCAGCACTGTTCAGACTAAACCGACAGGCGAGCACGACCCTTGGCTCTGCGAGCCTTCAATACTCGACGTCCAGCTTTAGTAGACATCCTCTTCAAAAAACCGCTGCCTTTCTTGGCTTTCGATATAGAACCACGTAACGTCCGTTTCATTGCCGCTTAAACTCCTTGCCGAGCCGATTCTTTAAAATTATTGCTCTTATGCGTGTAAACAGATATGCTATCATCTCACGCTAAGACTTCGCTCCAGCCTGTTGTTGGGCTGGGAAAAATTTTACGAATCGAGCTGCGTTTCCCTAACGTGCTTGGTTTGTTGGTAGCAAAAGCTGGTTAGCAGCTGGATTAGCTTGATTCGCACGTCGAGCTTTCTTTCATATTCTGATCGGCTTTTAACTATGTGGAGAAGCCCATGGCAAGAGTTCCTGGTTCCACATCGTTAGAGCGATTGCCGGCTAGGCAATTTGCCCCGCCAACAGACAAACCGGTTTAAGGAAGTACTAAGTATTGTTGTATCGATTCCGCTTTTATAGCTCCATGGGTTGGGGAAGCATAGATGATTCAAGAACGAGAGGATATACGTCTCGAGCGACCGATCAAAGAGATCTGGAGTCAGGCTCAAGAGATTTTATGTAAAACGCTGCCTCAGCCGACTTATGAAAGTTGGATCAGACCGACCCAATTACTTGAAATCTCTGAAGACGAAGTAACCATCGGCGTTTGCAATGAGTTCATGAAAACCATGATCACCGGCAGTCGTCTAGAACCGATTGTCGATGCTGTCTCACATGTTCTCAATCGCAAGATTTCTGCCAAGGTGGTTGTAGATCCTTCCCTCCAGCAAGAAACCTACACTCCGTCAATCGCATCGATCGCTGTGGTTCAGCAATCAAGCAGCCCGCAAAGAGAGATCTTTTCGAATGCTCCAGCCCAGCCGACTGCAGCTCATATGAATCCTCAGACACGAGTCTCGTCGGCCAATCTCAACCCGAAATATACGCTGGGAACGTTCGTAGTTGGCTCGCACAACCGTTTTTGTCACTCTGCCGCGATGGCTGTTGCCGATCGGCCTGGAGAAGCTTACAACCCACTTTTCCTCTATGGTGGTGTCGGTCTTGGCAAAACGCACATCATGCAGGCAATCGGACATCATGTCTTGCTTCATCATCCACAAAAGCAGGTTCGCTATATCAGCTGCGAGCGCTTCACAAACGAATTGATCAACTCAATTCGAGACGACCGAATGATGGAGTTTAGAAAACGCTACAGACAAGTCGATCTTTTGTTGATGGACGACATTCAATTCATTGAAGGAAAGGAATCGACCCAGGAGGAGTTTTTCCATACATTCAATGCTCTGCGGGAAAGCGGCAGGCAGATCGTTCTTTCCAGTGATAGACCACCGAAAGCTTTGTCATTGCTGGAAGAGCGGTTGCGAAGCCGTTTTGAATGGGGTTTGATCGCCGACATACAGGCTCCAGACCTGGAGACCAGGATGGCGATTTTGCGCAAGAAATCCGAGATGGATGGAATGCGCATTCCCGATGATGTTATTGAGTACATCGCCTCTGTCTTCACCACCAATATTCGCGAACTAGAAGGCGCCTTGATTCGAGCTCATGCAATCTCCAGCTTGACCGGAGCTGAGCTTAACGTTTCTGCCGTTATCGACGTGCTGCAACCTGGTGGACAGAGTAAACCAAAACAGACGCTCACAGTTGAGCGAATTACCGAGACAGTGGCAGCTTTTTATAGACTCGAGCCGAGTGAGCTTCGTTCCGCCAAACGATCTCAAGATCTGGCACTGCCAAGACACCTGGCAATGTATCTCGCCCACGAGCTCATACAGTTGAGCTTTCCAAGAATTGGCGATGCCTTCGGCAACCGCAAACATACATCCGCTCTATATGCCTATTCGAGAATCAAAGAGCAGATCCTGAAAGATGCCGATCTTGCGTCGGCCGTGAAGCAGATTACCCGACAGTTGACCAATTAACTGGTTGTAGAAAACCTGTAGGAACTCTGTCTGTTTTTTGTACGGAATCTGTGTAAGGCAGTATATACACAGGAAGACAAGGATCTACTTTTGAACAATGCCTGCACAGATTATCTACAGGGGAGATCCAACCAGCGGTTTAGTTTTGCTGGTTATCTACAGAAAAATGCCTCCCCTACTACTTCTATTTAAATGAATTAGGAAAGGAGTTAGAGCAGCACTATCGAAGGTTGGCTCAGTGCCTTGCAAATCGCAGTCAGGCAGGTTAGTCTTTACCTTATCGTTCCGTTGCAACGGCATAAGAGCAGAGCTAGCTAGCAGGCTCTGGGCAAATGTCTTCTTGACTTGCCGCAGCAACCAAGCAAATAGCGAAAATTCTCAAATCGCGATTTGCCTCAAAGAGACTTTCTGTCCGCCTTAAACTGCTCATCGAGGGACTAAATATGCATTTTGCAATTCAAAAAGATGTATTGGTCAAAGCTCTAAGAGATGTCACCAACGCAGTTGCTACACGAGTAGTGCAGCCCATCTTGAGCAATGTGTTGGTCGAATCGGTTGACGAGACGACACTTCGATTTGCAGCGACAGATTTGGATCTTGCGATTCAGTCCAAGTGTCATGGTGTCGTCTATACACAAGGCGCGATTACATTGCCTGGCAAAAAGTTGCTCGAAATCGTGGCAAAGCTTCCAAATGAGCTAGTCTCCTTTCAAGTCACCAGTGAAACCGGAGAGACTCTGGTAAGTTGCCAGCGCTCCAAATTCAATTTGACCGGATTGCCGGCCGAAGACTTCCCGAAATTGGTCGAATCCAAGGCTTCAGAAGGGTTTCTTATGCCGAGCGATATCCTTCGCCGGTCAATATTGCAAACTTCCTTTGCTGCTGCGAGTTATGACACGAGCAACATTTTGGGCGGCGTCTACTTGCTTCTGGAAAATGAGGCTTTCGAGTCGACTGCTACTGATGGCAGCCGATTGGCGCACAGAAGCGAGGCCTTGAGGGTGTCTGTACCGGCTGTACGAAGAGAGGATGGTGAGAAGGAGCTTGAAGGTAAGGTTCAAACAGCAACTGTGGAAAAACCGGTGAGCCTGAAGGCAATTGTGCCGGCCAGAGCTTGCACTGAGTTGGTGAAGCTTTTGGACGGTAAGGATCAGCCTGAGGCTCGCATAGCGATCGTCAATGGACAGATTACTTTCGAGACTGAAAACAGCTTTCTCAGCTCGCGTTTGATTAACGGCGAATATCCGCGCTATCACGAACTGTTTCCGACCGAGTTCAAGTATCTGGCCAAATTCGATCGTGAGGTTGTAGTATCCGCAATTGAACGTGTGGCAGTCATGTCTGACGACAGGACACATTTAGTCAAATTCCATTTCGAAGGCCAAACTCTGCAGATCACGTCCAACACGCCGGATATCGGCCGGGCCCAGGAAGAAGTACCGATGAGCTTTGAAGGCCAAGTAATCGATGTCGCTGTCAATGTTCGCTATGTACTCGACGTGTTGCAGAGGCTGAGTTCGAGTGAAGTGCAGCTAGAGATGACCGGTCCGCTTAAACCGCTTATCTTCCGAGGCGTCAATGATGAGAATTACAAGTACCTCCTGATGCCTGTGCAAGCCAAATAGGGGTGATGTTAGCGTTCTTTTCTCAACGCTTAACAACGTTCGAGCTGACGCCCCTGAAATTTGAGCCTGTGTTATACTGCAAAATCTCGCCTTCGATCGGGTAATTCTTTATTGGTTACCGGTTGACAGTGGGAGGTTAGCTGGGATCGTAGCTCAGTTGGTTAGAGCGCCTGCCTGTCACGCAGGAGGTCGCGGGTTCGAGTCCCGTCGGTCCCGAATTTTCTTTGATAGTTCGAAGTCTCTGTTAGCCCTTGGCGAATCGCAAAGAGCTAACAGGTACCTTAACGGTACTAACCGTGCACAGTTAATATCCAGCTAAGGATAAGTGCTGAAGCGCCTGGTGGCGATCTTGCCCTTGAAGATGCTTACTCTAAACGTTTATGATTCGCCCGTAATCTGTCGGTAAACGCTGTATCAGGAGTAAGTAATAGGCAGAGTTCCCGAACAAAAATTACAGCACGGTAGAAACCTTTAGCTAGGCTTTGTCCGTCATGCCTGTAGTGTTTACCGCATAGATAACTGTTCCTCCTCAGCAATCGAATTTTCTGCTCCTAAGCAGCGGATCGGCTCGGAGCTGTTCGATGCTTGCCACTGTGCGCGACCGACTTATCTGTAACCAGAGTGAGTTGCCAGGTCGCCTGTAAAACATTCGGTCGACGCGCGCTCTGACGAAAGCCAAAAATGGTGCGGTGCACCGGCTGTCGTGAATAGCGCGCCTCCTGGTTGAGTCGAGGTTGTAACCTCGGTCGGTCGAATGTCTGCTCTTTCAAACAAACAGCGGCAAATTTTCACCCGCCTCACAGACGGGAGGTTTTAACCCATGCCTGAAATGAGTTTTCTTCAGGACCTTCTGGTCCTTTTCGGATTAGGTACAGCGGCGGTGGTTGCATTCCATCGGCTCAACCTGCCGCCGGTACTCGGATTTCTGATCACGGGCGTCATCTGCGGCCCGTTCGGGTTCAAGCTGGTAGACGATAGTCTTGCCATTGAAACGCTCGCCGAGATCGGACTGGTACTTTTGCTGTTCACGATCGGGATCGAGTTTTCGGTCAAGACCTTTTTCCGCCTGAGAAAGTTTCTCTTGATCGCCGGCGGGCTCCAGGTGGCTGCGACCGTAGCTGCCGGAGCTGTCTTGACTCACTTCACCGGTCTGAGCTGGGCTTCCGCAGCTTTTATCGGGATGCTGGTGTCGCTCAGCAGCACAGCGATTGTGCTACGTCTGCTCGAGTATCGTGGAGATATCGACAGTGCTTACGGTCGCTCAGCGCTCAGCATCTTGATCTTTCAAGATCTCTGCATCGTGCCGATGGTCTTGATCACTCCCTTTCTGGGAGGGCAGGGTGGCAGCTTCGTCGATGTCGCACTTTTGACCGGAAAGGCACTAATTTTCCTGGTTCTGGCGGCTACCGTCGCCCGATACCTGGTTCCTTGGCTGCTCAATCAAGTGGCCAGAACCAAGAAACGGGAAGCATTCGTCCTGAGCATTATTCTGATCTGCCTTGGCACAGCCACGGCTACATCTCACTTCGGGCTTTCAATGGCTCTGGGTGCATTCATAGCCGGCTTGATCATCTCGGAGTCGAAGTACAACCATCAGGCACTCGGTGAAATTGTTCCCTTTCGGGAAGTCTTCAACTGCCTTGTGTTTGTCTCGATCGGAATGCTCTTCGATATTCGCATCCTGCTGGCCAACCCGGTTACAGTTATCTTGGGGCTGCTGTTAGTGATCGCAGTCAAGGCTGCGATCGGTGCAGCTGTTACCGGATTGATGGGCAACTCACTGCGAGTCGCTCTGCTTACCGGATTTTCCATTTCGCAGATAAGCGAATTCTCCTTCGTGTTGGCCAAAGTAGGATTGAATGTCGGCTTGCTCGATGCGCAGACTAACCAGCTGTTCCTGGCCGTAGCGATCTTGTCGATGTTCATGACACCGGCTTCATTGAGCGGCGGCGGAAAGTTGGCTCAGCTGCTCGAACGCGTTCTGCCGTTGTGGTTAGCCGGCAACTCAAAGGAGCCTCAAGAGCGATCCGAGGCGATGAACGATCACGTTATCATCGTGGGCTTCGGCCTTGGCGGCCGCAATCTTGCCGCTGCGCTGGCCGATGTTGGGGTGTCATTCACAGTGATCGAGCATGACCCGCAGATCGTCAGAGACGAGAAAGCCAAAGGTACTGCCATCATGTATGGTGACGCATCACGCCAGGAGGTGCTCATGCACGCCGGAGTCGACAATGCACGCGTCCTTGCGCTCACTTTGTCTCACTCGGAGACAGTTCTGCGCAGCGCTGAAATGGCCAGGAGAATCAATCCAGGCCTGCACATTATCGCTCGCGCCGAATACATGGAAGAGGTCGAGCCGCTGATTGCCGTCGGCACGCAGGAGGTGATCCCAGAAGAGTTCGTCGGGTCTGTTGAAATGACTTCGCGAGTTCTTCAAAACTATCTGCTGCCTCGCGACGTAATCGAACGCTGTGTTCAGCGTTTGAAGAACGAGCAAGGACAGGCCTGGCTGGCGCTTTATGAGGCCAACCGGCCGGGCGATGGCTTGCCCTGCATACCTTGCGATCTCGCAGTCGAGGTCAGACGCATTCCGACAGGAAGCCTGCTGGTTGGAAAGAATCTGCTCGACACCGGACTTCGACCGAAAACCGGTGTGACGGTAGTGGCTATCCAGCGAGCTGATGGCTCGATTGTGCTCAATCCGAAATGGGACGATCAGCTTCAAGCCGGCGATTCAGTCATCTTGCTCGGTCATCGGCAACAGTTCGCTCTGGCCGCTGAATTCTTCGCGAATGCTGATATTCCGCCTGCACCGAGTGGTTCGGCTGGAGCGCCAGTTTGTCCTGCTCAGCCCGTCGACGAGCCGGACCATCCCGGCGATTCGGAGGCGAAGTAGTTGTCTCAAAGCTACTTCTGGGGGCGGTTCGGTGCGCCGAACCGCCCCCGGGGATGCTTGTCATCATTCTTGAAACGATTCGACAGTTAAGAAGTTCTCCAGCGGCGTAAATCCTGATCGGGAAGTTACCGGTCGACCTGGACTTTCGCCTTCGAAGCAATCAGCACGAAAGGGGTATCCCTTTATGAGCAACCAATTCAAGCCGCTCGACAAAGACCGCAAAACCGGAATCGTTCTCATCTTTCTGACGATCGGCTCGTTTATCCTCGCTAGTCACACAGGCGGAAATCTGCAAGTGTCATTCGTCTTGATGGGGATGTCGTTCTTCGTCTGGTTGCTCGCTTTGATGGGCAAGTCTGTCGACGAGAACGGAGGTTGGGACGAAAACGCCAATGGCGACGCGTATCCGGCTGACAATGACCGTCCGACCGAGGAGGATCTCCAGTTCTTCACGGTCAACAACCGCAAATTCAAGCCGCTCGACCGTGAGCGAAAGTTGGGAATTGTCTTTTTTGTGCTTACATTTGCAGCGTTCATCGCTGCCTCCTACACGGTCGGCTGGCTGCAGGTGGCTGCTTACATTTGCGGCATGGTGTCATTCTTGACGATCTTCGTTCTGATGGGCAGGAGCGTCGACAAACAAAACGAAGAGGCGTTTCGTCGCAAGCGAGATCGCCGACGGCCGGACGACGATCAGTAGGATCACCTGCTGTCAGGGATTTACCAGAGCTGGCGACAAGTGAAAGTATTGACTGCCAGCAGAGCAGGTGTGAGTTGCTAAGAGAGCTCCACCTGCTCTGCACTTAATAGTCTCAACGAGTTTTTTGAAAAAAAAAGCTTCAACTATATCACTGAGTATAGTTAAGATAACGCCAAAATGCTAGACCGGCTCTGTCTCAGAATGCTCAGCTGCGAGCTCAGGAATAATTAGATGCAATCCGCTTGTGAAGTGCTCGCATATCTTTGCTATTTGATTGTGGTGGAAGCTGGTTGCTCGGATTTGCTTTGGTCTGTTGGAGTTGGTCCTTCTGTGGGCAAGCCATGCTGATTGATGTGAATCCAGCAGCCACCGAGGAAAGTGGCCATTGCCAGGACCGTTCCTAGAAGGATGGAGCAGATCGCTGAATTTGTAAGCATATATAGCGGCAATGCCAGTCCACATCCGGCTATCGGTGCCAGTAACATTCCTCCGCCAATGAACAGTAACTCTGATTTGTGCCTATCCATGTGATCTCCTTTGTATTTGATGGATTCTTTCTTCAAGCGAATCAACGATGCCTAAAGCCGCTGAGCCAGCGGACTCAGTATGCTCAGTCGCTGACACCGGGGTGTAAGATTTCGTCATTAGCAACATTGATGGACGGAGAGAATCGGCTGACCGGAAAGGTGCGCTCGAACGCTGTCAATTGTTGCTCTTTGCCGGCAACATAAACTTGGTCGTTTGGATTGAGTGAAAGGCTTCCATCCGGATGAGGCAAAAGACAAGCTGAATTCTTGATTGCCAGTATCGTCGCGCCGGTGCGGCGCCTGGCATTCAATGATTGCAAGGTGGCAGCAGAGCCGTTGTAGATAAACCAAACTCCGAAATAGTCTTCGTGCGGAAACTCGACGAAATCGTCGGTCAAGAGCTCGGGCTGGAACAGCATATAGCCGAGACGGCGAATATCTTTCAATGCGGAGCGCACTTCGTGGCCAGATCTTTCCATGCCGATCAAAGCCATCTTAGTGATCTCCACGCTCGCTTCAAATTCAGGCTGCACAACAGCATTAGCGCCGGCAGCCCGAAACAGTTCGATGTCTTCTGAACGGTGCGCGCGGGCGATAATCCTGATACTGGAATTCTCCGCGCGCGCTGAGGTAATGATGTGTACGGCCACCACAGCATCGGGAACAGTGACGACCAGGCATGCCGCCTCGCTGATGTTTACTTTTGACAGAACGAGCGGGCTGAATGCGTCGCCATAGATGCATGGCACATTTCGCTCATGCAGCTCTTCAATGATATTGGCGCTTATCTCCACCACGGCAAATGGAATTTGATACTGTTGCAGGATAGTTCCGAGCTGTCGGCCGATCCGCCCGTAGCCACAGAGAATTAGATGCGATCTCATCTTTTGAGCCGGTGTAGTCTCGTCGGCATGACCGGCTTTACGATCGAGTCGCAGCAAAGGCATTCTAGAGAAAAGTCTTGGAGCAACAGCCATTAATGCCGGAGATACCATCAGGGTAACAACCGCGCCGGCGAAGAACAGGTTGTACAAGCTGTCTGGCAGCAAGCCGGCTTTATAGCTGATTGCTGCCAGTACGAACGAAAATTCGCCAATCTGTGCCAATCCGATTCCGACCAGACCGGCGCTCCAGAGGCTGCCGGTGGCCAGCGACGCACTGGCTGCACCAGCGGCTGCTTTGCCTGAAATTAACAGAAGGACAAAGAGAAGAACCTGTATCCATTGTGAGGCGATAAAAGTTGGATTGAGCAGAAGACCGATCGATACGAAAAACACGCTCCCGAACAGATCCCGGAGCGGAAGGATGTCGGCTAGAACTTGATGTCCGTATGGGCGCTCACTGATCATGATGCCACCTAAAAAGGCGCCGAGCGCCAAGGAGACACCCAGCTCCTTGCTCAAAAAGGCAACGCCAAGGCAGATTGCCAAAGCTGTGAGCGTGAACAGCTCTCGCGATCCGGAGCGGGCAATCGATCCCAGTATTCTCGGAACGATGAAAGTGCTGCCGACACCGACAATGGCAACCAGCAGCCCAGCTTTAACCAACGCCGTGATGACAGTCAACAGCATGTCAGAGCCGGGATGCTCCAATACCGGTATTAATGCCACTATCGGTATCAAGCTCAGATCCTGAATCAGGAGAATTGGCACCAACAAGCGACCGTGCAGCGTTTCAGTTTCTCCCCGGTCGACGAGCATTTTCGTTACAAGCGCGGTGCTGGACAAGGCGCAGATCAATCCGAAAATTAGACCAGGCACCAGATCTCGAGTGATGTTAGCGGCGTAGGCGCAGCCGAACACTACTATCATTGTCAAAATGATCTGGCTGATTCCAGCCAGAATTGTCTTGCCGGCTGACGAGAAGATTCGCTTCAGCGTTATCTCCACACCCAGGGCAAACAGGAGAAGCGCAACACCGAATTCAGCCAGCATGTGGACTTGATTTGAATCGCTGATCACCCGCACACCGAATGGTCCGGTGATCAGACCGGCTACGATGTATCCGGCGATGAGCGGCAATTTCAAGCGCAGAAACACCGTGCCTACTACTACTGCGGCGCACCATACAATCGCCAAATCGCGGATCAACCCGAGCTCTTCCATGACAGGTAACTCCAGTTAGGATTTAAAAGGTTAAGTCCGCAGCAATTTAATTGCTGCGGAGATATTCAGTTGCTGGTAGGAGAGCTTGGTTTAAGTCAGCATCGCACAGTAAAGCAGCCATAGGCGAACCGGCTGAATGGCTCTGATTGCCAGGAAGGAGCAAGCGGGTTGGGGTAAGGTGATCCACCCGAAACTTTCAGATATTTTGGTGGCGATTGCCCTGATGCCACCACTGTTTTTTGAAGTGTACGGTTGACCGCCAGCCGAGAACTCGACTGTTGCTGAGGTTAAGCTTACGAGAGAAGCTTTATGCAGTTTGGTGAGATTGGCGCCGTCGTTGATCGACGGATCGTCGAGGCAAGGCAGTACCAACAGCTGCCAGGCGACAGCCAGGATGAGCGATATCAGGTATCTGCGCCTTTTCACATTGACACCAAGATGACTCCTGCCTACCTCTATCGTAGCTGATCTAGGCCACTATTCAAAGTAGATGTCCTGGCTTTTGCCTAGTCGACTGTCAGCTCGCGGGACCGCAGTCCGTCTTCATCAACTGCGATTACCCGCTTGATTTCACCGTCTTCGTCAGACTCAGAAGCAAGATTATCGAATTGAAAAACTTCGACGGGGCGGCGCTCATTGTCTATCTCTACGAAGCGGTCTTGGGGAGCTTGCCGTCTCTCCGGTGCTTCATCTAATGGGGTATTGCCTTTGGGAATCTCCAGCTCGCGAACTCTCAGGCCGTCTTGATCTACGACAATACCTCGGCGAACTTGACCGTCTTCATCGAGATCGGTCTGGACTTCTCCGGAACGCTGCGCTGTCGGCGTGTCATTTGCGATCAGACGACTCTGGGGAGCTTCTCGATTGCTGGCCTGCTCACCGGCGGGCTTGTTAGCAGATCTTCCGATCACCGGATTCGATGCCAGAGCGCCGTCGTCGACCAGCAGCAGATCGCCAAATTGCTCTTTGATTGCGGCGGCGGATTGTTCACTGGCAGCTCCAAATATGGATTTGAAATCTGCCATGGCGCTCAATGCTTCGCCGGCCAATGTACTGGATTCGCCGCGCTCAGCTGGGATAAAGTCTCTTACGGTATCTGTCGTTAGTTCCATGATTTTTTCCATCAGTTGTGGTGACCAAAATAGAATAGAAAATGTTCGTATCTTTCTTGTCCGGGAAATGTCCCGAAAGTGTCCCAGAACGTACGAGCAATTTTGGATACAAGAAGCTCTGGCGAAGCCACATTGCCTGTCTAGTTACTATATAAAGTAATAAAAATAAAGTAGAAAAGCGTCACCTGGAAGCAGAATCGAATTGTCTGCTTCCAGGTGATCAATGGTGCTCGATTTACGCCACTGCCAGTGCTTCTTGCACGAGCTCGGCCAGCAGCGAGTTGAGCTTGCTCCAGACGACAGCCTTCTGGTTCTCGTCGAGGTCTTCGTGCCAGGCCGCCTCCCCGCTGATGATGCGCTCGGATGGTGGCTCTTGACCGGTCACCGTACTGACCAGCTTGGCCAGTCCGCGGGTCATGTTGGCCTGGACGTAGTTGCGCTGATTGTCGGTCAACCCTTCCCACCACATGCGATCGGCGTCGAATTCGAAACCTGCGGGCAGCGGCTCGTCTTTGAGTGCTGCTTCGACCGCAGCGCGAATCTGTTGTCCGCCGCAAAGTCCGGAAAAGCGGATGCATCGCCCGTCTTTGAGGGCGGCATAGCCGGAGGGGCGTTCGCCGACCGGTGTCTTTTCGAGGCCATGCCCGCAGCAGGCCTGGTAGGTCCCCGGCAGTTCGGAGATGCAGGGATCGTGGTCGCCGGGGCCGATCTGCTTGTTGCAGCCCAGACAGGGGCGCAAGTTTTGCAAGTCGACCGGCGTGCCGTCATCTTTGTAAATCGGTCCGGTCGGAGTGTCCTCGACGACGTGACCGTGAATGGTGTCGATCTTGAACAGCATGTTTGTCTGTCTCCTTTTAAACGCGTTCAAGCGGCGATGGAAGAAGCTTTCTTCCGTCGCTGCGCCAACCCTGCCGCTTATGTGCCGGCAGCGGGTTTGAGACTTGGAGATGCGAAATCGAGAGACGCCGTGCCTTCCTTTCAGTGGAGGCGCGGTCGTTCAGGCTGAGTCAGTCGTGTTGGTCAGACTAATGCGGTCAGGGCGGCGCCGGTGACCACCAGCGCGATGCCGAGCATTCGCAGGTAGTTGACTTTTTCGCGCAACAGGATGAGGGCGAAAACGTACATCACAATCGGATAGCAAGCCGTGATTACCACCATGTAGCCCGCTGGCAACGTCGCCAGGGCGGTGATATAGCTGACGTTGCCGAGTGCGACCAGGAAGCCGGAAAGCCAGGTAAACTGCCATGTCCTCAGATTGCGCAAACCGAGCGGCTGTTTGCCTCGGAGCATGAACAGCAGCGCCGCTGCCACGAAGATGGATTTGCCGGCCGCCATCGCCAGCATTGATTCCAGAGGCTGCCCGTAGTGCAGGGACTGCTTCTGGAAGATGCCCAGCAAGCCCCACAATATGGTCGAAACCAGAACGCACGCCACCACAGAGAAACGCTCGGAACGAGCAAGTTTCTGTGTTTGGCCGCCGTCCGAGCATCCGACAATGGCGACGCCGGCGCTGACTGCCAGAGCCGCGGCTACGAGCAAGAGCGAGAAAGGCTCTCCCAGAAGCGGGATCGCCAGCAGCGCACCGACCAGAGGATAGCCGGCGGTGATCGCCAGGACGTAGCTCGCTTCGGATCTGCTCATGGCATAGTAGTAGGTGGCGATCGCGATCATGCTGGCGGCGGCATCGGCTGATTCCCAGAGAATTGTCCCTGCCGAAAGGTGCCAGTGCGGGTAGAAGCAGGTTAGCACCACCAGCAGTATCGCTGCCAGCGGCAGGTTGAAGAGGCCGAAAGTCAAAAAGACAGAGCGAAGAGAACCGTTCTCCAGAGCCTTTTTGTCAAAGATTCCAGCGATGCCCCAGGATAGAATAACCAGCGCCACCATGAGATTTGTCATGCGCGGCCCTCCGTTCCAGACTGATCGGTGGTCAACGAGCGCGCGGGCGATTCGTCGGCTTGGAAGGCTGACAGAATGCCCGCGCGTGCGAAAGATCATAACTGCTTGACCGGCCAGAGATCCATCATCGCCGCCACAAAGGTGGGCAAATAAGTGACGGCCAGCGCCTGGACGAATCCGTGCTCCAGGTGAAAGAGCGCCGGCACGAGACTGGCCAGCAGCAGCACGACCAGGGCCGGAAGCAACCAGTAGATGCTGAAGCGCACGACCAAACGCACGACCACGTTAGCGGCGGCAGCGCGGTTGAAAGTAGGATTGGTCCAGGTCAGCTTCTCCAGGGAGAGACCGACGCAGACCATCGCTGTGCAAAGAGCGCCGAACGCCAGTGCGGAGAGCGCTTTGGCGGCGAAGAAGCTCGGCACCAGGAAATAGCTGAGGGTGGTGGCGAACGCGGCGTACGCTGCGAAGAGCGCAATCTTGTTTTTCATGAAGGCTCCTTGAGTTGAAGAAAGAGGCGGTTGACCGGAGGTTGTTCAGCAACGGTATTCCATTACCAGCGCGTCCTCACGGTCGGTCCAGTAGTAGCCGGCAATTTCGCCGGTCTTTCGAAAGCCGAGCTGCTCGTAACACGACTGAGCGGCCAGGTTGCTCTTGCGCACTTCCAGAACTACCCGCCGGCGCTTTTGAGCCGGTAAGTCGGCGATGACGCGACTGACCATCAAGCGGGCGATTCCGGCCCGGCGGAAAAAGGGGCAGACGGCGACGTTTTCCAGGTGCAGCTTGAACCAGTTGCGGCTGTAAATGACAAACCCGGCGATCTGACCGGCTTTTTCCGCTAGCAGGATGGTTGCTTTGGCGTTGTTCAGCCGCTCGATGAATTCAGCGGGCGGCCAGGATTCGGACCCATAGCACGAAGATTCGATCTCGAGAACTCGCAGGAGGTCGGATGCTTCCATCTTGCGAAGGGTGACACCAGAGCCGTCGATCTTTCCGGAGGTTACGTTCATGCAGGTCTCCTTGATTGCGTAAACGAAGCAGGACGCTCCGGGTGAGCGGAGCGCCTGCTTCGTTGCGGATCACGTCGGTGCCAGACCGAACTACTTCTTCTTGCGCTCGATCTTGCCGATCTGAATGAGCTTGGGACCGAAACGGTCGTTATGCTCGGGATCGTCGGCAGGGACCGCACCGAGCGTCGGATTGCGCTTGCCGTCTGAGCCATCCGGGTAGGGATGAATCTCGGCCATGTTCTTCTCCACCATCGGCGATACCACGACCGAGAGGTGATGGCGAGTCAGCTCCCAGGGGTGGCGGACACCAGCGGTGCGGCAAATCATCAGGAGTTCGCGCTGGGCAACCAGGTTGCCGTTGGCGACCTTGACGTATTTGTCCTCGGGATCCAGCCCGCGACGCAGCCGAGGATCTTGAGTGGCAACGCCGGCCGGACAGGTGTTGGTGTGGCAGCGGTAAGCCAGGATGCAACCTTCGAAGACCATGTTGATCCGTCCCCGGTTGACCATGTCGGCGCCGAGCGCAATCGCGATGGCGATGTCGGCACCGTCGAGCATGCGGCCGGAGGCGACCAGAGTTACGTTGTCGCGAACGCCGTATTCGCGCAAGATGTTGTCCACCAGCGGAATGGCATGCAAGATCGGCATGCCGGCGCGGTCGGCGAGCGCAGCCGGAGCCGCGCCGGTGCCGCCTTCGCCACCGTCGATCGTGATCATGTCCGGACCCTCGCCGGTGTCCTTCATCAGCTTGGCGATCGCCCGGATGTCCTTCTCCTGGCCGACCACGATCTTGATGCCGACAGGCTTGCCAGTCAGATCTTGCACCCGCTTGACCAGCCGGAACATCGACTCGACATCAGGCGCCTCCTTCCAGGCGTTCGGCGAGTAGCAGTCCTCGTTCATGGGAATGCCACGCCACTCCGCCAGCTCGGCCGTGATCTTCTCCTTCGGCAGCTTGCCGCCTTGACCAGGCTTGGCTCCCTGAGCCCATTTCAGCTCGACGAAAGCGATTTGATCGTTGTCGCCGAGAGCGGCAATCTTGTCCCAGTCGATTTCGTTGGTCCACCGCTTGCGGAATTCCTTACCAGAGGCGGTATCCACCGGGTCCATGAAGAACTTGCGGAAACCGAAGAGCGCCGGGCCGATCTGAACGCCGATCCGGCCGCCGCCGACTACTTCGGCCACCGGTTTTTGCGGCAGCGGGCTGTGCTTGAATGTCAGGTAGTGCTTGACCAGCGCGCGCCAGTAAGCTGCCTTGGTCTCGAACGGAATACGGCGCACCACACCTTTGGTGTGGTAGTCGGTCATGCCGCCTTCACCGGTCAAGATGTGGATATTGGCTTCCTTGGCGCCGCTGGACAGAGCCATCACGGCTTCCGGAGAGAGCGCGCCGAAGCTCATGCCCGAGATGTTGATCGGCCAGGGGCAGTAGTAGGGCTTCCGGCGCTTGCGACCGATCACCAGCGGCGGCAGGCGATTGCCGCGCGACTCGGTTTCGGGAATCGGAAACATGGCAGGCAGGATGTGAATCTCGCCGACAGCACGATAGTCTCGTTTGGTGCCGAAGCCGAGGTTGTTGTTGATGCCTTTGGCGGAGCGATAGGCGTATTTGGCCTGATCGCGATTCGGCCAACCTTCCAGGTCGCTGCGAAACCAGTACTGGCGAAGCTCGTCGCCGATCAGCTCGAAACCGTAACGAAACCAACCGAGCATCGGGAAGTTTCGCCGGATCGTATGGGTCCGCTGGAGCCAGTAGTCGTTGACGCCGACCTGCAGCAAGAAGGTGAGCAAGGCCAGCGCTAGGCCTGGCACCGCGCCGAAGTGAGTCCAAGCCTGCCACCAGACCAGGAAGGTGCTGGTGAGTGCCAGCGGCAGGAAGACGTTCTTGCGCAGAGTGTAATCATGAATTGCGATCTGGAGCGGAAAGGCCAGCAAGGCGGTTACTGCCGCCAGCGATGGGCCTCCGAGGTACCAGCCGATCAAAGCGGCGAGCGCCGTGCCGGCGAAAATCGCGTGCCGGTGGCGGACGAGATCGCGGATGCCGAGACCGATCAAGGTAGCGCCCAGCGTAAAGACGAGCGCCACCGGATGGCCTCCAATGAAGAAGCCGACCAGCCCGGAAAGCAGGGCAACGGCTGCAAGGAATACATAGAACATGATCTGTTCTCCTTTTCCAATGCTCAGACCGGCCGGGATTGGTTGGGATCCAAGCAAAGCTTGGAGCTTTCAATCCCGGCCGGCGAGCGGACGATGGACAGGAATGCGGCGGCGTCTGCGCGTGCCTACGCCGGTTGAGAGAGCTGAGAGAGAAGAGCGCGGGGGGTGGAAAACAAGGGCAGCGGCCTCAGGCCGCTGCCCCGGAGCTCATCTAATGAAGCGCTAGTCGTGCACCACAGGTGGTGCAGCCCGCTTTGAATTAGAGGATCTCGTCGGCGAAGCCCAGTCGGACCGCGTCCTTGGCTTCCAACCACCAGTCGAACTTGTAGGCCTTCTTCTTGATCTGGCCAGGCGTCATGGCGTCCTTCTTGCCGGTCTCCTTGGCGCGCTTGGACAGAATCTTCGCCAGCTTGTCCCAGAGGTGATGGGAGAAGTCCAGCCGGTCCTGCTGCTCGCTCACCTTGCCCATGGTGCCGGAAGACACCTCGTGGATGAGCACCTCGGAGGCTTCGCCGATCTGGCGAATGTCACCGGCCTGCAGGAGGATGCCGCCCATCGAGGCAGCCATGCCGAAGACCTGGACGGTCAACATGTGACCCTTCTTGCTCAGCGACCGCAGGTAGTCGTAGAGCGCGAAGCCGTGCAGCACGGAGCCGCCGGGCGAGGTCAGGATGAAGGTGAGCGGGCGGCCCGGGAAGCGGCGCGTCAGCTCGCCGAGCTCCTTGATGGCCACCTTGACGGAGAGGTCGTTGACGCCTTCCGAGAAGGTGTACTCCATCGCTTCCTGGGCGCTGGCGTTGGCCTTGGAGCTCTCGCGCTTGAGGTTGGCGAGCTCGAGTTCGGCGCGCTCGGTCTGGGCGGCCTGCTGCCGGAGCTTGAGCTCCTGGTCCTGCTTCTCGCGCGCCTCTTCGCGCTTGAGCTTGTCGACCTTGAGCTGAGCATCGGCCACCTGGATCTCCAGGAGCTGCTGCTTGAGCTCGGTTTCCCGCTGGCTGGGCGTCCCGGTGGTGGCGGTCTGAGGATTGGGATTCTGAGGATTGGGGTTCTGTTCGTTCATGACGAAACTCCCTTACGATTTCTCAGCCAGCCTCAAGGCTGGCTGGTTGGTTGAAGATTAGTAGCAAGGAGCCCGGGGTTTTCCCGAAGGAAGAGACCGGCCGGGGTGGTCAAGCCAGCTCAGCTGGCTGAATTTGATTGCGTCCTGCTAGGCAGGTCGACCAGATCCAGCCGCGTCAAGTATGCTTGCCCAAGCCCCTGCCGGTCTCGATTGCGTATTAATGCGCCGGGAGCGTAACTTCACTCCGGCTCAGGCGGGCTTGCAGGTTGGCGCCAAGTGGAGCGCCAGCTTTGCCGCCTCGCGCGCGCGCAGCAAAACGTTGATCTGCTGCTGTTCGAGCGCCTGAGAGATGGCCATCGCTCCGCCCTTGACCTTGCGCTTGGCGAAGAACTTCTTCACGTCAGCCAGATGTTCGGGCTTGTCGAGCACGGTGACGGCGCCGCACATGCGAGTGACGCCGTTGTCCGGATAGGACTTGACCATCTGCTGCCAGTTGTCCTTGACGAACTGCCAGGCGTGTTCGGACGCGCTGGCGTTGTTCATCACCTCCGCCACCAGATATGGTGCGTCTTGCGAACGCACCGCGCCGTTGAGCGCTTGCTCGAGCGTGCGCTTGAGCAGGTCGGGGCTCTGGAATTTGGACAGCGCGCTCAAGTAACGCTGCTCTTCTTGCGGGGTGGCGGCCGCCTTGAACAATGCGAAGAATCGTTCGTAGTCGTTTTGATCGCCGGCATGCGCGACGACCGAGACGACCGCGGCGACCAACTCGCTGTCCAGCGTCGACTTGTCGGTCAAGTAGCGGGCGAACAGCTCGTCGGCACGGTCATGAGTGGCCTGGTCATCACAGAGCGTGCCCATGATGCCGAACACCAGACCGCGTACTTGCTTGTCTGCAAGCGTCTCCCCGGACTTGGGCTCCTGGCCCAGGCGGTCGGATACCGGCTTGACCAGACCACGCACTACTTGTGAGAGCGTGTTTTGACCAGCCTCCGGCAAGAGCGAGTGCAGCGTCTTGAGCGAGCTTGCCAGGAGCGACCAGACATTGTTGTCGGTTTCCTGATCGAAGAGCGAGACCATGCGCAGGTACTCGGGCGAGGTCATCAGCCCGGCCCGGACACAGCTCCAGGAGTCGTTGACGAGGTTGTAGCGCTCGACCACCGACAGGTTATCGGCGACGTTGCCGGTCAGCTTCCGCAGCAGCTCGGCAGCGTAGAGTACGCGGTAGAAGCCAGAACCGCCGGCGTTGACGACCACATACCGGCAGTCGCCGACGAACTCGCGGTGCACGGCTCCTTCGAACAGGAATTTGCGCACTTCGACCTGACCATCAGCCTTCTTCAGCTTGAGCGTAAGCGGAATCGGCCAGGTCTGGCTCGTGAGGTCATCCGGCAAGAACTTGAACGGCTTCTGGGTCAGCTCGATGAAGCCGTTGCCGGCCGGCGCGACCGTCACCACCGGGTGCCCGGCGGTGTAGTTCCAGGCGTCCATGACCCGGCGCACCGGAACATCGCAGCCGTTGCCCTGGCAGACCTCTTCGATCACATCCCAGAGGTCGTGCGTTTCGGTGTTGCCGAAGGCAAATTTCTTGATGTACCGAGCGACCCCCTGCCGGAAGTTGTCCGGACCGATGAACTGCTGGAGCTGATAGAGCAACGAGCAGCCCTTTTCGTAGGAGATCAGGTCGAAAAGCTCCTCGGCGTCCTCGGGACGCTTGACCGGCGCTTCGACCGGATGCGTGCTGTGGAGCGAGTCGAGCTTCATCGCCGCTGCGCGTGAGACAGCGAACTCTTCCCAGATGTGCCACTCGGGGTACTCGAGGCTGACGCCCCAGTTCTCCATGAAAGTGGCGAACGACTCGTTCAAGCACAAGCCGTCCCACCAGCGCATGGTGACGGTGTTGCCGAAGTGGATGTTGTGCGCCAGTTCATGCCAGACGACTTCAGCCACCCGCTTCTTCTCCTTGTGCGTGGCCGTCTTGGGATCGCACAGCAGAGCGGTTTCGCGGTAGGTGATCAGTCCGGAATTCTCCATCGCGCCGGAGGCGAAGTTGCGGATCGCCACGTGATTGATGTGCTTGCCGGGATAGCGCATGCCGGTCTCCTTCATCAGGAAAGCGGTGGCGCGGCAGGCCTGCTCGAGCGCAAACTCGGTCAGATGCTCTTGTCCGGGCAGGGTCCAGATGCGGGTTTCGATCCCATCGACGAAGACCGGGCGGGAGCTGACGAAGTCGCCGATGATGAACGCCACCAGATAGGTGGACATTTTCATCGAGTCGGTGAACTCGACCAACTTCTTGTCGGAGCCGACCGGCGTTTCAGAGATGGTTTGCCCGTTGGAGAGAGCGACCAGCCGGTTGTCGACTTCCAGCTTGACGCTGAAAACGGCTTTCAGGTCGGGCTCGTCGAAACAGGGAAACGCCTGGCGAGCATCAGTCGATTCGAATTGGCTGGAGGCGAACCAGCGTTCCTTGCCCTGGGCGTCCATCCACTTCACGCGGTACAGACCTCTCAACTTGTCGTTGAGCACGCCGGTGAAGGTCAGGTGAAGCTTCCAGGCGCCCTTGCCGAGCTTGCCGGCAAATGAGAGGCAAGCCATCTCGGTTTTGCGATTGAGCTTGACCGTGGCCAAGAGAGTGGTGCCGGAATCGTTGCTCACCCAGGCCTTTTTGATCTTGAGGTTCTTGGCGTTGAGCTTGATCTCGCTGACCTCTTCGAGCACGTCCACGGCGATCGACTCTTGACCGGAGAAATGGAAGGTCGTGAGATCGGGGGCGAGCCTGATCTCGTAGCGGTTCGGAATGACGGTGCGGGGAAGCCGATAGTCCAGGTTTTCCGTCGCTCCGCTAGTCGTGTTTTTCTTTTTCATGTGAGAACTCTCCAGTAGAAGCGGTCGATTCGGCTCGACCGTCAAGAGGAATTCGCAGTCCGACCGATTTGGATAGACAACGTTCTTTCTTAGACACAACTCAACAAGCACCAAATTTGGTGGCTTGTAATGCTCTGTGGCAGGAATAGCTTTGCTGTTCTGGAAAAGCTTTCTGGGTTGTGAGTGTTTGAAGAATCGGGATTGAAAACGCAAAGTAAAACTAGATCTCGCGCCTCTTGATAAACAATATATTTATGCTTAAGAGATGCTCATAAAAAGCTGATGAGTTACGCCTGGTGAGCGCCTTTGATGATTGTCAGGGGATGATTTGTATTGTCGAAAGACCACCAGTCCGCGATTTGATTGTGATGTCAAGTGTTGTTGTGCTTACATTGTGTACACCTAGCGCAGCAGCCGAGCGTTAGTCTCAAAAGATTTTCAGCCTCTTGATTATCAATGTGGTGACTTTATAGATTTCAAATATCGTTTTCATCCATCCCATGAGCAGATCAACTAGAACTCCCTAAAAAGCCCCAGCTCTGCCAGATTCCAGCCAGTCAAATCCCGCATCGAATGCGGCAGGGAGTGGCTACAGTTTGGGCAGGATGCGAAACGATTCGAACCACTGAGCGCGCTTAGAACGACAAAACGGCTCGATGCTAAACCGGTTTAGATAGCCCGGCATCGCTTCGTCGAATCGTTCTTTGAGCGCTCAGCGATAGATAAGCAAGCGACACGAACAACCAGCGGGTAATCCTTGCTGTGTTTCGGGTCGGCTCTCTGCTTCGTTGCTTAACGGTTGTGTCAAAGACTGGAGCGGCGGTTCGCGTTGAATCTCACCGTCTCCGGCGTTCAAGGTGTCACACAACACCTAATGAGGAACAAATACCATGACTCAGAAGTTCAACAAGAACCCTCGGATCAGCAAGCCCGAGGACGATACCAACCTGGCTGAAGAGGCTCTGCGCATGGGTGGGGCGAGCGAAGAAGAGATCGCTCGCACCGCTGCCATGGATCGCTCCGACGACCGGCTCGAAGAAGCCTTCGACCCGATGTACCGCACCAAGAACAGCCCCGTTCACAAGGCGGTCTGGGAGGACGCATTCCCCTTCAACCTCTTCAAGGCCCAGCTGCTCAATAAGAGCGAGCCGTGCCACGCCTCCATGCAAGCCTGCTTGAAGGTGGTGCGCGACCATCGCGACGCCGGCACGTTGTTCGACGAGAACGACAAGGTGTCCGCGCAGGTGATCGACGACCTGGCCAAGACCGGCTACTGGGGCATGCTGATCGACAAGGAGTACGGCGGTCAGGGCGCCTCGATCCGCAGCTTCGCCTCCTTCCTGACCGAGATGTCCGCCACCGGCGAGCCGACCACGGCCGGTCTGGCCTCGATCCACGGCTGTATCGGCGCCGTCGATCCGGTGCGCACCTACGGCACCGAAGACCAGAAGAAGTACTTCCTGACCAAGCTGGCCGCTGGCGAGGCGATCTCCGGCTTCGCTTTGACCGAGCCCGGCGCCGGCTCGGACCTCACCGCTCTGCGCACCGTCTTCACCGAGGACGGCGATCAGCTCGTGATCAACGGCACCAAGCTGTTCATCTCGAACGCGATCGAAGGTCGCATCATCGGCCTGGTCGGCATGATGCACGGCAAGGACAAGGAAGGCCGCCCGACCTACAAGCTGCCGGTCAAGAACCGGAAGGGCAAGCAGGTTGGCACGCTGGTCGTCTCGCAGGTGCACGACGAGAAGGCCGGCCTGGTCTTCGAGGACAAGTGGGGCCGCCGCTACTCCGGCGAAGGCATCACGGTTGAGCCCAACATGGTGCCGTCGGTGGCCGTGGTCGAGCTGCCGAAGCAGGAGAACGAGCACTTCGAGATCGTGCGGTACGGGTTGCATGCGCTCACGCACACGTACAACAACGGTCTCAAGTTCACCAACTTCCGCGTGCCGAAGGACAACCTGCTGCACATCGAAAACGGCGACGGCTTGACCATTGCGTACCACGGCTTGAACCGCGGTCGCGTTGCGCTCTGCGCCAATGCCGCTGGTGTGATGCGGGTGCTTTTGCGGAGCATCACGCCCAAATCCTGGGGCGAGTTCCGCAAGACCTACGGTCACAGCATCGAGAAGCGCGAGCTGGTGCAGGCGCGGGTGGCGCGTCTGGCCGGCTTGATCGTCGGTGCCGACGCGCTGGTGGCCTGGTGCTCCTCGCTGCTGGACGAAGGCTATCGCGGCGAGCTGGAATGCGTCGTCGCCAAGGTCTTCGGCTCGGAAGCGCAGAAGGAAGCGGCGATCGAGATCGCGATGAAGACGCACGGCGGGCGTTCCTTCTTGAAGGGGCACCTGGTCGGCGACAACATCCACGATTACCTCGCTCCGTGCATCTACGAGGGCGAAGGGCAGATGCTCTCGATGGCGCTCTTCAAGTCGCTGGCCAAGGAGCACGGCATGCACTTCATGCTGCCGCTCGGCAACGGCATGCTGAAGCTGGTCAAGACGCTGCCCAAGACGGCCGGCGTGGTCGGCGTGCTGACGTTGGTGCTGGTGCTGGCGAGCCTGTTCACCGGCTCGGCTGCGCTGGTGGCCGGCGGGGCCGCTGCTCTCCTGGGCGTGGTGCTTGGCTTCAGCCAGAGCGCGCTCAAGGACACCGGCAATGATGGGCTCAAGGGCATCGGCCGTCGCCTGGCGAAGACCGGTGTCTGGGGGCTGATCAAGGGTGTCGCTGCCAGCGCCGTCACCGGTGCTGCCTTCGGCTACCTCGGTCTTAACATCGGAGCTTTGATCGGGGCCTGGGCTCTGCCGGTCACCGCCGGCATCGCCGGTGTCGTGCTTGGTCTGATCGCTGCCGGTCACTACGGCTTCATCGGTACCGGGCTCGAGTACACGCTCTGGTATGCCAACAAGCTCTTGCCGCGTATGAACCGCAAGCAGTCGGGCACGGACCGTCGCCTGCAGAAGCATCTCAACTTCGCGCAGTCGATGTTCCGCAAGCTGCCGCTCGAACTGTCGACGGCGATGGTCAAGCACCAGCTCGGGCTGGCCGACCGTCAGTGCCGCATCAACCACATGTCGCAGCGCGCTCAGGACACCATCACGATCGCCGTGACGGCCCAGTACGCTGCCCAGATGGGTGATGAGGTGACTGTCATGGCGGCCGACGTGCTCTGCCAGCAGCTGCGCATGAAGCTCACCGGCGAACAGCCGAGCGACGCTCACTTCGCGGCCTGCGCCAAGCTGGCCAAGAAGATCGTCGACGGCGAATGCCGCCAGCTCGACGGTGTGCCCGAAACGCCGATCATGCGCTCGTACGAACAGAGCTAAGCTCGGTTCTCTCTCTCGGGGGGAGGCGCATTGTTTGCGCCTCCCCCCTTTCTACGGATGGTGCGTCTGGGAATTGGGGTGCTAAGTGAACATCTGTTCCGAATGCAACAGCTCCTACGCGACGGTCTCCGGTCCTTGCTCTGGTATCGGTCCCGGCCCGGGTTGCGAGTTCTCTACTTATAGGGGCATGCAGCTATGCCTGGGATGCAGCCTCGAGCAAGACCTGTGCATGAATTGCGGCAAGGAGCTTCACACGCCCGACGACAGAGGTTTGGCCGGTCAAGTCGAGATTGCCAAACGCGAGTACAGGCAGGCATTTGTCGCTGCCGAAAAGAAGTTTTCGGAGTCACTGGCGCCAGTCCGGTGCCAGGTCGACAGATATCTGGCCACCATTACCGCCGCGCAGCAAAGCTGCGATCAGGGCGTTCAACCGGCCCAGTCTGCCGTGCAGGCCGCCGGACAAGCGCTGCAAGTAGCCATCATTAGCGGTGGCGACCGGGCAGCTGCTCAGAACACTTTCGACCAGGCGATGAAAGCGCTGACTGCTGCGCGCGAGCAGGCGTTCAAGCTCAATCAGTCCGCGCGGGAGCAGGCCGAACAAGAGTTCGGACCGTGCCGCGGCCTCTACTTCTACGCCGTCGGCATCAAGCAAGCCGAAGTCGGTCTGGCCGAGCGTTTGTACAACCTGAAAGTTGAGCGCCAGCTTCGACTTAAGCAGATCGAGCTGGGTTATCGCCAGCTGGTCGAGAAAGCACAATTCAATTTCAGTCAGGCGGTTAGCCAGTGCGAAGCGGAGCGAGTCAAGATCGCGACCGGGCAAGCCGAGCCGACCAGCCAAGCCAGCTAACCAAGCGAAGCGCTCTCACGCGCTTTCAAGCAAGCAATTAAACCGTAACCGCTGATGGCCCCCGCAAGGAGGGACTTATGTCATTGTTTGATCCTCGTTCATTCCTGCCAATCTCGCCGGCGGTCGCTGTTCTGCCCGAGCATGGACCGACATGGCGCAAGAAGTGGCCGAACTGGTGGGGAGGCGCGACAATCGCCTCGCCGACGACCAGTATGACAGCCCCGGCTCTGCATGTTTTCAAGACGGTGAAGAGCTTGCTCGGCGATCTCGATGCCCTCAACGAGTTCTATGTCCAGGAGACGCAGTGGGCTCGGTCCATGGCTCGCGATGTTCTGCAATTGCCGGGAGAGACGCCTGTTTTTCTCGATGCGAGCGGTACGGCAGCCATCCTCAACGTGTCGCGCCTGATCGGGCACGTCGCACTGGCCGCAGCCGCAGCTCGGGGAGACCCAGGCAGCAATTCCTTCTGGACGCTTACGACCGATGAAGGCGGCTCTCTGGTGCCGGCCACGCTGCGAGGCAAGGACCCCAACCAGGTGGACGCGGTGATGTTCCAGCCGAACAGCTCGCTCTTCTACCAGGCCGATCCGGTCATGCCGTATCCGGTGAATATTCAGCTTTCGGACCGCGTGCTCAGCTTGAAAGAGAAGAGCAATGACGAGCTGGTAGCAGAAATTCGCCGCGAGCTCGAAAAACGCAACAGCGCTGGTCTGATCGTGCTGCCGCAAGTCAGCAAGACCGGCCGCATCCTGCCTGTCAAAGAGGTGGGCGCGCTGGTGGCTGAGTTTCGCTCGCGCGGGTTGATGGTCTATCTGATGGTGGATGCCATTCAGGCGATCGGCCGTCTGCCTTCCGAGGAGATTGCCGCGCCGCTGTCGTACTGCGATGCGTACATGTTCGGCTCGGCCAAGGCGCTAGGAGGGCTGCTGACGGCTTCCGCTACGGCTCTCTCGGCGGAGCTGTTGGTAGACTTCGTGGCGCAGGCCAATGCTTGTGCCGAACGCGGTGCCAAGCGCTGGTTCTGTCATTTCCAGTTCAGCCCGGAATGGCAAGCGCGGCTCGACTCTCGCTTGCTGAAGCTGGGTGCCGTGTCACTGCCGGAGGTGGCATCGATGCGGGCTGGTCTCTTCTACCTCTACACGAGGGGCAGCGGAGCCGACTTCGCTGCTCGCCGGCAAAGCAGCCTGGCCGAAGTCAGAGTGCGGCGGCGGCAGGTGGTGGAGGCGCTCTCTCTCATCGAGGGAGTAAGCGTTCTTTGCGAATCTGCCGGATGCCCGCTTGTGCCGTCGATCGTCTGCGTGCGTTTCGATGGTGTGAACATCTCGCCCGGTGCGGTGAAAGAAGCGCTGCAGGCCGGTGACCCAATCATCACGCCGAGCGCGCCGATCAACCGCTACTTGCGGCTCGACATTCCCGAGTATCGGGCAATGCCTTCCGTTGCAGTGCTCGTAACGGCGCTGCGGAAGGTTTTGTCTCGATAACTCTCAGTTCTGTTCGGTCGGCCCGGATGGCTCTCGCAAGAGAGCTGTCCGGGTTCGGCTGTGTCTCTTCAGTCCAAATGGCGAAAGATAGGAGCAACCTCATGAAGAAGAAACCTCTTCGCAAGGGCATTTTCAACGATCATTCTCACAACGATGCGATCGACAAGGATCATCCCTGCTGCCGCGGCCGCCTGGTGATCAAGTCGGGCCAGCCCCGGCTCGGCACCAACAAGGAAGCCGAGCACAATCATCCGGATGACTGCCAGAAGCCTTGCTGCCGGCGTCATCTCGTCGACATGCTCGGGCGCGGGCGTCCGGAGTTTCCGATTCCGAGCGAGCAGAAGGTGCTGCAGGACGTGCAGGCCATGTTGGCCTCCGGCAGCCTTTCGCTCGACGGCGACCCGGAGTCCGAGGTTGAGGAGGCGGACGGCATTCGCAGCCGCAAGCCCCGCACGCTCGGTGACATCTTCGCGACCGTCAAGAAGATGAAGAGCGCCGACGACAAAGGCTCGGGCGGGCCCGGCACTGCGAGCGCCGGCCGCAGCGGCCGCAAAGGGGGGCGCAAACTCAAGGCCAACGCGAACGCCAATCGCGTCGCCTCCGAGGTGATTCGGCTGTGCTTCTTCGACGAGCGCTGGAAGGCGACCGTCGCCAAGAAGTTCAACCCCTCCCGCAACACTCTGCGCCGGGCCCGCAAGCTCGGCAAGTACATCGCCGGCATCGACAGCCTCGACAATCATTTCGGCAAGTTGCGGGAGCTGTACAAGAGTGCTCTGCCGAAGGCGTTCGACATGGTGACGATGCAGTTTCCGGACTCGCCGGAAGGGGAGCGACGAGCGGCTGCGGTGCAGTTGATCGACCAGCAGGAGGACCTCCAGCAGATTCTCTACGTGCTCGACCACTACGTTCAGGCTTTCGAGCAGCTGGACGATCCCGAGTACGCGCCGCTGCAGGCCGTCACCGTCACGGTCGAGGAAGCGTTCAACCTCTTCTTGACCGGCGATATCGAAGCTGCTCGAGGCAAGGCTCAGCAGGCGCTGGCTGACACGGTCAATTTCATGATCGGCAACAGCTTCCTGCCGCACGCCGGCGAAGACGGACCTGCCACCATTCCCGGTGCAAGCGGTCCGGTCGGCCTGCACCTGATCCTCGTACCCGAGGACGAAGTCGGCATCATCATGCTGATGATGGTGCTCTACCTCCACGAGTTCCGTCACGACATCTTCGCCGACATCAAGGGCTTGGCTGAAGAGGAAGGCAAGGCGCTGCTGTCGACGCTGCGCGATGCCAGCACTTCCGGTCGGCTGAAGCTGTCCGTCGACCACATCATGCTGGGCAAGACCAAGGTGCCGATGATCGACTTGATCAGCAAGGTATTCCTGGACGAGCTCGGTGAGATCGATGCCGACCTGGTGGCTCTCGAGCTGTCGGGCTGGGCGTTCGCTCTCAACATGCTGTACGTCTTCGGCGCCTTCAACTCCAAGCGTGCTGGCGCAATCCGCACCAAGGAGCTGCTGCGCACCAACTCGTACTTCCAGGTCAGCAAGAAGGGTGAACTCTGGTTCGAGCCGCATCCGGTGGACTACTTCCGTGTCTACATGCTGGCGGCGGCCCTCGAGCTGCTCGGGTTCAAGGAGGAGGCTCAGGAGATCCGCGATTTGGCGGACTCGGCGGTCGGCTCCAAGAAGCCCGAGTTTATCATCTGGGAGGACGCGAGCGGCAAGCGCGACCCGATCAAGATTCGCATGTCGGATCTTGTGCAGGCTGCGCCGATTGTCGCCGAGGCTATCCTGATGACGCCGTTTGCGGCGCTCAAGGGCAAGAGCAATCACGACATCGTCGCCTGGACGCGCAAGCGCCAGGACAAGGTGGACATGCTCGTCGACGCGCTCGTCAAGCACATCAAGAGCGTTCTGGCGGGCGAAGACGTCAAGCTCGAGCTGCCGGCAGGCGTCGGCGACGTGTACGCCACTTACGTGGCGGCCGCGGCGGCGATCGCCTTCTACCAGCTGATCGCCGACGGCGAAGTCGATCCGACCGACGTCCCACAGCTGGTCAACACAAGCTCTCTGCAGATGCTGCAGCTGAGCATGCAGCGGTTGACCGACAAGATGAACGACCTGAGCGTCAAGAAACCGGAAGCTTTGATCGTCCCCAGCTCGGTCAAGCCGCCGGTGACCGAACCCGCTCCGGAACCGCCGCCGAGCGATCCGCTGGCGCCGCAGTCCGGCTCGGACCGTCCGGGCAAGCTGCTCTCGATTCGCTACGAGGCGCCGCGTAAGAAGCGGTCTGCCCGCAAGCAGTAAGCATTGTCCGGACAGCGGAGCGGCATCTGCCGCTCCGCTGTTTCCGGCCGCCGAATCTGGCTCTTGTAAAAAGGACCAGATCGGCATCCAGTCGCGACGAAGTTTCCTGAACTTACGAAGGAGAATCAGAATGCATCTGTTAACGCGAGGTTTTTGGTGCGCCCGAGCCGTCGGCGCACTTTTGCTGGTATTGGTCACGCTGGCTTCGTTTACCGGCAGCGCGGCTGCTCAGGCTCAGCCCTCGGAAGCGCAAATTTATGCAGCCAAGATACAGGCCGATCCCGGCGCCGCCAACGGCGGGCATCTGGCGATTTACTCGGAGCTGGTGCGCAAGGGCAAGAAGCCGTACGACGCGTACCGGGCCGCCTATATCTACAACAAGGGCTTTGAGATCGGCTACTACTACGGTGTCGTTGATTTCGTCCTTAAAGGTCAGCGCCCGGCCGACAACTACGACACGTTCTTCTCCTGGCAGACCTTCTACCAGCAGCAAGCATGGAGCAAGCCTCTTTGGGGTTGGTTTCAGCAAGGCTATCTGGATGGGCACACCAAGGGCAAGCGCGTCGCCGCTCGCCTGGAAGCCGGCCGGTCGGATCTGATTCCGCCCGCCAATGTCGGCGATCTCAATCGCTACCAGCGCAGCCTGAACATCGATCCCGATGATCCCTGGAGCGACCTGAGGGTTCGCGAGCAGATTACCGGCCCGAAGTAACTCCTCGCAGCAGGCTTCCGGCGAGCCGCCCCACGGTCTCTCTCTGATACCGCCGCCGAAACCACAATTGGAAGTAACGCAATCCGGTGCAAGCAGCGATCAAGCGATTCGAGCTTGTTTGCTGCTTGCACCGGAGCCTTCCTCTCGTCAAACTTTTTTCGAAAATAAATACTACTAAAGCTAGTAAGACGGGGCAATACATAAGGTCTCCAGGCTTGCGGCCAAAGCCTTTGCAATCGCCCAAGAGCAAGAGAAGGAGCAGCGGAGATAGCTGGCAAAACCCGTCGGTTCTGCCGGCTACCCCGCTGCCGTTGCGGCCCGGTGACAGGCTCGGATCGGTGGTTTGAAACCGTCCGATCCGAGCTTCACTTATGCCTTACTTTTGGCCTTCTTTGGGCTCGGGAGCGGGAGCGCCCTTGTCCTTTTCGGCCGTCTTAGCCAGTCCGTTGCGCAGCTGCTGGGCGAGCAGAAGCTCGACCATCGGGCTGATGCCGCCGTTACCGCCGCCATTGCCGCCACCGCTCTGGATCAAGATCTCCGGCGTGAGGACGGTCTTGGCTTCGGTGAACTTGCGGGCCAATTCGATTGCGGCCAGGCCTTCGGGAGTGAGAGCCTCAGCCTGCTTGCGGTAGGCCTCCGCTTGCGCCTCACCCTGCTTCTGGATGACTTCGGCTTGCGCCAGACCAGTCTTGGTGGTCTTTTCGGCGTCGGCGGCCGCACGCAGCTTGGTCGCTTCGGCGTCGGCGGCGGCGCGCAGCTTGGTCGCTTCGGCTTCGCCGCGAGCGGCTTCCTGGACTTGGAGCGCCTTGCTCTTGGCGATCTCGATGCCGGTTTGCGCCTCCATCATCGCCTTCTGCTGGTCGGCTTGCGACTTGGTCTTCTCGAGCTCGATGCGGCGGACTTCCGCTTCACGCTGAGAGTCGAACATGGCCTTGCGCTGTTCGGCCAGGTTGCGCTCTTGCGTGGTGTGCATCAACTCTTGCGGCAGCTTGATGTTGCAGATCATCACCGAGACGATCTCGACCTTGTAGCGCGTCAGGTCGTTGCGGACCGCCTCTTCGGCTTCCGTCTGCTCCTTGGCGCGTTCTTGCTGGTACTTGATCGCCGGCGACTTGGAGACCTGGGCACGGAACATGCCGTCGATCTGCGGGTGAATGACGTTCTTCTCCAGCTCTTCGATCGAGCCGAGCTTCTGCACCACATACGGCGCATTCTCGGGCAGGATGCGGTACTGGCAGCGCACTTCGACCTTCATTTCGAAACCGTCATTGGAGACGACCGAGAACGGGTCGAAATCCTGGGCGCCCTTATTCTCCGACCATTCCACCGAGCGGGTGGTGGTCGGAATCGGGATCACCGTGTAGGCGAGCGGGTTGATGTTGTACTTACCGGGCATCAGAACGTTCTTCTGAATACCGCGGAAGCCGTCGGGAACCACGTGACGCCCGCGCACACCCTTGTCGAGTCGCGACTCTTCAGGGTCGGTGGCGCTGGTGGAGACAGGCGAGGAGCCTGGCTCGTTGTCATCGAGCTTGGAGGGATCCTGCCCGATGTTGGAGATGAGAACACCGCATTCCCCCTGCTTGATCACCGTCAACGACTTCATCGTGACGTTGAACAGGTAGGGGTTGATGTAGTACACGCCCGGACGTAAAACCGATTCCTGCGGTCCGCGCTTGCCGTTGTTGGACAGGAAGGCCTGACCATCCTGATAGCTGTTGTGTCGGCCCACATCAGGCGTAGCCGCCACGACGTCATCCTTGCCCATCGGCTCGCCGTCTTTGGCATCGACGATGCCGACTTGATCTTCTCGAACGTAGATCGCTTCGCGCTGCTCGACCTGGAACATCTCGTCAAAGATGTTGTAGGTGCCGGGGCGCAGGAAGTCGATCTGGGGACCCTTTTGACCGCCCTTCTTGAGGAAGATCTCGGCTTTCTGGAAGTTGTCGTGCTCTTCGACGCGCATGCCGAGCAGCTGTCCGTCTCGGAGCGCCGCGCCGTCAGCGGCGGTGATCACACCGATCTTGCTTTCGGCGATCACGGTTTTCTTGATCTTCTTGACCGAGAAGAGCAGCGGGTGAATTTTGAACGTACCGTTGGTCAGGAAGAGCAGTTGCTTACCACGGATGCCCCCACGGCCGAGGAACGCCACCGGGTCCTGGAAGTTGTCGTGGTGCTCACCAGCCTTGTCTTCGGCAAACACGCGACCGGCCGGCATCTCATCGCCGTCGACGGCGGTGATGATACCGAGCTCATCGGAGCCGATCACTACGAAGTCGGCTTTCTTGATCACGGTGACGAACGGCCAGGCCACGAAGTGCAAGCCTGGCGTCAAGTATTGCGCTTGGATGCCGACTTCACCGTCGGTAGCGAAGGCGCGCCCGGCGCGCAGCTTCTTGCCGAGGTAGCGGCGTTCGGTGATGGCGATCTGCGTCGGACCGACGTTGACCAACCAGCGGCTGAGGAAGAACAGAAAAACGGCGCCACCCAAGAGGGCGGGAATCAACCAGGTCAACTGCGGAAGGAAATTGTCTAGCATTTGCAATTCTCCAGGTATAGGGCCCAACCAATTGAAAGTTCGACATTCCGACGGCCCTGGTCACGGAATGCTTTCGTCCACTCGCCGCCGCCGGACATTCCGGCTGCGGGTGAACTCTGGATAAGCAGGCGAGCAAAGGCAGTCGCTCGGACTGTCTGCCCGAGCAACTTGACAGCACGGAATCGAGTGGGAATCAGACGCTGAGCGTCGATTGCTCCGAGAATCTCCCAGCTCTCATGCGAATCAGGCTAAACAACAACACAACACCAGCCATTAGCAGGTGTTGCAGCGGTTATTCAAATCTGTGGGGGATGGCAGCCTGGCCGAGAAGGGGATTTCACAATGAGGATGAGGGGAGATGCGTCTCCCAATCTCGCAATTGGAGCAGGACAGATGCAACTGCGTGTAGATTTCGCTGATCCAGCCGGCTGAGAAGACCTGAGAGCTGGTGCAGGCTGGATTCCTGGTGAACAGTCAACCTGATTGCAGGAGGTCTGAAGGCTCACCTATCTTGAATTTAATCGGCTGGAATCAGTTTCTGAATGGCAGAGCTGGCACAGCGCATTACAAATGTTTGCCGACCAGAGCCGGTAAATCTTGCGAGAAGCTTAAGAGCTACTGTTTGGGAGAATTAGTAGTGGCGCCGTTATGCGCTTTCCCGGGCTGTTCGCTCGACCTGAGCTTGTTCAAGAATGACGGATCGATCGTGCAGACTCCGTCGTTGCACTCCCATCTTGTAGATGAGTTTGATTGGCTCTTGTACTTCGGATTTTGTGATGCGTTGGCCCGTGGCATAGTTACCTACCTGCCTTACTTGCTTGTTCGGGTTAGAAATCTTTTGCGTGTCGGTGCATGTTCTGCACAATCACAATCATAGACTTCTGCCGGTCACAGTCGATTGGGGAGATTCCCACTGCCCTCGTAGGATTCCCATACTGGTTCAGCTCGCGCTGAGGTGAGCCTGGGTGCGTTCAGGTCTCACCGTTCGATTAACTCGTGCATCATTCTGGTTTTTGCGAATCTCGCTTATCGCTGGCTTTGGGAGGAAGCATGCTGCGCACACATTCGGCACAGCGGTCCGCCAGGAAGGACACGATTGAGCCCACGAAAGTCAGTGTGGCGATCAGACGGCGCAATGTGTTCACTAGCACCTTCATCGCAAAGGCTGAGAGATAGCAGACTGCTGTCCAGGTCAAAATGACTGCCGGAGCGATGCAAAATAGTGCTATGACTCCAGCTGCGAAGCCGAATTTGGCTGACACCAAAAGCGCCAGGAATCCTCCTTCTGCGCTACAGAGGAGGGTGCCGAAAAGATAAGTATCAAACTGCTCAATACCCTTGAGCTCTAACCGAATTGCCAATGCGCCGGCAAAAATGAATCCAGCAACAGAGGCGATCAAAGCGCCCGACACGAAGAACAAGATGTCCACGGATCACCTTCCTTTCCCTATGCTCCAGCCCCAGTGGGGAAGCGAGAACTTTTTCTTTCCCTTCTAGCCATTTGGCAATGAGGGACTTGCGAGCAGCGATTGCATAGGCGCAACGCTATTGATAAACGCTCGATCGAGAGAATTGAAGTGGCGATGATGCTGTGTGTCAGTTGTCCTTTCTGTCAAGACGCATGGAATGAATGCGTTAACTCTAATCAGCACCACAATCGCTAGCAAGGGATATCGGCTGGGAAGAGCCAGATTTGTTGACGAATCGCTTAGCGAATCCAGTACTGTCGATATCGGCCGATATCAGAAGCTGGTGAATGAGAACGCGTTTGAGAGCAGATCGCAAGCGTCCAGCTGGCGAATGCCAAATGTCCTTCGTTACAACAAGCCGTCAGCCGCAATAGCATTTTTGCTTGCATCTGCCTGGCAGTAGCGTTGTGCGTTGCGAAGCGCTTTGAAGCCGGTGACTGCAGCCACTGTATTGAGATCGTGACCACCTTTGAAAAGCTTGAGCAGACAAGTTTGCCGCAAAACTTCGGCGGATACTAGCAACCGGGCCACATAGCCCAGCTTTCTTACGATGTAATCGATTCCTCTGGTCGAGATCGGCTTGCCTTGACGATTTGGAAAGAGTGCAGGGGAGACATTGGCTCTACTGTCTGAATTGCGCAAGCGCAGCCAATCTTGCAAAACTACAGCTGTGTTTGAATCGAGTGGAATCTTTCTTGCCTGTGCAGAGTTGATTGAAAGCCAATTACCGTAGGGACCACTTTCAAAGTCTGTAACTTTCAGCTCGGCACATTCCGCGATGCGAATGCCGGTGGCAAGCAAAACATGTATCAGGGCTGATTCTTTCACTGAGCCGGTTTTGACGACTGTCTCCAGATAGCGTCTTTCCTGATCCGGATTGAGTGAATTAGGTGCCTTGGTGATAATCCGCTTTCTATGTAGTTGCACTTCCGGAAGCCTGAGGAACTGGAAAAAGTGTTCTACTGCAGCAAGCAAGGCGTTAGTTGTACTTGGTGAAATTGACGGGTCGGCCTCGAGATAAGTTTGGAAGCGACCGGCGGCAGCAAGCAGAGAGATGCGATCCCAGTCACCGAAGTTTGAGTCCTTGCTGCGATTGAAAAAGGATACGAAGTGCTTGGCGCGAACGCCGTATGCGCGAATTGTGTGTGGTGACAAAGGCTGGCTTTGCAGCCACTCACGGTAGCGTGCCAGCTCGCGGAGCAACGGCTCCGGTTCAACGACTCGATTGCGCTCGGACTCGGAGCTCGGCACGGTTAAGTCAGTTAATGGGCCGGTCACTCCTAAGTAATAGTCCATGAATTAAAACCGCGAAGATGAGTGTGGACTTGATACGGTACGTATCGCCGGTAACTGTTTCGTGAAACCGTTTCACGAAACAGTTACCGGCGAGATCTAGTTACTTTGGCGGTTCAGATTGATCAGAAGCCTCTTTTCACTTCTCCGGGACTGGAGCAGTCAAACTGCACTTGCCTGAATAAGGCTTTTCAAGTTTGTGGCGAAGCTGGGCTCTACGCAATAGTATCGTAGCGAAATCGAAAGAGCAGGATTGAGAAGCGAGGGGCAATAGCTCGTTGCTCAGTGCCCCTGCTCCTCTCTGCTCAATCTGCCGCTACGGTCAACCGGCTGGTCTGGCCCAATGTTGGGCAACGCGCTCTAGCGAGCTCGGTGTTTCCGGTGCTTGCGAGATGGCTCTGTTGACTGTCAGTGCATTCGTTGCGAATGCCAGTAGAAAAGCGGCAACCAGCGCTACCAACAGGATCAATATGACCTTTAGCAGAGAGTTGGTGGCGCGTCTGGCCGGTTGTCCGCCACAGTCACGGTCGGGCTGGGAGCTTGGCTTCCTCATCCTTGCATTTGGAGAGCTGTGGATCTTCAGCCAGCCCTCAAGAACGAGAGTCCCGGCCACTGCGTTGTTTCTTCCTTCGGTCGAATCAAGTAGAGCTGGAGTGGAAACGCCAGTTTCGGCGCTTTCATCCACCACGGCTAGGCCGTCGATTACCTTGCCGTCAAAAGGAATGCGATCGCCTTCGTTGACGATGGCGATGATATCTTTAGAGTTCACTTTAGACCTCCTTGGAATACTTTTTTGTGGAGAGTTCTGGCATGGCGACAATTGACAGAAAGCACCGATTTGCTTTCTGGGGGACATGGAGAGGGTTGCGTTTGTCGAAATGCTGGAGCGAAGAGTCCTTAAGCTTGGGAACAAGACAATGTCCAGACTCTATTGAAGTGGAACCTCTCGAGGGAATTAAAAGCACGTCAAAAGGTTTGTTCTATCGTCTACCAGGCAGACGGGATAGAACGCTTGCTATGGGCGAAATCCATTGAAAAGCAAGCCGTCAAAATGACGTTAAGATTGCCCTGGTAGCGCTGCGTTGAGCTAGGTTAGCCGCACAGGCCTCGCGTACCGCGCGGCTTCCATCCTGAGCCATGCAAAGGAGCAAGCCAACTGGTGCTCGGGAATTTTCGGCAACCTTCAGGCGCACGTCTTCCGAACCATCGAAAGCCAGTTCGATTAGAAGGTCGATTTGCAGTGCTTCCGAAGCGGCAAGCTCCTGCTTTACTCTTTCCACGGAGTCGGTAGCGTAGAGTGATCGCAACGGTCTGAACATGTTCACTTTGTATCTCTCATGCATCCAGGCTGATTCTTAAGCGGCCTGGGTGCAGTCAGAGGAATGCTGACGGTTAAGTGTCTTGAGTGCTCTGTCGGCTATGTAAGGGTTCGAGTCCCGAGCCAATAGGCAAAGAATTTGGCTGGACGCATGTGAGTTCTCAGCAATCGCATAGCGAACGTCCGGACAGTTGTCGCCAGCAAGCAGAAGTAGCAGTCCGGTTGGTGTAGCCAGATTGTCGGTTACACCAATACGGACCTCCTGGTCACGATCATTGGCGAGCATCACTAAAAACATAGGCGGAGTCTTCATATTCTCTGCTACACGTCTTCTCACCAGCGGCGAAGGATCTAAGGCAAGTTCAAAGAGAATGTTCGCTGGAGTTTGCTCGCAACCGGCCAAAAAATACTTCCGAAGTCTCAAGCGCTCTCTTGATGTGTTGATGCGCATAATCTTAACTCCCAAATGTGCCTCTAAATTGGATCAGGCAGCGGTGAAGTCGGATCGGCCAGAGTTTGCCAGTCCACCCATTAACAGCTCAAGCCCGAGGGCGTCAGCTACTTGCATCGCATGGCACAGAATCTCATCCTCCGGAGCGGCCCAGTCATATTCGAAGGCGCTGATCCCGCGCCTTAAAAGCTCTTTGCACGGTTTCAACTTCAGCCCGTGGCTCGCTGCTTCTTTTACGGAATTGTCAAACCGCCATCTTTGGGAGCTTGAGGTATGACTGGGAAGAAAGCGATCCCAGGTCGGGGGATCGTCGAGCTGCTCTGCGACCAGAAGCCAGTTGTTTGTTGGTGGTTGATAGAGTCTCATGATCATTTTGTACATCTCCTGCAGACGACTTGAGTGAATCTGCTTCACTGCCAATCTGTGTCATTGCAGAAGTACAATGCCGGCATGAAGCGCACGACCGGCCGCAAGCCCTACACACAGGACCAGCCGGTTTAAAGTTCGGCCGGTCTACTGCAGTATTTCACGCTGCCGGCGCAGGCTGGCAATCTTCTTGTTGCCGCATATTGAGCCATATTCAGCGCTTTTACTACGTTTCTCATGATTAGATCGATTAAGGTATCCTAGTCATGCATTCTACTGCGTGTACCGGGCGACCAGTACACGCATTAACACCGTCTTGATACCGTAAGCGGTGTTTTTTATGTTGTCTTGATCGAGGCATTGAAAGAATGCGCTTGGTCTATCGTCAGTTCTCGTAGTTCATGATTAACAACTCTGCAATTCTGCCCCGGCGATCTGCTTTGCAGTTGATTGCTCGGCTGGTGTGAACAGTTTCAATCCGAAAGTCGCGATAGAGGTCGCGCACGAAATCGGCATTCGAATTGGACAACATGATCAAGCAACCGCGTTTAGACAGGATACGTGCAACGTCTGCCAGGCGCTCCTGATCACTGTTGCCGAAACAGGTGGCTGTATAGCCGGTAAAGTTGGACGTGGCGCTGACCGGTTGATAGGGTGGGTCGAGGTAGATAAAATCGCCCTTTCGAGCGCGCTTCAAGATCGCTTCAAACGGACCGCAATTGATGTCGACTCCGGCCAGTGCAAAGCTGACCTCTCTAAGATTCAACTCGTCGCAGATCTTCGGGTTTGTGTATCGGCCAAAGGGAACGTTGAACTGACCGCGACTGTTTACGCGATACAATCCGTTGAAACAAGTTTTGTTCAGAAAGATCAGACGGGCGGCTCGCTCGACCGGTGTAAGTTTGTCGGTATCCAGCGCACGCACGCGGTAGAAATGATCTTTGTCGTTCTTATGCTTACGGAGCGCGACGATCAATTCTTCGACGTTGTCCTTAATCACCGTGTAACAGTTGATCAGCTCCGGATTGAGGTCGGAGATCACCGCTTTGTGCGGCGAGAGGTGGAAGAATACAGCACCGCCGCCGATGAACGATTCGAAATAGCGATTCTTAGTACTGTTGAACGACGCCGGAAAGTAGCGATCGAAAGTTTGCAGAAGTCGACTCTTGCCTCCCGCCCATTTTAAAAATGGGCTGGCATTCGCTAAGCGCGCAATCGCGTGCGGTGTCACTGCGGCCAGTCGGCCGGCTGATGACCTGACAGCTGGGCTCAATTTAAACCGTCCAGTCTAGTTGTGAAAAGATTAGAGCCATTATATGTTCCTGTCGGGAAGAATTGGGAAAAAAACTGCAAATTATTAGCAGGCGATCATGTTTGGTGCTTGGCTACTTGCGCTAGCAGGCGCAGGCGCTAGTTTCGCTAGGTGATGATGGGAATTACCTCCCGCTATAGATTCTTCCCAGGCTCATGGTCATTTATGCAATCAGGAATTGCGCGGTAGACCACAAAACAACATCTGGAGATGGTTTTTGATTGCTTGACAACAAGGAAGGTACCGGAAGATATCGCCTGTTTGCTGCCTTTTGGATTGTGAAGAGTATGGTCATGACTTGAAACAGGGAGTGATTTTCGGCTGAAGGTCTTGATAACTTTTAAACGTTCTTCTTTTCTTCAATTTGAAATAGGCCTCTGAAAGCACTGTAAATCCTCGGAGTAACAACTGCTGCGTCCTTCTGTTCACCAAGCGAAGTGAAACGCAGTCTTTCAAAGGTCTTCGCCTGTTTGAGAGAGGACAGGAAATATGCTCAACCTGCAAGATTTGCGTTCTGGACTGGATCAAGTCCAGAAGATTTCTGCGCTCGTCGACGAGGCTTGTTCGTTGTGCGACAGCGGACAGCCTGAGCCTGGTCGCCAAAAGTTTCAGGAAGCGCTGGTGATTTGCACCAATGCTCAAGCGCTTTTGATGCTCAATCTGGCTCGTCTGGCCATTCAGTCAGGCGATGCCGATCTGTGTGAATCCTACTGTCAGACCGCTCTCGAGATGCTCGAGATGGTGGGCACGGAGACCGGGGTCTTGGGGCAGACGGCAACGGCGATTCTCGCTCAGCTTGCCGCCGCGCGTCCGATGCCGCCGTTCAAACGCTCCAGCGGTAAGCTGAAGCGCCGTTAGGCAGCACCACTACCGATACCACTGCTGGCCGGAGGCAGTGAGATCGGCTTGTTTGGATCCGGTATCAGGCGCCGAGCTGTCATGGCTCAGCGCCTTAGTCCCCTTTGCAATGAAGGAGGTCATGGAAATGGCTTTTGAGATGTGGAAAGAGATCATCGAGTACGGGCGCTGGGCACCGTCTCCACACAATATACAGGCCTGGAAGTTTCGGCTCGTCTCCGAGTCGCAAGCGATTCTCCTGTTTGACCCGGACCGGCTTTTGCCCGGTACCGACCCGACCGGCAGATTCACGGCTGCTGGTTTCGGCATCTTGTTGGAGATGATGTCGATCGCCGCCGCTGCTCACGGCCTCGAGGTGAAGGTCGACTACCTGGGCGTATCGCTCGACAGCAAGCAGCCGACCCACACTCCGTATGCCAACTTGACGCTCGTCAAGCGCACGCAGCCGGAGCCGTTCGACCGCCAGCTCATCCTGGATCGGCGCACGTCGCGCCTGCCCTACGACGACAAGCCGGTATCGCCGGAGGTGCTGGCAGAGCTCAGCGAGATCGCCGCCGCCTACGGCAACGAGCTCGAGTTTTCGGTCGAACCAAAGCAGGTGGAATGGGTCGTCAAGCTGAACGCCGACACGATGTTCTACGACATGGCGGACCCGGTTGCTCGCAACGAGGTCGGCGGCTGGATTCGCTTCAGCAAGGCCGAGGCCAGAAGAAAGGCCGACGGCTTGGCGGCCTACGCCATGCTGTTCTCGGGGGCTCTGATGTGGCTTTTCGTGCGCGTCAACTTCCTGTTCCGTCTTCCGGGCATCTATCAGCTCGTGCGCCTGTTCTACATCCGCAGCATGAAAGGCACGCGCACAGTCGCCTGGCTTTCCGGACCCTATGAAAAACCGGCGGACTGGGACAAGGCTGGCCGCATGTTGGCGCGGCTCTGGCTGTGCATGACCAAGCATGGTGTCTACCTGCATCCGTTCGGCTCGGTGATCACCAACGTCACGGCCCACGCCGACATGGAGAAGCATTTTGCCAACCCCTCCCGCAAGCACCCGCTCTGGTTGCTTGTCCGGCTCGGCCACAGTGAGCTGCCGCCGAAGGCGCAGCGGCTTACGGTCGAACAGCTCCTGGTTCCCTAGATCACCATCATCGGAGGAGATTTGAATATGTCACGAGGTATTACCTTCCAGCTGCGCAAGCGCATCATCTTCCTGATTGTGGTGTGCTTCGCGCACGTTCGCAATCTGCTCATGCATGTCGAGTTGGCTTACGGCCTGCTGTTTCTGCCGATCTTCGCCCGTTTCCACGATTTGATGGGCGCCTGGAAGGCTTGGTACTGCTTCGATGTCGCCCGCCGGCAATGTCCGGCTTACCAGCGCTTTCTCTCCGCTTTCCCGGAGGCGAAGGTGCAGCTGCATGGCTGGTCCTGGATGCCGGATTTCTCCAAGATTCCGGCGATGGACAAGAAGAATTACATTCTGCTCTACTCGATCGCCGAGCGCTGCCTGGGCGGCAAGCTGCCGATGCGCGGCGCGGTGATCGACGAGTCGTCCGGCTCGACCGGCAAACCCAACAACTGGGTGCGCGGGCCGGAGGAGCGCTATGCGGTGGCCCGCATCATGCAGATTGCGATGCATCAGATGCTCGGACACAAACCGATCTTCTTCCTGAATGCTTTCGCGCTCGGTCCGTGGGCGACCGGTATGTGCGTTTCCGGCGCAATCGTCGATATCTGCTTGCTCAAGTCGGTCGGACCGGACGTCAACAAGATCATCAACACTCTACGGGATTTCGGACCGGAGTACCGCTATGTGATCGCCGGCTATCCGCCTTTCCTGAAAGGACTGGTGGACAGCACCGAGATCGATTGGGACAAGTTCGAGATCTGTGCCTTCTACGGCGGCGAGGGCATCACCGAGCCGATGCGAGACTATCTGCTGCGCAAGTTCAAAAAGGTCTACGGCGACTACGGTGCTTCCGACCTCGAGATCAACATCGCTGCCGAGAGCGACTTCACGATCGACATCCGCCGCTTGATGGAGCAGAGCAAGAGTCTACGCAAGCGGCTCAACCGCGGCAAGGGAGACAAGACGCCGACCATCCTGCAGTACAACCCGATGGATTACTTGATCGAGGAGAACGCCGACGGCGAAGTGCTCGTAACACTTTGCCGATCGAGCAACGTCGCTCCGAAGATCAAGTACAACATCCACGATCTCGGTCATGTGATGCCCTACCAACAGGTGATGACCATCCTGAAGGAAGAGGGCATCGACGTTTCGCAGCTGTCACCGCCCTTGGTGAAGCTGCCGCTGCTGTTTCTCTACGGACGCTCAGATCTCTCGGCGCAGTTCTACGGCTGCAAGATACTGCCTTCTGAGATTGAAGGCATTCTCATGAGCACGCCTGAGATCGCGCCCAAGTTCAACTCCTTCACGCTGATCACGTGGGAGGACGAGAAGACCAACAAGCGCTTGACGCTGGCCGTCGAGCTCCATGAAGGAGCCGCTTTGCCGACTGCGGTCGAACCGCTGCGCGCAGTTATTCTGGCCAAGCTCGAGGCGGTCAATCAAGACTACCGCGAGTCCAAGAAGATGGCGCAGAAGAATGATGCGCTGCCGGTCCTCGAGTTCTATGGCAAGGGGACCGGACCTTTCAAGGACAGCGACATCCGGCTGAAGAGCAAGTACGTTCGCACCAAGTAGCGATGTCGGGAAGTGTGAGCTCGGTGCTTGCGCTTCTCTCCAAACGGTGAGAGAGACCGTCTTTCAAGCCGGTCTCTCAATATTCTGAAGAATCGAGGAAAGAAAAATGAAGTTCTCCTACCAAATGGAAGAGCCGCTGCAAGCCGCTCTCCAGGTCGCAGTCGTCGCCTATGCCTGGCCGAAATTCGCCCTGGCGCACAAGGACGGCGACGAGAACCAGAAGATCGACGTCTCCGGCGAGTTCTCCATGCCGGTCGGACACTACCTGGGTGTAGCTCCGGAAGATCACATTCTCAAAGTCGTGGTTCGCCTTACCGGCGCCGTCTTTCCCTGCGAGGGCGGACGACACTGCGGCCCCGCCGAAGAGCTCTGCCCGATGCTCGCCCGGCAAGTTGAAGAGGAGCTGCGCGGCAAGGAGTTCTCCGCCGAGCCGATTACGCTCGAGCCGGTCGACGGGCTGGCCGCGACCGCGAAAGAGCGTTTCAACGTGAAGGCGACGGCGACGGTGTCAGTGGTCAGCCGCAAACCGGCTGTCGATGAGTTGCCCGAGAAGATCGCCAAGCTGAAGCAGCAGCTGGCGGACGCCGAGGCGCAGTACAAGCGGGAAAATGAGCACGCCGAGACCACTTGCGTGCAGTCCAAGGAGCGCGCCGAGCAGCACCGGGTCGCCTCTCTCGGCCAAAACCAGAAGTACTACGACCAGACCAAGACCGAGCTCGAGAAGCAGATCGCTCAACTCGAGCAGGAGCTGGCGGTCGCCCAGAAAGAAGGCGTGAAGGAGTCCTGAAGTCAGGGTTTCCAACACACTGTCGCACGGAGACGCAGGCAAGCAGATGCTTCCTGCCGTCTCCGCGCGACGCAAGGACCACGCTGTTGATTGGCTTAGCGAGTCAATCGAGCTTTCAAGCTCAATACATCCGAGGAGGACGCTATGAAAGATAACCCTGAAAAGCCCGGCGGGTCGCCTAGCGCCGACTCGGGTGGTTTGACTCTGGTTTTCGCCTTGTCCTATCTGTCCACAGGGATTGCAGCGCAGTTCGGGCTGGTTAGCCAACCGCTGCAATACTTTATGCTGAAGGAGCTGAACCTGACGGCGGCGCAAATCTCGTCATACCTGGCGATTATGATGCTGCCCTGGGTGCTCAAGCCGTTCTACGGGCTTGTTTGCGATTTCGTGCCGTTCTTGGGATACCGGCGCAAGAGCTATCTTGCTCTGGCAAACCTGACAGCCGGTGTGGCGTTTGTCGTGATGGCATGCGCTGAAACGTTGCCGATCATTCTGGGAGCGCTCCTGCTGTCGGCGGCGGCTGTGGCGGCGTCCACCGCAATCACCGTCGGACTGGCGGTGGAGGACGGCAAACATGAGCGGCGCGCGCGCGATCACTTCTCTCTGCAGACGGCCTGCTACTACGGTGCGCTTATAGTCGCATCGCTCGGCGGCGGCTGGCTGTGCCAGGTGTTGACTCCGTATGCCGCGCTTCATACGGCGGCGCTCGTGGCGGCTCTGCCGGTGCTTCTGGTATCAGTGCTAGTGCTGGTGCTGGTGCGGGAAGAAAAGTCACAACTGAATGCCGAAGGCTTTCTGAAGAGCTTGTCCGCTCTCAAGCAAGCAGGTCGTTCGCGTGCGCTCTGGCTGGTGGCGCTCTTCATCTGGTGCTGGGATTTCAGCCCGTCTTTTGGCGTGCCACTTTATGTCTACGAGTCCAAGACACTTGGTTTCAGCCAAGCGTTCATCGGACAGTTGGCGGCATGGAATGCGCTCGGGATGCTGATTGGTTCCTTCGCCTACCGGTGGCTGCTGAAAGACAGAAGCATGAAGGTTCAGTTGTCGCTTGCCGTGGCGATGGGTGTGGTTAGCACGTTCGCTTATCTCCTGCTTTCGACGCCGGCATCGGCAGTCGTTCTGGAGATTGGCCGCGGAACAGCCAATATCATCGCCATCTTGACGATGTACAGCCTGGCTGCCGATGTCTGTCCGGCTCGCGCGGAAGTGTCGGTGATGGCCGCTTTGATTGCCGTGCGCAATCTGGCGACTGAAGCGGCTACCTTCGCCGGTGGTCTCCTGTTTACACACGTCTTTGACAATCAACTTGCGCCACTGATTGTGGTGGCAGGTACCACCTCGGCGCTGTGCGCGGTGCTGATTCCCTATCTGGGAGATCCGGAGGGCGGTAAGCGAGGCGCTGTCGAGTAGTAGTTACGCAAAGGAAGGGGATGGGCGAAGAGCCTCTATCCCCTTCCTTTGCACGGCAAAAATCACTTCATTCAGCGAAAATCTGACGCAGATTACACTCAGCATCGTTCTCAGCGCTTTTTGTCATTTTCGGCTGGAACAGCAATGCTATGCATGTGTGCGGGCGAAAGCGTGTGTAGATACCGTTTGTTTTGTCAAGACAGAACGCTTGAAAGGCAGTGCTGTGGCTGCTTGTATGGGCGGCTCTGGCAGCCGTCCAGCCACTGGTTTTCAGAATTTTAGATTCGGAACTAGTAGTTTAGTTAGGTGGAATGACCGGCTGGTACATTTGGGAGCGCTCCCGCGCGCACGAGCATGTGTCGTGTGGCCCAGTAGTGAACGTGCCAAACATCCGGTCCGTAGCCGCCTGCAAACACTGATGTGAGGGGAATCTTCCTGTCTGCGAACGTGTCGATCACAAACTCGTCGCGAGCGCGCATCTGTTCCAGGTCGAGCTTTATAAAGCTCGTTCCGGGCAGGACGTCTAGTTCGTAAGGATCGCTGCCTGCGACATAGATGCACAGTTCTGGCTCGAATTCGTCCAGAGCCTTCAGGAGCGATTGCTTTGCCTTTTCCAGGTAGAGATGCGTTTCGTCGCTGCGAATCGAGACATCGAGATCGCTCCTTTGCTTTTCCTCCGGCCAGCCTTCTTCCGAATGTACGGACAACGTGTAGACGCTCGGGTCGCCGGAAAAGACTAAGGCTGTGCCGTCACCCTGATGAAAGTCCAGATCGACAATCATTATGCTTTTGCAGAGATTTCGCTTCTGCAGTGAGCGTGCCGCGATGGCAATGTCGTGCAGGACGCAGAATCCTCGCCCACAATCAGGAAAGGCGTGGTGATAACCACCGCCGAGATTGGCGGAGAGCCCTTGTTCGAGCGCAATCTCAGCCGCCAACAGCGTGCCGCCGCATTTCAGGAGAATATCGTCGATCAACTCATTGAGCGGTCTGGTTGCTTCTTCCGGCCTGTATTCAGCGCCTTTGAACTCCATTATCTCGATCCACACATTTGGATCGCTCAAGCTCTTCAGGTATCGTTCGGTGTGCACCAGTAGTACATCATCAAGCTCGACCGGTGCGGGCAACTCGTACGGGAAGTCCTCTCCGAATTCTTCTGACAATCTTTCGAGAACACTCTGCCCGCGATCGAGCGCAAACGGTTTGTCGATCCCAAACTGGGATAAAGATGTGTTGTATCGCGGTGAGTAGACAAGGGGTGATCGCATCGATGTAGTTTCCCGGAAATGGTGTTGGGGAGCAGAGCAGGAGTATACAAGACGTCAGCGCTCTTGTGAGCTCGCGCTAGTCATGAACAGAAGAAAACCATCAATTGGGTTAGAAGACAGATCTCTTGATTGAAGCTGAAAACCCATGTCACTTATGCTCGAAGAGTATTTTTAGTGTAAAGAACAATTCGAATCGGTTTCGTCCAAACAAGAAAGGCTATTAAACACACAAGTACAGAATCAGGCACCGTGATGGCAGCAAGCTTCGCGTGTCTGTGTTCTGACGCCTGAATTGGAAAGAGCTGGCCAGAACCTGCAGAGTGGAGATAACGCGCCGGACGGATTTACACCGTTGGTCGCGAGCTATTCGCCGGCAGGTGCTGACGCTTGAAACGTGATTGCAAAGCTCAAGTCGGTGAAAACCCGTGGAGGGTGACAATGGCAATGTCTCTTGGAACTTTGTTCCTCTGGCTCGGACTGACAGCCCTGTTTCTGGTCTTGAATGCACTGTTCGTGGCGACCGAGTATGCACTCGTGAAGCTGCGACGGAGCCGTGTTCAAGAACTGGTGGACAAGGGAGATCGGGCCGCGCAAACAGTCCAGGGTCTGCAAAAGGAGATGGGAACCACCATCGCCGGTACGCAGCTTGGTATTACGCTGATGAGTCTGGCTCTCGGCTGGATCGGGGAGAACTCGGTTCACGAAGTCGTACTCATGATTCTGCGATCTGTTCCTGGGCTGACCGGCTTCGAGCCTCCAGGTGGAATCGCATTCATACTGTCGTTTCTGGTCTTGAGCATGCTCCACGTGATCATCGGCGAGCAAGTCGCAAAATCATGGGCGCTCAGGCTGCCGGAGAAGACGGCTCTCACGATGGCTAGCCCGCTCAAGATTTTCTGCACGATGACTTACCCGCTTTTGTGGGTAATGAACAGCCTGGCCGGAGCCGTGCTGAAGCTGATGCGCTTACCGGAGCAGACAGGCGAGCAGTATGCAGTCCACTCCCCGGAGGAGTTTGAGATCCTCTTCGAAGCCAGCCGAAAGGCTGGTCAACTTGATGCAACGTTGACAGACAGGCTGCAGCGCGCGCTCGACCTGCACGAGCTGACCGCCAAGCAGGTGATGGTGCCTCGCACCAAGATGGTGGCAATTCCCGACGGCTCCACGCTGTTGGAAGTGATCGCCGCCGTGTCCAGGGCGAAGAAGACGCGAGTGCTCGTCTATCGAGGCAATGATGACAACGTGATCGGGTTGCTCAATTCGCTTGACCTGTTCGAGCTCTGGCTGGAAAAGGAGCGCAGCGCCCCGGCCGCTGGTGGCGCATGCGGTGGCAAGGAGTTTCGCCTCTCCTCCTATCTGCGGCAGGTTCATCTCGTGCCCGAATCGATGCCGGCCGGTAGGGTGCTCAATGAAATGCGAGCGAAAAGAACGCAAGTTGCAATCGTGCTCGATGAGTTCGGTGGCACATCCGGCGTGATTACGCTCAAAGATCTGGTCGAGCATCTGATCGGTGATATCTGGGACGAGCACGATACTCCCAATCCGGGTGTGCAAAAGATCTCGGAGGGCAGCTGGCGCGTGAAGGGAGACCTCACGTTGCTGGAAATTAAGAAGGATCTCGGCACCACACTCGAATGCACCACTTGCATCACGATCGCCGGAGCCGTTATCGAGCTGCTCGGCCGGCAGCCGGAGGCGGGTGATTCCGTCGTCAGCGACGGCTACAAGTACACAGTGGCGGAGATGAATCACCGGGCGATTGCAGTGCTCGCAGTCGAAAAGCTACCGCCACACCCGCCGGAAGAAACGCCTGCTGCGGACGTGCTTCCCGGCTAGCGTCCATCTCTCGCGTTCGCATTCTCTCGATTGGCATCGCTTCGTATGGCGATGCCGCTGCATCTGTCACTTGGCCGGTTTCAATGTAAGTCCGGCTAAGTGACCTGGTATCCAGTAAGAAGGAAATTGAACCATGGAAAAGCAAACCGCGACCGCTCCCACTGCCAAGTTCGGCTTCGCTCTCCTCAAGAAGGAAGCCGCCGCCCATCCCAGCGAAAACGTTCTGGTCTCTCCGCTTTCGGTGTCGGTGGCCCTAGCCATGACCGCCAACGGCGCCCGCAACAGCACTCTTGCCGGCATGCTGAGCGCGCTCGGTCTGCCGGACAACGGTGACCAGAACGCGGCCAACAACCAGGCTTACGCCAATCTCCTGGCCGAGCTCAAGGGCAGCAAGCTGGGCGTCAAGCTTGCGGTTGCCAATGCAATCTGGGCGCAGGAAGGCTTCGAGTTCGATCCGGACTTCCTGACGACCAACTGGAAGTACTTCAAGGCCGCGGTCAACGTCTCCGACTTCGCGGAGCCCGAGACGCTCGAAGCGATCAACAAGTGGGCCAACGACAACACCAACGGCAAGATTCCGACCATTCTCAAGGTGCTCGACCCGCAGGTGGTGATGTATCTTCTCAATGCCGTCTATTTCAAGGGCGAGTGGACGAGCAAGTTTGACAAGTCCAAAACCTCCGACCAGCCGTTTGCTGCGGCCGGCGGCAGCAAGCAGCATCCGCTCATGTATCGCCATGCCGAAATGCGGCACATGCAGTCGGAAGACGAAAGCTATCAGATGGTGGCGCTGCCGTTCGGCGAGGCCAAGCGCATCAGCCTGTATGTCATGCTGCCCGCGGAGGGCAAGTCGGTCAACGACTTGCTCGCTCAGATGGATGGCGACAAGTTCCTGGCTGCTTGCAAGCAGCTCTACGAAGCGGACGGCCACCTCTGGTTGCCGCGCTTCGAGCTCAACTACGACGCCCAGCTGAACGATTCTCTGAAGGCGCTCGGCATGGGTGAAGCGTTCGACAACGGTGCCGACTTCAGCGGCCTGCGCAGCCAACCGCCCAAGCTCTTCATCTCCGAAGTGAAGCACAAGACCTTCGCTCGCTTCGACGAGGAAGGCGGTGAGGCGGCGGCGGTAACATCGGTCGGCATGGGCTTCGAGTGCGTCGTGCAGACCTGGCGGATGCGGGTGGACCGGCCTTTCCTGGCCGTCCTGGCCGATGAGAGCACCGGCGCCATCCTGTTCGCGGGCGTTGTCGTAACCCCGTAAGCAGGCAAGCTGGTACGACTCGATTCATCCCGCCGGTAGAGTAGTGTGTCGAGTCGCAGCAAGAAAAAGTGCTTCCAACTTAAGCAGAGCGGCTTCTAAAGCTGGTCTGCCGAGCGTCGAAGCAGCGGTCAGGAGCTGCCACTGCGGTAGCTTCGAGTTGGCGGAGTCGGTAGAAATTACTGACTCCGCCAACTACCGCCGGCTTTGGCATGCCGATTCAATCGGTGCCTGGGAGCGTAAAAGGCTTATGGCATCAGCAATTCGCTTTGCATTTTTTGTTTAAAAATACAACTATAGAAGATAATATTAGCCAAGCCAAACCCAAGCTATTGGGTTAGCCGCCCCTGCCATAATTCTTAGTTAGCCAGTCAGTTTTGGAGGACCATCTACTCCGTCGACATTCCAGTTGTGAAGCCAATCTTGCAATAGATTGGTCAAGACTGCGCGATAGATTGCTAACTCCTCATGGCGAAATCCTGGCCCGGCTACGTGACCGGCGAGTCGAATAAAGCCTCTGAGATCATCGAGGTCGGCTGAGTCGAGACCGGTGGTATTGCCGTTGCGCCACCAGTCTTCAAGCGTGTGTTCCAAGACCAGTCTTACCGTCAATGCTCTCATCGCGCCGGACGCACCGACCGGCAGGGCGTTGAGCATGGGCCCGTCGATGTAACCGACGTGCTGGGCCAAAAGCGTTGCGGTCTGCCTGGATACTCGCCCGAATTGCGACCGTGTGGCTGATCGGCGAGCTTTACCGGATGCTTTAAGAAACCAGGCTGACACGAACACGATCAGCAAGGCAAGGAGCAACCACGAGGCAGTCGAGCTGCCAGTTATCCGCAGGTAACAATCAATGCACTGGTCCATTTATGCACCTGAATGCTCGCGTTTTCTCTTCTCCGGTTCGAGATTGCTTGCTTCTTCTGAGTCGGAGTTCCAGTTATAGAGCCAATCTGACAGAAGCCCGTTCAGAGTCGCTTGATAAACAGGCAAACCACGATCGTTTAGATCCGGCTGTGCAAGCGAAACAGCCAGCTTGACGAAGCTAGCAATGTCCTGCCAATCATCTTCGTCGGGGCCGGCAGTGTTCTCATTCAGTAGCCAGTCTTTGAGGACAGTATCAAGGACCGCTTGAACGGTAAATGCAATAATCTCGGGACTGGCACTTGGTGGTAGTGCGTTTGAAATACGTTCGCGAGTTGTGTTGGCGCAGACTTCGACCAGCCGTACAGTTTCAGCGGGAATTCTTCCGTACTTGAAATTGATTGGCGAGCTCATGGTAGATCCTCGTCGTGTTGCGGTATCAAATGTAGTGCTACCCTGTCACCGTGCGCCAGATTTGCGCCCAGACAAGGATACCCTCCGGTTTAAGTTTACTCCCGTTGATAACGAGCGCGACTCCGGCCAGGTTGAATTGAATGCAAGGGAATTCCGAACCGAAACGTTCTAAGTGTTGTTTAAGGATCGGGACTGGAGATTCATGGCTGATCTTGGCTTTTGCCAGCTCCGCTAGGGAGCTTTAGAGCTGCCTGGTAAGACAAGCTGAACGATCCCGGCCTGCGAGCCTTGCTGTTTATCCCAAGTAAGTTGGCGGCGACGGACAGCACTGTTGAAAATTCTTGTTTTGCCGGTGCTTTTGTTTGGTTGTAACTGGTATTGCAGTTTCTAAAGAAGTGATTTGTTTTGTCATACCAAACTTGCGTATCGTTGAACGGTACCTGTTGAAAACAAAATCGAGCGATCGACACCGAAGTCCCGAAGTAACCAGCCCCGAGTTGTCTCCGAACTCCAAGCCAGCGCTAGCGTTGGTGCAGGTTATGACGGTCTGGTTGATGGTGCCGAAAGACTTACATTCTGCTTCCTTCAAGAGAGGAGTCTCAAATGACACGAGTCAATGCCAGGCGTTGGCTGATCGGACTGGGCGCCTTGTGCGTGCTTTTCTCGTGGCCGATTTCGGCGCGAGAGGCGATGGAATCAGGTCCGCGCCAACATCGTCAACCGCTGTGCTCAGTGCTGATCGTTCCTGAATTGGCGATCTTGCTCGTTGCTGGGACCGCCGGCGGTTTGTTTGTTGGCGTCAGAGCTTTGTTGTCCTCGCGGTATCGTTCGGCCGCGAATCTACTGCAAGGACGGCTAAATGGGGTAAGCGATCGACTGGCGGCTGTCGAGCGCCAGGACGTGGCTCGTCATCTGAGCAATCAGAAGGGCTTCCTGGGGCAGTTTAAGGGTGAATCGCTTAAGCTCTACCAAGAGCTGGTTTCAGCCGTCAGGGAGCTTAGAGCGCGTTTGCATGCGCTCGACCGGCGTCTCAACCATAGCCGCCACGTGCTGGAGAAGAGCGGCGAGTTTCCCAGTATGAGAGCCTTGCGGAAGGCGACCAGGCTAATCGCCAGCGACAAGCTGACCTTCGAGGCTGTACTTTTCCCCGGTCAACTGCCTTCGACGATGAGCGATTTGCCAGCCGGGCATGCTCAGGTGGCCGAGAGTCTGATTGCCTCGATTGCAGTGCTCTTCGCGAAGCTCCAAACGGCAATCAACGATTGCCGCAGGGCTGAGACCGACGTCAATGAAGCGGTGGAGGCGGTCAATCGGCAGTACCAAGCCTTCTTAGCTGCAGGATTCGGTCCGGTCTATCAACAGGACCTCACTGAGCTGGAGGAGGAGCGCCGGGCGTTTCTCCGCGAGATGACAGGCGATCCACTCGCCGCTGGCAAGAATGCGCAGTCGCTGTGCGAGCAAAGCCGGTCGCTGCGAGACGAGCTGACGGAGCGACTCATCTGCAAGCGAGAGCTGGAGTCAGCGGTGCAGGAGGAGATCTGTCAACTGGAGGGAAGAATTGCCAGTGTGCGCGCTCAGAAGGTGGTCAACTCATTTCCGGCTCCGCCGGCCGATCCCGCAGGCGACCACAACTGTGCCCGCGAGCAAGTTGAGCCGGTTGCAGACGAGAATTTCAAGCTGTGTGAGCCAAATGCAGACCTGGATTTGCTGGTGACGCGGGCCCGGGACTCAGCTGGTGAGGCGATCAGGCTTGTACTCGCACTGCCCCGTTCGAGCGAGGCTTGTAGTGAAAGACGCCGGCGAAGCGGTCGCGGCAGGCCGGAGGCTGAGTACGTGGTTCGCCAGCGTGCCGTTCGCCAGACCATCTCCGACGCGGGCCGATTGATCGACCGGACGCTGTCCGCCAAGGCCCGAATCGAGGAGGAAGCAACGGATGCTTACAAGCGTTTGGACGATCTGCGAAAGTCCCTCGATTACGCCTCTCCGGTCAAGCAAAGGTTGATGGAGATTGGGCGCGAATCGACCTGGCAGGCGGAGGCGGATAGCTTTCGAACCGCCGAGCAGCTGTTGATTGGGCGTGAGCTGGAAACGGTCAGATCTGAGTATCTGAGCCAGAATTACCTCTCTGGATTGGAGCGAATCGAGAGCTTGCTCGAGCGAATCAATCAATCGATTGCTGCTGTCCAACGCGCCGAAGCTCGCCTCAACCAGCTCAAGAAGCACAAACGGAGCGCCCGTGAATCCGTGTCGTCGCTGCGTGACAGAGAGCGCGCGCTGGCCGAGAAGCTGAGCAAGAACAGCTTTACCACCAGCCGTGAAACGGCTGAAGCAGTGCAAGCGCTGGTCGGCCAGATCGACCGTCTCGAAGCAGCAGTGGCAGTGGAATGCGAAGACTGGCTTCAGCTGGACAAGGATGCCCAGCGGTGCGCCGATGAACTCCGTGCTGCCGACGAACAGATCGCTCAACAGCAAAAGGAGTATGAAAAGGCGGTAGATAAGCTGGACTCGCTTGCTCTGGTAGTTTCAGAAGCGAGGCAGTCCTGTAGCCCCGAGTGTACGCGCCGGTTGGCTCGGACCCGCCTGGCGGATGCCTCAAAACGCTACGACGAGCTCAAGCAGGCGATTGCAGTCGGTGGTGCCAACTGGTGCGGGCTGCAAGCCGAGATCGAGGAGGTGAAGAGATTGGCCCGTGAAGCAACCAAGGCTGGAACCGCAGACAGCCAGTCCTTCGACCGGGCGAGCCGGATGATCGAGCAGGCGACTTTAAAACAGAAGCGCCTGGGTAAGCACGCCAGCGGTGCAAGCATCTCCGAGAAGATGCGCGTCGCCAATCAAGCGCTGCTGGATGCTCAAGCCAACTACAAGGAGCGTGCCTGGGAGGAAGCCGAGCGTTACGCCTCGCAGGCTGATACTTCTTACCGCGGCGCCCTCAACGCTCGTGGGTACTAACGTCGAATCGCGATCAGCGACAGCACTGGTCCAACGCGGCTGGTGCTGCCGTTCTTGCATTGGCGGCTTCGGAAACAGCTTTTGTGTGTGCTTTTGAACAAGCACTCTTCAGCAGTGGTTTGACCGGCAGAACTGCCGCCCAAACCACTGCTGAAGCCTCGTAAACGAAAGATACGATGTCAACCAGGTTCTCATTCCTGCAGGCTTGTTGTGCGGCTCGCCTGCTTCCAACACGCAATTCAATGAAAGGTGCACCATGCGATTTATCTTGCTTCTGTTGCTGGTCGGGGTCTTGACTCTGCCAGGCTGCCAGTGGGCTGCCGAGAAAATCGGGCTTGCCCAGACTGCTGAGCAGAAAGAAGAAGCTGCCCGCAAGCTTAAGCAGGCCGATCAGCTCGTTGAGAAATGGGCTGGCACTGTCGAGCCGTCCGGAAGCGGTGGTTTTGTTCGCCGGGAGGGAATCACCGAAATGGATCCCTGGGGCAATTACATCCGGATTCGCTTCCACCAGAAGTGGTTTCAGGAGATAGCCATCATTCAGTCGGCCGGACCCGATGGCGTATTTGATAACGATGACGATCTCCTGCGGCAACGGTCGACCGGCAACGTCTGGGGCATACTCGGCGGCATCCCGATCTGGCTGTATGTAATCGGGGGGTGGTTGGCGGCCGGTGCGCTCGCCTGCCTTTTGGCAACCGGACTGAGATCACGGCGCCAGCGACGGGGAAGGCGTAAGAAAGTCAAGCAGCATAGTCGTCCAGTGCTTGCTGCTTTCATCACGCTTTTCTTCGGCGGGCTCTCACTCTTGTTCTACGGGTTCATGTATCTCGGCATTCTCACCGTCGACCTGTTCGATGCGGACATCGATTTCTTCGACAACTTCGACTTCGATGGCGATATCGACATAGACATAGACTTGGACCTCTAGGTGGGTTCTTCGCCGATAGGACGCAACAGACCGACAGGGCACCTTGCCTGTCGGTCTGTTGCCATGCATCATGACAAAAACCAGCGTTATGTGATGTTTGCAGTCCCGTTGCCACTGCTTTTTGATCAAACCAATCAGGAGAACTCTGTAGCTTTTGAGAATAGGTAGCTACCAGGGTCTTTTTTGTTTTGGAAAATAACGACAAGTTATAGTATGTACAACACTTTTTTATGAAAAAGACGCTGTCCTAAAGCTCGTTGAATTTCGAAATTGGTGATGACCTCCCCTGCCAAGCAGCGATGCCTGGGTAGGTTTGAGTTGCGAAACAAAAAATC